>JAZTYM010000023.1:0-33001 GCA_045637025.1 Akkermansia sp. | reverse complement strand
TCGAACCCCGAATAGCGGTGCCAGAAACCGATGTGTTGCCAATTACACCATAGCCCTAGGTTCTTGGAACGGCGGCAGTATACGCCCACGACACTAACTTGTCAAGCGAATTTCGCATTTTTTGCATAGAAATGTGATTTTCTGCACAAAAAGGGGGGGCGTGCGGCACGTGCGCGGCGGCTCAATTTGCGCATCATGGCACACCGAGCCGTTGACAGCGCCGCGCGCGTACGCTATCATGCGCACATGAGCGAAGAAGAAACCCAAAAGAATGCTGAAAGCTGCGACCCCTGCGATTGCGAAAAGCCAGAGCAGACCGAGCAAGAATACGCCCAAGCTGTAGACGAATCCAACCCCGAGGAGGCCGCTGCCGCCACGGATGAACTGACCAAATGGCGCGAATTGGCCCTGCGCACCGCGGCCGAGTACGACAACTACCGCAAGCGCTGCATCAAGGACCGCGAGGAGTTCACCCGCTACGCCACCCGTGGCTTGCTGGAAGAGCTGCTGCCTGTGGTCGACAACTTTGAGATGGGCATGCAGATGGCCAGCCAAGACACCAGCAGCATGATTTACATTGGCATGAGCATGGTGCAAAAGCAACTCACCGATTTCTTGACCAGCCAAGGTGTAGAATACATCCCCACCGAGGCCGGCCAAATGTTTGACCACAACATCCACGAGGCCATCCAGAGCGAACCCTCCGACCAACCCGAAGGCACCATCTTGCGCGTGCTGCGCAAAGGCTACAACCTGAAGGGCCGCTTGTTGCGCCCTGCCAATGTTGTGACGGCTGCCCCCATCGAAGAAGGTAAATAATTTCTCATCACCACTATGTCTAGGGACTACTACGAGGTTCTGGGTGTCGCGCGCGATGCAGATGACACCACCATCAAAAAGGCCTACCGCAAGTTGGCCATGAAATACCACCCGGACCGCAACCCGGATAACAAAGAAGCCGAAGAAAAGTTCAAGGAAGTGGGCGAGGCCTACGAGGTGCTGAGCAATGCTGACAAACGCGCTGCATACGACCGCATGGGGCACGAGGCCTTCAAGAACGGCGGCATGGGCAGCGCGGGCGGTGGCGCAGGTGGCTTTGGTGGGTTCACCGACCCCATGGATATCTTTGCGCAGATGTTTGGTGGCATGGGGGGATTTGGCGGATTTGGCGGTGGTGGCGCTCGCCGCAAGGCCGATCCGCGCCAGCCAGGCTCCGATTTGCGCTATGATTTAGACATCACCTTGGAAGAAGCAGCCCACGGCTGCGAAAAGACGCTGGAGATTGAGCGACTCGTTCCCTGCGATGCATGCAACGCCACAGGCTCCAAGGATGGCACCGCAGGCTTCAAGCAGTGTCCCACCTGCCATGGCACGGGTGTCGTCACCCGCCAGAGTGGTTTCTTTGTGCAGCAAAGCACCTGCCCCAGCTGCCGCGGCGCTGGCCAAACCATCTCCAACCCCTGCTCCAAGTGCCACGGCGAAGGCCGCGTGCACAAGGATGTGAAGATAACCCTGCACATCCCCGCAGGCGTGGACAACGGCACAAAACTCCGCTCCAGCGGCAATGGTGATGCCGGGCTTCATGGTGGCAACACGGGCGACCTCTACGTCTTCTTGGAGGTGCAGCCGCACGAGATTTTCACCCGCGATGGCATGGATTTGCACTGCACCATGCCCGTCACCTTTGCAGAAGGTGCCTTGGGTGGGGTGCTCACCGTTCCCACGCTGGATGGCGCAGCCAAACTCAAGCTGCCCAGCGGCACCACCAGCGGCACCATCTTCCGTGTGCGCGGCAAGGGCATGCCCTCCCTCAAGAGCAGCTCGCGCGGCGACCTCATGGTAGAAATCCAGGTCGAAACGCCCACCGAGCTCAGCTCTGCCCAGAAGAAAGCGCTGGAGGCTTTCACGGCCACCCTCAAGGCCGCCAACCAACCCGAAGCCACCGCCTTCCTCAACAAGGCCGCCAAATACATGAAATAACAGCCCCCAGACGTGAGGCAACCACCCTAAGCACACACAACTCTCTCCATGCACCGCTGCTACTTACCCTATGCTGATTTCTCCGCAGGTCTCCTTCTGGTCGAAGGGGAGGAAGCTCACCACGCGACTCGCGTGATGCGGCTCAAGGAAGGCGACCGCTGCGAAGTGTTCGATGGCGATGGCCACTCTGCCATTGCCAAAGTATGCGGGGCACGCGGTAGCCACCTGCAGCTGGAGGTAGAAGAGGTGCTGCCTGCCATGCCCCCCGTGGCAAGCATCACCTTGGCCTTGGCTATCCCCAAGGGCGGCAACATGGATTTGATTGTGCAAAAAGCGGTGGAGATGGGGGTATCCCGCATCGTGCCGCTCATCAGCGAGCGCACCATCGTGCGTCTCGATGCCAAGGAGGCTGCCGCCAAGACAAGCAAGTGGCAGCGCACTGTGCTCGAAGCCTGCAAGCAATGCGGCGTGAACACCCTGCCCGTGGTGGAAACACCCCAGAGCTACGCCTCTTTCTTGCAGCGCCAAGACTTGCCCGGCCTGCGCCTGCAATGCGCCATCGTGGAGCACGCCCAGCCGCTCCGCACCGTGCTGGAAACCGCTCGCAACGCAGGGGAAACAGGCGCCACCATCCTCATTGGCCCCGAGGGGGACTTCTCCCCCGCAGAATATGCCGCGGCCGAGCAAGCCGGCTACTGTCCCACCTCACTTGGCCCCATCATCCTGCGCGTGGAAACAGCCGTGTTCATGGCTGTGGCCGCCGCTCGCTACGCTCTCGACCGCTGATGGCTTATCTGGAAATCAACGATGCCTGCGTGCATTTCCCCGTGCGCAACACATGGGGCACCACGGGCGAGGTGGTGCGGGCGGTAGATGGTGTGAGCCTGAGCGTGGAAAAAGGCCGCATTTTGGGCCTAGTGGGGGAGTCGGGTTGCGGCAAATCCACCCTCACGCGCGCCATCATGCAGTTGCAGCCCCTCACCGCTGGCAGCATCACCCTCAACGGCGAAAACCTGACCACCCTTTCCCCTGCACAGGTACGCCGCCGCAGGCTGGACTTTCAGATGGTCTTCCAGGACCCCTACGCCTCGCTCAACCCACGTTTCAGCATCTTCTCCACCCTCTTAGAAGCGCTGAGCAGCCGCGCCCCCCTGCCCCGCGCCCAGCGCGAGCAAGCCGTCGCTGAGTTGATGCAGCGCGTGGGGCTCAGCCCGGAGCACATGTACAAATACCCGCACGAGTTTTCGGGGGGGCAGCGCCAGCGCATCGCCATTGCGCGAGCCATTGCGCCCCGACCCGCCCTCCTGCTGGCAGATGAGCCCGTTTCCGCGCTCGATGTCTCCATTCAAAGCCAAATTCTCAATCTACTTTGTGAATTGACACGCGATATGGGGCTCACCATGATATTCATCTCGCATGATTTATCCGTGGTGCACTACATAGCCGACGAAATAGCCGTGATGCGCCGCGGCAAAATTGTAGAATACGGCAGCGCAGATGATGTGTTTCACCGCCCGCAAGCAGAATACACGCAAACCCTGCTCGCCGCTATCCCCAAGCTGTAAGTGGAGCGGCTCAGGCCACCCCCAGAGCAGAGAGAACCCGCGCGCACACGGCTTCGCAGCTGTCCTCAGGCGCCACCTCCACAGGCGTGAGCCACTTTTCGCGGCGCAGCCAAGTGCGCTGCCTCTTGGCATATTGGCGGGTGGCAAGGGCGAGCTCTGCCACCATATCTGCCAAAGAGCACTCACCCGCTAGGTAGCGCTGCACCTGCTCCAACCCCAGGGTGCGCACCGCGGTGTGGGAAAGCGTCTTCCCGCCCTCCGTGGCAGCCAGCAACTGCTCCACTTCCTGCAGCACGCCCTGCTCGGCCATAGCCGCCGCGCGGCGAGCAATGCGGGCATCCAAATCAACCGTATCGCGCACCAAGCAAAAGCCGGGTCCCGCGGCGCGCTCTGGTATCCAGTTATTTTTCCAGTACGAAAGAGGCTTGCCACCCACCAGCACAATCTCCAAATTGCGCACCACATAGCGCGGGTTTTGCAAATCCGTAGCAGCTGCGCCCTCGGGATCGGCCTCTTGCAAACGGCGCACCACCTCCTCCAGCGGCAAGGCCGTGAGCTCGGCCCGCAGCGCTTCATCGGAGGGCGGCGCGGGGGAAATGCCATGTGAGATAAACTTGACGTAGAGCCCAGAGCCCCCTGTCACAATCGGCACAAGTCCCCGCTGCTGAATCTGCTCGATGCAGGTCTGGGCCTTGCGCGCATGCGTAGCGGCATCATTGCTCTCGTGCACCCCCATGCACCCCACCAAATGGTGCGGCACCCGCGCCATTTCTGCGGCAGAAGGCGCCGCCGTCAGAATCGGCATCTCGCGGTAGACCTGATAGGCATCAGCACTCACAATTTCGGCGCGAGCCAACCGCTCTGCCAGAGCCACAGCCACAGCACTCTTGCCGCAACCAGTCGGGCCAAGTATAAAGATAGGCTGGGGGAGAGTCGTCATCTATCAACCAATCGGATACTTACGCGAAGGGCCATACTTGTTTGGCCCGCGCTGGCTGTCGAAGAAACACAGCACAAACGACGTAATCAAACAGCCAATGCAGGAGATGTAGCTCAGGCCTGCCACAATCCACAGCACCACCGAGGCGGGCCCCACGCTCTCCTCGTCGCCATCAAACGCCAACAGCATGCCTACGGAGAAGCACGCAACGCTCAGCACCAAGAAGCCTATCACGCCTAAAACCCACTTGCCAGACCAGCCTACATCATGCAGACGGCGTACCAACACCGCGTATGTGGGCAGCAGGAAAAACAGAGAAATGATGTAATTCAGCACATAGGCTGCCATCACCACCATGTGCCCGGCCACGCTCTCCTCACCCTGCGCTGCCGCAATCGTCACAAGCGCGCCTCCCACAAGCACCATCAACATAAACGGCACAAAGGATGCTAATGACGAGAAGAGAATATAACTCCAGTACTCTTGGCGCGTGGCGCGGCCACTGAACTTGATATATTGGCGCAGCGCAAGCGTGAAGTTGTACCACAGGTTATCTTCACGCCCGGCAACGGGGCGAAAAGCGCGCCCGCAGCTGGGGCATATGAGTGGAAGCATGCCATCGGGAAGCAGAGTCAAGGCCTGCTCACAAGTGGGGCATGTGCCCGCATTGAACTCAAGCTTCATATCAACACCCTGCTCGGCGGCTACCTCATACAAGGCGCGCCACGCGGTATCACCCTCGCGAGCAACAAGCACAGCGGGGGCAATCTGACCATTCTTCACCATGCCACACAACTCATCCAGCGAGTGGGGGCCGCAGGGCTTTCTTTCGGGGCTAAGATAATAGTATTTCATCGTATCAAAAAAGGGTTAACCCATGGGGTATTTGCTAGAGGGACCGTACTTGTTGGGGCCGCGCTGACTATCACAAAAACTCAACGCAAAAATCACGAGGAACAACATCTGACTGAGCAAACTAAACATGCTGCTCACAAGCATGGCAGGAGACGCAGGCATCTCCATGGCCGTTTGAATAGCGTTCAAGGCACTCTCTCCGCCCGCGCGAATCCCTTCCTCGATAATGTCTTTCATCTGCTGACGCTCATCGTAGCACAATACGTGATAAACGACTAAATACACCAGATTGCACAGCCACGCTGCTCCCAGCCACCTACCAGAAAAACCAGCATCGTGCAAGCGGCGCACCTGCACCGCCGACAAGGGTAAAATGAAGAGTAGCATACTCACAATCCATGTCAACATGATAAAGGCACATGAACCATTAAGCAACTCTCGCTGTTCATTACACAGCGCCACCATGGCTACAATCAGCCCGCCGATGATGCATGCGCACAACGCAAAGGTATAAACAAGTGAGAATGTCCAAAACTCCGCGCGTGTGGCGCGCCCGCTAAACTTGGCATACAAGCGCAGGGGCAGCAACAAATTCTCCCAAAAACCACCCCGTTTCGCGCGCAACACGCGCCCACACGCCGGACACTTGGCAGGCAAGGCATCATCCGCAAGCTTCAGCTCTGTGTTGCAGCTAGGGCACTTGCCAGGCGCGCCCTCCACCGCAGGCACAGGCGGCAATTGGACGGCACTCACCTGTTCCTGCGTCACCACACTACCCAGAAACACCCAGCGAGCATCGCCTGGTGATGCCACTTCTGTATCGGCCGCCACGCTGCCAGCCTTCAGCATAGCTGCCAACTCTTCAACGCTGTGCGGGCCACATACTTTGCGGTTTATATCCAGATAGTAGTACTCTTTCATTCTGCAACAAATTATGCACTTTCCAGCGCCCCCTGTCAAGCATAGGCTTGGCTGCCAGCAGCCGCTCCAAATATTTTATCTCCCCTGCCCACACGAGCTCCACAAGCCCCGCCCCTCGTGCGGCACAAGAGCGTTGCGGTGCATTGTGTCCCTGCACACATGGTGTGATGGGCGCACATGCATCCAGCCTCTGCGGCTCCGCTCCCGCCTCCGTTCGCTTAAAATCGCGGTAATCGTACTTCGTGGAGAAAAACGCAAATTCCGCGCTATCCACCAACCCGTGGCCGTAGGGCGTCAACTCAATCCACGCCCACAGCTTCCCGCCGTCTGCATGCAGCGCCTTTATCCAGCCGGCTGCGCGCGTGTCCGGGCGCTCGCCCACCCCCGCATGGTCTACCGTCAGCAGCACACCGCGCCCATCCGCATCCACAGCGCGGAATGTATCGGCCAGCGCAGCCAGCGTCTCCGGCGTGGCCACCTCACGGTCAAGCCCCGCTTCCACACAGGCGGCCCACAGGCTCGCCTCGGCGTAGCCTCCTGGCGAAGACGGGTCTGCCCCATCCTCCGGGTGCAGCCCGTGGCTCCGCAGCATTGCCCCCGGGTTCGGGCACGCGTGGCAGAATACGGTCTCGATGTTAAACCATGCCGCCCCCGGCACACTTCCGGGCTTAAACGGCGCGCGCGGTGCTGTCTTGTCTGTAAATGAGGGTATGCTCATATCTTTCTCTCGTTCTGCTTCGCAATTCGTACTTCGCAATTCATTCTTTGCCGCCCTCTGCCGCCCCTCTGCCGCCCTTATCGGGCGCCGTGGGTTACTCCGACCCCTGAAAGCCCCGCGCGGCGCTACAGGGGCTTGTGCGGGCTTTTGCTCGATTGTGGGCAGATTCTCCATTTTTTCTGATTTTTCGGGGTTGACTTTCTCACGGGGCGGAGCTACTCTTGAAGTCCGGTCGTGCAACAGACTCCCGCCTGTCAGGGTCAAACAGTGGGGCGGTGTCCGTAGATTGGGGGATTGTACCGTCTCCGTATCGTCTGGCCGTAGACTCCGGGTCTTGCCTGGAGTTATTTCTTTTTGTGGGCTGTGATAAATCTGTAGTTCCCGCCTTTCTTCTCAGCAAGCGAAGCATTGGTCTCCCCATGCCACCGTCTTATCTTGTCCGGTTCGCCGGGCTCTGGTTCGGTCTTGCCTGCTCCTATAGCTCGCGCAGCCTTGCGGGGTGTGGTGTCATTCCTCAGAGGTCATGGCCTACGCCCGCACCGCTCAAAAGCCCGCCCACGATGCCGCCATCGCCAACGTGCAGCGCCTGCGCGCCCTCATTGCTTCTGCTTGACGTTCCAAAAAATTCGTCAATCGTAATTCGTAATTCGTCAATAAAAAAGCCCCGGCTCCCCGGGGCTCTTCGTTTAATGAAGCAGCGGTACCAGTGCAAGGGCGCTTAATGTGCCCACCGTGGCCAGGCTTATCCACAGCCACCGCAGAGCACCACCAGCAGCCAGCCATTCTTCATGAATGCCCGCCGGCAGCATTGTGCAAATAAATAACGCCACTAGAAAAAAGCTCATCACGCCCGTGATATAGCATCCCCGCACCTCATGTGCAAGTCCCTTTTTTACTTCTTTGCCGCTTTTTCCAACTTACTAAGCCTCATTTCTGCAACCAGCGCTCGCTTTCTCCATTCTTCTATAGAAAGCCCCTCAAGTAAAGCCTGCTGCCATCAGCCGCTCCAAATATTTTATCTCCCCTGCCCACACGAGCTCCGCAAGCCCCGCCCCTCGTGCGGCACAAGAGCGTTGCGGGGCATTGTGTCCCTGCACACATGGTGTGATGGGCGCACATGCAAATCGCCCCTGCTGCGGAAGCGCAACAGGGGCGAGAAGGGAGAAACGAAGCGTATACTTCCGTGATTAGAAGTTCACGCGATAACCCACGGTACCGTTGAAGTTGGTGTAACCGCTGCGGATATCAGCGGAGGCATCCATGAAGATGGCGCCACCTTCAGCACCCACGGGGATGGTGATACCAGCACCGATTTCGACACCCACTTGGCCAACCTCGGCACCTTCGATGGCGTAGGACTTACCGTCGCCATTGATCATGGCGGTGGTAGCCTCAGCCTCGGTATCGCCTACGTCGAACTTGAGCAAGGCGCGAGCTTCGAAGATGGAAGTGCGGTTGTACAGGTTTTCGCCAACGATGGTCTGCATGCGAGCACCCACACCGAAGGTGATGGTGGTGAAGTCCTGGTCACCAACGGTCAGGCCGGCATCGCTGCCACCTTCTTCGTAGCCAGAGATGCTGCTGTTGCGCAGAGCCACATTGAAGACCGGCTGCCAGCAGGAGGAGCCCTCTTCATTCATGGCAAACACGCGGCCCACTTCATACATGAAACCAAAGGCCATACCATCGGTGTTGCCGGTGGTGCTGTAGCTGTAGCCACCCACGTTCACGGTACGATCCAGCGTCACGTCGGCGCGACCCACCGTTGCCACAAAGGTGTGAACCCATGCGTTGCGGGCATAGCGGGCAAAGGCGCTCAGGTACATCGTGTCGAAGTCGCCTTCGGCCTTGTCTGCACCATCGGACTGAATGTCGCCGTACATAGCCGTGAGAGCCAAGCCCATGGTCAGGGAGGGAGTCACGTCCACGTCGAAGCCCACAGTGCCACCCCAGCTGTCGTGGGTGTAGCCAGCGGCCAAGCCATCGGCGTCAAGTTCGCGGTGGTTGCCTTCGGCGTTGATCCAGGCGTTGTAGTAGGGCATGTTCTCGTTGACCTCGCACTGGTTCACACCCATGGTGGTGGTGCGGTTGCGGATGGCCTTGAGCTGGCGTTCCACATCGGCAGAGAAGGCAGAACCAAGCACGGCGGTGCTGCTACCGGCCACTGCAGCCAGAGCCTGAGAAACGGCATCCTTATCCACATTGGCGCCTGTCACCATTTCGGCTGCGGCGGCAAAGGCCTTGGCCATGTCGCCCTCGGGTTCAGCAGCGATGTGAGCCATTGCCTCGGGAGACCAGAGCATCTCTGCACCAGCCATGGCGTTCGAATCGCCTTCCACCAAGGGAGCGAACTTGTTGGTATCGTCAACTTTAGCCTTGAGCACCAACTCATTGTAGCCGGTGGCGGTGTTGTACACAAGCTCCAAGAATGCATCCTGGCTCTTGTCTACCATCAGGTAAGCAGAACCCGTGCCGATTTCGACTTTCAGCAAACCGTTTGCACCCAGCTCAAGAGAGTCTTCGTCGAAGGTACCAAGCACCAAGTAGCTAGTGCCAGGCGTGCCTGCGCCGCTCATGATGGGAGCGTTGCCCGTGCTGTTGAGGGTAATCGTGGCACCTTCTTCCACAGCCAATTCGGTGAGGCCGAAAATCTGGTCTTTGTCCGTGTTGACGGTCATGTCGGTGACAGAGTTGGCACCCAGAGTCAAGCTGTGCAGCTTGCTGTCCTCCGTGGGCTTGAGCTCAAGCACACCGTTGTTCACGATGCTCCAGCTGTCGTCCGTCGTCACGTTGGAGAAGATCTGCTTCTTGGAAGCATCGCCAGCCTCGATGATGAGGGTGTTGGCACCGGGAGTGGTGTTGGCTTCATCGGCGGCAAGGAGAGAGCCCACGAACACACCGTCCTTCACGTTGGAAATGGTGAGCTTACCACCATCTGCAGTGATGGTACCTTCACCGCCCAGAGCCTGCAGCTTGGTAGCGGTCGTGTCGCCCAGGTTGAGTTCGCTGTGCTCACCATCCAAGAACAAGTCGACATCCTCGAAGAGAGCGTTGTCGCTCATGCTGGTAGTACCACCCAAAATCAGGCGGTTGGCGGTGTCGCCATCACCAATCACCTTGGTGTCGGAGATGTCGCCCATACCAGCCTCCACCGTCAGGATAGCGCCATCGGAAGCGGGGTTGCCAGCGGCATCCGTCGTCTGCTTGGCATTGAGTTCGAAGGTCACCACGCCACCATCCATTTCGTAGTAGCGGTCGGTGATGGTCAGGTCGTTACCCTCCGTCAGGTCGAAGGTGTAGCTACCGTTCTTCACAGCCATTTCACGAGCCACGATACTGTCGGTCACAGACACGGTCTCGTTCTGGTCGTTGGTGAAGTATGCAGCTGCGCCAGACACATAGGAGTATGCAGCGGTCTGCTCATCCTTGGTGGACCAAATCTTATTGGCATCATCGTTGTTCCACTCACCGCCACCCTGGTATTCGTAGTAGATACCGTCGGAGTCATTGATGAGCTTGATGCGCAATGTGCCAGAAGCCGTCAGTTCCAACTGAGCGCGGGCCAGGTTGATGTCGTCGCAGATGAAGTAGTCTTCCAAGAAGCCCAGCTGGTCATCAATCGTCATGATCTGGCCGTCCACGTTGAACTCGCCCACGTGAGTGAAGAGTTCCACATAGTCACCTTCCTTCAAGAAGGGAGACAGGTTCACCGTGAGAGCAGCCAAATCAGAGCTATTCAGCTTGAGAGCCTGGCCATACATGTTCAAACCACCCTTGGCAGCCCAAGTCTTATCCTCCGTACCCAAGGTAATCTGACCACCAGAGGAGGGTGCCAAGTTACCATTAATCATGGCGCCCGTCTGGGTCACAAGCAGGGTCTGACCACCGCTCACGCCCAAGTCGTTGGCCACATAGGTGCCAAACTTGCCAGGAGTGGAGTAGTCGTAGTAACCCACGCCGAGTGTAGCCTCATTACCAGCAAGCTCGATGGTGTCGTAGCTGGTGGGTGCATTGCGGAAGGCAAGCATGCCGTCCCTCACCGTAAGAGAGCCGTTGTAGCCGGCCTCGAAGCTGTTGCCAGCAGAGAAGGTCTGGGAACCATTGCCATCCATGACAAGGGAGACATTCTTACCAATCACACCCTTGGAGTCATACACGTCGTTGCCGTTCAGCTCCAGAGTCTTCATGGCACCATCAACAGACTTGATGTTGAGGATGTCGTTCACGCCATCGGCGTAGTAGTAATCGGAGCCACTACCCAAGCGCAAGTCAGTTGCCATGTCCTCGGAACCTGCCACAGCTGCGTTCTTGAGAGCGTTGATATGGTTGGCTTCCAAAGCGTGGCCTACACCTACCACCCAAGTACCATCGAAGCTGCTGTTGTCAGCATTCAGCACGACCAAGCCATTGTTGCCCGTTACGCGGTAGGTGGGATCCATGGAGATGATGCTTTCGGCTCCACCGATAATGGTGGAATCCACATTGAGGGTCTTGCCGTCGGAGGCAATCATGTGGCAAACGCCCTGTGCAGTCACATCACCGCTGATGGTTGCATCGCTGTATGCTACGATGGAAGCGCTGTTCAGGTAGATGTCGTTGGTGATGACGTCGGTGGTGTCATCCAGATTGAATGCAATCTTGGAGCCTGAGCCCAGCTTGAAATCGCCAGCATTGAGAGACTTATCCGAAGATTCGAGAATCAGGGTACCATAGTAACCCTCGAAGGAGGCCGTTTCGCCAGCCAGCGTCACGGTGGCGCCGTTGCTGGTATAATCACCGCCGAAGGTCAAGGATGCACCAGCTTCAATGTAGAGGGTCGTGTCGCCCATCAACTCGACATCAGCCGCTACAGTAGCATGCGTGCCGTATTCGACGGTAACGGCGGCTTCTGTGCTGTAATCGAACTCGCGTTCGCTGGGCACACCCTTACCAGCCAGGTACAAAGTATCGCCGGCTTCCAGCAGAGTGGTCTCGGCACCTATGTCAAGCAAGAGGCGGGAACCCGTCTTCACCACGACGGCATCAGCTGCTGCCAACTTAGCAGCTTCGCCAGGGTTGTCACTGGTCAACTTGATGGTTGTATTGTTGTCCAGGCTCACGGTGGTCACCTTGTCGCCCATCACGCTGCTGAGCACATTGGCGCGGATGCCACCCGTGGCAATTTCCAGAGCACCTTCACCTGTGACGAGAGCATCCCAGTTGGAGGAGTTGTCATCCAAGTATTCCAAGCGAAGAGTTGAGCCCTCACCCAGGGTGACACCATTTTCAAAGTATACACCGCCCGTGTTGGAGAAGGTGACATGCACACCATCTTCCACCTTCAGCGTAGCGCCAACACCCACGATGTTGCCGGTGCCAGTGAACTCATAGCCACTGGCGCCAATCGTCATAGCTGCGTGGTCGGTGCCATCAATGGTCTTGTCCGTGACACGCACGGTATCCAGAATGGTGATGGTCTCACCCGGCTGGGAGAACATAACGGCGGAGTTGTTGGTGAAACGGCGCGTATCTGTGGAGGAAGCATCTTCCAAGAAGTTCTTTTCGGTGCTGTTGCCCCAGAAGTTGGATTCACCGTCGGTGGAAGCCCAAGTCAGGACGGTATCGTTACCGTAGGTGTTACCCGTGTTGTTGATGGTCACATAGCCCCAACCGGTTGCTTCGTTCACAAAGTATTCGGCAACCCAACCGTCGTCCACCATGGCAATCAGGTTCACGTTGGAAGCGGCGGGAGGAGCCGAGGAGATGATACCGAAGGTCTTGCCGTTCATTTCCACAGCGTTGCCGTTGTAGTCCATCTCGCCTTGGCGCACGGTCACGTTGAGGATGCCATCCACTGCGCCCGTAATCACCATGTGAGCCTGCCCCACAGCAGAGGTCTGGTTCACGGCGATAGAATCCGTCAGGTCAAACAACAGAGAGCCGTTTGCTTCCGTCTTCACATCACCGATGGTGGCGGCATACTTGTTGCCAATCTTGGCCACGGAGAGGTAGCCATCCTTGACAATGGCTTGGTCCACATTGGAGCCACCACCCAAAGCAAGGGTACCGGCACCCACCTTGACCACACCTGCACCTTCATTCACAGTCTGCACGCTGCCCAAGGTAATCAACTTGGCGCTACCGTTCACAGAGCTGCCTTCCTCCACCACAAAGCCTTGGGTGTTCACCGTCACCAAGCCGTCGAAGCGCAAGGCGCGCTGGGTGGACCAGCTTTCCGTATCGTTGAGAATACCCAGCGTAGCACCATCTTCAAAGTTGAAGACGAGGTGGTTGTCCGTCACGGCCTTCACGGCACCGTTACCAGACACGTCTGCATGACCGATACCCTCAGAACCGATGTTGAGCACACCGCCGTTGTGGATATGAATGGTGCTAGTGATATCAGGAGAGGAGCTATAAGACTGCAGCCAAATACCCTTGGCATTGAACACGCCGCCGTTGTTCACGTGGATATCCTTGCGCGTCACTTCACCATGCTCAGTCTTGACATCCGTCACAGAGATGTAGGAGGCACGGGTCATGTTCATCGTGCCGTTCACCTGAATATCAATGTGGGAGCCACAGCCCAACAGGAATGTAGCAAGATGCCAGTTGGAAGCCTTGTCGCCGCTTTCCTCATTGAGCTTGGCGTTTTCACCGTTGATGGTGAAACTAGAACCACTACCAATGGTCAGCGAGGTCTCGCAATGTTCGCGAGCCATAAAGTTGTAGCTGGAATTCACGAACGCAGTTGTGCTGGCCGAGGCTCCATCGATGACTTCCATGTGAGCTTTAGCTTCACCCACCAATCTGACGGAGGAGAAGTTCTTTTCCTTGCCATGGGAACCACTCAGGGACAAGGTACCATCATACACGTTGAGACCGCCACGGTACTCAGACATATCGCCAGCCAGAGTCACCTGACCAAAGCCATTCTTGTAGATGTAGGAGGTCGCCACCTCCGAGCTCGTCCCAGAGAGACTAGTTGTCAAGTAGGGCTGAGAGGTGACAGTACCCGTATAGGTGGTGTTGTAACCATTCATCATCAACTCACCGCCAACATAGTTGGACGGGATAAGCGAGCCGTAGGCCATGAAGTTCAGGCCACCCTTCATCACGATGTCGGCCCCCACCACGATTTCGGGGTCGAACATGATGCCGTGGTGATCCGGAGAGGCAGACACCAAGGAGGAAGACTCCGTCGCGGTGATGGTCTTAATATTGCTCAAATCAGCTGCGTAACCCGTCTCGGGGTTGAACACGGCCAAATCGGCGTCCACCAGTGTCACAGAATCACCGGAATAACGAGAAGAGTCTAAGTAGAGCACCGTGATGGTGTCGTCGGCTGCGTCTTCGCGATTGTCGCGGTTGTAGAGCTTATCCGTCAGCACCACGTTACCAGAAATCTTGGTTGCATCGCTCAGGTCAATACCGTTGTCGTAAGCCTCGAAGTAAACGAACTCGCTTCTCTTGCCCCAAGTATTGAGAGTGGAGCTCACGGAGAGGCCCACTTCTGCACGAGCACCGCTGGCCACAGACAAGCGGCGGAAATCACCCACAGAACCCAGTTCCAATACGCCGGACGTGACAGTGATGTAGCGGGCAGGGTCGTTTTCCAAGTTGTAAATAACCTGCTTACCCGTACCCTGCTTATCAATGTTGACGTTCTTGAGGATTTCACCAGCATAGACGTAAAGGCTTTCCGCATCGCCAATGGAACCTATGTGCAAAGTCACCGTAGCAGCCGAGCTCACAGGAGCAACAGCCGTGCTGGGGTTGGTTTCCGTGCCATCAATCGGCGCAGTACCAGACATGATGATACCAAGATAAGAGCCTTGCAAGGCACCCACATTGGCATCTGTGGTGTTAATAGCCAGCACAGGATAGTTTTCAAGAGAATAGTCATCGTCATTCGTCAACACGGAATCTTCACCACGGAAGGTGAAGGTTTGCCAGTCACCCATCAAATACAAGGTTGCCTCAGCCAAAGCATCAGGGTGACCAATTTCAATGTAGTCTTGGAACACACCATACTGCTCGGTGGGCACGTCACCGACGAAATAGTCTCTCAACAAAACATGGCCCGTAAAGCCCTTTTTGATGACGTTACCGTTGGCATCCGTAACAGTCTTATTGGGGCTATTCAAGTAAAGGATATTGGGCTTGTAGCTTTCTGTGCCGTTGTAGAGCGTGATCCATTCATCATCAGAGGAGGTCTCAATATCATCTCCATCACCCGTGTTGGTCAGGCTGGTAATCGTCCACACCACAGAGCCGCCATCGGAGCGCAACAGCACACCCGTGCCATCCAAATGCAAGTTACCAATTGTCTGGCGTATCTGTGCACCAGAAGACTTGCTGCGTATCGTCGGGTCGACCGCCGTGCCACGTCTCTCGTTAATACCCACTTCCACATTGGGGATGTAGAGGTTCTGAGCAGCCAAATGCAGTGCGGTCTGAGCACCTTCCAAACGGTAGGTCACGCCGCTGCCGACCACATCGCTCGAGCTGATGACCAAGTTGGCGAAATCGCGAGGATTATCGTTGGGAATCTTATCATCGAAGGGGTCACGCACGATAATCGTACCATTGAAGGCGACAAAATCAGGAGATTTCTCTGCCTTATCCTTGTTGTAATTGAGCGTATAGTTGACAGCAGCAGCCTCTGTGATATTGGTCTGGAACACCAACACGTCAGAGTTATCCTCAGCATTGACAGAGGAAAGGTTTGTGAAGGTCTGGCTGCCACCCCAGTGGGAGAAGAGGTAGACGTAACCATTGATGTTCATCTGGTCTTGGAACAGGTACGAACCATCGTACAAGACCAAAGCAGCCTTTGCACGGAGCTGATCAATCGAGGCATCCTCATATTCGATAGGCAAACCGTCCTTATCAACAAACTCATCATTGAAATCATGACCGCTCAGCGTCACAACACCAGCCAGCTGCTTAAAGTTGGACTGATTGGGCACCTTTTGAGCGTGAATATTCAGCCAGAGCTGACCACCATCCTGCACCGTCATGGAACCCAACTTATAAGATTCGTTGTAAGCGCCATTGTTAGCGCCCGACTCCGGAGAAAGCGGATTGTTATCCTTCCAGCCATTGATAATGAGTCGATCACCATTACCTACAGTGGTATTAGCATTACTGTGTTCGTTATCCTTCGCGCCGTCCCAATATGCATCCTCTGCATATGCCTGAGAGAACGAAAGAGCCCCGGCGACAAGCGCGCCAGTAGCACAAGTAGTAGTGATGCCCACCATTGCAGTCATGCAAGCAAGGACGGCATTACGAAGTTTTGAGGGGAGGTGTAATTTCATGGATGTAATTGATGAAGAGGGGTCTATGCGTGATTCGCAGATGGAAAGACACAGTCCTTCCACGAACTATCATGCTGCAAGGATAGCAGATAGCCCCCGCATGTCAAGAAGGAAAAGCAGGAAAATGCAAATTGAGCACACGACGCGTCACCCCCGCCTCCGGGATGATGAATCAATAAATGCTTGCCAAACGAGAGGGGCTGGGGTAGACTTTGCGCCATGCGTTATCTTGCCCTATTTGCTATGCTGTGTGCCACCGTATTGACAAGCGGCTGCCAGCAATCATACGCCAACGCACCCAGAGTCCAATACCGCGCATGGGCAGGAGACCACCGCGCACCCATCGTGCACACGCAAGCGCCCATCCCCGCGAGCGCTCAAAGTGTATACGGCCCCAACCGCGCCGCTCGCGTACCTGCTCGTCCCCTGGCCCAGCCCACCACCCCTGCTCCGCGCCCCGATTGCGCAGCAGTGTGCGTCATCGACCCCCGCACGGGTAACATCATCTACTCGTACAATGCTGACCAGCGCCGCCAAGTGGCCAGCACCCAAAAAATCATCACCGCCCTGTGCGTTTGCGACGCGGGCGATTTGCACCGCATGGTGCGCATCGATGCCTCCGACCGCCGCACTCCACCCATCCGCATGAATCTGAAGGTGGGCGATACCTACAGCCGCGGCGATTTGCTGCAAGCCATGCTCACGGGCAGCTTCAACGATTTGGCCGTAGCTTTGGCCCGAGATACCGCCGGCAGTGTCGAAAACTTTGCTCGTCTCATGAATGCGCGCGCGCGTCGCATGCGTATGTACAATTCCCACTTCGTCAACCCCAGCGGCTTGCCCGCTGAGCAGTACTCTACCGCGCACGACATGGCCTTGGCCGCTTGCTATGCGTACAACAACAAAATCATCCGCAACTGCATCAATATCCCAGAGTACGAGTTCATCAAGAATGATGGCAGTGTGCGCATGGTGCGCTCTACCAACCGACTTCTCCGCAGCCACCCCTGGGTGCACGGCATGAAGACGGGCTACACCAATGCCGCTGGCAAGTGCCTCATCTCCTGTGGCACCAAGGATGGACGCGCCGTCATTGTGGTCATCCTCGGCAGCACCAACAAAAAAATCTGGGGCGAGTCCCTCAAGTACCTGCGCTGGGCGCTCGGTATCGCCTAATTTGGCGTGATTCACAACCAAGGCCGATGGGTAATTCTTGACTTCTGCGTGGCGGTACGATAGAGTACAGCCGTTATGAGTCTTCGTCTAGCCGTATTGGGCTCCGGTTCTGGGAGCAATTGTCAATCCATCTTCAACGCCATTGATGATGGCCGTCTGGATGCTGAAGTAGTCATCGTCCTTTCCGACAACCCCGATGCCTACATCTTGGAGCGCGCCCGTCAGCGCGGTGTACGTGCTGAGGTCATGGATTGCCAAGGCTACAAAAATAAATTCCCGTTGGAGGCTCAAGAAGCCTTGGCCGCTCAGCTCACCGAGCTCAACATTGATTTGATTTGCTTGGCTGGGTTCATGCGCTTGGTCAAAGCCCCCCTTCTGGATGCCTTCCCGCGCCGCATCCTCAACATCCACCCCGCCCTTCTCCCCGCCTTCCCCGGAGTCGAAGCCTGGAAACAAGCCTTGGAAGCTGGCGCCACCCAAGCTGGCTGCACAGTGCACTATGTAGACGCCGGCATGGACACAGGCGAAATCATCATGCAGGCCTATGTACCCGTGCTGCCGGATGACACCGCCGCCACGCTGCACGCACGCATCCAAGTGCAGGAGCACATCCTCTACCCCGCAGCCATCCTCTCTGCTATTTCTCGCCTGTAAAAAATCGCACAGAGGAGAAAGTTGTGCTTGACAATTCGGCGGCAATAGTGTATCTCAACCGCTCACCAAACCCAATTATTAAGAGTTATGGCTAACATGCAAGTTATTCTCGCAACAAAGATCGAAGGTCTGGGCTGTGAAGCCGACCTCGTTACCGTGAAGGCCGGTTATGGTCGCAACTACCTGATCCCCCAGGGTCTGGCATTTGAGGCTACCCCCGCCAACCAGCGTTTCATCAACATGCTCCAGAAGAAGCGTGCCGAGCGCGAAGCCGCTGAGCTCGCCAACTTCCAGGAGATTGCCGGCAAGATTGCCGCCGTCACGGTCAGCCTCACCCTCGAGGCAGGCGAGAACGGCAAGGTATTCGGCGCCATCACCAACCAGCAGATTGCTGAAGGTCTGGCCGCTCTCGGCATCGAGATCGACCGCCACAGCATCGAGCTCGAGAAGCCCATCAAGAAGTCCGGCACCTATGAAGTGCCCGCCAAGCTTCACGCTCAGGTTACCGCTACCGTCAAGGTGGAACTCACCGTTAAGGGTGAAGTGGTGGCTGAAGAAGCTGCTGCTGAGTAAACTTCTCAGGACACATTTCAACACAACCGCCGAGCAGGTATTCATCTGCTCGGCGGTTTTATTTCAGTTAGAACAAGGAAAAACTGAGGATGAAAGCTCCACCGCGCTCCGCTCATGCGAGGTTGAATCAATCTTGACTTTCAGCAAAAAGCGTGATAACGTCCGCTCGATTCTCAACCAAGCCTCCACCATATCAGGCTATGATGATTCATACACTTTTCAACGAAGAGCAAATCAAAGAAGCTGTCCAAAGGACCGCGAAAGAGATTGAGGCCCACTATGGCGCGGACGAACCCGTTGTGGCGCTCTGCCTGTTAAATGGCGCCATCTGGTTTGCCGCAGATTTGCTGCGCTGCCTGCCCACCAACTTTGAATTGCACACCATCCAGCTTTCCAGTTACGAAGGAACAGACAGCTGCGGCCGACTCCGGTGGCACGGCGCTCTCCCAGCATGCGAGGGCAAGGCTGTGCTTGTGATTGACGATGTGCTGGACACTGGCCTCACCATGAAGAGCGTGTGCGACCAATTGCTCGCCAACGGAGCTTCCAAGGTGGCATCGGCCGTCGCCGTCAACAAGATAGGACGCCGCAGCGTAGAATGCGAGGCCGATTTTGCAGCCTTGCAGTGCGATAACCTCTTCCTTGTGGGCTATGGATTGGATTTCAACGGCACATACCGCAACCTTCCCTACATCGGTTACATCGAATAAAGTTATCATCATGGGCATCTCCGTCAAAACACTGCTTTGTGTAGGTGGCGGCTGCTTTGTAGGCGGCATCCTGCGTTACCTGACTGGCTGGTATATCTGCAACAAGTGGAATGTAACGATGCCAGGCATGCCCTGGCACACGCTCACCATCAATTTTCTGGGTTGCCTGTTCATGGGGTTCTTCCGCGGACTGGCCACGGGCGGGCTCATCACCTCGCCCAACCTGCGACTGGCAGTCACTGCCGGGCTCTGTGGCGGCTACTCCACTCTAGCAGCCTTTGCGTATGAGAACACCCTCATGCTGCGCGCGGGCTCCTATCTCACCACGTCTGCCTATATCCTTCTCACGGTCGTGGGCAGCCTCATCTTCTTCCTGATTGGCAACTATATTGCCAACGCCCTCCTCCGCCAGCATTTGTAGGGCTCTCACCCCGTTTACCATGTCATTCCGCCACGCAATTGCAGAATTGCATGGTTAAATGGCTCAATTATCCAGAACGCGCGGCTGCGTTCTTCACAAGGGAAAAAGTAAGCAACCAACAGCCAAACCAGTACACCTCAACGCCACCAAGCCACACGCTGCAAGCGCGGTGAAACTGGGCTTCTTTTTGAAATCCCCTGATTCCTCATTTTCAGCTTGCAATAAAAAATGGAAGGTGTATACTCTTCCGCGATTCATAAAGCCATTAGACAGAAAAATGGACACGATACGCACATTCACCACAGGCAACGGCTCCGCCGGCCAGTTTCATTCTCTCCCTGCCCTGCAAGAACTGGGCTATCCTGGCATATCCCGCATGCCCATCTCCCTTCGCATCGTGCTGGAAAGCTTGATGCGCAACTGCGACGGCCTTAAAGTCAGCGAGCAAGACGTCGCCAACTTGGCAGCATGGAATGCCAAGGCGCCTGGGGATTATGAGATTCCGTTCACCGTGGCGCGCATCATCCTGCAAGACCTGACAGGTGTCCCCCTGCTGGTGGATTTGGCCGCCATGCGCGCAGCCGTGCAAGATTTGGGCGCCAACCCAGCGGATATGGAGCCCCTCGTGCCCGTGGATTTGGTGGTAGACCACTCCGTGCAGGTGGACTGGGCAGGTTTCCCCGCAGCATATCAAAAGAACCTGACGCGCGAGTTTGAACGCAACACCGAGCGCTACGAGTTCCTCAAATGGGGTCAGCAAGCCTTCAAAACATTCTCTGTGGTGCCCCCCAGCACCGGTATTGTGCACCAAGTGAACTTGGAATACTTGGCACGCGGTGTCATGGAGCAAAATGGCGTGTATTACCCAGACAGCCTTGTAGGCACCGACTCACACACCACCATGATTAACGGCTTGGGTATCGTGGCATGGGGTGTAGGCGGCATCGAGGCCGAGGCCGGTATGCTGGGCCAACCCATCACCTTCCTTGTGCCCGAGGTCATCGGCGTGAATCTGACGGGAAAATTGCGAGAGGGTGTCACCGCCACGGACTTGGCACTGCACATCACCCAGATGCTGCGCAAGCAAGGGGTTGTTGGCAAGTTTGTCGAGTTCTTTGGTGAAGGTGCAGCCAGCTTGTCGCTGCCCGACCGCGCCACCATCGCCAACATGGCCCCCGAATACGGCGCCACCATGGGCTTCTTCCCCATCGACTCTACCAGCGCCGCTTACCTGCGCGCCACCGGCCGCGCCGAAGAACAGGTAGCCACCTACGAGGCCTACTACAAAGCCCAAGGCATGTTTGGCATGCCCATGGCAGGCGAAATCGACTACACCACCGAGCTGACGCTGGATTTGGGCAGCATCGTGCCCGCCGTAGCAGGCCCCAAGCGCCCACAAGACCGCATCCCCCTGAGCGAGCTCAAGAGCAGCTTTGCCGAGATTTGCTCCAGCACCTACGGCAAGCAGCAGAACACCACCCCTGTGTCCGTGACCATGCACGGTGATGCCGGCAACCCCGACGCCGACACCACCCACGATGCTCAGTTGGTCGACGGTTCCATCCTCGTGGCAGCCATCACCAGTTGCACCAACACCAGCAACGATGGGCTCATGCTCGCCGCGGGTTTGCTGGCCAAGAAAGCCGCCACGCTGGGTCTGCAAGTGCCGCCCCACGTCAAGACAAGCATCGCCCCAGGCTCCCGCATTGCTGCCCGCTATTTTGCCAACAATGACCTGACAGCCGCGCTGGACAGCATCGGCTTCTCCACCGTGGGCTACGGCTGCACCACCTGCATTGGCAACTCTGGCCCGCTGAACAAAGACATCGAGCAGGCGGTCATCTCCGAAAACATCGTCTCCTGCTCCGTGCTCTCCGGCAACCGCAACTTCGAAGCCCGCATTCACCCGCACATCAAGGCCAACTTCCTCATGTCGCCCCCGCTCGTCATCGCCTTTGCTTTGGCAGGGCGCGTGGATATCGACATGGAGAACGAGCCCCTGGGCACCAGCACCGATGGTTCCCCCGTGTACCTGCGCGACATCTGGCCCAGCAGCGCCGAAATTGCTGCTGCACAGGCATGCGCCAGCACGCCCGAGGACTACACCAGCTGCTACAGCGGCCATGTGCCCGAATGGGACGGCGTGGAAGGCCCCACTGGCGCAACCTTTGCGTGGAATGCAGACTCCACCTACATTCACCGCCCGCCCTTCTTCAACGGCTTCAATGGTCAAAAAGGTGACATCAGCGATATCATCAACGCCCGCCCGCTGGGTATCTTTGGCGATAGCGTGACCACCGACCACATTTCCCCCGCAGGTGCTATCAAGCCCACAGGGCCCGCTGGCCAGTTCCTGGCCTCTCTGGGTGTGGAGCGCAAGGACTTCAACACCTTCGGCTCCCGCCGTGGCAACGACTTGGTGATGGCTCGCGGCACCTTTGCCAACGTGCGCATCAAGAACCTGCTCACCGAAGGCGTGGAGGGTGGCTACACCCTGTACTTTGGCACGGGCAGCGTCTCCGCCCCCGATACGGATATCACCGCCCCCTGCGGCACCCCCACCTTCATCTACGATGCCGGCATGGCCTACATGAAGGACGGCGTGCCCACCATCATCTTGGCTGGGGAAGACTACGGCATGGGCTCTAGTCGCGACTGGGCCGCCAAGGGCACCAGCCTGCTGGGTGTACGAGCCGTAGTCACCAAGAGCTTCGAGCGCATTCACCGCAGTAACCTCATCGGCATGGGCGTGCTGCCCCTCAACTTTGCCAACCCCGCCGACTACGAGCGTGTGCGCAACCTGAAAGATGCCACCTACTCCATCATCGGCTTGAGCAACGACATGGCACCGCGCTCCGCGGCCACCCTCGTGGTGCAACCTGCAGGGGAAACCGCCTTCGAGCTGCCGCTCATCGTGCGCATTGATACACCCATCGAAAAGGAATACTTCCGCGCCGGTGGTATCTTGCAATATGTTCTCACCCGCTACTGCTAAGACACCCATGCAAACCATCGATTTTGAGACCCTGCAAGCCAACGCCGCCCAGCTCATTGGGAAGCAATGGATGCTCATCACCGCGGGTTCTCCCAGCGACTTCAATTGCATGACTGCCAGCTGGGGTGGGCTTGGGTATCTGTGGAATCGCCCCGTAGCCTTCGTGTTTGTGCGCCCCAACCGCCACACACGCGGCTACATGGATGCGGCCCCCTCTTTCACCCTTTCCTTCATGCCTGAGTCCTACCGCAAGGACCTCATCTTCTGCGGGCGCAACTCTGGCAAGGATGTAGACAAGATGGCCAACACCGCCCTCTCACCCATGACCACCGAATCTGGGCTCGTGGCTTTTAATGATGCGGACGTGGTGTTGGAATGCCGCAAGATGTTCTGCACCTCGCTGCAGGAGGCCGACTTCATCGACTGGAGTGAAGTCTCCCCGCAGTGGTATGCGGAGGATAATCCCCTGCATTTGCTCTATATTTGTGAAATAACCGCGACGCATACGCGATAACCAACAAAGGTAGCGCCCTGCTATCACGCCTTCCATCACCATGCAACCCTCCGGCCTTCTCCAAAACAAAACCGTAAAAATATCACTCATCAGCCTCGCGGCTCTGGGTGTGGTGGCCATTGGCGGCATTTGCTGCCTGGGCGGAGAAGCCGATCCTCTGGCTTACGAGACGGAAAAAGGCATTTTGTCGGAGGATTATGTGGTCAAAGACCCTGATTTAGCGCGACTGAAGGCAGAAATTTGCAACCACAACCAGCGCCGATTGGATGGAGTGGAAAGCATTAACAGCTACCCCTATCTTGTCAAGTTGCTGCAATTGGATATTGGTCTCCATGCCCAGCTGGCACCCTCTGTCTATGAACAATTAGCCAAAGCGGGCGCTGGGCTCAACGACACCACCAACACGGGGGACACGGCTTTGCACTTGGCGGTGCAGCACAAATTGACGGGACACCTTGCCGTGCTAGCCGCCGTTGGCGCAGACATGAATGCCCGCAACAGCCGCGGACTCACCCCCCTGAGCTACGCCAGCAGCAACGGTTCTACCGCCATGGTCAAAGCCTTGCTCGAACACAAGGCCAACCCCAACGCCACCAACGCAGATGGAAGCACAGCCCTGCACATTGCCGCAGAAAAAGGCGAATTGATTGTGGCTGAAACCCTGCTCCAAGCTGAAGCTGACCCCAACGCCAAGGACCACAACGGCACCACCCCCCTCCACAAAGCAGCAGCGGCTGGGCACGCCGCCGTGGTAAGCACGCTGACGACAGCTGGTGCCAAACCAGACCTGGCCAACGATGCGGGGGAAGCGCCCGCGCTCTTGGCAGCCAACAACAAACGCGTCACCGTGCTCAAGGAACTGTCCACAGCTGGCGCCAACATGAACATCCGCAACCGCCGGGGTGACACCCTCTTACTCTCTGCTATCATGGGAGAAGAAGAAGCGTTCATCACCGCCCTGTTGGATGCCAAAGCTGACCCCAACATGACGGGGCGCAACCAACGCACCCCGCTGCATGTAGCAGCCCAAAAAGGCAAAGCTTCTCTGCTGCGCAAACTCATTGCAGCCAACGCCAACATCAACGCCAAGGATAAATCGGGCTCAACACCCCTAAGCGAAGCCATTGCTGCGGGTCAAGATGTGGCAGTAGAAGTTCTCCTGCAAGCTGGAGCCGACGCCAACGCCCAAGACAAGCACGGCAATAGCATGCTTTTCCTCGCCATCGACAGCAACCAGCACCGCATCGTGCAGCTGCTCCTTCAGGCTGGAGTCGATGCCAACGCTCGCAGCCAAAATGGCATCCTCCCCCTACACCGAGCCATCGAGCGCGATAATTACCAGACGCTCAACGCCCTCATTGCGGCCGGGGCCGACATCAAAGCCAAAGACTCCTATGGCTACATGGCCATTCACAAAGCTGCGGTCATGGGTCGCAAGGATGTGATGGTGGCCTTGATTGATGCCGGGGCCAATGTCAATGCTCAAGATGATTTCAAATACACAGCCCTGCACTACGCCGCGAAGAAAGGACACCTGAAAATCGCGGAGCTCTTGGTGAATGCAGGCGCTAACCTGAAAGCCAAGGATCACAACGGCGTCACCCCCTTGCAGGAAGCCAAGCTGAGCGGGCAAGAGGAGATGGAAGAGTTCTTGAAATCGGCCGGCGGGCACTAAAGCCCCGTTTAGAAGCGCATTTTGTGCACCGTGAGCAGCGCAAGTGTGCGCTCCCAATTCTCGGGGTGGTCATCAGTCTCGGGGAATAGTTTATCTGCTGGGATGCGGGCGTAGCGCTCCTGTGCTTTGGGGTGAGATAGCTCGCGCAAACCGACAGAGAAGATAACGCCCAATTTAAGGAACTCGCGCGCGAGCTCATGCGAGCCATTCCACGCATGCAACAACACGCGCGGCAGGGTGTTGGTGCGGGCGCGTTGGCGCAGAATCTCCAGCAACTCTGCCCAGGCCTGCACCCCGTGTAGGTGCACCATGCGCTCGTGGCGAAATGCCGCCCCCAAATGTATGTGCAGCAGCAAGCGCTGCGCCTCCAGCGTCTCCTTGCGCGTGGCTGAGGCATCCAGCCCACTTTCCCCCACATCTGCCTGCGGGTAGCGTGTCAGCCAATCATCCAACTCAAAAGCCAGCTCAGCGGCATCCACTTCGTGCGCGTGCCATGGGTGCACCCCAAAACAAGGTGTCATGCCCTCTGCGGCAGCGATATTCTCCCAATCGGCCCGTGTGACGGCGCAAAGATAGCCCCCATGGGGGCTAGGAACATGGGTGTGGTAATCTTTCATGATATCAATCCGTGGGACGCAAAGCTATAATAGGGCAAGCTGCGGCCATTCCCCAGCGAGCCGATAATCACATGGTCAATGAAGCGGATGTGCAGCACCTCTGCGGCATCGGCCACGGTGCGAGTCAGCTCCTTGTCAACGCGGCTGGGGGTGGGGTCGCCACTGGGGTGATTGTGCGCCAACACAATCGCGTGGGCATTGCTGTTGATTGCCTCTCTAAAAATGTCGCGCGGGTGTGACACCAGCATACCTGCCGTGCCCTTGGCCACATGGCATTTGCGTATGAGACGCCGCTTGGCATCCAGCAACAACACAACGAGCACCTCCTGCGTATGCTGCAACATCTCTGCACTCAAATAGCGATACACCGTCTCCGGCTGGTCCATCACCTCGCGTTGCAATTCCTCTGCCACTACGCGGTGCCCCAGCTCAAATACTGCGGCCAGCGTGGCAGCTTTGGCTGCGCCTATCCCCTTGCAACATTGCATGATTTCACTCGCCTCCATCCGCCCCAAGGCTACCAAAGACCCCGCAGAACGCTTCAAGCGCGCGGCCAGCTCCAACACATTGCACCCGCGCAGCCCCGTTCGCAAAAAGATGGCTATCAACTCCTCATCACTCAGCGCAGCTCGCCCCTTCTGAAGCATTTTCTCGCGCGGACGCGACTCCACGGCCATATCCTTCAACCGAATGCTCTCTGTCGCGCCTTCCTCGTTCATATCTCAAGCATTCTACACCTTTTCGCTCCCTCTGTGAAGCGGAATTTCACAAATTATTTCGAATAAAATCGCTCTGTACCCGCTAATCCTCACCTGAGCCGTGGCAGACTTTAGGATTGTGCAACTAGGATAAAAACGCTACTATCTGCCCATGAAACATGATGACCTTTCGCCCGAGATACGCGATTTCATGCGATTCATGCTGGAGGAGGTGACCGCAGACGCCAACGAGGCCCCCGCGGAAACACCCACCGAAGAAGCGGTGGATTATTTGGCCTCCCCCGAGCGACAAGAGTTGTATAGACAAGCAAAAGAGTATGTTGCACAAAAAGGTATGGTCTGTGCTGAGGATTTGGAAGAGCACTTCACCATCGGCTACGCCTTGGCAGCATTGCTGATTGATCGCATGCAGGATGAGGGCATCCTCCCTGCCAAGAAGTGCTACTAACCAGTTCCTCTCGCGCGTGCGCACACTCTCTTAAGAGCTTATCCTTCAATGTTTCCTTGCGCACTTTCCCAAATTATTAGCTTGCTATGCGGGTAACTTGCGTGTAGAATAGGCGCGAAGGCGTGTCGAGCTGTGCCTACTAAGCACTGCCACACCTCAATTTTCGGGGGCATTACACATCCCCCAACCAATGGAGATTTGGCCGGCATCGGTCTCCGGCGGTGCAGATAGGTGCCGGCGACAAGAAGACAAAGAAAGACAATAAAAATGAGTATTCATTCCGTAACGTGCGCCGTTGGCGCAAATCCCATCACCATCGAAACCGGAAAGCTGGCTCTGCTGGCCGATGGTGCTGTAACAGTGCGCTGCGGCGACACCGTCGTATTGGTCACGGTCGTCAGCGCGACGAAGATTAAAGAGGGGCAGACCTTCTTCCCCCTCTCTGTAGAATATAAGGAGAAGGCCGCTGCTGCGGGCATGTTCCCCGGCGGTTATTTCAAGCGCGAAGGGCGTCCCACCGAGAAGGAGATTCTGACATGCCGCATGACGGACCGCCCCCTGCGTCCCATGTTCCCCAAGGGTTATTTTTACGACACCCAGGTTATCTCCCTGCTGCTGGCAGCAGACGGCGAGAACGAGCCGGATATCCTGAGCATCAACGGCGCTTCTGCCGCCTGCGTCATCTCTGACCTGCCCTTTGCTGAGCCCGTAGGCGCTGTTCGCGTGGGCCGCATCAACGGCGAGTTCATCATCAACCCCACCAACAGCCAGCGCACAGAATCCGACCTGGATTTGGTGTATGCCGGTTCCAAGGACCAAGTCATCATGATTGAAGGTTCTGCCGACGAACTGCCGGAAGAAGACTTCATCGCTGCCCTGCGCTATGCTCAGGAAAACGTAGCCAAGATTTGCGCTGCCCAGGAAGAGCTGCGTGGCATCTGTGGCAAGCCCAAGCGCGAATACGAGCTGACTCTGGCCAAGCCCGAGCTGCTTGAAATCGGCTACCAAATCGCTGGCGACCGCATTGAGGAGGCCATCTACGCCCCCAACAAGATCCAGCGCCAGAAGCAAGTCGGCGCCCTGCGCGACGAGGTAGAAGCCGCCATCAAGGCTGCTTACCCCGAGGCCACCGACTTCGACGTGGAACAGGTGTTCGAATACATCCAAAAGAAGGCTTTCCGCATCTCCATCATGGAGCACGACAAGCGCGCCGACGGCCGCGGCATCAAGCAGCTGCGCCCCCTGCAGGCCGAAGTGAACGTGCTGCCCCCCGTGGTGCACGGCTCCGCTATCTTCGCCCGCGGCGAGACCAAGTCCCTCTGCTTGGCGACCCTCGCTCCCGTGGAAGAGAAGCAGTATCTGGACAACTACACTGGCTCTGTGGATGAAAAGCGCTTCATCCTGCACTACAACTTCCCCCCATTCACCGTGGGTGAAACAGGCCGTTTCGGTGGCCAAAACCGCCGCGAAATCGGTCACGGCGCTCTGGCCGAGCGCTCCATCGCTCCCGTCATCCCCGACGAGAACGACTTCCCCTACGCCATCCGCGTGTCCTCCGAAATCATGGAATCCAACGGTTCTACCTCCATGGCTTCCGTGTGCGCTGGCACCATGTCCCTGCTCGCCGCTGGTGTGCCCCTGAAGCGCCCCGTTTCCGGCATCTCCGTGGGTCTGGTCACAGAGTTTGAAAACGAAGGCGACCGCGAACCCAAGCGCTACAAGACTCTGCTGGACATCATCGGCTCCGAAGACTTCTACGGCGACATGGACTTCAAGCTTTGCGGTTCCAGCGAAGGCGTGACGGGCTACCAGCTCGACCTCAAGCTGCCCGGCATCCCGCTCTACATCTTGGAAGAAGCAATCCACCTGGCACGCAAGGGTCGCTTGGATGTGCTCGACACCATGCACGCCTGCATCCCCGCTCCGCAGGCTATGAGCCCCAACGCCCCCCGCATCGAGTCCACCTCCATCCCGCAGGATCGCATCGGTGAACTCATCGGCCCCGGCGGCAAGAACATCAAGGCTCTGCAGGCTGAAACCGGCACCGACATCAACATCGAAGAAGACGGCACCGTGCGCATCTACGGCAGCCGCCAAGAAGGCGTGGAACGCGCCCTCTACCTCATCGACCGCATGTTCAAGGAAATCGAGGTTGGCGAAACCTATGAAGGCAAGATTGTCTCCACCAAGGAATTCGGCGCCTTCATGGAAGTGCTCCCCGGCAAGGATGGCCTCATCCACATCTCCGAACTGGCCGAGGGTCGCACCCAGAAGACTGAGGACGTGGTGAAGGTTGGCGACATCGTCACCGCCAAGTGCATTGGCATTGATGATAAGGGCCGTGTGAAGATGTCCATGCGCGCCGCAGCTCGCGACCGCAAGGCCGCTGAAGCAGCCTCTGCCGAACAGGCCTAATTTTTGCGCAACCTAACCGGATTTTTATCCACAATCAGCCGCTCTACACCTCCCAAAAGAGGGTAGAGCGGCTCTTTCTATGGCGTTTTTTTGAGTCCCTTTCAAAAAAAGCGAAAAAAATGCACATTCATCCACTTTTTTGATTGCAAAGAGACGTATTCTGGTATAAAAGAGATAGCGAACAGTTGCAAATTTACTTACACCATGTGGAAATACATCATCATCGGCTCGGTTGTGCTTTTCGGGACTGCGGCTTTCATCTTCAATGAAAATCTTGGAGCTCTCACTGCCCCCAGCGGCGAACTTGCCGCCATCCAGACTCAGTATCAGGATGCAGTAAACAAGAATAAGAACATCTCTCTGGACAAGACCATCAAAGCCTACTCCGACATGCGCACAGAATGGCTCAACGAGCGCAAGGGTAAGGCTGACACGGAAAAAGCCGACTTCGAGGCAAAATCTCAGGAGGTCGAAGAAGAGATTTCCCAGCTTTCCGCTCGCTACGACGCCATCGAAGGTGATTTCAAGCGCCTGCGCGAGGAACTGGATAACACCCTTCTCGGCGTATCCAAGTCCGTGGGTCTGGAAGAAGAATCCACCGACCCGGAAGAAGTGGCCTCTCACGTGGCCGAGCTCATGAACGAAAACATCGAGCTGGAAAAGAAAGTAGCCCAAGAAGAAGCCACCATCACGGCTCTTGGCAACCAGCTGGAAGAACTCACCAAGAAGACCGCCGAAGCTAAGCAGCTGCAGCAAGACCGTCAGAACCGCATCTCTCCCGCTGACCTCAAGTGCGCTGTTCTCAAGGCCGACCCCGAGTGGGACTACGTCATCCTCGACGCCGGCATCGACAAGGGCATCGTCATCGGCTCTCGCTTGGCCGTCATGCGCGGCGACAAGAAGATTTGCGAACTCAATATGACCCTCGTGGAGACCAGCCGCGCCAGTGGCGATGTGGTGTACAACACCTTGGTACCTGGCGAAAGCGTGAAAGCTGGTGACACAGTCGTGTCCGTCCGCCCCGAAAAGCAGAAATAATCACCTTACACCTCACAGCCTCACATGAAAATTGTTCCTCTCACATCGATTATTCTCATCTTAGGTCTGGGCATCTTTGGCTACACGCTCTGCTCTGACCAAGCCGCCACCATGAACCTGGCTGTCGGAGCCAGCGGCGGTTCCTCTGACTCTGAGCCCACTGGTCTTCGCCAGACCAACAAGGACTTGGAAGTCGAGGTAGCTACCATCTCCAAAGAACGCGCCGACTCCCTCAAGCAGCAAAAAGATGCCTTCGTGATGATGCAGCGTTCCGTTGAAGAGCGCGACACCGCCGAACGCAAGCTCGAAGAGAATAAGGAATCCCGCACCGAATGGGAAGAAAAGGTTAAGGAAGCACAAGCTCGCGTAGAAGAAGTCAACAAGGAACGCGAGACCGTCATGGCCACGCTGCGCTCCATGCCCGCCCTTGGTTCCGACATCGACCTGGCATCTGCTGTAGAAAAGCTTGCCAGCGTGGTGGAAGAAGAAAAGAAGAACCAGGAGCAGATGAAGAAGGACTTGGAAGAGAAGGCCGTTGTGCGCGAAAGTGCTACCAAGAAGGTGGCCAAGGCACAGGCTGAGCTCGACCGCATGACCGAAATCAACAACCAGTTCTACCGCACATACACCAAGAACTCCGACGAGTTCTCCATCCTCGCCGTTGATCCCCGCTGGAAGTTCGTAGTGTTCAACGCAGGCAAGGACAGCGGCATTGTTGCTGGCACCACAACCCCCATGCTGGTGAAGCGCGGCAGCGAGCCCGTCATCACTCTGCGTGTCGTGAGCGTGAGCGGTGGTCAGGTCATTGCTGAATACGATGCCGATCAGCTGCCCAAGGGGCTTCAGCTTGAGGTTGGCGACAAGGTATTCCGCCAGAAGCCGCTGGGCTCCTAATGCGTGGCTAGCCACTCTACCCCTCTCTCCGCCGCCCTGCCCGCTCATACTGGCATGGCGGCGGCTCTGTCTCCCCCCCCCAGAAAACCATCTATCGAAAAAAACATACACACCATGAAGTACACACTCATCGCTACCCTCGCGCTCGCCACACTTTGCACCTCTTGCCAGCGAGCCCTCCCCCCCCTCCCCGCCAACCGCCGCGTCGTGGTACAACCCAAAGGCTCCACCGACATCGTGAAACCTTGGAATGGCACCACACGCCAAGAGGGTGATGCCGTGCTCGGCCCCTTGAGCAACGCCCGCCGCTAACCATCGGTTGCCATGCCTGCCAGCAAAAAGCAGCGAGCGAACATTGTGATGCAGACTCTGCAAGAATACATGCCAGAGCCTGAAGTCCCGCTGCGGCATAGCGATGCTTTCACCCTGTTGGTAGCCGTGATGCTCTCGGCCCGCTGCACAGACGCGAGGGTCAACGAGGTAACACCCGCGCTATTTGCCTTGGCGCCCGATGCCGCCACCATGGCCCGTACACCATGGGAGGATATACGCCACATCATAGCCCCCTGCGGGCTTTCGGACACCAAAGCTCAGCGCTTGGTGGAGACCTCGCGTCTCCTGATGGAGCGCCACCACGGGCAAGTTCCCTCCACCTTTGCAGAGCTGGAGGCCTTGCCCGGCGTGGGACACAAAACAGCAAGCGTGGTGATGACGCAAGCCTTTGGGCACCCCGCCTTCCCCGTCGATACACACATCTACCGCCTCGCACGCCGCTGGAAGCTAAGCCGTGGCAATAGTGTTGAAAAAGTAGAAGCCGACCTCAAAAAACTCTTCCCGCAGAGCAGCTGGGGAAAAGTACACCTGCAGATTGTGCTGTGGGGGCGAGAATATTGCCCCGCGCGCGGCTGCAAGCCCAGCTGTCCCATCTGCAGTCGCCTAGCTCAAGCTTAACACACCGAGAGAGGCCTCCTCATGGCACATTTTTAAATGTTTAAGCTTGACCTTTTGATAGAAAAGTAGTTTCATAGCTGGCCGTTACTGACACGTCATGCTTGTTTCGCAACTCAAATCCAAGATTCACAGAGCCATGGTAACCCGAGGTGATGTGGAGTATGAGGGCAGCATAGAGATACCCGCCGACCTTGTTGAAGCCGCTGGCATATGGCCGGGTGAGAAAGTCCTTGTCGCTTCTGTCACAAGTGGTAACCGTTTTGAAACTTACGTTCTCGTTGGGCCTCCTGGTACTGGGCAAATCATCATCAATGGCGGCGCTGCCCATCTCATCAAAGCGGGGGAGCGAGTCGTCATCATGAGCTTTGCGTTGGATGACAAACCCATCATCCCGACTCGCATTGTCTGCAACGAACACAACGAAATCATTTCTTGATACATCCTTTCCTTTACAAATCAACCCATATAAGCTAGAATACAACCATGCTCCTCAACGCATCTATCTACATCGTATTCGCCCTGCTGCTGATTGACTGCGCCCTACTCTTGCTGGTAGTGCTCATGCAGCGTCCCAAGCAGGAAGGTCTCGGTGCTGCTTTCGGCGCCCAGATGACTGACCAAGCCTTTGGCGCCCAGACCACAGACGTGCTCAAGAAGGGTACCGTCTTCTTTGGTACGGGTTTCATGGTTCTTTCTTTCGTGCTGGCTGTTCTCATGAACGTGCAGTTCCAGAACAAGAAGTCTCAGCTCAACACTGTAGCCCCCGCTCCCGTTGTCCAGACTCCTGAGCAGGCTCCTGCTGCTGAAGCAACCGCCCCCGCCCCAGCTATCGAAAATCTGGAAGCTCTCGAGCAACAAACGGCTCCCACTATCGTGGCTCCTACTCCCGCTCCTGCCCCCGCAGAAGAACCCGCTCCCGC
>JAZTYM010000022.1:0-10406 GCA_045637025.1 Akkermansia sp. | reverse complement strand
CCCCCAAACTCCAAGTCTACAGACGATACTGAATATAATAAGGGCCCCGAAGAAGAGTATCCCAAGCATACCACCGAACAGCAAGACATCGGTTCTTCATCAGAATATAGCATTCCCCCCTTGCCCAACGGAAGCTGCATTGGCAACCACAAAGAGTACACCATTGAGAAACACCTTGGCAAAGGAGGTTTTGGCCACACCTACTTGGTGAGAAAGGGCAAGGTAAAGCATGTGGTGAAAGAATGTGCCCCGCTTCGTTACTCCCAACGAGATAGCAACGGAGCGATTCATCCTATCTCAGGTTACGAAAAGGATTTCAATGAATTGCGAAATTATTTCAGCAATGAGGTTGATATTTTGAATGCGGCCAACGGCAAAGATAAATGCATTGTTCATCTGGTAGATGAGTTCGATGACAATCATACCAAGTACTATGTCATGGCACATCTGCCTGGCGGGTCACTATATGATTTGCGGATAAAGAAAGCAAGATTCAGAGAAGAAGAGCTCAGAAAGGTATTGGAAGACATACTGGGAGCACTCCAAGCGCTGCACACGGCCTCGATTATCCACCGCGACATCAAGCCCCAAAACATCATGCTGACAGAGTCAAACGACAGCATGCTCATCGATTTTGGCTCCGCCAGCTTTACATGGAAACGAGCCAAAGCGATACGCGCCGCCACGCCACAATGGGCTCCACCTGAAGAGTTTACAAAAGATTACACAGCCCACATAGGTCCGCATACGGATTTGTACGCGGTGGGCACCACTATCTACTATCTCATCACGGGCAAACTATTCCACCACCCGGAACTGGTTGAAAAGCTCAAAAAAATCTATGAAGAGCAGCTCTATCCCGATACGGAAGAAGTGCAGAAGCTCATGGCGCCCTACTTGGAGCGCCCGCGCAAGGAAATTATGGAGATGGCATCCTATTCCACGGGCTTCCGCAAAGCTCTCTGCGCAGCATTGGAACCCGAAATAGGCAAGCGCCTTGCTTCTGCCCAAGAATGGCTAAATCTCATCTCCAAGGAAACGCTAAAAAACGAGCAAGACAAAGAGGATTTGCACAAAATAGATGAGATCATCAAGACTCACCCCGAGCGCATCGATGAGGGCACGATTAAAAAGCTGCAACAATTAAAAGCTAACCTCTCTAGTGCCACATTGAGCTTGGCCAAATGCTACAAGCACCTCTGGCACAAGGCCGATGACGAGCAGATGCCCAAAGACGCCCAAAGAAATCAGGCGAACTACGAAGCGTATCTCAAAGAAGCGCGCGAGCACGAGGTAAAAGGCTCGTTCCGAGAATCAGCCAACCATCTACTCCGCCAGCACTGTGGACAGATGGATGAGCCCAGCCTGAAAAAAGCCATCGATTGGTACACCAAAGACGGGATGACGCCACAGGCCGAGAGCTGCATGAGCGCGCTCAACATCATGCGCGACTACAAACACCGGGCTCAAGTCTTGGGCTTTGCCGGAGCGCACAACATGTACTTGCAAGGCAAGCAAAGCGCCAAGGAATGCGCACTGATGCCGCAAGAAGGAGCGCAGCACATCCACGCCCACCTGCGCGGGCTTGCCCAACTGCTGTGCTTGCTGCTGAGCTGCGGGCTGTGTTTGCCCCTCATATGGCTGATGTCGCTCTTGGAATACAAAAAAGTGAGCAAATACATTGCACCCATTCATCTTGCCGAGCTCAAAGATTAAAAGTCGTCGATATGATATCTTTTTCATTCATTTCTAACCCATTATGGGCCATGCAAGCCACAGCGCCGTTTAATGTGGTGCTGCTCATCGTAGCACTTCTGTGTTTGGCGTTGTATACAGGCATGCGCGGTGGCAAGATAACGTGGCCCATCGCATTTGCGGGAGGTGCTGTGGTGCTGATGATATGCTACCCCGGTGCGCTCACCACACCCATTGGGATGTTTGCGGGCATCGGCGTATCGCCCAACGCGCAAGTGGTGAGCTTGCTGAGCGCCAGCTTTCTGCTCACCTACATACTGGCATGTTTGAGTGGGTTCAAAAGCAAAAAAGAAAGCTATTTGTTCAACAAATCCATGTGGTTGGGTGGGCTCGTGGCATGGGTACTCATCTGCAACACGGCGGCGATTGCCATTGTGTTATCCACGAACTATGATGACTCTGGAGACAACATGCTGCGGGCGCTCAACAAGCACCAAGTGCGCATCTCCAGCACGGTGGAGTTCTCCGACACGGCAGAATTGCTCAACGATGCCTCCCTCAGCGCCGATACAAGCACCACGACCGCATCTAAACAGAATAAGCCGCTCATCCCCTTTCTGGATAGACTGGAGACCGATGCGACCTACCAACCCACGGCCCCCTCTCAGGTGCTCCAACACAAAACGGCTGAAAAACCGCAAAAATATGTGCCACGCACCATGCCCCCGCGCATGGTCAAATCTGGCAAGGGCGATGGCAAGCGCACATTCACCCAAGCAGACTATGCCGAGCTGAAAAGCTACATCAAGCAATTAGAAAACCGCAAATACATTCAAAAACGCTCGCTTCAGCTGCGAACACGCATGGTGCCGCAGCTCAAAGAAATCACCAACGGTGCAGATGTCAACCAGCAAAAGCAAGGCCACGATGGCTGGACGGCGCTGCACTACGCGTGCGCTATCGGAGACATCAACATCACCCGCTGGCTGCTGAATCATGGTGCAAATCCAGCTACAAAAAATAAGCAAGGACTCACCGCCATGCGATGCATCGGCGCCAACAACAGCCGAGAAATACGACATTTGCTGACCAAATACGCCAAAAGTTAAGGAGCAAACGCCATGTCTACCAAAGGTTTTCAAACACTACTGAATAGGCTTTTCATTGTGCTCATTCTGGGGGCACTCGTATCCTGCGGCAAATCTCGCAAGACCTACGCGGGTTTCTGGTTCCCCAGTGATACGGATAAAGCCATGGATGAGCTCATCGACAAAAACATCTTGGATACCAGCGCCTTGGCCAAGGAAATTGAGTACCACTATGGCCGCTACGATGAGAAAAAGGAGAAGATGGAGGATTATCCCTACATCATCAAATTGATGAAATTGTCTGATGATGTGCCGGCGGGAGTCATCACGGCATTCCTCGAAGCCGAGGCCTCTGCCACGGCGGCAGATCAAGATGATGGCGTGAAACCGTTGGAATACGCCTGCAAACAGGGCAATGCCGCGTGGGTCAAAGCCCTGATGGACGCCAACTGCCCCGTGGATGTGAAGTTTGCCTCAAGCGGGCTCACCCCCATCATGATTGTGGCCCAGCAGGGAGATACCACAACCGCCTCCACCCTCTTGGCTAAGAAACTCAATTTAAATGCGCAAGATGCCACAGGAAACACCGCGCTCATGATGGCGGTGAAAAACAAGCATCTGCCCCTCACTGAGCTGCTCATGGAAAAGGGCGCAGATTCCAGCATCACGGATTCCTCAGGCAATACCCCGCTGCATGTGGCATATGAGGCCAAGGAAGATGAACTCAGCCTGAGCTTGATACAGAAAGGCGCCAACCCCAACATCAAAATAGCGGGGAAAAAGCCGCTCATACGTGCCGCGTATGATGATGATAAAGTGAGCATGCTCAAGTTGCTCTTGGAACACAGCGCCATCAACGATGTGGAGCAGATTGTCGATGGCTACAGCATGCTGGCAGACGCATGTCGAAAGGGCAACGAAGCCGCGGCGGGGCTGTTGGTAGAACACGCGAATCCGGACATCCTCACAGCGCAGAAAACAACCCCTCTCATGGAGGTGTGTGTGCAGGGTAATGCCGACATCGCGCAGATGCTGCTGGCTAAAAATGTGCAGCTCAACATAGCAGACGCCAAGGGTAACACCCCGCTCATGCTGGCGCTGCAACACCAGCACCCCGATATCGTCCCCCTGCTCCTCAAGGCCAAAGCCAACCCCAACATCGGCAACAATGAAGGGAAAACGCCCATCATGCAAGCAGCGCAGCTGGGGCTGGCCGAGACCATCAAAGCCTTGCTGCAAGCTGGTGCAGATGTCACCATCACAGATGCCAAGAATCGTAGGGCCGATTCATACGCCACCGCCGAAGACATTGCCAACTTGCTTCACGAGGCCCATAGCAAGCTCTATCTCGCCAAGGCGGGGGGCAAAGACCGCGTCATCGATTACAACGCAGCGGTGTGTCACATGCATGGACAGGGCACGCCCAAGGATTATGGGCAGGCGCTCAAGCTCCTGCAGCCAGGAGCAACGGCCAACTATGCCCCGGCTAAGCTGGCGTTGGGCTATCTCTATCTCCATGGTCTGGGTGTCACCAAGAATGCAGAGAAAGGCTACAAATTGATTGCAGAAGCGGCCCGCCGAGGAGATGCCGCCGCCATCCAAACCCATGCCTTCTGCCAGATGAAGGGTGAAGGCACACGCGCCTATCAGACATTAGCTTACAGGGGCTTTGAAACCGCCAAGCAACGAGGCGTGACGGAGGCTTTTGCCAACATGGCCGTGGCGGAAGAACACGGCACGGGCACGCCTAAAAATGAGAAAAAAGCGTTTGAACACTACTCGGAAGCTGCCCGGCGCGGCAACACCATCGCCATCTCGAATCTTGGGCGCTGCCTCATCCAAGGCATCGGCACCGAGAGCAACGCGGCAGAGGGCTTCAGGCAGCTCCAAGAGGCGGCGGCAGCAGGCAACACCATAGCCCAATACAACGCGGGTATCTGTCTACTCAAGGGCATCGGCACCGAATCAAACCCAGCCAAAGCCTTTGAGCTATTAAAACAGGCAGCCGACAAGGGGCATGGGCATGCAGCGTTCAACGTGGGCCTGCTCTATGACACGGGCACTGGCATCGAGAAAACCGCAGACAAGGCCATGGAGTACTATCAAAAGGCTCTTCAAGCTGGGGTCAAGCAAGCTGCGTACAACTTGGCGCTCATGTATGAGCAGGGAGAAGGCACAGCCAAGGATGCCAACAAGGCTTTCCAACTCTACCAGCAAGCGGCTGCCGAAGGCATCGCAGCGGCGCAATTTGCCGTGGGGCTTTGTCTCAACAACGGCACGGGAACGGAGAAGAACCCAGAACAGGCTATGGAGTGGTTCCGCAAGGCCGCCACATCAGGAGATGCACTCCCCCTCTACCACATGGGGCTCAATTACTTGAACGGCGTGGCGACAGATACACAATCGACCTCCGAGATAAGCGATTTGGTGGCAAGCGACACCAGCGGGCAGGCCAACAAGTCGCCGCAAGAAACAGCCGTCGACTTGTTCCGCCAAGCTGCAGACAAGGGCTTTGCCCCTGCGCAGTTTGAACTTGCCCAATGCTATATGCAAGGTGTGGGGCGAGCGCAAAATGATGAGCAGGCTTTCCAATGGTACGAAAAGGCAGCCAAGGGAGGCGAAGCCCGCGCAGAATATGTGTTGGCTCAGCTTTTGTATGAAGGCATAGGCACGAAAAGCGACAAAGCACAAGCGGCCAAGTGGTTTGAAACGGCTGCTCGCCACGGCCACATCGCGGCGACGTACAACTACGGCATGATGCTACTGCACGGGCAAGGTGGCTTGCAGAAAGACAGCCCCGCAGCGGTGAAGTGCTTTGAACATGCTGCCGCAGAACAATACGCCCCGGCTTGGTATGCTCTTGGCAATTGCGCCTACAATGGCGATGGCATGGAGCAAAACTTTGAAAAGGCGATGCAATACTTTGAAAAAGCAGCGCAGCAGGGAGACATCCGCGCGCTGCACAATCTGGCAGTATGCTACGCCAATGGACAAGGCGTGGACGAGGATTGGCAACGCGCTGGCAAGTTGTTTGAGCAAGCAGCGGCCCAAGGCTATGCCCCCGCGCAGTACAATTTAGCACTTTGTCTCATGCGCGGCATTGGCATGCCGAAGGACGAAACGAGAGCATTCACATTATTTGAAAGCGCGGCCGCCAAGGGCATAGACGCCGCGCAATACAATTTGGCATGTTGCTACATGAGTGGCATGGGCACCGTTGCAAATGTACAAAAAGCAGAGGCTCTGCTCTGCACCTTGGCCGAGAAAAAGCACACCGAAGCCTCTTATCAATACGGGCTTCTGGTGCTCAAGAAGGCGCCTACCGTAACCGAGAAGAAAAAAGCCATAGAATACCTGACCCTAGCGGCGGATGCGGGTATACGCGATGCACTGTACAATTTGGGTGTCATCTATTCCACGGGCAGATTGGTGCCCGCGCAGCACCATTTAGCTACGAGCTATTTTGAAAAAGCGGCAGATATGGGTCACAGCCAAGCCGAATACCATTTCGCGCTCAACAAGTTGTATGGCCGAGGCGTAGAAAAAGACACGAACACGGCTCTACAGCTGCTCGAAGATGCTGCCCGCAAGAACAACGCCAACGCCCTTCTCAAGCTGGGGCTCCTCTATGTGGAGGGCGAAGAAGTGCAGCCCAATGAAGAGCGAGCGATGCGCTACTTCACCCATGCGGCAAAATTGTTCCAGATGGCCGCGGACAAAGGCGACGCACACGCGCAAACCCAGCTGGGTTGCTGCCATTATCTAGGGCTGGGAGTTGTGAAAGACTATAAGCGCTCGGCCCAGTTGTTTGCCGAGGCAGCCCAGCAAAAAAATGCGGACGCCATGCATTACCTTGGCGTATGCTACCAAAGGGGCAATGGTGTCCCGCAGGACGAAGAAAAAGCGCGTGCTCTCTTTGCCCAAGCGGCTGAACTGGGGCACACCAACTCCATCATGCTGCTCCGCCAGCTCTGAGCAAGCAAATTCCAACACACAGCAAAGCCCTGCCGGCATCATTAGTTGCTAGCAGGGCTTTCTGTTGCCGCTTGGTGGGCAAAAGAAGGTCGAAACCTTACGATTGAGGCTCAGGTGCAGGCACACGCTCCATCTGCACCACAGGACGCGCGGGATAATGAGCCGACTCGTCCTTGATGTAGTTGTGGTGCACCGTCATGCGCACTTGGTCGCCAGGCTTCAGCGTGGAAATCAAATCTCTCACCTCGGGAGCCTGCCCAGGCTCATCCTTGCGCACGTTGATGTAGACGTGGGAGCCCTCCTCCATCTTATCATCACCGTATTTTCCAGGCTTGGCGTAGTCCTCATTTTTGATGACTCGAAAAATAGCGGCACGCGTCGCATGATCGCAGCGGTCGGGGCAATCAGCCGTCATGAAACGGCAGGGCTGCTCCACCGTGTTCTCATACACAGCCAGCACCGTGTTGCGAGCAAGAAGCTCGGATTCACCTGCCGCCACGGCTGCAGAGCATGCTGAGGCTACAAGGGCTAAGATGGATAAGATGTGTTGCTTCATGCAAGTGTAGACACCACTTCCGTCGCGCACGTTCAATAAATTATCATTTTTTAAGTATTTTGCAACAAGCAGCAGAAGCCACCCGCCCCAAAACCATGCTCGGGCAATAATCTGTACGCAGGGAAATCAACCAAGGGGGAGCGGAAGGGCTCAAGTGAGGGGACCTCCACCGCGCGCCAATGGGGCATGCGTTTAAGGATGTAAGCTATCACCTTTTCATTTTCATCCGGGTCGTATGTGCAGGTGGTATAGAGCAAGTGTCCACCAGACGCCACACAACGCACAGCCGCCAGCATGATGCCCTTTTGGCGCTTGGCATTGCCATTCACCATCGAAGCACCCAAGCAGCCGGGGTTGCGTATACCCTTGGCCAGCAACGACTGCCCGCTACAAGGGGCATCTACCAGCAACAAATCGAACACCTCGCCGGATTCACCCCATTGATCGGGGCGCAGCCCCTGCACTTCCGTATGGGGCACGCCACAATGCTCCAAGTTCTGGCGCAAGATACCGCGGCGAGACGGGCTCACCTCGTTGGCAACATGGTGTTGGGGCAAGTGCCGCGCCACCATGAGCATGGATTTACCACCGGGCGCAGCGCACAAATCCAAGCTGCGCTGCGGAGCTGGCACCACGGCTAGTGCCGCCGATTCCCAGCAGGAGGACAAATCCAACGAGTAGTAGTAGCCATGCTCACGATAGTCGGCATGCGCGGTGGGCTTTTCCCCCTCCGCGGGCACATAGACACCCGGCGGCAACCAGCACCACGAGGAGGTGTCGACACAGGCAAAGGGTGGCACGTAGCCCTGTGGTGCGCGCGGGGTGAGCACCACAGCTTGGCGAGAAGACGCGCCCGCGCGCATGGCCGCTATGAGCGATGCGGTAGAGGCTTCGCTAAGCTGCAAGCGTTTGCAGAGCCTCAACTCTGCATGGCTGGGAGGCTCGGGAGACATCACAGTCCTTTAGCCTCGTTGTATGCCAGACGCGCCGCGCCGATGATGCCGGCATCGTTGGCAAACTGGGCGGGCAAAATCTTAATTTTCTCGTAGTGAGGTCCGTAGAGCTGGGCGCGCAAATACTTACGCAGCGGGGCAAAGAGCAAATCCCCAGCCTTGGAAATACCACCGCCGATGATGAAAGCCTCGGGGTTGAGGATGTAGTGGCAATTCATGAGGCAGCTTGCCAGCTTGCAGGCAATATCATCCCACACGGCGGCAGCCACAGGACATCCTGCCTTAGCGGCATTTTCCAAATCAAGGGGAGAGCATTCGTCCTCACCACGGGATATACCGGCAGCCGCATAGAGCATTTGGGCTTCGGAAGCAATTTCACGGTTGCCGATGTAGTCCTCAATCGCGCCGCGGTTGCCGTAGTAGCCAATACGCCCCTTGTAGTCAATCGTCATTTGGCCCAGCTCGCCAGCCGCGCCCAGATGCCCGCGCAGGAATTGGCCGTTGGCGATGATGCCGGAGCCAATACCCGTACCAAGCGTGAGACACACCAAATCATTCATGCCACGCCCTGCACCCAACTTCCATTCGGCGTACGCCATGCAGTTTGCATCATTATCCACAGCAGCGGGCAAGCCCGTGAGCTCAGTCAGAATATCCCGAATGTGGATATTGTACCATCCAGGCACATTGGTAAGGGAATCTACCGTACCAGCGCGGTGGTCCACAAAGCCCGGAAGCCCCATACCCACAGCGCAAGCAGAGGGGTACAGCGCTTGAATGGCATGCAAGCGATTGCCAATTTCCTGCACAATCGCTTCAGGTGTAGGGTATTCTTGTGTGGGGATAGGCTCCCCCTTGTACACAATGTCCGTACCGCACACCACTGCGAACTTGATGGAGGTGCCACCCATGTCCACACCGATAGAAAGCTCATCACTATTCATACGCGCTTATGATACCATATTTCCACCGATAATGCAAAGAATAAAAATGAAGAATGCAGGCGAGCTGAAAGATTGACGGCGAGAAACGCGCATGATAAACTCTCACGGAGATATGGCAGAAGAAGAGCAGCAAAGAATCCACCTGATGGACCCCGTGCTGGCGAGCCAAGTGGCAGCTGGCGAGGTAGTGGAACGCCCCGCTTCTGTCATCAAGGAACTCGTAGAGAATAGCATCGACGCGGGCGCCCGAAGTATTCGCGTTGAAATACGGCGCGGCGGGGTCTCACTCATCAAGGTGACAGACGATGGCTGCGGCATGAGCCATGGCGATGCCGAGTTGTGCCTGCAACGCCACGCCACCAGCAAGCTGAAGTGCTTTGAAGATTTGTTTGAAATACGGCAGATGGGCTTCCGTGGTGAGGCTCTGCCCAGCATTGCCTCAGTGGCAGAGTTGAAAATCACCACCCGCCGGGCTCAAGATGTGGAAGGCACCCTAGTGAGCTGCATGGGCGGCGACATGGCACCCACGATGAACACAGGCTGCGCCCCGGGCACAGAAATCAGCGTGGCCAATCTTTTCTACAATACCCCCGTGCGCCGCAAGTTCCTGAAAAGTGAGGAGACAGAATCGGGGCATATTGAGCACCAACTGCGCTTGCACGCCCTTGCCTTTCCTGAGATTCGCTTTAGCTTTGTGAAGGATGGTCAAGTGGTGTTCGATGTACCAGCCACGCACGACATGCGGCACCGCATTTCAGCCTTTTATGGCAGAGACACCGCCGCAGCTCTGCTTCGCATCAAGCCGACCCACACAGCAGGAGTGCGCGTGGAAGGCTACCTGATGCCGCTAGAGGCTGCACGCCGCAACCGGCGCATGCAATTTGTATTCCTCAACAACCGCCCTATTGAAGACACAGTTGTAGCGCGCGCTATCCGCGATGGATATGGTGGCTTCCCCACGGGGCTGCACCCTGCTTTTTTCCTGTATTTGGAGGTAGAACCCGCTTTGGTGGACGTGAACGTGCACCCCGCCAAACGAGAAGTGCGTTTCCGACGCCCGTCTGAAGTGACGACTGCCATTCTCGATGCCATCAACAGCACACTCAGGGCTCATGCCCGCGGTGAGCAAGACGATGCCCCCCCCTCTGTCACGCCGCAGCCAAACGCCCCGCTCCCCTCAGAGACTAAACCCGCG
>JAZTYM010000021.1:0-4069 GCA_045637025.1 Akkermansia sp. | reverse complement strand
ACCTCCACCATGACCCGAAAAGGTGGTATCAACAAGACACGTAAGGCTGTTGCCAAGCGTTTCAAGGTGACCGGTTCGGGCAAGGTCCTGCGCCGCAAGCAGGGTAAGCGTCACATCCTCCAGAAGAAGTCCAGCAAGCGTAAGCGCGCTCTGGGCAAACCCGCTCTGGTAGACGCCACCCAGGTTTGGGCTGTCAAGCAGAACCTGCCCTTCGGTTAAACCGAGGAAACATGGCAACATCGCCAAGCTCCCGCCCGCAAATCGGGCGGCCTTCGTGCAGCCTTCCTTCCCTGGTGAAGGATTGAACGGACGAGACTGCAAGGAGGTGAGGAAGAACAGTCTGTTCACCCGATAAAGAATACAAATACTATGGCACGTGCTACTAATGGGCCGGCTTCTCGCGCCCGCCGCAAGCGCATCCTGCTTCGCGCCAAGGGTTTCCGCGGTTTCCGCAGCAAACTCTTCCGCTACGCTAAGGATGCCGTCTACAAGGCATGGCAGTATGAGTACCGCGACCGCAAGAGAAGGAAGGGTCAGTTCCGCCGTCTCTGGACCGCTCGTATCTCCGCCGCTGTGCGCCCCCTCGGCCTGACCTACTCCCGTTTCATGGAGGGTCTCAAGGCTGCCAACATCGATTTGGACCGCAAGTCCCTCTCCGAGCTGGCCATCGCCAACCCGGAGGCTTTCAAGGCCGTCTTCGACCAGGCCAAGAAGGCTATCGATGCCAAAGAGGGTGCTGCTCTCAAGGCCTAATAGACACAAGTAAACACTTAAACAAGCAGGGCTTCTGGATATCCGGAAGCCCTGCTCTCTTTTTGCTCATGGCGTATCAGCGCATCACTTGTATGAGATGGTGATACACATTTCATCAGCATCGTAGAACAGGAAGAAGGTGTCGCGCTTGCCGGTTGTTCCCTCAACATGCCACCCCTGCTCTGCGAGTCCGGTGTAAAAATCGGCGCTTGGGGCAGAGTTCAAATGAATGGTGAGGACGTTGTAATCTGTATCAAAATAGCATTGCTCAATATCGAGGCCACGGCAGGATATGGAATAATTGTTCTCCACGGTCGCCACATCCCACGGCACCGTATCACCAAACCAATAGCATGCAGCCGGACCGAGCAAGGCGAGGGCGCACACAAGGGCTAAGGATACATATTTCATCATGGAGCGGAGCTTCTCGCGCTTGATGAGCATAAACGACGAGAGGCGAAGCGCGGTAGATTCACCCGCACTTCGCCTCTCGCCTTATTTGTCGAAGTTTATTCGTTTTCCAGCTCGGTGAGCAGGCCCTCGATATCAGTGCGCACAGACTCGCGGGTGGAGAGAGTCTTGAGCTCGATTGTCGGGTATTCAGCACCGATGATGGCGGCGAAGCGAGCGCCGATTTTCTCGGCACGCTTCAGCTGGTTGCCCATCTTGGCAGGAGAAAGCGGGATATCCACACGCACACCGGCATCGCGCAAGCTCGAAGCGAGCGCCAGCATCTCGTTGCGCTTCTCGGGTGCCGCCAGCACAAGGCACACATCACAAGCATCGGGCTTGGTAGCGGCATCGCGCAGAGCACGAGCTGCGGGGCAAGCCTCAATCAAGTGAGCAATCACCGCATCACCCATGGCAAAGCCCGTAGCGGGCATATCCACAGCATTGTTGGAAAGCGTGGCTACCAGGCCATTGTAGCGGCCACCACCAGCCACAGCGCGGAGGCTGTGTCCCTTGTCGAAAATCTCGAACACAAGCCCGGTGTAGTAGGCCAAGCCACGCACCACGGAAAGATCCAGCTTCACATAATCAGCCAAGCCTCGGGCCTCCAAATCGGCCAGCACCGCATCGTAGCGGGGCGAGCAACCAGCAGGAGGATTGGCAATGAACTGCAACAAATCTTCTCGCTTCAGGCCAAAAGCATCCAGCTTTTCTTGGCACACCTCGGGGCGATCGCGCTCCAATTTGTCGATGACAGCCAAGAAATCAGGCGTGCGTTCCTCGCTCACACCATGCTCTGCCGCATAGCGCAGCCACACTTCACGGTCGCTCACGCGCACCACAAAATCATCAGATGTGAAGCCAAACTCGCGCATGCAGTCAATCGCCAGAGAAAGCAACTCGGCATCCGAGCCCTCCCCAGCTTCGCCCAAAATATCGGCATTGAATTGCACGAACTCGCGGAGGCGACCCTTCTGCGGCTTTTCGTAACGGAAGCAAGAGCCAATTTCAAACCACTTGAGGGGTTTGGTGTACTCACGCTGGTAAGCAGCGGCGATACGGCCAAGGGACGCCGTCAACTCAGGGCGCACGGTGATATCTCGCTCACCTTGGTCCGTGAAGCGGAACAACTGGGTGGGCAATTCACCACCGGATTTCTTGAGATACAACTCGGTGGATTCAATCGTGGGTGCTTCCCATTCTACAAAACCGTAACGATGCGCCACGCGCCGCCACGTGGTGAACAAGTAGTTGCGGAGGGCGTATTCCTGCGGTGCAAAATCGCGGAATCCCGGCAGCGGCTGGAAGCGTGCGTCTGGCATAATGGTACGAAAATAGGTTTACTCGCCCATTATACCTGTTTCAGGCCTCTTGGCAAGGGCGATGTAGGGCATATCCATGCCCTACATCGAAAAAGAAGACGTTTAGGGCGCTTCATTGATGAATTTTGAAACGCATTCGCGCCATTCATCGGATGAAGTGTGTCCACGCGCGCTCTTCTCCCAAGCTGGGGTGGGGCGGACCGTTGGCAATGCACTGCATCATCCATGCCATGTTCTGGCCCAAGTGGCGCATGGTCTGGGCGCCCTCAGCATCCAACTGCACCTCACCAGGGCGCATACCATAAATCATATTCCAGTAGAAAGAACTGATGAGCGGCTGCTTGTTGTAGGTGATATACTTGTTGAGGCGGTCGAGCGTGGTGCTAGCCCCGCCACGGCGAGCCACGGCAATCGTCGCGCCGGGCTTGTATGCCAATTTTGCACCAGCGGAATAGTAAAGCCTATCCAGCAAGGCACAGAGCGAGCCATTGGGCCCCGCAAAATAGGTGGGGCTTCCAATCACAATGCCGTCTATTTCATCTAATTGGTCATAGATGTGATTGTAGAGCTTGTCATTGATTCCACAGCGGCCTGTTTTAAGGCATTTGCGGCACCCAATACACCCCTGCACCGGCGCTGCGCCCACATGCACAATCTCCGTTTCCACGCCTGCGGCATTCATGGCCTCGGCAACCATGCACAGCGCTTGATATGTGTTCCCTGCAGCCTGCGGGCTGCCATTGATGAGCAAAGCTTTCATGTTCTGTTTATTTTCTGTCTTTATATTTGGGTTAGAAGCGGTAGGTGGCGCCCACGTTCGCGTTGTGCGCGTTGGCGCGCGGCTGCAACTCCATGTTGTAGCTTGCGTTCAGGCTCCAGCTCTCGTTGAGGGCGTGCGTGGCGCCTACGCTCAGGTTCATGCCCGCGCGGCCCGGGTTGGAGCCACCGCGGCACACGCCGCCGATGTGCGTGGCAGGGTTGTCGCGCACCATGTCGCCGATGAAGCTCACCTCGCCGTACACGGCGGTCTTAGCTGTGGCCATGTAGGTAGCACCCACACCCACTTCCATGCGCACGTTCTGCATGGAGTCGGCCTTCACGCCCTTTTCGGGGGTATCGGAGTCGATGTGCAGGTACTGCACACCGCCGAAACCGCGCAGCGTGGTGCGCTCGTTGAGCGCGTAGCCGTATGTCAGGCGCGCATCCAGCTGCAGCGCGTGCTGTGTCCAGTCGTAGCTGCTGCCCAGCATGTCCGCATCGTTCTCGCTGCGGCCATAGGCGGCGCTCCAATCAAGGGTCAGGCTCTTGCCCAGGCTGCTCTGCCCGTAGGCGGCGAAGTGCGTGCTTTCTTGGTCCACATTGTAGGCGGAGAGGGTGTTAATCTCGCCCCATGTCACGCCCATGGCCATACCCAAGCAGTGTTTGGCACCGGCGTTCATCTCAGCACCGAACACGGCCCCGCTCAGGGTGTGGTCGGCCCCCAAGCTGCCGCCGTGCGAGCTCAAGCGGCTCGTGGCGCCGATGACGCCACCCCATGCAGCACC
>JAZTYM010000020.1:0-73625 GCA_045637025.1 Akkermansia sp. | reverse complement strand
CGGGAAAATAAGTTCCCCTTGTTTCTGAATCGGGTGTACCCCCAGTCGGTCGATGTTAGTTGCGATCTCTCATCGACTTCTCCGCTGACTCGGATTTTACTCCGAACAGCCGCATATTACCACAAAAAATTAACCGAGTTTCTGTTCGTACAGTCGGGATTTCCCCTCGAACTTCCTCTTCCACGGTTCGTTACCTCCCCGCAGTTGTTCTTCAGGTCTGGGATTCCGCATCATCGCGGCTCCGCGCGGACTTTCACCGCAGTGCGCATATCGCGTCGGTCGTACAGCAGAACGGCTGGCTTCCCGAAGAAAGCCAGCCGTTTGTTGAAATGGTAGATAAATGCGGAGCATTAGGGCTTCACCACGGAAGCGAGCACCACCGTACCGTTGAAGGAGGTAGTGACGTTGGCGGGCATCTCCACCTGAGCCAGACGGCAGGATTCGCCCAGCTTCACGCTGGTGATGTCGGCAGTCACGAACTCGGGGATGTCCTTCACGGCGCACTTCACGGGGATTTCGCGCACGATGTGGTTCACCACACCACCCATAGCCACACCCACGGGAGTACCCACGAGCTTCACCTTGGTCTTGGTCTTCACCACGGAGTCGGGGGTGACGGCGATGAAGTCGAGGTGCGTGGTGGAGTCGGTGAGGAAGTTGCGCTGCACGTCCTTGAGGATAGCGAGCATTTCGGTACCGTCGAGGTCGAGCTTCACAAGGATGCTGTCGGTGTCGGAGGAGTTGAGGAGCACGCGCACATCAGACACGGTGGCCTGGATGTTGATGTTGCCTTCCACGGCGGGGCCGTAAACAACACCGGGGATGATACCCTGAGCACGCAGAGCGTTGAGCTTGCCAGTGCCGATGGTGTCGCGCTTAGTTACCTTGAGAGAATACGGAGTCATAATGGGAATGTATCTTCTTGAAATTGAGGTTTGTTTGGAGTTCTTCCGACGTCGGTGCGCAGGATGATGTCACCCGCCGGGTTTTGCTCACCCTTGCCAGCGAGACAAGAGCGGAGCGGCAGAATGCCACTTTTGTTAACGAAAGTCAAGCAAAATTCCCCACAAAAGACAGATATGCACTATTTTTTTATTGAGCCTAGAGTAAAATCCAGCTAATATAGTGGGGAAATGAACCGCATCCTATCCTTCCTGATATTGGCGAGCAGCTTGCTGATGGTATCATGCGCGCAAAAGAATATGCTTTCTGAGAGCGGATTGTATCATGTGACTCTTAAAGAAGAGCTGAAAGCCCCCGTAGATGGCATCTGGACATGGGGCAAGGGAAATCCTTATCAGCACCAGAAGAGTGGTTTTATCTACATCGCCCCCTTAGACATACGTTTGGCCGCCCAGCAGCATCCCGACGTGGCTCCGCTCATGCGCCCGCAGATGCACGACTACATGGTGCAGGCCTTTGTTGAAATGCTCAACGACGCCAACAAGAAGAACCACACGAATTGGAAGTTGACCAACGACCCGGCCCAAGCCAATGTGCGCATCGACACAGCCTTGGTGAGCTTTGAGCCCCAGAAGCCCAAGCTGAAAATCATCGGCAAAGTGGCAGGCTTCATGTCTCCCATACCAGGTGTAGGAACCGTGGTAGGTAGATTCTCCAAGGGCGACATCACGATTGAAGCCACGATTCGAGATTGCAAGAACAACCAATTGCTGCTGGCGATGAAAGACTCCAACCGCAAGCCCACGCGACTTTTCCGCGCAGATGGCTACGAGGCCACGGGCAATGCCGATGTGAACCTGAAATCGTGGGCACGCGTGCTGGCACATATTTGCCGAGACGCTTGGTACGATAAACTGGGCAACTCGACCCTGCAAGAGCAATTTAAAGACTACACCTACGCTGAAGCGCTCATCGATTATCTGACCGATTAATCCCGCCAAGCAACTTTCCCAAGCCCCCGCACCGCTTTGACGCAGTGCGGGGTGCTTTTTGGGGTGATAAATGCTAAACATGGGGCATTTTTGTTGCCCCGATGCACAATTCGTGGTAAAGAGAGAGCAATGAGTTTGCCAACGCTAGAAGAAAAGCTGCAGCAACTGCTGCGCCGCCCAGATTATACCCCCCAAGATGCCTCGGGCCTCGCCCGCATGCTGGAGCTGGACTCACACGAGCGCCCTGCGCTGCGCGCTTTGGTAAAGGAGTGGGAAAAAGAAGGCAAAATCTTGCGCCTCAAGCAGCAGAGATACACGCTCAAGGCGGTGGCAGATGCTCCCCTGCGCGGGAGGCTCCGCAGCGGGGTAAAAGGCAAGCTTTATTTCCGCCCCGATGCCGATAGCCTAGCCAAGCTTCGCAAAGACATGGGCATTGTGGACGATGGACAGCCTCTGGAGCTCCCCGTCACCCCCAACCGCTCCTTGGATGCCCTGCCCGGCGACACGGTGTTGGTGAGTGTGAGGAAAGCTATCCCCCCGCACCAAAGGCGCGGACGCCGCAGCCACCCCGATGCCCGAGATTTGCGCCCCGAAGCGCGCGTGCTGGAGATAGTGGAGCGCAAACTCAAGCTGTGGGTGGGCACCTACCGCGCTGGGGGCTTGTATGGGTTTGTGCAGGGAGATGGCTATGCCACCCCCGAGATGATACGCTTGAGCGAGCCCGCCCCCGAGGGTGTGCTGGCTGGCATGTGTGTAACCGTGGAGCCCGAGCGCTACCCGCTGGGCAAGATGGATGCTACGGGGCGCATTGTGCAGGTGCTGGGATGGCCGGATGATGCTGGAGTCGACATCACGCGCATCATGCACCGCTATGCACTGCGAGATGAGTTCCCCCCGGCTGTGCTCGCCGAGACACGAAAAATCTCCCACACGCTTTCAGACAAAGAACTGGCGGGACGAGACGATTGGCGCAACCGCTGCGTGATTACCATCGACCCCATCGACGCTCGCGACTTTGACGACGCCATTTCGGTACGTCGCAGAAGCCAAGGCTGGGATTTGGCTGTACACATTGCGGATGTGAGCCACTATGTGCGCCCCGGTTCCGCGACAGATATCGAGGCAAAAGAGCGCGGCAACTCCACCTACCTGCCCGACCGCGTGCTCCCCATGCTCCCGCCCACCTTGTGCGATGACATTTGCTCTCTGCGCGAAGGCGAGCCGCGGCTCACCTGCCTGTGCCAACTGCGCATCGGGATGGATGGGAGCACAGAAAAAGCCACCTTCCGCAAGGCGGTTATCTGCTCGCGCAAGCGCTTTGCCTACGAGCAAGTCTTGCCCATATTGGAGGGTACCGCCAGCTGCGGGGATGATGAGATTGACACCATGCTGCGCGAGGCCCACTTGCTGGCGCAAACCCTGCGCCGCCGACGCATGCAGCGAGGTGCGCTCAACCTCGACATGCCAGAACTGCATGTGCTGCTGGACAACGACGGCACCCCCGTGGGCATCCAACAAAACGCCGGCGACATAGCCCACCAGCTCATCGAAGAGTGCATGCTGGTGGCCAACGAAGCGGTGGCACAGGCACTCAACGCCAAGCAGTTGCCCGCCATCCACCGCGTGCACGAAGCCCCCGATCCCGCCAAGCTTACCGCGCTCGGCCACGAGCTGCGCTCCTATGGCCTGCAGGTGGGTGCCCTCAACACCCGCGAGGAACTCTGCCGCGTGGCTGAGCAAGTGGTGGGCCACCGAGATGAGCTCACCCTCAAGCCCTTGATTCTGCGCGCCATGATGCGCGCCCGATACGACGCCAAATCGCTGGGGCACTTTGGGCTCAACAAGGGCAACTACTGCCACTTTACCAGCCCCATCCGCCGCTATGCAGATTTGGTGGTGCACCGCGCCTTTGCCCGCTTGGTGGCGCACCACCCCGCACCGCTGCCCCCCTTGCCCCCTGCATCGGCCCTGCCCAACTTGGCAGACCATATCTCCGAGACTGAGCGCAACTCCGCCTTTGCCGAAAGTGAGGCCCAGCAAGCCAAGCTCATGCAATACATGCAAATCCAAGCAGAAAGCGAGACACCCGCCGTGTGGCAAGCCCGCATCACCGAGGCGTGGCTCCAAGGTTTGGCGGTGGAGCTACCCGAGCTACGCCTGCGCGGATTCATCCCCGGAGAAGCACTGGAGGCAAGCGGCCGCTGGTACTATGAATCGCATGCGCACCGCTGGAGCTGCACCGATGGCCGCCACCTGCTCCCTGGCGACCAGCTTCCTGTGGTGCCCATGCACGTGAATGTGGCAGACAAATTCATCGACTTTAGGCCAGCTGTCATGAGCAAAGCTTGACACGAACCTCGCGCGAGGGCATACTTACGCGCGTTATGTTGAACTTATTTGATACACAGTCGGGGGCTATGCAGCCCGTGCAGGCAGAGGACGGCAAGCAGCTGCGCTTCTACTGTTGCGGCCCGACCGTGTACGCTGCCGCCCACATTGGCAACTTCCGTACCTTCGTCGTGCAAGACGTTTTCCGCCGCGTCGTCGAGCTGGGCGGTCTCCGCACCAAGCATGTGCGCAACCTCACCGACGTAGATGACAAAACCATCCGCAACTCCCAAGCCCAAGGCATGCCGCTGGGGGAATACACCGCCAAATGGACGGCTAAATTCCACGATGATTGCAAAGCGCTCAACTGTCTTGCCCCCCATGTGGAACCCAGCGCCGTGGGCCACATCAAAGAGCAGCTGGATATCGTGCAAAAACTCATGGATGGCGGCCATGCCTACCAGAGCGAGGACGGCTCCGTCTACTTCCGCATTTCCTCCTACGCTGAATACGGCAAACTCGCTCACTTGGACCGCCAAGAGCTCGACCTCGGCAAGACGGCCAACACCCGAGCCGATACGGATGAGTATGAAAAAGACAGCGTGGCCGACTTCGTGCTCTGGAAAGCACGCCGCCCGGAAGATGGCCCCAACTTCTGGCCCTCGCCTTGGGGTGAAGGCCGCCCCGGCTGGCACTTGGAATGCTCTGCTATGAGCCACAAGTACTTGGGCGACACCTTCGACCTGCACTCGGGCGGTGTAGACTTGGTATTCCCGCACCACGAAAACGAGATCGCTCAGAGCCGCTGCGCCTGCGGTGGTCACTTTGCGCGCCACTGGTTCCATGTGACCCACCTTCTGGTGGATGGCGCCAAGATGAGCAAGAGCTTGGGCAACATGTACACCCTCGACCAGCTGCAGGAGATGGGCTATGCTCCCGCCGCTCTCCGCTACATCTTGGCCGGGGCTTACTACCGCCGCCCCCTCAACTTCACCCTGACCGGCATGAAAGATGCCACCAGCGCACTCAATAAACTGGGCCGCTTTGACAAGGAATTGGCCAAGGCCAGTGGCGAAAAAGAACCCACCTACCGCGACTTGGTGAAAAAAGCCCCTGCTCTCGGTATGTTCCAACCCGCTTGGGACAGCTTGGAAGACGACTTGAACTGCCCCGAAGCGCTCGGCCATGTCTTCAGCGCCATCAAGGGCGTGCGCCCCGCCGACATGCCGGCAGACGAAGCGACCAAGCTCTGGAAAGCGTTCCGTTTCATCATGGAAGCTCTCGGGCTCCAGCTCCCCGACCCCGACGCCGACATCGAAGTGCCCGAGGATATCAAGGCCATTGCCGATGAGCGCTGGGCTGCCCGTCTGGCCAAGGACTGGGCCACGGCTGATGCCCTGCGTGGCAAGCTCGCCGAGCTTGGCTGGGCCATGAAAGACGGTAAGGACGGCTACAAACTCACGAAAGCTTAATCTCTGACAAACCATGGACAACAAAGATCTTTCCCTCCTCGGCAAGCACAGCGAATTCTTCCGCAGCCCCGACGACGCCAAGCTGGAAGCCTTCCCGAACCGCAGCCCGCAGCGCCGCTATGTGGTGACCCTCACCACGCACGAGTTCTCCTCCCTCTGTCCCGTCACGGGGCAGCCGGATAGCTGTCAGCTCACCATCACCTACTGCCCCGCAGAAAAGGTGGTCGAGACAAAGAGCTTGAAATACTACCTCGTCTCCTTCCGCAACTACGCCGCTTTCAACGAACAAGTGGTCAACCGCATCTTGGACGACTTGGTGGCGGCTGTTGAGCCCGCTTGGATGAAGGTAGAGGGGCAATTCGGTGCCCGCGGTGGCATTCAGCTCACCTGCACCGCTGAGCACAAGCCAGAAAACCGCCCAGCATGAAAGTAGCCGTGCTCCTCTCTGGCGGGCTGGATTCCACCACCGCGCTCCATTGGGCTCACCGCCACCATGAGGTGGTGTGTGCCCTCGCGTTCGACTACGGCAGCAACCACGCTGCACGCGAATTGGAATGCGCCCGCTGGCAGGCTGCACACTTGGGCGTGCCCTACCACCAAATTGACCTGCGCTCCATCTCCGCGCACCTGCAAAGCGCCCTCCTGAGCGGGGCCGATGCCATCCCCGCGGCAGACTACGCCGAAGACAACCTCAAGCAGACGGTTGTACCCTTCCGCAACGGCATCTTCTTGGCCATCGCCGCCGGTATCGCAGAAAGCAACGGAGCTGAGGCCATCGTCATCGCCGCGCACGGCGGCGACCACGCCCTCTACCCCGACTGCCGAGAGGATTTCATGGCAGCCATGGCTCAAACCATCTCTCTGGGCACATACGCCCAGCTGCAAATCCTGCGACCCTTCATCGCCAATACCAAGGCGGAAATCACCACCATCGGCGCCGAATTGGGTGTTGACTTCGCCCACACATATTCCTGCTACTGCGGGCGCGAGCAACACTGCGGCACCTGTGCCACCTGCCGCGAGCGCCGCGAATCTTTTGTCGCCGCAGCGCTCCCCGACCCCACGGTCTACGAAGCATAAAAAAGGGGCCAACAAGCCCCTTTTTCTTTCGGATAAGCCTTTTGTGTGGCGTCCCTGTTCAATTCTCCACGAACACAGGCGTGCCGATGTCGCACTTTTTGAAAAGATAGCGAGCATCATCCCATGTGAGACGAATGCAACCATGCGATGAGGGTACGCTGCGCATGGCTCCTTGGTGCAGCCCGACACCATGCATAGTGAGACGCATGAAGTATGGCATGGGGGAGTCGTAGATATTGGAAATGTGCTTTTCGTGCTTGGTCATCACATGAAAATGGCCCTTGGGCGTGGGCGAACTGGGCTTGCCACTGCACACACGAAATTTGCGGAGCACTTTGTCGCCATCTTTGCAAACCCCGCGTTGCTTGCGGAGGTGGATGACGATGTGAAGTCCCTCCTTTTCTTGCTCTGCAAGGACCTCAGAGTTATCTTTATTATATTGCTCGGCCGCCTCGAGCGCTTTTCTGGCATTGGCGTGCCGCGCAGCCATGCGGGCATCTCGCATCCAGTGGCGCTGGCGCGGGGTGAGGGCCGAACCATCCTTGATTTGTTCTTTGGTGGGTTTCACGTCCTCGGGGTACACGTAGCGAGCTTTATCGCCTTCGCCTTTCACGGCGGGAGACAGAGTAGCCGTTGCCATCTGTTTTTCCGAGAGTTTCAACTTAGGCGACAATTCAATGTCAACCCTATCCTTGTAGGCCTTGGACCAAGCCTTGACGGGGTCCTTGTAGACGATAGGCTCAGGGGGTGGCGGCGGGACATCCTGTGTTTGATCAATCAACGGAGCGCAGGACTGCACCCACGCCGCGCAGGCAACAAGAAGGAGCGAACGAAGCGGGATAGAGTGTGACACCATGGGAGGATACTGCCATTATTTTTGTTTGGAGCCTTGGTAGCGCCCGTCTTTACCGTAGTAGCGGGTGCTGGAGCCAGATTGCTGAGTCCTGCCAGCAGGGGCTCCGCTCTTATCATAGTAATGGGTGTGAGCACCCGAAACCCGGGCACTGCCGGCAAAGGCGCCGGACTTATCGTAATAGCGCGTGACATCGCCGCTCGTTTGAGCGCGACCAACCAGCTCGCCCGATTTACCATGGAAATGGGTAGTGTTGCCCGATTTGCGAGAGCTACCTATGAAGGCCCCAGATTGATCATAATAGCGCGTGTTGCCGTTGGCATCCGTCTCTGCGCGGCCTATACCACTGCCTGCCGCGTTGTAAAAAAAATCGGCATAGCAGACAGGCTGCCATGCAACAAAAACAAACGATGCTATCGAAATGATGAGGCGCTTCACAAGCTATATATAACAGCTCTATACAAAACTTGCAAGAACAGAAAGTTGAGAAAAAACTTGCAAGCAGAAAACCAAGCGCCTATACTCTTGCCCAGCATGACGGAAAACTACGCATTGATACTGGCAGGTGGTAGCGGCACGCGCTTCTGGCCGCTTTCTCGCAACGCAAAGCCGAAGCAACTGTTGGATTTGTTTGGCAAAGGCACCATGCTGCGACAAGCGATTGAGCGCTTGGAGGGTATTGTGCCCACGGATAACATCATCATCCTGACCAATCACTTGCAGGAGGCCGAGGTGCGCCGCCAGGCTGACATGCTGCCCGCAGAAAACATCGTAGCCGAACCCGCTCGCCGCGATACAGCCCCGGCTGTGGCGCTGGGCGTAGGCCTGATTGCCGCCCGCAACCCGCAGGCCAACATGATTATCATCCCCAGCGACTCGCTCATCTTGGACAGCAATGCTTTCCGCCAGCTGGCGGCAGATGCCTTGAGCTTGGCCGGGCGAGAAAAAGCTCTCATCACCATCGGCATCAAGCCCACGTGGGCATGCCCCTCCTATGGCTATATCGAGCGTGCAGGTAAACTGGAAGACGCAGCTCTCTCCCACAACTGCTATGAGGTAGTGCGCTTCCGCGAGAAGCCAGACTCCGCCACAGCCGAGCAATACTTGGCTAGCGGCAACTTCTCTTGGAATGCTGGCATGTTTATTTGGAATGTTGCGCACGTGCGCGAGCAGCTCTCTGCCCATTGCCCGCAGCTGGCTGGCTTTGTGACTGATTTGACTCAGGCGCCCCATGTACCCACTTTCATCACCGAGCAATTCCCCCAGCTCACCCCCATTTCCATCGACTTTGCCCTGCTGGAAAAAACCGACCGCGTGCTGAACTTTGAAGCCACATTTGACTGGGACGACGTAGGCTCTTGGATTTCGGTAGGCAAGTACCTGCCCCAAGAGGCTGGTAACAATGCCACCAACACCCCCCTGAGCACGGTAGATGCCCAAGGCAACATCGTCTTCACCGATTCCGGCAAGCGTGTGGCGCTGGTGGGGGTGGACGATCTCATCGTGGTAGACACGGGCGATGCCCTACTCGTGGCCCGCCGCAGCGAGGCCGACAACATCAAGAAGGTAGTGGCCAACCTGCCCGAAAACTTGCTCTGATTCACCCACTATGCACCCAGCTCTCGGCATCGACTACGGCGAAGCTCGCATCGGCGTGGCGGCCACGGATGCGTGTGGCATCCTGGCACACCCAGTGGAGAGTATTCACCGCGGAAAAGTGAACTCTCTGGACCGCATCCGCGAGCTGGTGCAGCAAAAGGGCATCCGCACCTTGGTGCTGGGCCTTCCCATCCGCATGGATGGCACGGAAGGCACAGCCTGCACCAAGGTGCGCGCTTTTGGCGAAAAATTGCACGCCACCCTGCCCGATTTGCCCTTGGTCTATGTCGATGAATACCTGACCACCACCATCGCGCAAGAAAAACTGCACCAAGCCGGCAAAAAGGCCAAAAACTTCAAGCCCATCATCGACCAAGCTGCCGCGGTGGAAATCCTGAACAACTGGATGGAAATGAGCGCCCCCGCTCCCGAAGAGTTTTAAGAAGGCCTCTCGCATGGGCATCCTCCTCTATACATTCTTCTTCATCAGTATTCCCTTTCTGTCCATCTTGCCACCCTTGTTGTGTTTCACACCGCGGGAAAAACGCGAAGATGCCATTGGACAGGGCTTCTATGCCGGCATCATCTCCATGATTGCCACGCTAGTTCTCGGGTTGATGCTCTTCCTCGTCGGTTGCCTTGCCGTCATCCCCTTAGTGGGGTGGCTTACTCACCGTGCCGCCCAAAACGCCGGCGCTGGTGAGCGCTCTTTCATGGCTTCTCTGTCGGCCATGGGGCTGTATGTCCTCTTTGTCGCTATCTTGATTTCAACCTTTGCATGGTAGAGCCAACTCTATATTGATTTTTCAGCGAAAAGTTGTCAAAAATCAACTAAAGATACTTGCAAACAAGCAGCTGAAGTGCTACAATGCCCGCAGAGCCGCCGTAAGGCTTTGATTTTTCATTAAACTCATTAAACACTATGTCACTCGCAACATTCTTCAATCCGAAGAGCATCGCTGTAGTAGGCGTTTCCGCCGATCCCACCAAGCTGGGTGCTGTTGTATTCAACAACATTATTTCTGCTGATTACAAGGGCAATCTGTATGGTATCAACCCCAAGATGGCCGGTCAGGAACTGTGTGGCAAGCCCTGCTACGCCAGCGTGGACGCCCTGCCTGAGCCCATGGATTTGGTAGTCGTTCTCGTACCTGCTCGTTTCACTGAAGGTGTGATTGACGCCTGCATCACCAACGGCACCAAGAACATCTCCATCATCACCGCCGGTTTCGGCGAAGTGGGTGAAAAGGAACTGGAACAGCGCATCGCCCAGAAGTGCCTGGACAACGGCATCAACCTGCTTGGCCCGAACTGCCTCGGCCACATCTCCACGTTCGACAACGTGAACGCCTCTTTCGCTGACGGTTTCCCTGCCCGTGGTAACGTGGCATTCGTGTCTCAGTCCGGCGCATACTGCTCCGCCATCATGGACTGGGCAGCTGGCAAGGGCATCGGCTTCTCCCACTTCATCTCCATCGGCAACAAGGCTGTGATGGGTGAAGACAAGCTGCTGGCCGCTCTGAAGGACGACCCCAACACCAACGCTTTCGTGTTCTATCTGGAATCCCTCAAGAATGGTAAGGAATTCCTCAAGGTGATTAAGGAAGTATCCGACACCAAGCCCTGCGTGATCATGGAACCCGGCAAGAGCGCCAAGGCTCAGGCTGCTTCCCTGTCCCACACGGGGTCTCTGGTTCCCAACTACCGCGTGCTCGAGATGGCTCTGCAGGGTGCTGGCGCTATTCAGGCTTACAACGACCGCGAACTCTTCGGTCTGCTTGAAGTGCTGCAGTACTGCAACCACAACCAGTTCGACGGCAAGGTGGCCGTGCTCACCAACGCCGGTGGCGTGGGCGTGCTGACCTCCGACCTTTGCGAAGAAGCCAATCTTGACCTGGCTCCCCCCAGCGAGGAGACAAAGGCCGCTCTGCGTGCCGTGCTGACCCCCGAAGCTTCTCTGGGCAATCCCATCGACGTGGTGGGCGATGCCAAGGCTGACCGCTACGAAGCAGCCCTCAAGGTGCTCTGCGAGAGCGGCGAGTACAAGAACATCCTCGTGCTTCTGACACCCCAGCGCGTGACCGAATGCCCCGAAACGGCTCAGGCTGTCATCAAGCTGGCTCCCCAGTACCCCAACGTGAACATCTACTGCTCCTTCGTGGGTGGTGCTTGCGTGGACGAAGGCCGCGTGCTGCACAACGAAGCCAAGATTCACAACTACGAGTACCCCGCCGACATCGTGCGCCTGCTTGGTCTGCTGAAGGCTCAGATGGCATTCCGCGGCAAGAAGCTCGCCACTTGCGAGACGGGCGAAGTGCCCGCCGAAATCAAGGCTGCTGTGACCTCTGCCAAGGAAGCTGGTCTGGCTTCCCTGCCCCAGGAGACGGTGAACATGCTCATGGATCACTACGGCATCGACTATCCGAAGTGCGGTAACTTCACCGATAAGGAAGAAGCCCTTGCCTTCTGCAAGACCATCTTCCCGAACGCTGTGGTGCTCAAGCTCTCCGCTCCCGATGCTCTGCACAAGACAGAAATGAAGGGTATCTACCTCAACATCAACGATGAGGCTTCCTTCAACGAAGCTTGGGAAGGCCTCTGGGGCTCCATCACCAAGTTCCAGCTCAAGGGCGCTTCTGTGCTCATCCAAGAGATGATTACCAAGGCTACGGAAACCATCATCGGCGTGAACACCGACAAGAACTTCGGTCGCGTGATGGTGTTCGGTACCGGTGGCGTGTACACCGAAGTGATGCGCGACACCACCATGCGCATCCTGCCCACAGATGACTTCTCCGACATGATCAAGGAGACCAAGGTTGGCACCATCCTCAACGGCGTGCGTGGCGAAGCTCCCAAGGCTGTAGGCCCGCTGGCCGACACGCTGGCTAAGGTGCAGAAGCTCGTGCTCGAGATTCCTGAAATCACCGCCATCGACGGCAACCCCGTTCTTGTGACGGCAGACCGCGCTGTGGTGGTGGACTTCAAGATGATTCTCAAGTAAATCTTCTGAAAAACATTCACACCGCGCCCCCGGTTTTCCATGAAAATCGGGGGCGTTTTTTTGGGAGTTGGGGACACAATTCGCGCTTTAGTTGGCGGGGGGAGTGTGCTAGAATAACGGCGATATGCAGCGGAGCAGTATCATCTTGGTGGCGGTGGCCGTGTGCTTCTGTTCCTGCGAGGAACAGGATGCCGGAGCGCGCCCCTACACCGGGAACAGCCAGCACTGGAAACAGCAAGAGGTGCCCATCTCCCTGCAATGTGCGGCCTGCCACCGCAAAGAGTTTGGACAATGGGCCGCGAGTGACCACGCTTGGGCCTGGCGCCAAGTGGATTTAGCCCTAGATTCCGAACCATTTCACGGCCAAGAATTGCAGGCCCACGGCGAAAAGCTTTCCTTCCGCACCAATCGTCAAGGCCAATTGCTGCTGACCAACCACACGAATGGCGAAACATACAAGGTGCACTCGGTGCTAGGCCGCCGACCGCTTGTCCAATACTTGGTCGAGGGCAAAGACGGCGGGCTACACACCCCCAGCGCGGCATGGGATGTGCATCAGCGAGAGTGGTTCGATGTTTTTGCGGGGGATGCGCGGCTCTCCCGCGAGGGATTAGCGCAGCGCCAACATGGCGACTGGGGCCACTGGCTGGGGCGCGGGATGAATTGGAACTCGCAGTGCGCTTGGTGCCACATGACGGAGTTCCGCAAGGGATACGATGCCACGACTGACACCTACCGCTCCACTTGGAAAGAACCCGGAGTGACCTGCATCCAATGCCACCCTATCGCAGACAAGCCTGATGCGACAAACGGCTGCATGGCACATGCCGCCACACGCAAGCTAAACACCCGCCAAATCCACGACAACTGCGCCACGTGCCATGCCCGCCGAGAGGAGTTGGATGATACATTCCGCGCAGGAGACTCATTCGATGAGCACTTCCGCCTCGAGCTGCCGCTCGTGGAGGGGATTTTCTACCCCAATGGCATGCAGCAGGACGAGGATTACTGCGAAACGGGACTGAGACTCAGCAAAATGGGGCAAGCAGGCGTGAGCTGCATTGACTGCCACGACCCGCACAGCGCCGAGCTGAAACTACCGCAGGAAGACAACAGCCTGTGCCTGCGTTGCCACGCCTCCGGCACCATGGTCAACGGCACCCCTGCCCCCATCATCGATTTGAAAACGCACACCCCGTGTCCGCCAGAAAGCGAGGGAGGCCGCTGTGTCGAATGCCACATGCCCGAAAGTCCCTACATGGCTCGAGACCCCCGTCGTGATCACTCTTTTCAAGCGCCCGACCCGCAGTTGAGCACCGAATTGGGCTTACCCAATACCTGCTTGCGCTGCCACACCGGCAAGGACCATGCGTGGGCTCTGCAGCATGTGGACCGCGTATACACTAAGAAGACGCGCGAAACGACCCGGCCACGCACACGCGCGGTGGCCGCAGCCATGCGTGGACAGGCAAACGAAGCTGAGTTGCTGGCGGCCCTCAAACATGAAACCAATAAGGCATGGCGCGCTACCCTGTTGGAGCATCTGGCCACGCTCCCGCGCAGCGAAGCTGTGTTGCAGGCGGCCAAACAGGCAAGTCAGGACGAGAGCGCCATGGTAAGAGCTGCCGCTGCCCAATTGCTGGGAGGGCAAAGCCAAGAGATGTTGCAAGATTCATCCCGTCTCGTGCGCCGTGCCGCCGCATGGCAAAACTTGGGCCAACTTCACCAGCTCCCGAGTGCCCAAAAAGCGCACAATGAACAGGTACAAACCGCCACACACCAGGCCGACCAACCCACGGGTGCCATGCAACTGGCCATGCTCGCGAGGGCCGCAGGCAACCACGCCGAAGTGGATAAACAATACAAGAGAGCCATAGCCTTAGATGCCTCTAGCCCCGTGGCATACATGGACTACGCCGTGTATTTGGCTGGCATGCGCAGACCTGCGGAAGCCTTGGCCCAGATGCTGAACTGCGCCGCCAAAGCCCCGCAAAATGCGCTCGTGCAATATAGACTTGGGCTCATACTCGCCGAATGTGGCTACATTCCCGAAGCCATCCGCGCCATGCAAAAGGCCCTCGACATCGAGCCCAACTATCCCCAAGCTCAGCAGGCCATGCAGCAGCTATTACCTCATTCCCCCTCTTCCCCCAATAAATAACCTCTTCATTTCTCATGGAACCCACTCATCTCGCACTGACAGTACTGGCTTGCATCGTGGCAGCCATCATCTTCTTTTCCATTTTCAAGGGCGTCATCCGCATGATTCTGCTGGCCATAGCCGTCATCAGCGCGATTGTGGTATGGATGTTCATCCAACGCAGCGGGTTCACCTTCTTGTCCTTCATCACAGCGCATCCCCAACCGTGGATGGTGCAAGCGGCCGCGTGGAGCTTGGCAATCTTTACCTTTGCAGTCTTTTTCCACGGCATGTCGTGGTTTTCTCTCCTGTTTTCGTGGCGCAGAGGCGGGGCAAGCACCTGCGGTATCATCACCACGGTGCTCATGAGCACCCTGATGCTCTGGATTGCCACGCTGGGCATTTCCTACTACGGCAATATCTCCCTCATCAGCCACTACCAAGTGCTGGCAGAAGCGCATAAGAGCCAAAGCAAAGCTCCCGTCATGCCTTGGTTTACGCGCATGAAGCACTTGCTGCGCAAAGCTGACAGCACGGGTTGGTTAGAGAAAATTGACCCGATGGATGACCCAGCCCAAACCTACCTTGCTTGCTTGGTAGCCTATGGGTGCTCGCTGGATGAAGCTCAATATACTGCCTTTTACAACGAGCGCTTGGCTCATAGTGGCATTCCCCAGCCCACGCGACTCTTGGATTTGTTCCGCGACAAAGGGCTCCGCACGCTGGTAGCAGAAAAGCGCTTTGTCACCTTGCTCGAGAATGAGCGTCTCAAGACCTTTTTGCAATTTCGCGATACCGAGGAGCGCATGCTGCACATCTTGCGCGGCACCACAGCTGCGCCTCAATGAGATGCGGCGGGTTCATCGCCAAAATAAATAGAGGGTGAGGTAGGAATCCGCACCACGTCAGCGGGGCTCAAGCTCTGAGCATCGGGCACCACTGCCCCAGCTGAGGGAAGAAGAATGATGCGCGATGCACCGATGGAACGAAGCGTTGCGGTCTCCTCCAAGGGCATGCGTTTGTTGCGGCCTAGGATGACGATATCGGCGTGGCGCTCTTCGGCAGGAATGCTCTCGAATGTGAGCAATGACGCGTCTCCCACATAGAGCACGCGGTCATGTTTTCTTTGCCAGGCCACGATGGGCGTGGCGTTGTCCATGGGCTTACGCGGCAAATCGGCCGGCGGCGCGTAAATGGTGAAGATGCCAGCCGGGGTCGATAGGATTGTCTTCCCCGGCAAGGCGGGGGCATCCAGTACGCTCATGTGTGGCCAAGATGCCGACAGGACGGCGGCGAACTCAGCACGGTGGGCAGATGGACGAGGCAGCAACAACGCCGATGGAGTGTAGCCAGAATGAAACAGCGCTGGCTCTACGTTGAAACGAGCTGTTTTTTCATTTCCCGTCGCAATCAACAAGCCACCATTCCCCAACTGGCAGGCGCTTCCACCATAGCCGGTGGATAGAATAGCCATGCGCTCTGGGGGCTGCGGCATCTGCGCTGGCAGATAAGCAGCAGGCAACGCCCCACACCAGGCCACAACGCTGATAAGAGCTTGCGCCGCATACAGGGCTAGCTGAGTCGCGGCGGCACCCAAGAGGGGGATGCTCCCTAAAAACATGGCAGCTATGCCCGTGGCCATCACAACGGGCAGCAAGGGGGAAATGAGGATATTCGTCAAGAAGCTATGGGGATTGAGGGTATGAAATTGCGCCATGGTGATAGGCAACGACACAAGCCACGCCCACAATGATACGAGAACTGTGCCACGCAGGGTCAATTCAAAAGCGGACAATCTGCGCTCTCCTACGGTGCGGATGCGATGCGGGATATAGTCGTCGGGGCCAAACCAAGGCTTCTCTCGCAAAGCAAGGCGCGCACCAGCACAAATCGCAGCATACACCACAAAGGAGAGCTGAAAGCCTGCATTGAACAACTGATACGGCTGCGGCAGCAAAATGAGCAATGCCACAAAGCTCCATGTATTGAGCAAGCTGACCCGGCGTTGCAACATGGAGCCCACCAACACCACCGCCATCATCGCAAAAGCTCGAATGGCTGGCACCGAAAAGCCTGTCAGCACCACATACAAAGCACAGACCACCAACACCACAACACGTGACACGGGCATTCCCACCCGGCAACTGCGCAATACCCACCACAGCAACCCTGCCAAAAGGCCCACATGCAAGCCGCTCACCGCAAAAGCATGCAAACACCCACCCTTGCGAAAATCCAGCATGGTCTCATCATCTGCGCGGCTCTTATCGCCCAGCACAAGCGCACACAGGACTTGGCGCCGGGCATCTGCCTCCGTGCCCGGCGGCATCACGCGCGAGGCCAAAGAATCGCGCACAGCGGCTGCGGCACCGCACACAGCAGCCCACGAAAAGGGATGCCCTAAATACTCGCCCCGCGCCAGTCGCAAATCCGCAGCTAGCCCCTGCTGCTGCATCCAGCGCGAGGCATCAAACATCCCCTGAACAGGCGGGGTCTGCGAGCGCCCCTTTTCTGCTACTACGCGCACATAATCGCCCTGTTTCCAAGAGACCTCATCTCCCCGCACAACCACACGTACGCCACCCCATCCGGTATCGAGCACGCACCCGTTGTTCAGCTCGCGCACAACCGTCCCCTGCAGTTCAACAAGCTCGTGCACATGCAGGTACTCTTGCAATTGAGCAGTAGCATGTTGCTGGCGGGCTTGCTGCAAGTAAGCCAATATCCCACAAAGAAGCACCGCTGTACCTATGCGCCACAAACCCAGCACGGCCGAGCTCAGCAAAGCCAACACGCTCAGGATGAGCCACCAACCACCAACAAGAACACCCACCACGCCCAGCAAGGGCAAAAAGAGCGGAGCCCGCAAAAAAACGCGACGTAGGGCGGAGCTTAGCACGCCTTTGCCGTTCAATAGCCCCTGCTCCGCAATGATGTTCATCTTATCTGTAGACCATGACGGGGCCAGTGCTGAGAGACTGCACAGAGCGCAGCTTCTTGACCGTCTGGATGAAAATGGCTGCGGCAGCATCCACCTCATCCTCAGTAGTGTAACGTGACAAGGAGAATCGCAGCGATTCGCGTATCTCCTTATCAGGCATGCCCATGGCTTGCAGCACATGGCTTGGATGTGGCTCCGAGCTTGTGCAAGCAGAACCAGCAGAGCAAAGCAAGCCCGCAGGCTCCAGCAAGAGGAAAAGTGACTCGGCCGAGCAGCCAGGCACACGCATGTTGAGCACATGCGGCAAGCGATTGGCACTTGCACCGTTGACGACATATTCTATCCCAGCATCCTGCAGGTGCGCCAAGAAGCGCGCACGTAAATCTGCTAGTTTGGCGTATGTATCTGCCGCGGCCATGGCCAATTCAGCAGCTTTGCCAAAACCAATGATTCCTGGTACGTTCTCAGTGCCTGCGCGCCGGTAGTCTTCCTGCGCGCCGCCCGTCTGGCTAGGCCTCCACTCTGTGCCACGGCATACATACAGCGCGCCCACGCCCTTGGGGCCATGCAGCTTATGAGCCGAAAGCGAGGCAAATTGGATGGGGTAAGCATGCAAATCCACCGGCACCTTGCCGGCAGCCTGCACCAAATCTACATGCACGCGAGCGCCGGCATCTGCGGCAGCGGCGCACATCGATTTGACAGGTTGCAACACGCCGGTCTCGTGATTGGCCCAAGCAAAGCTTACGCCATCACACCCCACCACTTGCTCTTTCCACTCGGGCAAATCCACCACGCCGTTGGAAAGCACGGCGCAAGCGTCGCCCCGAATCGTGCGCAATGTAGCAGGATGCTCCGTCGCCAAGGTCAAGGCCGAGCTAAACTGAGCCAAGGCCGTGTTGGTGGCCTCTGTACCACCGCTGGTAAAAATGATTTCGTCTGGCTTAGCACCCACCAAGGCAGCCACCTGTTCGCGAGCCTGCTCCATGGCAAGCCGCACAGCCTTGGCCGCACGATAAGCAGCTGAGGGGTTAAAATGCTGCTCACGCAAAAAGGGCAGCATGGCTTCCAGCACCTCTGGCGCTACGGCAGTCGTCGCGTTGTTGTCCCAATAAATCATGGCATGCTCTCCACCAGCATCTGCGCAGACACCCACTCGGGCACATCAAGCTCCAAGGCAGAAATGCGTTCCAGCTCGTTCTCAATCTGGCTTTTTTGCTTGGTTACGACAGCTTCGCGCTTCTTATCCTCCGCCTCGATGGCTTCCCCCGTGGGTCGCTTCATCTCACCCACCTCGCCCAGCGCGGTCATCTCGCCCGAGGATTTAGCCAACAACTTGTTGATGACTTTTGCGGCCTTCTCGGCGCTGCGCTCATCCTTTACCTTGCGCAGCTGGGCGATGACCTTTTTGCGCAGGTTTATTTCATCCTTAACCCACACTTCTGCTGCTTGACGAGCCATTTTTTGCTCTTGGCGACGCTCAGACGGGCTCAATTCCTCATCTTGCCCAAAACACGGAGCAACCGCCAGCAGCATCATCAATACAAGGCTAAGAATCTTATTCATATCTGCCACAAACGGTAGCATGTACGCTTTCTCAAGTCAAGACAGATGTCTCGCCTCGCGGTATTTGTTGCAGGCAAAGAAAAGCTCCCTCAAAAACGAGGGAGCTTGCAAAATCACGGGAGTAGGCGCATCAGAACTCAATGGATTCATCCTGTCTGCGCTCGCGAATCTTCTTATCTTTCTTCTTCTTCGCGTCTTCCTTGCGTTTTTCGCGGTCAGCCTTGCGCTGCTCCGGAGAACGCTTCGTCTTGATGCTACCCCAAAGGTCGTGCAAAGCACCTGCACCGCGACCAAAGACCGTGTTCGGGTCGATAGCGCCCATCTTCTTGATGTGCCCCTTGAGCTGGTTGGGCTGAATAGCCTCGCGTCGAGACTGCCCAATAAATGTCATGTAGGCTGCTTGTCTGTCCCATGTGCGATAGGCGGGGTCTTCTATGATTTTGAAGCACTCTTTCTTTATCATGGGATAATCGGCCTCGAAATCAGGCTTAAGGAAGCCGTCAGACGTATCGAAAAGCTTGTAGCGGAACTGCAATTCAACATGGCTTTGGCGGCGCACCAAACCTGTCTTGTCTGAGGGGTCAGAGAGTTCCAATTCCTTCAGCAACGCAGGGTCGATATAGGGCGCCATGCTGGCAATGCTGCCACCCGGGATGTACAGCTGCAAATCCATGGCTTCGGAGATAAGCTTAGCACGCTCGGCACCCTGCACGCTGGACGTACCATCGCCGCCTTCGGCCAAGCCGACTTGCTTCATGATTTCTTGATACCGCTTGAACTTGGCGCGGTAGGCGCGCATGTTCTCGCGGCCCTTCTCACCTTCTTCATCACCCAAGTAGTCAGATCCAGGCAGGTGAGCATAGGCTCGGCCCGTCTTATCCAGCATGACCACCAACGGGCACACGCCAAAGGGAGGATCAGGGAAGCCACCACGGATTTCAGAACCCTCGCTTGCCTTGGGGTGGTTGGAGTCCTCGTAGAACGGAATGGCGACCATCACGGCATTGCCCGCAGCCGCCTCTGTTTCGGGATTTTTCCAGAAGCTATTGAGCATGCGTACGCTTCGTCGGTTCCAGTCTGGCCCATAGCAATACACCACGATGCCGTCATCCCCAGCTTTTTCCAAGGCCTCGCTATACGTGGCGACTCGCTGAGCAGCCCAAGCAGAGGAGAGAGACAGAGTGGACAGTGCCAAAGCGGCTACCACGGACTTAGTGAACTTTCTTATTGTCATATACCAGAAGAGCGCGGAAGTTGATACCAATCAGCTGACCTTCACCCGAATCGATACGGATGAACTTGACTGTCGGATTGTTTTTCTTGATGTTTACACGGACACACGGGTCCGTAACCTTGTTGGGAAGCTTGGCCAGATGGGTCCATTCCTTACCATCCTTCGAGACCTCAACATTCCATTCATAGTAGCCTGCAGCACTACCACCGGAGGGGACGATGACGATACCGCCCAGCGTGGCAGCCTTCTTCAGCTCCAAAGTAACCGTCTGGTGCTTGCCGCCATCGGACTGGATGAGACCACCAGCCGTCGTCAGCGCAGCGCCGTGATAAATGGCCGAACGGAACTCAGGATGATACTTACTGAGTGTCACAAGACCACCTTCAGATACCAAGTTGCCGCCCACAGGTTCAAACTTGGGCAAGGGCTTCATCTCTGCTTCCTTCTTCTTGATGTAGGGCTCGCTATACTGAGTAGCCAATTCAATGTTGCCCACAGCCTCAGCACCACGGATGATGCCTGCGACCATCGCATCGCGTTCCGTTGTGGTTTCCATGGCCTTCTCCACCATTTTCAGCACGTCTTTGCCGAAGGTCTTGTTTTCAGCATAAGCGGTGCGAATAGCCCAAGCGACAGCCAGCGAGAACGAAGGATGCTTGGAAACGCTGTCGAAGAGTTTTTCAAAAAACTCCTTCTTGAGCGAGCGACTGCGACCCAGAGAAGCATACTGCATATCCAGCAGCTTATCGATATCCCACTCCGCCTTTTCGTTCACATTGAAGTTGCTGAAAAGCGCATCGAACGCGGCAATTTTCTGCTTGGGCGCGCGCAGCGTTGCCAGCATGCTCGGATAGATATTCTCAGTGAGGAATGTAGCGCACATAGCCGGGTGCTGCGGCGCGACAGATGAGCAGATGAACTCATTCACGCCAAGCCACTTGCGGGGCTGGCGGCGCAGAGACTTCGAAGCTGTCTCCATGTACTTACCCCAAATCGGCTGGTTGAGAGGCTGCATCGTCGCAGAAAGCTCAAACAGCTTGAGTGCATTGATGGGATTCTTGTGTGCAGCCAAAACCGAGCCCATGGTGGCTACCATCTGAGCATCGCGAGTGCGGGCACCGTTCTGGAACATGCTTGTCATCATCTCAAAGGCACTCCACGAGGTCTCACCCCAGCAGTTCCAGTGCGGGTGACGTTCTTCTGACACGGTGTTGGAGGGATGCCACTTGTCATTTACGTACACGGCGTACGCGCAGTGCCCAGGCTCACCCATAGTCACAGCGGGCACACCATTGGCGCAAGCGGCAGATGTACCAAAGTGAGACAGACCACCACACACAGCACCGACATCGCGCGTCATCTTAGCAAAGTTGCCAGGATACTGCGACTGGAAGGGCTCGTAGTAGAATGAGGAGAAGATGACATCACCCGTCACGTTGAGCGGGAGATAGGGCACCTGGAAAGCCATACCCGTGTAGTTCATGGCAGGGGCGGAGCAGTTATCTCGCAGCCAACGCATCGTGGTTGCCGTCCCGAAGGGGCTATTACCCTTCCAACCACAGACGATGTGCATCAACCAGTCAGGCAAGTTGGCAAAACCTGCGTGCAGCAATTCTTGGTCAGCACTTTCAGCAAAGAACTGATAGCGCTCGCGGGCGTCCTTGAAGACATCATTCTTCTCCTTCTTGCCACGGCGGCGGGGCTCGCCCATGTTGCCAAGGATTTTGAGTTCTTCAATCTCCTCTGGGGTCAAGTCGCGGCCATCACCATACCACCCATAGCGGGTGAACTGCACCGCCACAGCTGCAGCAATGCGGCGCTTGAGGCCAGGCTTCGTGTTGCCTACATTTTCAAGAGCAGAACCACCTTCATGGAGCACGTCCTTGTCCATATTCGGGTCATTCTGGCGGAAATGACGCACCATGGCAAGCGCAATCTCTGGCTTCTGGAGCTGGCCATCGTACACAAAAGACGACACCCAAGGCAAATCATTGAGCAGCAAGGCCAAATCCTCTGCAGTCTCGCGGTCTTTCATGAGCTTGCTCAGGGCATCCATATCGGAAAGATGCAACAACTCCCACTGAGCCAACATGAGACGGTTCTCCGGCTTCTTCAAGAACTCTGCCACCCCCTTTTGGTCAAGCTTCTTGAGCGCTTGGCGCAGCTGCCCCGCAAGGCGGCGCTCCAACATGGCAGGCTGACGCCAATTCGCGCCCGTCAACTTACCCTTGAACTGCTCTTCAGCCACGGGCTGCATTCCGTCGTCCTCTGCCACATAGCGCATAATCTTGCGCGGTGTGGTACCCTCGGGGTCATCATCTTCCCCTTCTTCCTCACCATCCACAAATCCATCTACAGGTTCGGGCTCGGGTTCGGGTTTGGGCTCTTCCGGCTTGGGCTCTTCTGGTTTGGGGGTATCCACATCAGGGCGATTCTGATCGGCCAAATCATCCCATTCATCACGCGTAGAGGCAGGCTTCGCCTCTTTCTTCACAAGAGCCTGCAAGATGGGAGCCACGCCTGGTTCTGCATAGTAGCCAACCACGACACCAAGCACCAAGGCAATCAATAATATGTGACTCAGTTTCATTTGTCCCTATGTATTAGCAAATCCCTCCCCGCATGTCAAGGCAACAAATCACAACGACCGAGCTTCATTCACTAAAACGCAGCAGCTCACTAAATAGAGTTGATGCCTCATCAATCGTCTCCGAGTCTTCACCTTGCTCCGATAGTGCGTCTAGCATATCCTGCATAGGGCCACTCAATTCATCTATCATCTTCTGTAACTTTTTATATTCATTGGGTCTTACCCTCACATAATACATCAACTGTTGAATATTTTGTGTCGTACAAATCCTACCCAGCGGAGCTCCTAATTTCTTGAATTTAGCCTGTGCATTCTTTCCGGGTTTAACCTTGCAAGCCGATTTGCATACTTTGCGTAGCGTCGTGCAATACTTCTTAAACAGACCATCCATTTCAGGCAACTGATTTCTCAGCTCATCAAACTTCTGACACATGCGTGCTATATCACTATGCAACGAGAGTGGAGCAACCACTGTCAACTCATTTTCTTCCTTGTTGAATGAAGCTTCCGCATCTTCAGGGACCACAAAGCCCCAATTGTCTCTCATGACGGAAAGCACATCCTTCTCACGCTCACCACGGCCAAGAATCTCTATCCGAGTCACGGAATATGTTTTTGAAAGCTTATGCTTAGAAGGGAGAATGCAAACCTCTCCCTTATCCACCTCACACACGCACCGCATCTGATGACAAGCCATTATCAGCAAATCAGCAATAGACACATCATCAAGATTCAGGACCGCTAGCTGAGGAATCTCCTTCGAAGTATCATCATGCAGATATTTCACGCTAACGGGGAGTTGGTGCTCTTTCAGTTGTTTGTTCAGAAAAGCCACAAAGTCTGTTACTTTCATATCTCTAAATGACACACGCTCCAGTTTCGGCTTCTTCAGTGTTTCCCAGCTATTCTGATCGATGATATGCCATTCATAGGGCGCGTCACCCTCTTCTTCGTCTTCTTCACTAGAGGCGAATTGAGCGCCTTTCTTGTCTTTTTCCTGTTTTTCTGTGAGTGTTTCAAACTCCACCCGCATCCCAACCTTCGGGCCGAAAGCATCATCAGCCTTTGCAATAGGGAAAACTGCCACGCCCATTGCCAACAGTATAATCAAAACAGAAAACTTACGAAACAACATAGCATGGTCACGATAACACAAATATACCATACTCACAAGCTTATTTTGGCCCGCAAGTACTACACAAACTCACAACACGACCCGCCCCTGCGGTTAATCACAGGGGTACCAACGCGCCGCTGTGCGCAGTTTTGCCAAGCTTGCCCTTTACTGCAACATGGCAAGGGCGCGCTCTGTGGCCTCCAACGCACGCTGCACGTCCTCCTCTGTGTTGCAGAGAGAGAATGAGTAGCGCGTGGTACCTGTGATTCCCAAGGCCTGCATGAGCGGCTGGCAGCAGTGGTGACCCGTGCGCACGGCAATGCCCATTTGGTCCAGCAGAGTACCCAAATCATAGTGATGCACAGTGGGCACCACGATGGAGACAAGAGCTCCCCTGCCCACCTTGGGTCCAAGGATGCGCACGCCAGGCATGGCTTCCAAGCCATTGCACAGCATCGCCGTGAGCTTCTGCTCGTGCGCCTCGATAGCAGAGATGCCCATGCGTTGCACGTACTTCAAAGCCTCTGCCAGCACGATATTTCCGCAGATATTGGGGGTGCCGGCTTCGTACTTGAAAGGCAAATCATTGTAAGTCGTACCCTCAAAAGACACCTCGCGAATCATCTCGCCACCGCCCATCCACGGCGGCAGTTGCTCCAGCAGAGCTTGGCGTCCCCAGAGCACGCCCGTGCCCGTGGGACCATACACTTTGTGTCCAGAGAAGGTGTAAAAATCAGCATCCAGAGCCTGCACATCAATGAGCTGGTGCCCCGTGCTCTGCGCGCCATCCACCAACACCAAGGTATCAGGGCGGTTGCGACGCGCAGCTGCAATGATAGCAGCAGCAGGATTCACCACTCCCAACGCGTTGGATATGTAGGGGAAAGCCACTATGCGCGTCTTGGGCGAGAGCATTGACTCGTAGGTCTCCATGTCAAAAGTCAGCTCCGGAGTCAGCGGAACGGGGCGCAACACCGCACCCGTGCGCTGGCAAAGCATCTGCCACGGCACGATGTTGGAATGGTGCGCATCTGTGGTCACGATGATTTCATCCCCTGCTCCAACCATGCCAGAGAGAGCCAAGGTCTGCGCCACAAGATTGATAGCCGCGGTACAACCGGAGGTGAAGACAATCTCCTTATCGGACGCCGCATGCAAGAACGAAGCAACCGTGGAGCGAGCCTGTTCATGCTCTTCCGTGGCCAAGCGGCTCAAGTAGTGAGCCCCACGGTGAATGTTAGAGTTGAGTTGCTCATAATAACGGCGTTCAGCATCCAGCACCACCGTTGGTTTCTGCGTAGTGGCAGCATTGTCCAAATACACCAAGGGGCGCTTGCCAATACGCGTGGCAAGAATCGGAAATTCAGCTCGTAAATCCATCAGATGGTGCCCTCCTTCAAGTGCTCGGCCATGCGGTATGCCTCCTCTGGCACATAATCTTTCCACTCATTATCATCCTCGCAAATCATGCGCATGATATCACGCGGGGTTCGGAAGAGAAGCTTTTGATTGAAATAGGGCACCTCCACGATATCGCCATTCTCACGCAGGTGAGCATACAGCAGCTTGTACTTGTCCGGCGCGCGGTATGTGCCAGCCGTCACAAACTCACCCGTGGTGCGGTTTATCCATGGCGTCACATAGAAGCGAGTCTTATTCACAAAGATATGCCCCATGCTGGCAAGAATACCACCGGGCGTATCTGCCCACTTTTCTTTGAACAACTCATTGAGCAAGCCGATGGAAAGCGCAATCGCTATCGGCTCCTTCGTAAATTGGTTCAGCAGCGTGGAAATGGTGTGGAAATGCGTGATGTTGGTCACCATCACCGTCTTACCCAAGGCGGCCAATGCATCGGCACGGTCGATGAAGTCCAGCAAGTCAACATCGCTGCCACGCAAGAGGTTGGAAAGCGAAATCTCACAAATATCAATCGCTCGCGCACGAGATTCTTCGGGCAACGACTCAAAGAACTTCGCGCGCACGCTGTCCATCATTTCCAAGTGAATCTTGCACAGGGGCATGAAGCTGCCACGCATCAGCACAATCGGGCGCTTATACAACAAATCTGCGGGCTGGGCTACCGAGCCATCCGGGCAGAAAAGGGTTGCCTCCGACAAGCCCAAACGCACGAGTTGCAAGGCAAGGATGCGGTTGTCGAACATGCTGAATCCATGGCCAGAAAAACGCATGAAGTCCACTTCATACATGCTGCGGTCCAAATTATCCCCCACACTCTGCACAAACTCCTCCATGCGGTCTCGCTTGTAGAAGAGTGCGTGCAACAAATTCACGCCCAGAATCCCCAAAACACGCATCTGCATATCATGATCTGGCACCAGCAAGCGTACGTGCATCACCAAATCACTGGGCGGCGCCTCGGGCTTGAGCTGAAAGCGCACACCAATCCACGCCGACCATGGGCCATTGTCGCGGTAACCTTTGCATTTCACCGTGTTGCAGAAAGCAAAGAAGCATGTATCTTTGCCTCGCTTTTCGCCCAAGCGGTTGATGAGCTGAGTGTACTCATAATCCATCATCTGCTTGAGGCGCTCTTCCGACACATATCGGCGCACAGGACCATAGAGCGTGTCGCTCACGGTCATGTCATAAGCAGAAATGGTCTTAGCTACTGTGCCAGCTGCGCCAGATGAACGGAAAAACCAGTTGGCTGTCTCTTGTCCGGCTCCAATTTCAGCAAACGAGCCATACAGGCTCTTGTCCATATTGATTTGGAAAGCCTTCTCTTGAGTTGCTGCCAATGTTTGAGTTTCTGTCGACATGGTATAAGAAAATGAGAATCAAAGTTGAAGCGGCACAACAGGCACGGTGCGCAGCGGACGCGGTGCAGTTAATTCGATGGCTGTGTCTACAGCAGGTACGTTGATTTCTTCCGCAGAATCATCGGCGCTGCCGCCTACCTCCTCTGCAAAGCCCACCGTAGCCTGCTGAATTTCCTCAGCCGACTTGTACTTGGGATTCAGAGAGAAGTCGCAGCCATAGGGGTCCGTTCCAATCAGGGGTGTCCCCTTGGGCAAAATGGACAAGACGGGCAGCACGCGCGAGGAGTTCATGCGCGATGCGCTGGTATTAAGAAAATCACCCAACGAAAGGCTATTATCACCATGCACAGAGCACAAGCCCAGAGAGACATCGCCCTTCGGGAAATATTCGCGGTAAGTGGGGCGCATATAGGTGGGCTTGCCATCCTTCATGTGCGTTTCAAAGCAGAAGTTGGTCGCAATCTGACCAGAAGATGTGCAGATTTCCACCTCTTCCGTATCGGCAGGCATCTTCACTTCCGTGTTCTCGAAGCGACCGTCGGCAGCAGCAAACACAGCACCCAGCACGGGTGAGCATGTATCAGACGCAAACGCTTGCGGATAAATAGGCGTGTGATCATTCAGGAAGCCCATCCACACACCACAGGTTATCGCCCCATCATAGCCAAACAAGGCGTTGTCGGAGAAATCGTAGTTGGTGCCGCTCTTGACCGCGCCTTGGAAGTTCTGCGGCAAGTAGGGGCGCACACGCACTGCAGAGCCGTGCTCCATCGAGCTCTTCATGATGGAATGCAGACGATACGCTGTGCAAGGCGTGACGCTATTGACCTGTTTGGCTGCCACGGCCAATGGATTCTCCCACAGGATATTGCCATTGCTATCTGTCACCTTGGTAATAATATAAGGAGCCAAAGGACGCTTGCCCATGTTGGGGAACACGGTGTATGCCATCACCATTTCGCGCAAGGAAACAGGCTCGGTGCCCAGATAGACACGGGGGTAATACTGCGGGCGTGCTTCTGTGCTACCAGGAATGCGCTCTGGCGGAGTAATGCCTACTTTTGTCAGGGTGTTGATGAAAGGTTTGCACCCTTGATTGGGCTTGGAGCCAAGGGCTATACCCAAGCGAGCAGAAGCCGCAATCTTGGACCACTCCAAGGCTTGGCGAATCGTGACCGAATCCAAATAACGGCCCTTCTCTACCTCCATGCCCCATTCACCCAGCACACCTTCGGAGCCACCAATACCCGCCAAGCGGTTGTCCATGGCATCATCCAGCAAGCGAGAGCATGGCGTGTAGCCATTCTCAAAGGCACACATGTAGAGGAAAGGCAAAAATGCCGTACCGACAGAGCGACGGCCATGCTCAATGATGTCAAAGTTGTCTCGTTCGAAGCTACGGCCGGCAATGTACACCAAAGTCTCGCCGGTGGCATTGTTCACCGCATAGACGGCACCGTCCAAATAGCGATGCTTAGCACTTCTGGGGTCATCCTTGTCCGAAAAACGCACATGTGCATAATCTTGGCGACTCTCTATTGCCTGCAACTGATTTTCAAGCGCTCGCTGAGCAGCCTCCTGCATCCCTTTGTCAATAGTGGTATACACCTTGATGCCCGCGCTCTTCACGATTTCTTCACCACGCTCAAAATTGGGGAAAACGCTGATAGCATGCTGCTGCACCAGCGCATGCAGATGAGAAGTCTGGCGGCGCAAGGGTTTGGGGTTCAAATCTAAGGGCAGCTTCTTGATGCGTTCAGCCTCCTCCAGCGTCAGGTAATTGAGACGCTGCATGCGGTCAATCACGTCGTTGCGCCAGCGCCAGTTCAAATCAGCATTTCGGAGGGGGTTGTAGTTCTCGGGGTTTTTGATGAGCGCCGCAATACTGGCAGCCTCGCGCACGGTCAAATCTGCGGGTTCTTTGCCATAGTAGCCCAATGCTGCCGAGCGAATACCGTAATACCCCTTACCAAAATAAATTCGGTTGAGGTAAAACTCCATGATTTGGCGCTTATCATAGCGTTTTTCAATACGCTGAGCCAAGAAGATTTCCACAATCTTGCGTTCGTAGCGGCTACCACCTCGGGCAAATGTGCGCTGCTCCAAATCGTAGGCATTGCGGGCCAACTGCTGGGTGATGGTGGATGCACCTTGGTTAGCCTTACCCCTGGCAGCAATGGCTTCTTTGGCAGCTCGCACAATACCCCAGGGGTCAAAACCTTTGTGCGTCCAGAATGTCTTATCTTCTTGCGCCACCAAGGCATCTATCATGCTCTTGGAAATTTTGTCATAGGTCACATAGCTACGATTTTCATCATAAATACGCCCTATTTCTTCACCGTTTCGATCGTAGATAATACCCGGGTGGTCCAAGTTGTTGATGTCCTCCAAATTGAACTCATCTGCCCACTTCTGGTACTTCGAGGTCAAAATCACAAAGCCGCCGTAGCCCGCAGCTGCGCCGAGAAGCAATAAGATAAACCCACAAATTAAAGCCTTGATAAAGAATCGCTTCCATGGTCCCATGGTGCGATTTTTGGACTCCTTGCGGGCATCGTGACGCCGGCGTCGCTTTTCAGCAGCCTTGCGCTTATTCTGGTATTCATCAAGGTCGTCCATCGTTGTGCGTCCAGATTAGCAAACTTTGCACAGAAAATCAAGGAGCAAATATAGTCATGAGAAAGCACGGCTCCGTTTACAGACACAAGAAGTGTGACTCCGAGAGATGCCAACCAACAATTAGATTTGGCGTAGAAATTACGGCTTGCCAAAGAGGCTCTTTTCAAGTATAATGCCCCCGCACTACGCGATTACTAATTTCTTATGTCCGGCAACCTCACCTATAAGCAATCCGGCGTCGATACAATCGAGGCACAATCCTTTGTTCACGACATCAGCTACCATGTGAAGCGCACCCAGAAAAACCGCCAGCTCTGCAACGCTTTCGGTCTTTTTGCTGCTGCTTACGACCTCTCCTCCTACAAGGAACCCGTCATTGTGACTGGCACCGACGGAGTGGGCACGAAGACTGAGATTCTCTTCGACATGGACATGCTGGAGACCGCGGGCAAAGACTTGGTGGCCATGAATGTGAACGACATTCTGACGACTGGTGGCGACCCCCTCGTGTTCTTGGATTACCTTGGTATCTCCAACCTTGAAATTGAGCGTCCGCGTATCACCCGCTTGGTGGCTGGCATGTGCGACTACTTGGAAAGCTGCAACTGCATCTTGGCTGGCGGTGAAACCGCAGAGATGCCTGGTGTGGTGCCCGAGAACCTCGTAGAAATGGCAGGCTTCAGCATCGGCTGTGTAGAGAAGAGTCAGATGATTGACCCCTCCAAGGTGGAAGATGGCGATGTCTTCATCGGCTACCCCAGTGATGGCTTCCACGCCAACGGTTGGAGCTTGGTGCGCCGCATTCTCAAGCAGAATCCTGATTTGCTCACAGAAGAAGAACTGCGCAGCTTGCTTGCTCCCACGCGTCTGTACCATGATGTTGTGTACGACATGCGCAAGCTTGGCATCACCCCCAAGGCCTACGCCCACATCACAGGCGGTGGTCTCCCCGAAAACCTTGAGCGTTTCTTGGGCGACAAGGGTGCAGACCTCGAAATTCCCTACTGGGACAACGCCCCCGTGCAGAAGGTCTTGCAGTTCGTGGACGCTGAGGACAAGTTCCACACCTTCAACATGGGCATCGGTTGGGTTGCTATCGTGAAGCCCGAAGATGTCGAAAAAGCCATGACCGCAGGCCCCGGCGGTACCGTCATCGGCACTCTGCGCGATGGAAAGGGCATCAAGGTCAGCGTGCGCAAGTAAAACTTAATCAACCTTTAATATATGTCCGCAGCAATTCGACTGCTCAAGCCGCTCTCCTATTTCGCGGAGAAGTACGGCTCGCCTGAGTGGGCGTTCAACAAGCTTTTCCTGCTCTTGGAGAAGCAGCATAATCGTGGCCAAGATGGTGCAGGTATCGGTTGTATCAAACTGAACATGCCCATGGGTGAGCCCTACATCTTCCGTGCTCGCGATGCATCCAGCTCCGCAATCACCAAGATTTTCTCCGCTCAGCACAAAACGCTGCGCACCCTGCGCGAAGCTGGTGAAGTGCGTGGCCACGATGCCAAGACCTTCAAGCAGCACTTCAACTTCGGTGGTGAAGTACTGATGGGGCACATGCTTTATGGCGCTAGTGGCGTGCACTATGATGAAGGGAGCTGCCACCCGTTCATGCGCCGCACCAACTGGACCACACGCACCCTCATGCTGCAAGGCGATTTTGGAATCACCAACATCACTGAACTGCACGAGAAGCTCATCTCCCGTGGTCAGCACCCTGTATTCGGCACCGATACGCAGACCCTGCTGGAAGAAGTTGGCTACTATCTGGATGAAGCTCACACAGACCTTTACCGCCAGCTTCGCGATGCCAAGGTGGATGGCAAAGAGATTCCCAATATCATCTCGGAAAACCTCAACCTCTTCGACATCATCAGCAAGGCTTCCCGCAACTGGGATGGTGGCTTCACCGTGATGGGCGCCATTGGTAATGGCGACTTCTTCTGCCTGCGCGACCCGCACAGCATCCGCCACTGCTACTACGTGCACACAGATGAGTATGTGGCCATTGCCAGCGAACGCGTGCCGCTGATGAGTGTGATGGAAGTGGACAGTGAGATGGTGAAAGAGCTGCCCGGCGGCCACATGATTGCCGTGAAGTACGACGGCAAGGTCACCGTCGGCGAATACACCAAGCCTGCCGTGCCCACTCCCTGCTGCTTTGAGGATATCTACACTTCCCGTGGCAACGACCCCGTCATCTACCGCGAGCGCAAGGCTCTGGGTGCTAACCTGACGGAAAAAGTAGTGGCCAGCCTGAACGAAAACTTCTCAAAGGCTGCTATCACCTTCATTCCCAACACGGCAGAAGTATCTTACTACGGTTTGTTGGAAGGTCTGCGCGCCTACCGCCGCAACAAGGTAAGTGATGCTATGATTCAGGCTTTGCGCGATGGCACTATGAGCGAGGAGCTCATCAACGAGCTTATCTTGCGTCGTTGGCCCCGCGCTGAAAAGATTGCCCACAAGGACATCAAGCTGCGCACCTTCATCTCTGAGGAGAGCAGCCGCAAGCAGATGGCCTCTCAGGTATATGACCTTACCTATGGCGCGGTGGGGAGTGATGAAGTGCTCGTGGCTATCGACGACTCCATCGTGCGCGGCACCACACTCAAGATGAGCTTGCTGCGCCTCTTGGCTCGCACCAATGCCCGCAAGATTGTCATCGTATCCTCTGCTCCGCAAGTGCGCTACCCGGACTGCTACGGCATCGACATGAGCGAAATGGGCAAGTTCATTGCCTTCCAAGCCGCAGTGTCTCTGCTCAAGCGCCGTGGTTTGGCCTACCGCCTCGGCGATGTGTATGTGGAATGCAACCGCCAGCTTACACTGCCGCCCGCAGAACGCACCAACCCGATCAAGAAGATTTACGAATCTTTCACCGAGGATGAAATCACGGATGAAATCTCTCGCATGGTGACGCCGGACAACTGCCCGAGCGAAATTCAAGTGATTTACCAGAGCATGCAAGGTCTGCACGATGCCATCGAAGGCCCCTGCGGTGACTGGTACTTCAGCGGGGATTATCCCACCCCCGGAGGCTTCACAACCGTCTGCAAAGCCTACATCAACTGGTTTGAAGGCAAGGATGGTTGTCTGCACGGCCTCAACCTCTAAACAACTTTTCAGAAGAGGGGCTCAGGCCCTAGTTGAGCCCCTCTTCTTTTTTCCAACTACCCCCTACCCTTTTTCCCATGGCATCCACGCCCACAGCAAACTTCCCGGAATTGCCGGATGAAGAACTTATCAAGCTGACAATCGATGGGCAGACTAAGGCCTTTGATGAATTGGTGCGGCGTCACAGCCGCAAGCTGCACGCCATGTTGCTGCAAATGCTGGGCTCCGAAGCAGATGCCTATGATGTGGCACAAGAAGCCTTCATGAAGGCATATCGCTCGTTGCGTTACTTCAATGGAGCAAGCGCTTTCTACACATGGCTCTACACCATTGCAGCCAACCAAGCTCGCAACCACCTGCGCAAACGCAAGCGTAAGTCCTACCCTGCCTACAGTATCGACAACACGGAGAATGGAGACCCGCTCGAAAAAAACGCCGAGCTGGCCGACACGAGTCTGGCATCGGACCCCGCCCGTGGAGCCCACGTCAAGGATCTCAAGGTGCGCTTGCAAGCGGCGCTTGCTCAATTATCGCCCGCACACCGAGAAATCGTAACCCTTTGTGATATCATGGGCATGTCATCGCCCGAGATATCCAAGATGCTCAACATCTCGGAAGGCACCCTGCGCTCCCGCCTCTTCTATGCCCACCGCCAATTGCAAGGCATCTTGGCAGGGGAAGAACATTAAATCCCCAAAGCTTAGTTGACAAGCCTTGGGGATTTTGTAGATATCATGAAACCAGCTTAAGGCTTCAGCGCCTTGATTTCTTGGCTCAGCTTCATGGCACAAAAATCTGGCCCGCACATGGAACAGAAATGCGCCTTTTTGGCATTGGCATGAGGCAGCGTAAGGTCATGATAGGCTCGGGCGCGGTGAGGATCAAGAGAGAGGTTAAATTGGTCTTCCCAGCGGAACTCAAATCGAGCCTTCGCCAGCGCATTGTCTCGCAGCTGGGCCCCTGGGTGTCCCTTGGCCAAATCTGCAGCATGGGCGGCTAATTTGTAGGTGACCACACCCTCTCGCACGTCTTCCTTATCAGGCAAGCCCAAGTGTTCCTTGCGCGTGACGTAACACAGCATGGCGCACCCGCGCTGCGCAATCATCGCACCACCGATAGCACCGGTGATGTGGTCATACCCAGGGGCGATGTCCGTAGCTAGGGGCCCCAATGTGTAAAAGGGCGCTTCGTGGCACCATTCCAATTGCTTGCGCATGTTTTCCGGCACCAAATGCATGGGAACATGCCCTGGACCTTCGTTCATGACTTGCACCCCCTTGGCCCACGCGCGGCGTGTAAGTTCACCCTGCACTTCCAACTCTGCCAACTGCGCAAAATCATTAGCATCTGCTATAGAGCCAGGGCGCAAGCCATCCCCTATGGAGATGGCTACGTCGTATGTCGCCAAAATATCGCAAATTTCATCCCAATGCGTGTAGAGGAAGTTCTCTTGTTGGTGAATCATCATCCATTTGGCAATGATAGAACCACCGCGAGAAACAATGCCCGCAGCACGCTGCGCCGTATGCAGCACAAAGCGATTCAACAAAGCCGCGTGCACCGTCACATAGTCCACGCCTTGCTTAGCTTGCTCAATGAGGGTATCCAGGAAAATGGGCCACGACAGATGCGCCACTACTCCGCTGCATTTCTCCAAACTTTGGTACATGGGCACCGTCCCAATGGGCACCGGGCTATTGCGCAAAATCCACTCGCGCGTGCGGTGAATTTCCTTGCCTGTTGAGAGATCCATCACAGTATCAGCCCCCCAATGAATAGCCCAGCGAAGTTTCTCTACCTCTTTCACAATATCAGAGGCGAGTGCAGAGTTGCCGATATTTGCATTGATTTTGCAGAGGAAATTGCGCCCAATGATCATGGGTTCGCACTCGGGGTGGTTGATATTGGCAGGTATCAGCGCGCGCCCCGCCGCAATTTCATCTCGCACAAACTCTGGAGTAAAATAGGCCGGCATGCGGTTTCCGGGGCGCGGTTCTGCGGGGTGTTGGTAGTTGATATCTGCGCGGCTACACAAGCTGGCTGGGCCAAAGCCGGGTTGCGCCTCAAGCTCGCTGGGGCGCGGCATGCCCGTCCCCAATTCATCCAGCATAGCTTGAGCTTCCGCAGGACGAGATTTTTCGCTGGGGAAACGATCATAGATAGCGCGGTAGGCGGATTCGCGCCCCATGTTCTCGCGTATCGCCACATACTCCATCTCAGGAGTCACTATGCCCTGCAAGGCATAATAGCGCTGGGTGGGAGGCGTGGCTACGCTGGTAGCTCGCAAGCTTCCGTCGGCTTCTTCCTCTACATCGCCTCGGTTGCGTATCCACTCAGCTCGCATCGTGGGCAAGCCTTGTTCTTCATCGCCGTGAAAAGATTCATCCCCCCACGGGCCCGAGCAATCATACACACGCACGGGTGCGTTTTTTTCCGTGCGGCCATCGGGGAAGACGGTATCCTCTTGCACAATCTCGCGCATGGACACTTGCACTTGTGGATTGAGCGTACCTTGCACATACACGCGGCGAGAGCCAGGATATTTCAATTCATCAGCGTTCATACCTGTCATTTTAGCATGCGCGCCTACACGCTTCAAAACTCTTTCACACGTATGACAGGCTAACATTTAACGACAAAAAAGCGCTCTCTGTGCATCAATGCTGCATCAGAGAGCGCGAAGGGGCGGTTGAGCTTTAAGACTTGTGGGGTCTGTGTCTGAGGGGGTGTCTATATCCATTGTTATCATTAATTGCATCCGAACAACCAGCAAAACAATCCGTGGCGATGAATAACACGCGCCTTGTGAGACTTATGATGGTTGTGATGTTGGTGCTTGGCATGCTCAACTCGGTGTACCTTGGCTCCGCCATGGTGCACATGAGCAACGGCGGCTTCGGACTGGGCGGAAAGCACGCCAACGAGAGCGACGGCTACGACAGCTAATTTAGCGAGATGTTTTTTCATATTACTTGTTTGGAGGTTAGTGGGTTAATAAAACCGCGGATGATTAGTGGCGATGCAGGCGGCGGTGGCGTTTCATATCACACACATGCACTACACATTTCTTACCATGCTGGTGGTGCATCTTGTGGTGGCACTTGCACTTGGCTACCTTGTGCACTTTCACCTTCTTATGGCAATGGTGTTTGGCCTTGACCACGCGGTGTACTTGCACCGCACCATGGTGCACATGAGCAACGGCGGCTTCGGACTGGGCGGAAAGCACGGCCACGAGGGCTACGGCTACGACGGCTAATTTAGCGAGATGTTTTTTCATATTGCTTGTTTGGAGGTTAGTGGGTTAATAAAACCGAGATGATTAGTGGCGATGCAGGTGGCGGTGGCGTTTCATATCACACACATGCACTGCGCATTTCTTACCATGCTGGTGGTGCATCTTGTGGTGGCACTTGCACTTGGCTACCTTGTGCACTTTCACCTTCTTATGGCAATGGTGTTTGGCCTTGACCACGCGGTGTACTTGCACCGCATCATGGTGCACATGAGCAACGGCGGCTTCGGACTGGGCGGAAAGCACGGCCACGAGGGCAACGGCTACGACGGCTAATTTAGCGAGATGTTTTTTCATATTGCTTGTTTGGGGTTCGGGCTGCATCGCCCGTTCAATTGGTAAAGCGCACAAGCAAACATCTTTTGTTTGATTTTTGTAATTATTTACACAAAAAAACTTTCAGCCACCCCTCGACAGGAGCAGCTGAAAGCAAATAAAGATTGGTTATGAAGAAATTACGCCAAAGAGGACAAAACATCCTTAAGAATCGTCAGACCTTCGGCAAGCACCTCTTCGGGCACGGTAAGAGCGGGGATAAGGCGCAGCGTATCGGGACCAGCCGGGCAAGCCAACAAGCCAGCTTTCAGGCAAAGGCTGTTCACATAAGCGGCAGGAGTAGCCGCGCCCTCAGGCAAGACAAAAGAGCCCTTGCGCAAGCCAATGCCGCGCAGGAGGCCATAGCCACGCACGCATTCGACCACTGGCAGATTCCAAGATTCAACTTCAGCCTTGATTTTTTCGCCCAACTCGGCCGCACGCGCGGAGAGATTGGAATGGATAATCTCCTTCACCACAGCCAAGCCCGCCGAGCAAGCCAGAGGCGTGCCACCAAAGGTCGAGCCGTGAGACCCAGCACCCATGATAGAAGAAAGCTCTGTACCCTCCGCATCAATAGCACGATTGCTGACCCAGAAGCACCCCATGGGGAACCCGCCACCAATACCCTTGGCACAAGAGATGAGGTCGGGCTTCACCGTGGGACACACAGCTTGCCAGCCCATCGGCGCGCCGCAGCGCCCATAGCCACACTGCACTTCGTCCACCATGAAGAGCAAATCATGCTCGCGGCAAAGCTCAGCCACCGCCTGCATGAACTCGGGAGTAGCGGGGTTTACACCACCCTCACCTTGGATAGCCTCCAGCATGATACCGCAAGTCTCCTTGGAGATTGCTGCACGCAGTGCCTCAGCATCGTTAAAATCAACATATTTGAAACCCACCAGCAAGGGGTCGAACTCTACCTGAATCTTTTGCTGACCCGTGGCAGCCATGGAGCCCAATGTGCGGCCGTGGAAGCTCTTGTTGAAGGTAATGACCTCGTATCGGGGAGACCCATCAGCGGCGGGGCGGCGGTGGCCGAATCGGCGGGCCACCTTGATGATGCCATCGTTGGCCTCCGCACCAGAATTACAGAAAAAGACACGCCCAGGAATCCCCACAATCTTATCGACAATCAATGCAGCCAACTCTTCTTGTTGGGGAATAGCATACAAGTTGGAACAATGCATCAACTGCTGGGCTTGCTTACACACGGCATCAACCACAATGGGACTGCAGTGCCCCAAGCTGCATGTGGCTATGCCCGCGCAGAAATCCACATATCGGCGACCCTCCGTATCATACAGGTAAGAACCTTCGCCCTTGGCTGCTGCAATGGGTGGTTGCCCATACGTCGGAAGTACATGCGGTTGTTTGTTCATAACGGGAAAAATGTACACCCGCGACGCCAGTTTTGTCAACTCTTTTTGACCATTTCGTCATTCTAAGACTTGGCTCATCAACAGACGCCCCACACCCGCGGCCATACCGCCAGCCAACACCCTGCCCCAGCATCAAAAAAACAGGGGCAGCTTGCACATGGCAAACTACCCCTGAAACACAATAGCAGAGAGAATTTTACTTTATCACAGAGCCGGCTTCTTGGGCACAGGATTGGTCACTTTGGCCTTGCTTGTGGTGTTGGGCAGCCAAGTCTGGTTGCGACCCAAGAAAGCAATCTTGCCTCGTACTATCAAGTTCTTTCCATCGCGCCAAATCTCGCAGCCGTACACCTTGCCCTTGGTGGGGTCCAACACTTCACCACCGCTGTAAGAGTCGCCATCCTTTTCCAAGTCCCAGATAATGTCCAAGCCCAACACCGCGGGGCTTCCCTTAATCTTGGCTTTGGCGCTCTTGTCCTTCAGAAGTTCTACCACACGGCCATAAATCTTGCCCTGGTACTCGTAAATCTGCACCACGCTCTTGGCCTCCTTTGTTTCATCGTCGATGGTTGTCCAAAGCCCCACCACGTCGCTGCTTGCTTGAGCCACCAGAGAGCACATGGCCATTACTGCCGTCATGAATATCTTTTTCATATGCTTTTCCTTGTATCAGGGGTTCTTCCCACCCTATCATTCAAAGCTAGAGTGAGGTCGACCTTACGTTATACAAAAGAAAAGCTAGAGTCAAGTCTAAACTATAAAAAAAGATGGGCTACTCCATTTTTTAATCAAAGAGCAGGCAAAAGGGGCACGACGAAGGCGTTGCCGACAGCCAACCAAATGGGCAGCGTGAGGAAGGAGCAAACGGTGGTCGAAAGAAGGATTTGAGTACCCAGCTCGGGGATACCACCGAAGCGTTTGGCCAAAATGACGGGAATAACGGCGCTCGGGATAGCACTTTGAATCACCATGATGCGCTTAATAATCGGGTCGACAGGCAAAGCCCAAGCCAACAAGATGATAAAGGCCGGCGCCAGCGCCAGTCGGGCAATGAGCCCGGCGGTGAGCATCTTGGGCTGCCATGTGAAGTTGCGGGTAAGATCGCACATGGAGCAGCCAAAAAGAATGAGGCAAATAGGCGTGGTGACTGAGCCAATCATCTCAGCCGTTTTCATGATGGGCGGCAAGGCCACAAACGAGCCCAAACCAGACCACGCAATAGCGAGCGACACACACACGGCCAACAAGGGGCCACGCAGCAGCATAGCAAGGCGCAAATTCTTTGCCCCGCCGCACATGAGGATGACTCCCAAGCTCCACACGAAAATCTCGCAGCCCATGTTATGGATGAACAACACCCCCATGGTGGGATCCCCCTGCGCGGAAAAAAGCATCTGGATGATGGGGATGACAAAAAAGGCATAATTCTGCACACCTGCCGTGAGGGTGAAGGTGCGCAAGCCCGTGCCGATACGCAGGCACAGCAGGCGTGCAACCAGCCACGCGGCTATCACACCTACAAACAATTCCAAGAAACCACATGCAATGGCTTGCAAGGAAAAGCCTACTGTAGCGATGGTGGGATGTGCCTCCACCACCATGTATTTCATGATGTTGTAGAAGATGAGGCACGGGTAGCCCACATCCATGGCCAGCTGCATGATGGGTGCATCGTGATGCGCCTCTATCGCTTTCTTGTGGCGCAACCAAAAGCCTATCGCAAAGAAAACGTAGACAGGAATCGTCGCAAGAAAGGAATTGAGTACGATGCTACCCATAATACCAGCCAGAGATGAGATGTTTTTTACTCGCCCAATACGCTAGCCAGCGTGTTGGCTACGCCTTCGAATGCGGCGGCAACCATGCTTTGGCCCGGGTCTTCCAAGGCTACAGGATGGCCTTCGTCGCCACAGGTGCGGGTGCGAATATCCAGCGGGATACGACCGAGCAAAGGCACTCCGAGCTTCTGGGCTTCGCGTTCGCCACCGCCCTCGCCAAAGATGTTGTACACCAAGCCATCACTGGGGCACACGAAATAGCTCATATTCTCGATGATACCGAGAATGGGAGTATTAACTCTCTGGAAAAGGCCCACAGCCTTGCGAGCATCGATGAGAGCAACCTCTTGCGGGGTCGTCACAATCACAGCGCCAGCCAAATCTACCGTTTGCACGATGGTAAGCTGAATATCGCCAGTGCCCGGAGGCATATCAAGCACCAAGAAATCCAAGCCACCCCAATCAACATCGCGCAAGAACTGCTGCACGTAGCGCGTTGCGAGGGGGCCACGCACTGCCACCGGAGCAGCTTCGTCCACCATCAAGCCCATAGAAAGCAGTTTGATACCGTGAGCCTCCACGGGCAGGAATTGTTCCTTCTCAGAGCAGCCCGGGCGCTCCTTGGTGCCGAACATCAACGCCATGGAGGGGCCATAGATATCCAAATCCAACAAGCCCGTGCGGTAGCCCAGCTTAGAAAGTGCCACAGCCAAGTTAGCAGAAACAGTGCTCTTCCCCACGCCACCCTTGCCAGAGGCCACAGCAATCACATGCTTCACACCCGGCACGCTTGACTTCCAATCAGCAGGGTCATCATTCGCAGACGCCTTCTTGGACTTGGGCGCGTGGTGCTCGATATTGACATCAAGCTTTTTGACCCCAGGAAGTTCCTTGACCACACCCATCACATTTTCATAGATGTAGCGAGGCACATCAGCGTTTTTGCTTTCAACAAGCAAATCAACCACGACATGGCCACCTTCCTCTACATCAATATTCTTGACCAGGCCAAACGATACGATATCGCGGCTAAAACCAGGGTACTTTACCGTCGTGAGCGCAGCGCGAATGAGCTCAGGAGTGAGATTAATTTGAGATTCAGACATAAGTGAGTTGTAATATTAATTTTTGCTAAAACGGCGCCAAGGCATGCAGATGGTTTCGACGGTCCAAGCGAAACCAGAGCACAGCAAGCGGAACACATAGACAGCAGGCTGCAAGAGGCGGTGCAACGCACGATACTTCTCGTAGCAGATACTCAGGGTCACGATGAAAACGATAATGCAGAACTTGGGCAGCACCTCCATGTGGTAGTGGATGCCCCAGAACGTATCCAAGGCGTTGGAAATGGTCATCACCAACCCCACAAAACCAACGAGGATGAAGGCCGTGTAGCCCAAAATGGGGTGGCGAGCGATGATATCGATGCACCACCCAGCCACAATTCGAAGGGCGGCAATGCCAATAAAGACACCCAAGCACACTACCCAGATGTGGAAATATTCGGGAATATCCTTGGAGCCCTGCACGATACCAACAGCAGCCACCACATTGTCCAAGGAGAGGGAAAGATCCATCAACTCAATGCTGCAAATCGTTGCAATGAAGCCCTTACCAGCCGTCTTGAGCGTGGCGGAGCCTGCGCTTTCATGCTCCTCAACATATTTAAACTTCAGGTGATCGCAGGCCAAATAAATCAGGTACAGCGCACCAAACCACTTCACCCACGCATTGTGCATGAGCCATGCCACCAAGGCAAGGGCGATACCGCGGAAAAGATAGGCGCCAACAAGGCCCCAGCGCAAAGCTGCTTTTTGCTGGTGCTTGGGCAGGTGCGATGCCATGGCGGCAATACCCAGCGCATTATCCACAGAGAGCAAGCCCTCAATCAACACCAAACTAGCAATAACCATGAAGCTAGCAGATATAAAAGCTCCCCAGTTCTGGGAAACTAAATCTACAGCCATTTGAAATTCAGAAACAGGCATGGAGCAGAGTATAGCACATGCCCCCCTGCTCCGCAAGCCCTACGTTTGCCTCTTCTCTACTTAAAGAGAAAATCCCCCTCACGGCAGGCATCTGCGCATTGCCATGGCAAATCCACTATCCATCCCCCCAAAGAGCAGTAGTTTAGCCTTGACAGCGGGGTTCTTTCTCTCGTAGAATGAGCCCCATGAAGTGGCTTACGCGACACCTGCTCCGATACCTTTGCATACTGCCTATCCTTTACATTGTGGTGCTGTACACCCTCTGCAAGCCCGGCATCAGCTTGGCTGGTTTCCTTAGCGCAGCAGGTGTGCGAGCATTAGACGTGCTGGGAGATCCGAATTTTCTGATTGCGGCAGGTGTATTACTGCTGTTGGCACTCGTACGAGGCATGACATTGGTGTGGAATGCACTCTACTGCTGCGCCACCATACTTCTTTTGTTGGAAATTGTGTTGCTGACAGGCATCGGGGGCGCCATTTTGCCCACATCCTTGTGGAGCATCCCCGGGGCCGAAGTGCTGACGCAACTCCCTGCGAAGTATCCCGTCGCCATGTACATCATCCCCTGCACTTGGCTGCTGGGTACGGTGTGCACCAATGCTTTCCGCAGCATCACAGCCGCCTGCTGCATCAATTTCATCATCTGGCTTCTGCTTTCCTACGCTTGCCACGCCTTGGCGCAGATGTGGGAGACTATGCAGGAGCCCTATCAGCCCGAACTGCTGGCACGCTTCAAGACGATGCGCTGGAGCACCGCTATCCTGCCCGGCTTGTTCATGTTCCTCTACACTTTCTTCCTCTCCATCTTTGAAGCGCTGATTCCCCGCACCGCCATCAAGAAGGAGAAGAAAAAGAAGGCCGCTCCGGAAGCCAAGCAAGACACAACTAAGACGCCAGAAAAAGCACCTGCTGCACCCGCTGCCAAAGCTGCCGAAAAGGCCACCCCCACAGCCACCAAACCAGCGACCGCGCCACTTTCCAAGCCCATCAGCAAGACAAAGCCTAAGACGACTGCCAAACCCGTGCTCAAAACAGCTGCAACCGCGGCCAAGGCTGAACCCAAAGCTGAACCAGCTGCAGAAGAAAAGAAAACCGCCACGGCATAAAGCCTTTGAGGCCATTTCTCAGCCATGGGAGCACATGAGCCCAGCGTTGACCGCGTGCAGCAAGCTCAGCAAAGCGCGGAAAGGACGCTGGGCGCGTTTTTGGGCCAGACTGTTTTCATTCGCATCATCAAAGAAGAACGCTCGCTCGAACTGTGGGTGCAGCAGGGAGACAAATGGAGCATCCTCAAAACCTACGCCATTGCTGGCATGAGTGGGGCGCTTGGCCCCAAGGTTGCGGAGGGAGATGGCCAAGCCCCGGAGGGCTTCTACGCCGTCTCGCCACCAGCACTCAACCCTCGCAGCAAATACCACCTCTCATTCAACATTGGCTATCCCAATGAGTACGACCGCGCGCAAGGGCGCACTGGCTCATATATCATGATTCATGGGGGGCAGGAATCCCAAGGCTGCTTTGCCATGACGGACGCGGGCATCGAGGAAATCTACACGCTCGTCCACACAGCCCTTCAGGCAGGCCAAGAGAGCATCCCGGTGCAGGTGTACCCCTTCCGCATGACGCCCGAACGCATGCAAGCAGAGGAGCGGAGCCCCCACCATGACTTCTGGTGTCTGCTGCACCCAGGCTGGCTACACACGGAGCTGCACCATGCGCCAGCCCCTGCCCGCTACGGCATCCAATAAACCAAATAAGGCTCAAACCCGAGCCTCTATCAAACGGTACACACAGGGAGGCACGCAGGCTTTCACCCAGCGCTCCCATCCCGGCACCCCCACAAAGCCACGCACATAGGAGGAAGACACAGACTCCAGTTCGCAGGGTGGCAACAAAAAGACGGATTGAATTTCTGGCTCCATGCTGGCATTCATGCGTGCCATGGGTTTTTCGTATTCAAGATCTACCGTGTTGCGAATACCACGCAACAAGTAGCGTGCGCCTATCTCTCGTGCATAATCCACGAGAAACCCGTGTTTGACGGTTTCCACGCGCACATTGCCCGGCAGCTCTGCCACCATTTCGCGCAGCACTGCCAAGCGCTCATCCAAACTGAAAAAGCCTGTTTTATCGGGATTCACAGCCAATGCCACCACCAGTTCATCAAACATGGCTGCCCCTTGGCGCATCATCCACAGATGCCCATTGGTGGGTGGGTCAAAGCTCCCAGCGTATACGGCTATGCGTTTCATCTTGGTTGAGCATACCGCACGGGGGCAATCCCCCGTGCGGTATAATAGGAATGGTGAATAGCTGAGATATTACTTAGCCCAGCCCGTGTATGCTGTGCGGTAGAGAGCGAGAATCTCCTCGCGCACGCAGGGACGGGGGTTGCCACCTGTGCAGACGTCAGCCATGGCAGCATCGGTAAGGGCTTCCAAGTCCTCCTCCTTCACGCCGATTTCAGCGAGAGTCTGAGGGATGTTCACATCAGCCGAAAGCTTGCACACGGCCTCGATAGCAGCCTTGCGGTATTCTTCTTGGCTCATGGAATCCACGCCCTGCACACCCATGGCGCGAGCGATTTCGCGGAACTTCTCACCCGTGTAAGCAGCATTGTACTCCATCACATAGGGAAGAAGCACAGCGTTGGCCACACCGTGGGGAGTGTTGTAGAAGGCGCTCAGCGGGTGAGCCATGCCGTGTACCACGCCCAAGCCCACGTTGGAGAATGCCATACCAGTCATGTACTGACCCAGAGCCATACCTTCGCGACCAGCGGGTTCATTATCAACAGCTTGGCGCAGGCTCTTGGCAATCAGCTCCACAGCCTTGATGTTGAGCGTATCGGCCAGCTCCCATGCGGCCAACGTGGTATAACCTTCGATGGCGTGCGTCAGAGCATCCATACCTGTGGCAGCCGTCAGGCCCTTGGGCATGGAAGACATCATTTCCGGATCCACCACAGCCACCACGGGGATGTCGTGCGGGTCAACGCACACAAACTTGCGGCGATTGGCTTCATCCGTGATCACGTAGTTGATGGTTGTCTCGGCAGCTGTACCAGCCGTGGTAGCCACTGCAATCATCGGCACTGCTTTGTTCTTGGTGGGAGCCAAACCTTCCAAGGACACCACATCGGAGAACTCGGGGTTGTTGATGATGATACCGATAGCCTTGGCCGTGTCCTGGGGAGAACCGCCGCCGATGGCAATCATGTAATCGGCACCTGCAGCCTTGAATGCTGCCACACCTGCCTCAACAACGGCCACACTCGGGTTGGCCTTCACTTGGTCGTAGATTTCATAGGCGCAACCAGCTTCATCCAACAGGCTCGTCACCTTTGCCACCACGCCAAAGCGCACCAAATCGGCATCAGTCACGACCAGAGCCTTCTGGAAGCCACGGTTCTTCACCTCGGTCACAATCTCACGCACGGCGCCTGCACCGTGGTAGCTCGTCTCGTTCAAAATAAAGCGTTTTGCTGACATAGCCGCATCCTACCTTGATTTGGCTGCCAATGCAACAGAAAACTTACGAAGAAAGCATCTTTTTTCGCGCGAGAGTAGATTTTAGGGTTGAAATTGATGTTGGAATGTATAGAATAAATGCGCTATGACATACGAAGTTTTCGAAACGAAGGAAGCTGCCGCCAAGAAATTGGCCGCAGAAGTTGCAGAACTCATCCGCAGCCGTGCCGCTGAGGGCAAGGGCGTTGTTCTTGGTCTTGCCACGGGTGCCACCCCGCTGCCCTTCTACGCTGAGCTGATTCGTCTTCACAAGGAAGAAGGTCTCTCCTTCAAGAATGTGACCACGTTCAACTTGGATGAATACACCGGTCTGCCCCATGAGCACGTGGAATCCTACTGGTACTTCATGCACACCAACCTCTTCAACCACATCGACATCCCCGCCGAAAACATCAACCTGCCCTGCGGTACCCTTGCTCCCGAGGAAATCCCCGCTCATTGCCAGGCTTACGAGGACAAGATTAAGGCCTGCGGTGGTCTCGACCTCCAGATTCTCGGCATTGGCCGCACTGGTCACATCGGTTTCAACGAACCCGGTTCCGATGACACCACCATCACCCGTCAGGTGACACTCGACGACCTTACCAAGACTGACGCAGCCCCCGCTTTCGGTGGTTTCGACAACGTGCCCAAGACCGCCATCACCATGGGGGTGGCCACCATCATGGGTGCTAAGAAGGTGCGCCTCATGGCTTGGGGTGAGAAGAAGGCTTCCATCGTGAACAAGGCTATCAACGGCCCCGTCACCATCGACGTTGCTGCTTCTTACCTGCAGAAGCACGCCGACGCCAAGTACTTCTTGGACACGCCGGCTGCTGCTGAGCTGTAAAGCTCGAGCCGCATCGTCATTTACGCATCATTTTTCAGAGCCGGGGCACAAACCCCGGCTCTTTTCATCATCCCCCGGCACCGTTCATGTCTTCTCAGCATCTCTACATCCACATTCCCTTTTGCCACCGCATCTGCCCCTACTGTGCTTTCTTCAAGCACACGCCGAGCGATACGGACATGCGCGGGTTTGTGCGGGCTATTGCAAAAGAAGCAGAATTGCGCCTTCCTGCAGGATTTACACCGAGCACTCTATACTTTGGAGGCGGCACCCCCAGCATGCTTTCCCCCAACCACCTTGCCAACCTCGTCGAGGGGCTACGCCAAGTCGCAGACTTGACGCAACTGCAAGAGTGGAGCTTCGAGGCTAACCCTGCCACCTTCACCCACGCCAAGGTTGAGCAATGGCTGAAACTCGGTATCACGCGCATCTCACTCGGCGTGCAGAGCATGAATGCCGCAACCCTGCGCATGCTAGGGCGCGAGCACACCCCCGAACAAGTCGCGCAAAGCGTGCAGATATTGCGCGAAGTGGGCATTCCACAAATCAATATCGACCTCATGTTCAGCCTGCCTGGGCAAACGCTGCCCCAATGGAAAGACACGCTGAATGCGACGCTCGACCTCCAGCCCAACCACATTTCCACCTACAATCTCACCTACGAAGAGGGGACTCCTTTTTACCAACAATACGGTCCACAAATGCTCGATGAGGAGACAGACGAAGCCATGTTCAACCTCACCGATGAAGTGCTCACCGCGGCAGGATTCCGTCACTACGAGGTCTCCAACTACGCCCAGCCAGGATGCCTCTCCCTCCACAATCTCGCATGCTGGCAAGGAGAAGATTACTATGGACTCGGCCCCAGCGCCTGCGCCACCTTGGGAAATACCCGCTATACCAACGCCGAAAACACAACGGCTTACATTCAAGCCTTGTTGGCAGGGCATCTCCCGCCCCACAGCTCAGAAAACCTCACCCCCGCCGATAAACGCACCGAGCGCCTTGGACTCTGGCTCCGCACAGACATCCCCCTTCCCCCGGCGCATCTCCGCCCAGAAGACGAGCCATACATCCAAGACCTCTGCACCGAAGGGCTCGCGACCTATACCCCCACCGAAGGGCTGCTTCTCACCCGCCGTGGGCGACTGCTTGCCGATGAAATCGTGGTGGGATTCATGTGATGCTCGCCAGTCTTGTATCTGTGACAAAATTCCCGCTTGAAAGGTGAGCCAAGATGGGTAAAATAGAAGCAGAGTATATTTTCACCTACACATAGAACCATGCGACTTCTTCCTACGATAGCTCTGGGGCTCATTTCTGCCTTGTTTATTGCCCCCCTTGCCATGGCAGCCACGACTAAAAAGACGAGTCGGAGAGCCAAGACTCAGCGAAGCACCTCCAAGAAAGGTGAAAAAGCCAAGCCAAGAGCCACAGCTGCGGCTGAGAAAAAAGCAACGACTGCAGCGCTTCCCGCATTGAGCCCTGAACAAGAGGAAAAATACAAGATTTTCTTGGAAAAATTGGAAGAACAAGCCAAAACTGATAGCTTGGACTACTGCCCAGCGCTGCAAATTGTCTTGGACGCGACGGGCGATGAATGGGCGGTCGAGGAATGGATGCAGCGCGCAGCAAACGATGGAAATGCCGCGGCTCTCAGCTATGTTGCGGGGCGCATCCTGAGCAATGTACCGGGAGACAAGCTGCAAGATCCGGCCACCATAGCAGCCTACAAGATGGCCAAAGCCGCCGCAGACAAAGGATTCGACCCAGCAGGGGTAGACGTAAGCATCTGCCTGAAACATGGTATCGGCACTGCAAAGAATGAAGCCGCCTCCAACAAACAATTGATGCTGGCATGCAAAAACGGTAGTTTTGAGACACGCTTCAAATGGCTTCAGCTGGCTGGTCGCTTGACCAAGTTCGACGACAAGGAGCGCCCTGAAGTAAAATCGGAAATTGAGCGAGGCAACCACCACATCATGTACTATTTGAGCGCCTTCGCCCCAGATTCTCCCACCCAAGTGGAGTGGCTGCGCAAAGCGGCAGAAAAAGGCAACGCAGAAGCACTCTTCACGCTTTCTTCTCTTTCCTCTCGCATCAAGCCGAAAGACAGCTATGTATTGCTGCAAGAGGCCGTGAAACTGCACAGTCCTGCCGCCATGTTTGTGCTGGGCACCGCCTTGGCCGACCCCGACCCCAACAACGCATTCACCAAAGAAGCTGGCATCCAGAAGGATGAAAAGGCGGGTATCCATTTGGTGCGCTTGGCTTCCATGATTGGTAATTCTCAATCCAATATGGCTTTGGGGCACGCATACCACGACGGTTCGTTCGGCTTGGAGAAAAACCCGGAAAAAGCATACCGCCACTATGCCGCCGCCCGCAGAGCTCGCAACATTGCTGGCACTGCAGCAGAGGGCTATCTTCTGATGAAGGGTGAAGGCGTGAAACAAGACGTAGCACGCGGCACCACCCTGCTGAATATCGCAGCCAACGCGGGCTATGGCCACGCTTGTGTGCTGAAAGCTTATGCCGAGTACGCTGGTTTCGATGGCTCTCCCGATGCCGCCAAAGCGGCTGAATACCTGAATGACGCAGCCGTGATGAAAACACCCGAGGCCTACGTCTATTTGGCCTTCATCACCGCCAAGGGTGGCACCAACTTGGCTGCCAACCCCAAACTGGCAGAAAGCTACGTGCGCATGGCCTCCCTCGACATGGGAGACAAGGCCCAGCAGCTTTACGATAAGCTCATGGCAGAAGGCAAGTGGGTTCCCCACCCCTAATTCACAGACGCACTGCGAGCTCTAGCGCCTATCAGCCCAGCAACTTCCTGATTCTATGTTCTTGAAAGGAGCCATCTTGCTGGGCTGTTTGCTGTCTATCATCGTGGCATGCAGCCTGATTTTGCCACTGCGCACCCGCTGGTGGTGGAAGGGGCTACTCTGCGCCCTGTTGGGGGTAGTTGCGTTCAAGTTTCATGTTTTGCACACGATATGGGGAGGGCTCTTCTTCAGGCCTGCGGTACCCATCTGGCTCGAATGGGGGAGTAATTGGCTGTTCATGAGCCTGTTGCTCCTTAGTGTTCTGTTGCTCATTTGGGAGATAATCTTCATCCCAGCATGGCTTCTTCTGCGCAAGCGCAAGGCCGCATTACCGTGGCGGAGCGTGCACAACGGCGCAACTCTTGCAATTCTCTTGCTTTCGCTTGTCACCATCGCTTGGGGTATGGGTCAAGCCTTTGCGCCACCGCAGGTACGACACATCACCATCCCGCTGCCGCAATTGCAGCACCCAGTGCGCCTGGCTATGCTCACCGATTTGCATGCCGACCGCCACAAGCAAGCCCCCTTTTTTCGTGATGTCGTGGCGCGCACCAACGCACTTCAGGCAGATGCGGTCGTCATCACCGGTGATTTTGAGGATGGCTCCCTCAGCGATTTAGCGCCCGCCCTGCACCCGCTCTGCCATTTGCGCTCGCGCTGGGGCACTTTTGCGGTAGATGGCAACCACGACTACTTCTCGGGGCACGATGCGTGGCAAAACTATCTCTCAGGATTGGGGATTCGTTTCCTGAACAATGAACACGTGGTGCCCGGGCCAGGCTACATCGTATTAGCCGGCGTGACAGACCCCGCAGCCACGCGCGATTGTTGCCCAGCGCCCAACATTCCACAAGCCGTGGCCCATGCCCCCAAGGGCAAACCCATCGTGTTGCTCTGCCACCAGCCCCAGTTAGCCCACCTAGCAGCACAGTCTGGTGTAGCGTTGCAACTTTCGGGGCACACGCATGGCGGCCACGCCCCAGGGATACGCCAGCTCATCGCCGCATTCAACAAGGGGCTTGTGCAGGGGCTCTACCGCGTAGGCAATACCCTGCTCTATGTGTCCAACGGCACATCCCTCTGGTCAGGCTTCCCCTTGCGCCTCTTCACCCCGGCGGAAATCACCCTCATCCAGCTGGTGCCAGAAGAGTCCGCCTGATACCATCTTGAGTATGCAGCACGCCACTCTTGACGCGTGCGCGGGCGTATGGTAGATTTTCCATAGCAAAAAAGTACCATGGCCGATTCTCTCTACACCAGAATGGCGGACACCCCCGTCTCGAGTTACGATTTATCGCTGCGCCCGCCCGCGTTTAGCGAGTTTTGTGGGCAAGAGAAGGTAAAGGAGCGCTTGCTCCTGATGGTGGAGGCCGCCAAGATGCGCGGCGACGTGCTCGACCATGTGCTCCTCAGCGGCCCCCCAGGGCTGGGCAAAACAACCCTTGCCAACATCATCGCCAACGCCGTAGGCCACCGCCTGCACACCACTTCTGGCCCCCAAATTGAAAAAGCTGGGGATTTGGCAGGCATCTTGACAAACGTGGAAAAGGGTGATGTCTTGTTCATCGATGAGATTCACCGCCTGCACCCCGCCATTGAGGAATACCTCTATCCCGCCATGGAGGATTTCCGCCTCGACATCATCATCGATCAAGGCCCCAACGCCCGTTCCATCCAACTGAACCTGCCCAAGTTCACGCTTGTGGGTGCCACAACCCGCGCCGGCATGCTCACTGGGCCCTTGCGTTCGCGTTTCGGCCTCGTCAACCGCTTGGATTACTACTCGGTGGATGAATTATGCCAGATTTTGCAGCGTTCGGCAGGGCTGCTGGACATTGATCTTGAGCACGGTGGCGCCACTGGCATTGCACGGCGCTCACGCGGCACACCCCGCGTGGCCAATGCCCTGCTGCGCTGGGTGCGAGATTACGCCCAAGTGAAAGCCGATGGTCGCATCACCGATAGTGTGGCAGAAGCCGCTCTCGGCATGATTGATATTGATGAAGATGGGCTGGACGAAATGGACAAGCGCCTACTCGAGACAATGATTTACAAGTTCAACGGCGGGCCTGTGGGCTTAGCATCCCTAGCCGTCGCCGTGGGCGAAGATGAATCGACGATTGAGGACGTGCACGAGCCATTCCTCATCATGCAAGGCTATATCAAGCGCACACCCCGCGGGCGAGAAGCCATGCCCGCCGCCTACCAAAAGATTGGTGCCAAACCCGTCTCTGGGCAGGCCGAGCTCCCCCTCTAATCCCCCGCATGAAACACCTCTTTCTTTTCCTTACCCTCACACTCAGTCTGTTGCTGAGCGGCTGTGTGCAACAGCAAATGCAAAAGCAAGCCCAAGCCTCCAACATCGTGGTGTTGGACATTGGGCACTACTACCACCCCCAGCGCGGGGGTCAAGGCGCCCGCACGCCAGACGATAAATACGGTATCATCGAAGAAACAGAGTTCTGGTATCGCTATGCAGGCTATGTGAAAACCACGATTGAAAAAGCTGGTTATCAATGCATCATCTGCAACCGCGGAGCCATGCCCACAGATGCCCGCTTGGCTGCCGAGGCAAAAAAATGGGGGGTGGTGCATGTAAACTCCCCCATTCCCACAGCTATCTACCGCTCCAAACACCACCCCAACCGCGTAGCCGTGGGCATGCTTAGCGCCGATTTCGCTCTGGATCAGCGTCCCGGGGCAGTGGTATTCCTGCACCACAACAGCAATTCTGCTAAGTGGCTTGTGTCCAACAAAAGCGCTTTCTATTGCAACGAGCGCGGGATTCTGCTGGCCAACACCATGGCACAGGTGATGAACCGCGACATCTTGGACCGCGGCATGCCCAACAACGGCGTGCCCTGCGGAGTTGTGGTGCGCAATGACGGCCGCAAAGGTGGGGGCGATTGGCTCAACACCTGCAATGAATCCTATGTGCCCGCCGTCATTACCGAGGTTGCATTCCTCTCCAACCCCGAGCACGCCCAATATCTCTCCAAACATGCCAACGCTGTGCAATTTGCCGAAGCTGTCGGCCGTGGCGTGGTGGAGTACATGCAGAAACGCTAAACGCGCCACCTATTCACGGCGCTAAGTCCACTTCCAGCGCTTCGAGGAGACGAACAACGCGTGCCCCAGGCAGGTTGCCCAGCTCCATACCGCGCATCACGTAGGCAAAGGAAAGCCCGCTATCTGGCACAGCAAAGCCCAATGAGCCCCCTGCTCCGGCATGACCAAAGCCGCCCTTGCCAAAATACGCCGCAGGCTCGCACATGGCTCCGCAGGTGAAGGTGGTGGGCTCCAGCAGGGTCAAATCCATACCGCTGCATTGGGGGGTACTCATCCATTCACACACATCGGGAGCAAAGGGTGAATGGGGCGTGAGGCCTAGCAAGGCTTGGTAAAAGCGGGCGAGACCACGGGCAGACGCCACGCCCCCCTTGGCAGGGGATGCAGATTGCCATGCCTCGGGGGTGTTCATTTCTCGGGCGGAGCCATAACCCACGATGCTGTGGAAAGCGCGGTGCACAGCGCTTGATTCATCGAAATACTCGCGGTAAAAGGGGGTACGTGGCATGCACCCCAGCATACGGGCCGTGCGCAGATGAGCCACGCGCGGGTAGGCATCCTCGGGCACATGGCCGATGTAGAATTCTAATGCGAGCGGCTCGCGCACATATTTCTCCCAAAAATCACCCACACGCATGCCCGTAAGCTCGAGCATGAGGATATCGACCAAGGGGCCAAAGGTCTGGGGGTGGTAGCCATGCTGCGGGGGCAACCAAAGCGGGGTACTTTTTTCGATAACGCGGCGGCAAGCTTCCAAATCCTCGAGCGGGGCGGGCTCTGCCAATGCCGCCAAACCGGCCTGATGCGAGAGCAACTGCGCCACGGTGCAATGAGGCACAGGGAATTGCGACCACAAAGCTCCCACCTCCAGCTCCGGTCCCTGGCAGCAGTTGTACAAGGCTTGCAGCAAGCAAGCCGCCGCTGCGGCCTTGGTCGCAGAATACACTGGCACAAGCGTATCTGCCTGCCATGGGGTGTCGGGGCGGGCCTCGCCCCCGCACAGGGTGCAAAGTTCACGCCCATGCAGCCACACAGACACAGACCCGCCCACTTCTAACCCCTCGCGCAGATTCAGTTCAAAGGCTTGGCGCAGGTGGTTCATGAGGCTGCAGGGGTAAATGAGAGAACATGTGCCACGCCATCCTCGACACGGAAACTCACGTCGTACGGCAGATAAACGATGTGATACACTCGCTCGGGGCTATTCTGGTACGCAGGTCGAGGGTCTTGGGTCAAAACCTCGCGCAAGCCTTCTACCCACTCGGGGGTAACACCCGCTGGCAAATGAGCATGAATGCGCACTTGCAGGGGCGTCCAAGGGCGTGCGGTGAATCCCGCCGAGGCATCCGGCACAGAATCCGCGTAGGGAATATATGGTTTGATATCGTAGATAGGTGTCCCATCCACCATATCAGCACCCGACACCCGCAGCCGCACGCCTGGCTCTACAGATACAATACGAACCACCGACAAGCCTAACGGATTGGGGCGAAAGGGCGAACGCGTGGCAAACACGCCCAAGCGCTCATTTCCCCCGAGCCGAGGCGGCCGCACCGTGGGATGCCACTGCCCCGCCTCATTGCAATGAAAGCCCCATATCAACCACAAGTGGCTGAATTGCTCCATCCCACGCAGGCACTCCGCTTGGGCAAAAGCAGGCTCAAACACGATGTCGCTGATGACGTGGGGTGCCAGATTCCCCTGACGAGGCACGCCAAACTTATCTGCAAAGGGAGAACGCAGATAGGCTATGGGCTGCAGATTCATACCCCGAAAAAGTCTCGCAAGACTTGCTCGTAGACCCCGCGCTTAAAGGCAGGGAGGCTATCCAAATCAAAGTCTGCGGGTTGCACCCAGCGGTAAGAGCGGAATTCTTTGTTATCCAGCCAAGGTTCAGCGGCATCGCTATGCATTTGGCAGAGGAAATAGTATTGCTCCTGCCCCGCATAGGGTATACCGCGCTTGCGGAACACACGCTCGCGTTCTTTGGGCGGGTAATCGTAGCGGTAGGGGCCATGCTCCTGCACGACTTCATACTCGTTGGGGCGGAATCCCGTTTCTTCCATGCCCTCACGGCATGCAGCATGCATGGGCGATTCACCTTTTTTGATACCTCCTTGGGGGAATTGCCAAGCCCCAGCGGGCTTCACTCGCTCACACACCAACACTGTACCGTCCGATCGGCGGTAGATGATGGCTGCATTGGGGCGGTATAAATCAGAAGATGTGTCCATGTGTCCTAGCTCAGTTTGCCATGAATAAGGGCCTTTTGCAAGTTTGCAATGCAGAAAAACAGATTAGCGCATATTCCACACCGCGCTGCATGCATCTGTCGGCATGCGCCAATCCCCACGCGGAGAAAGCGCTATCGTGCCCACCTTGGGGCCATCCGGCACGCAGGTGCGCTTGAATTGCTGGGTGAAGAAGCGGCGAATAAATGTCTGCAAGGTGCGCTCAATCAATTCTTGGCTGTACTCACCATCGAAAGCCAACAAAGCCAAAGCCTGAAGCTTGGCAGGCGTGGCGCCATACTTGATGAAGTGGTAGAGGAAGAAATCGTGAATATCGTAGGGGCCGAGGATATCTTCCGTCTTCTGGTCCACCGTACCATCTTCCGCGGGGGGCAAGAGCTCAGGGCTCACCGGGGTTGCGTTGATATCCCGCAGCGTGGCGGCCATTTCCTCAGAGCTCTGAGCAGCCACATGTTCGATAAGGCAGCGGATGAGCGTCTTGGGGATAGAGCAGTTGACCGAGTACATGCTCATGTGGTCGCCATTGTATGTGGACCAACCCAGCGCAATCTCAGACAAATCCCCCGTACCAATAACCATACCACCCGTCTTGTTGGCCAGATTCATGAGAATCTTGGTGCGCTCACGAGCCTGCACATTTTCGTAGGTGTTCGTGCGCAGCGAGGGGTCGAAATCCAAGTCCTTGAAGTGCAGCAAGCAGGCCTCGCGGATGTTGATTTCGCGGAAATCCGCCCCGATGTGGCGGATGAGCGCCACCGCATTGTTGTAAGTGCGGCCCGTTGTGCCGAAGCCTGGCATCGTCACCGCCAAAATGGTAGAGGTGGGAATACCCATCATCTTGCAAGCACGCTCGCACACTAAAAGCGCCAGAGAACTATCCAAACCGCCCGAGACGCCTACCACCATGGTGCGTGCATGCGAATGCTCCATGCGCTTCACCAAGCCACTAGCCTGTATGTTCAGAATCTCCTCACAGCGGGTGGCTGATTCATCTGGGGTGGGCACAAAGGGGCGAGCAGGTATGCTGGCATAGGCCAAATCACTGGAAGAAGCCACACTTCCCACTTCAATCCGGCGCATGGGAGTGGCAGCAGACAGTGCGCGGCTGTCGTGGAACGAGCTCTCGCTCATACGCGCCGCAGCCAAGCGGGTGAGATCCACATCTGCATAGATGATTTCTGTATCGCGGGAGAAGCGCTTGCTTTCTGCCACCAAGCGGCCGTTATCCGCAATCAGGCAATGCCCACCATACACGACATCCTGCGTACTTTCTCCCACACCTGCGCCAGCCAGCACATAGGCAGCCAAGCAACGAGCACTTTGCTGGGCGACGAGTTGCTGGCGATACGTGGCGCTACCGGCCAGTTCATTGCAGGCACAGGGATTGAAAATGACGCGGGCTCCGTGCAGCGCCAAGTTGCAACTGGGCGGTACCACGCTCCACAAATCGGCCCCTAACTCTACGCCAAAGCACAAATCATCATCATCGGCAAACAACAAATCCGTGCCGACGGGCACTTCCCCGCAGCCTGGCAGCACTAGCGTCTTAGCTGGCAACTGTGCGGCAGCGCAGAATTGGCGTTTCTCATAAAATTCTCGGTAATTGGGCAGCACAGACTTGGGCACCAACCCCAACACATGCCCACCTTTCACCACCGCAGCCATGATATAGAGCGCATCTTGCACCGCAAGTGGCAAGGACACGATGCACACGGACTTGAGACGCGATGTCTCAGCCACAAAACGCCCCAATCCCTTGCGGGCGGCCAGCATCAACGCAGGCTGGAAGAACAAATCCGCGCAGCTGCAACCCGTGATTCCCAACTCTGGGAAAACCACCACCTGCGCCCCCTGCCCAGCGGCCTCGCGGGCGGCCTTCACCATGGCGGTGACATTGAACTCCACATCAGCTACGCGTACCTGGGGCGAAGCTGCGGCAAATCGATAATATCCGTATGTGCTCATCGCTGCATTTATTCTGCCAGATTCCTGCTAAAAGTCAACAGCAGAAACGCAGCCCCCCACCGAAATCAGAAGCGAAAATCCACGCCCACAGACAGGTATATCCCCGGCTTGTAGTGGTGCGATTCGATGGCGTCTTTGTCGGCAGTGCGCTCACAAAATTGCGCCGTGGTGGCAAGGGTGCTTCCCACGGAGGCAGTGATGATGCGTTTCCTCTGCCCCGCACGCGAGAAATCATACTCCCCTGTCACGCCCGCCACCAAGGAGCGAAAACGCAAGATGTTGTCGCCGTGTCGCGTCGTGACCATCCACGAGTGATTATACCCACTCAAGAAGGGGCCAACCGTCACCCGCTCGTTCACCTTGTACAAAGCACTCAGCTTGTAAAAACGCAAACTCACCTCCCACGCATCATTCGCTTGCCACGAAAAGCCCACCATGGGCACCACCGCGTGGGTAGCAAAGCGTGGCGAAACGCCAAGCCCCACCGTGTACGACAGCGTATCGCTGTGCTTCACCGTGTAGGTCGCGCCCCCCACCATGTCAAAAAAACGATTCGTGCCACCAAAATCCGAAGCCACAGCAGGCGCCACGGTGACGGACACGCGGTTACCTGCCTTATCACTATGAATCAGCGTAAGAGGGAGAGAGGCGCTATACATCTCATCATGTTCCAACGCCAGATTACCCTCTGCATCAAGCAGCGTGAACCGCATATCGAACTGTGCGTTGATATGCCAATCCCCACAGTGTGTCTTGCGCGGATCAGACAAGGGCAGCGTGAGCTCAAATGATTGCAATCCCAGCTTTGAGCCACCATGGCGCTCCCCCATCTGCGATATAGCCGTCACAGCGGCATAGCTGGGCGCCACTCCCGAGTCTGGCAGACTGTATTGCCACGTCGCAGGCTCGGCAGCCAAGGCGCTTGCAGCCAAGCAACATCCTGCAAGTAAAGACTTATTCATGCACCCCCCAGCATACCACATGTCTTTGTTTTTGCAAGGTCTGAAATGGTGTTATCTTACCATTCTATGCTTTTTTCTGTCCTCCAATTTTTTTCAAAGGATGTGGGATTATGGTTGCAGCAGCGGGCTTGCTGTGGTAAAGTATGGTCGCGGGATTATGCGAGAAGAGATGAGCAAAAACGAGGACTTGATAAGAGTCCTGCAGGAGCACAAGGTTAAGACCAGCTCCGGAACCCCTGTGAACACGCAGCGACGCTGCGTGAGCGAGGGTACTATCATCTTGTGGCATTTATGCGCGCTTATCGCCTTATTTTCATGGCTGTTGCGCCTACTGAATGTGTTTGACATCACCGCCGTCTGATTCCTCCGACTGGGACACCCATGTACTGGCTAAGTAGAACGCCAAAATGGTCGTGAGCATAAACCAAAGGTGGACAGAATAGCCACGCTGCAAAGCATCCATGTTTTGCTTTTGCTGCTCGGCCACAAGGTACTCACGGGCAGCTGCATTGAGTACGCTGTACACATGCTTGCTATGGTGCTGCAAATCAGCACTTCCGCGGTAATGCCACACATCACTCAAAGCCGAGCTGGCATCGGGATAGCAAGCTCCTGCATCGACCGAGGACCAGCTGCTGAGCGGCAAAAATCGCTCTTGATGCGCCTTCACGACATGCTGAGCGTACGCTGGGATGGCACTTTGCATGAACTCTTCCTTCTGCTCGAACGTTTGACTATACTTCTCAAAAAAGGCCAGCAATTTCGAGGCCGAATCGCGGTTGACGTAGTGCTCCCGCAAAAGCGCTTGCCCGCTCTCACCGTCGGCCAAGGCCTCAGCCTTGAGGGTATGGAGGTAGAACGCCAACGGCGCAACCATGACAATAGCTGGCAGCAGCATACGCAGCGCCACGCTCGGCTGTTGCCACGGCCAGTCTTTCTTCTGAAACAGCTTGCACCCCACGCTCAGCACCCCATAGGCAAGCAGCACCGCCGCCGCCATGCAGGCATAATCTGCGCCACTCCAATATGTAAATAGCGTGATGAACATATCCCTTGTTTATTGGTCTTGAGTAGCTGCCACTCTCTGGGGCGAGCAATTGAAGCGTATCTCCACGCGGCGCCATTTCTGAAGCGCGGCGGCGGATCTATCGTCTTCATCTACCCCCTTGGGGCATACGCGGGAGCCGCACCCCGTGGAGGAGAACAAGCCGAGGGACTTCTTGTTCTTGTATGTCCTCAAGAATGGGCTCGTCTTATTCAAAATCTTCCACATTTCAAAGACTCGCTGCACACTCAACCAGTCGTTGTATATACCATTGCCATCGGGGGAAGCATGGCATTCGATAGAGATGTTATCGACAGGAAGAGCATCGCTCCCATCCTTCACGACATCCTGAGCCACATCATCCAAAAACTGAGCCAACTGAGTGACATAGAATCTCGACGCCTGCGTTGGCTCCGCTTTATTCGTCTCAAAACCAATCGCTTCAGCGGGGATGCGCACCACACCTTCTTCTTCCAAAACATCCGAACTCTCATACAATTCAGGATATCGTTCCAGCATGATTTTCACCTTTTTCATGACTTGCTTGCGATTATCTCTATTGAGTTCCGCTTTCAAATACGCGTTATTTTTCTGCGCATTCACCAACTCACCTTCCAGCAGCCGTTTCTCATCTTTCTGTTTCTGTATATCGTTCAACAACCGGGCAATTCGCTTTTGAGCATCCTCGTTGGCCGCATTCCCTTTTTGGGCTTCATCGAGCTGCGACCTCAAGCTATTGATGACACCGATTAACTCCTCAACATTGGCCGCATCCATTTCAGCAAGAATACAAGTCACACGATCACGGGCTACTTTAATGCATTGGTGATACTCCCCTTCCTCATGAAAGCAAACACCAGACGCTTGGCAAAGGGCCCGGCAAGCATTCCTAAGCACAGGCGCGGCTTTATCCAAGAGGCGATGCTCCTTCACTTGAGCGAGATTAAAATGCTGCTTACAGGATGCGTTTTCCGCTGTAGCGTACAGCAAGGCACTCAGTTTGGGGCTATCCAAGCTCTTCTTATCCGCCTTCTTTGCCGCTTCCGGGTCCATCGCCTTCAACTGCTCGTCACCGGGGTAGATTTTCTTCATGATTGTTATCAACGTAACGGCTTCGTCCTGCGCCATCTCGGCTATATACGCATCGCCCTTGCCTTTTTCTTCATTGCATACAGAATACAAGGCAAGCGCTATCACGAAAAGCGCCAAAAACATATCACTGACACACGGCCAGAAATTCTCTTCAGTTTGTAAATGCTGACGTATCATCTCCTTATCTTCCTCAGTTTAAATTCACGACATCGGCACGCTTCTTGAATGCGTTATTCAACTCCTTGCTAGCCGCAACGCAGGCATCCAACGCGCGCTCAAACTGTTCTCGAGCATACACTACACTGCGTTGACCCTCTTGGATATCTTGCTCAAAAGTAGATGAGAAGTTGCCCATCTCCATTTGCGTAGCTCGCAGCGCTTCGCGCGCATGCTGAGAGCTATCCACCGTCCCCATTTTAGCAGCCTCCATATCCTGCTTGAGCTTATTCATCTTTTGATAGGCTTTCTCTATTAGCTCAGAATGAGACAGAAGTTCATCCAAATGCTTTGCATACATGCCCACACTCGCGGCCAACATCGTCGTGCGAGAAGCTTGCACATTCAGATCCTTCATCGCTTTCTTTCCTTCCTGCAACGATTGAGACGTCTGGCTCAACGATTCCAAGAGGGCCTGGAAATCCTTGCTATTATTCTCAATCATTTTGCAATGATTGCGCACCTGCTTGAGCGTTGCCGCGAAGGAATCATCCTTCACACGATTCATGGCATCCGAGACCTCCTGCAAATGCACATTCATGGAGGCCACATCATCCTCGAACTCCTTATTTTTGCCAGATATATGGCGATATTCCCCGTTCAGCGCGCCAGAGACATCCTTCAATTCCTGCAGCGATTCTTGTGTTTTTGACAAACTATCGGCAGAGGCCTCAACCGCTTGAAGCAAGATGCCCAATCGCTTTAATTGCACCATGAAGGACTCCACAGAAATCCCCACGTTGGACATCGGCTGTAGCTTGGGCACAATTTCGGTCATGGTAAACAAGTCTAGCTTTTCTAAATATCTATCCAAGATAGCCATGTAATACCCACGCAACCACATCAACAGCACCGTACACCATACAGCCAACATACTGGGCATCAAAGCTAGGGATAATTCTTTGAGAGAAAACCCGCCTTGCGCATCTGGGTTGGACAACACATCATGCACCCCCCACAAGGTACCGGCAATACCCAAAATCAGCATGAAGGAGGTAATTGTACGCAAAGCCGTAGAACTCAAACGGCTTGTTTCATCCTGAAGCGTCAAGGTATGCAAATCGCCCAAAGAGGGTATTTCACGCGCATCCGTGCGAGAAATGGAATCCGCTATCGTGCTCAGTCTCAGCAAGAGGTGGTATCCCTCCCCCACACGCACTTCTTTACCGCGGTGTTTGGTTTCCTTCTCGTGCGCTATCCATGCCTTGAGCGCGGTGAGACGCAGTTTCTTGTTATCACCCAGCACCTGCTCACTCGAGCTTTGGCTGAGCAAAGCCTCTTGCTTAATCACTCCACCAATCGCCACGAAGGCAAACAAAAGACCCAACGCCGCGAAAAAAATAATAATTCCAATCAAAATTTCGATCACCATAAAATAAAAGTCATAGAAAGGTTAATAATCAGGGCTATACCCATGGCACATAAAGCTATGACTTGCCACTTACTCAAGACGGGTTCGTTAGCGTAGTCAACCATGCGCTTTTCCAATTGGTTTTGCATCTTATGAAAATTGTCCTTGTATGCCTCCACCGTATTCTGAGCGTGAGACAAATACTCCGAGCTACGAGCATAGCCCTCATCCAATTCTTGGGTATAAGCGGCGTAGTTTGCGACATTGGAGTGCACGGTATCGCGTAGTTTCTGGCACTCATACGTGATTTGAGCTATCTGCTCCTTCGAAATGTAGGCCTGTTCCACATCATGCCAGTAACGCTCATTAATCAGGCGATTGCTATTTTGAGCTATGGCATCCACCAGCCCCATCAATTGGGCGTCCAGGCTCTGAAGCGTTTCCTTCAAAGCATCTGCATCCGGCAAGTGTAGCATCATCGCATTCAATTGGGCTTTCCTTTGCTGCAGCTCGTTCTCAGAGCTCTGCACCTCATGCTGCAAGCGCTGAGCGGCATGCCAAGATTGGACTGAGAGCTTCGTTGCCGCGAACAGTTGCTGCACCGCACCCTCCCAATCCGAGTGCTGTGCAAGCACGCTTTCCATCTGCGCGGAGGCATCTTGGGACAGCGCCTTTAAAGCTTCGAGCCAAGCAACCACACTAGTACTGGAAGAGTATGCGCGAGAAAGCTCTTGCATATCCTGGATTTCGGCACGCACCTTGTCCATTTCCTGGGGGATTTGCCGCGCCAGCGCAACCCCCTGCCCCAAGCGCTCCAGCGCCACCGCCAATTGTCCAAAGGATGCCTCGAATTGGTTGAGGCTCTGTTCATTGAGCACATCTGGCCTAAACCAAGGGAAATAGTAGCGGAGCGTGTGGCAATCCACTTTGCCCATGTAGGCATCAAAGCTATACCGATACCACGCCCGCAGCAAAATCATAATGAATGAACCAACCACCGCCACCAGACTGGGCAAAAAGGCTTTTGAAAGCTGCGCTAGATTCACCCCACCCCCGCGCACACTATCCATGGAAGCATGCACCCCAACCAGCGTCCCCAAGATACCGGTAATCAGCAGCACTGAAATAACAATGCGCAACACCCAATTTGACCACCTTGACTGCTCAACCGAGTATGAATATGCGCGCAAATCATCCAGCGCTGGCATCGTCACTTCCGTTTCCTCCTGCTGGACAATGTGCAAGATAATCTTCAAACGGTCAATATGGTGCATGCGGTGTGGCAAAGAATCCGCACCCGCTCCCCCGGGGAGGAAGGCTGCAAAGTGCTCATCGTGCACGCGGTCTCGCACAGATGCATATTGTTTTTGCTGAGAAAAAAAGATATCGGCCTCGCGCTGCTGCTTTTCGAAATGCTCGTGAGCACGGCGCACTTTCAGGATGGAGCTCAAAGCGGCAATCACGCCCAAGACCATCATTCCACTCAGCAGCAACCACACCAGCACGAGCTCACGGTCGTGTTCCACCGCAAGCGCAACGCCACCAGCCAAAAAAAGCAGCAACACCACAAGGCGTAGCCCCCAGAATTGTGACCCTGGCTTCTGCGGAAGCACCGGAGTTGGCGCCGCCTCGGCTTGCGCCAACTGCTCTGGCGAGACCGTCCCTGTAAGCGTCTGCGAACCAGCTGGCATCACCACCTTGAAAATGACATTTTGCTCTTTTTTCGTTTGTTTAAGGGGCATCGTGATCAGCTGGGCTTGTTCGTGAGAGGCGCAATGGCACACTGTGCCAAGCGCGTTGTGATGCTTTCTTTCGCAGCTTCATTGATAAGCGCTCGTTCCTTCGTGAAATCGTGTTCCGCATCCCTCTGTGGGCTTGGCATATCGCATGAGAAGCGTTGCAGCTGGGCAATTTGCTCTTTGATAGCAGCATCCACACTCACACTGAGCGGGCGGCTAGGCAGGAAGGCATCGAAATGAGCCATATCATCCAATTGGGGGCTGGGATCCTTCGCTGTGGTTGCGCTATTCAGGGCTGATACATCTACAGTTTTCTCGCTTTTCTCGCGCAAGATAGGCATCAGCAACGCAATGCAGGCCTCATCCACCCGAGCAACCAATAATTCGACCCTACGCAAATGCACCGCGCGAAAAATAGTGAGAATCACGGTGAAAATCACGGCAATGGCGCTAGGTAACAAAGCCGTGGACAAATCGGTGAACTCAATGGAGCTCCTCCCCAGCTTCAGGACAGAGTGCACGCCCATCAGGGTCGCAAAGATGCCTAAAATCAACAAAATGGACACAACAACAGCCACAAAGGCAGCGTCCCATCGGCCCAATTCAGCGCGAAGTGATATTTCGCGCATCACGGCAAGAGATGGAACCACGTGTCGCAAGCGCTCACGCTTGTCACCCAGCAGCATCCCCATGCGCTTGGTGAACATGAGCCCCAGTTTCCCCTGCTCTGAGCATTCTTGCAGAAGCTTCCCTTTGTTCCACTGCTCGGCCAATGCTTTCTTCAAAAAACGCCCCACTTGTTTGGCGTAAGAGCCCTCTTGCATCCACGCACGAATAGACACACACAAACCAAACACACCCACACCGCCTATCACATACGCCATCATGGGGTAGCCCATCCACTGACACTCCATCAGCGAACAAAACCACTCGATGGACAACACGAGCTCCTTGTGAAACTCATAGCACGGAATCAACACGATGAGCAATAAAAGCAAGACAGCACATACTTTTATGCCCATACCGCCACGTTGCTCAGCTTGACCTTTTCCTGGGCCTTCGGGGCTTGTTATTTTATCTTGCATTGCGTGTAAACTTTCTATTGAGCATCCTGCCATTTCCATCATATCAGGCCGCACAACAAGCAAACCCACCACGCAGGCCACACAACAAATACCCCTACACCAGCGATGATGAAGGTCCATGTGCGCCACCCTATCGTCTTCGATTGCAGCCACTTGTCGCGCTCAGCCAAGCGCCAGTCTCTTACGCGCAATTTAAAGCCAGACCAACCTGCAGGATAACTCGTTTTCTCCCCCGTCTGCCTGAGCATGGAATCCACTTTCAGTGACATCATGCGCTTTTTATCCGTGATTTCTTTCGCCTGCTCCTTGTTGAAGCGCACCAACCGATCCCGGTGCGTCTCCGACACGGCGCGCGCCGCATCGTAGTTCTGATTCAGCGCGTCAATCAAAGCGGGCAACTCGCTCGTGATGGACGGATTTAAATGGTGTACAATTTCCTCATCGATTTGATTATCAATTTCCGTAATCATTTGCCCCGCCGCTTCGAATTGTTGGCAACGCGCTTCCAAATGAGCAAACCACTCAGCCGCAGACTTCATGCGGTACTCCTCCCGTTGCGCATCCTCTAGAGGGGTGGTCGCGATGGTTTTGCTGGCTTCTTCTACCAGCTGGCGCAACGACTCCAACTCGCATTCAAGATCAATGCTATACAAGCGCCGAATCGAAGCCTGAGCAGGCGGTATTAATTGCTCTAACACTCTCAGCAATGAGTGTTTCGCATGGGGCGAGAGCACACGTTTTTGCACAAGCTGCACGCGCTGCAATAAAGACTTGTAGCGGCTCTGCAGCATATCCAGAGCATTGACCAGCTTCTTCTGCACCTCCTGCAACTGCAAACTTTGCTTGTAGCGCATCTCATAGTCCCCACAATCAGCATCTAAGCGGCTACGGGATGCCCCCAACAATGCAGCACACAGGCGGCGGCATTTCTCTACTTTTTTTTGGAAATGGCGAATCCTTCGTCTCAACCCTTGTATATGTTCATACTGCTCACGGGTTTCACTCAGGGCAACACCCAGCTGATCAATATCGGTCTCAACCTGAGACGTTGAGGGTCTGAACAAGGGCAACAACTGGCGCAGGGTATACTCATCAAACCCCGAAACAAAGTGAGCCCAGCGGCTATTGTAGATACCGCGGATACTCATCACTACCACCGTGATGCCCACCGCCAAAGCCCCAGGCAGTAGAGCATCCGCCAACACGGCAATGATTTCGTTGCCCCTCTCACCCCCCACCAAACAGCTATGCACGCCCACCAGCGTACCCAATATACCACACACCAAAATGCTCGGCGCCAACAGACGAAATGCGGAGGTGGATAAACCACCTCGTTCGCGCTGCATGGTCAGCTCTCGCAAGTCCTCCAATGCGGGCAGCTTTTTTACCATGTTATCCGTATCCACCGAACACAGCACGGCATACAAACGGTCGGACACATACCCCGATTGCAATTTTTTCGCTATGGCTCCACCGTAAAGCACTTTCAAGTATTTCAGCACGGCAGCAGAAGAATCCAAATCCTGAATATCGAACTGCCGAGCCTGCTCGACCACGGCCGAATAAAAGTCTGGTACGATCAGCGCATCGGGGCCTTTCACTTCCCCTCGCCTATAGCGCTCGTACAGCACCTGCAATTTGTCCTCTTTTTGCAGAGCATCATACACACTTTTCTCTATTTTCAGATTTTGAAGCGCATGCCAAATACACCCCACGCACACCAATCCTACTGTCAGCACTATGGCCAACAGCACCGCATTCCACAAGGTAAAGTTTCCCATTGCTGGCATCCACACTCCTGCCATGACTCTCCTGTTCGTTATTACGCGACGAAAAGCATACCTTAGCGACCCTCTCAAGTCCAGCTTTAATTCAACACCTTTTCATCGTTAATTTTTTTAACTTTTCCTTTACCACCTCCCGTAATTTTGCTAGACTGTGCAAGTATCGAACGCAAAACGCCTTTTCATGACAGTTCATTCTTTCCAAAAGCACCTTTTCTGTGCTCTTGCATTTGCTTCACTCGCAACACCCGTATGCGCTCAGAGTGAAGAAGTTGCGTCCCACACACCCACACCAATCATCGAATCATCGCTTGACGAAATTGACCCCAAAGTCATTCGTCTCAAAAACCATTTCACGGACACGGCGGTCATGGTAAAAAGTTTCGTAGCGCGCAAAGAACACTACAAAAACAACCCTCGGCAGTTGCGCGAAGAGCTTAGTCGCATCTCCTCCACCTATTTAGAGCCACTCCGCAAAGATCAGGAAATGGGGAAAAAGCTCACCCCCGCACAAGAAGCGGCCGCAGTGAACGCCCTGCGCAAGAATCCAAAGTGTGGCGAGTATGCGGATAAAGTCAAAAAGCTGTGGGATGAGACGAGCCGCACAATGCCCCTTTCCCCCATATTCGTCGCGCGCACCATTGCTCCCGATGTCGAGTTTTTTCTTAATCGCCCCTCAAATGAAGAGAGAGAAGAGGAAGAACCCACCGGCAGCTATGCTCTAGGGATTATGGTGGGTAGTGGCGCCATCCTCATCATCGCGGCGTTGTTGGCGCTTCATGTCGTTTCCCGCAAGCGGAAAGAGCAAGAAGAAAAAGAGAAACTTCTGCAACTCCAACGAGAAGCTGAGGCAAGGCGTAAAGCAGAGGAGGAAGCTGCAGCTGCAGAAGCTGCTCTCCCTGTGTTGGAGAAGGTGCAAAATGCCAATGATTACCGCATGGAGCCCTGTATCTTTAGCAATGACTTAGACAAGGACATCCGCGCTCTGACTACCCCTACACGCAAGGAGGTCAAAGAAAGCTATGAACTGCATGTGATGCAGGGCAATGGCTTATCGACACAGCGCTTTGCCATGACCAAAGCCATCATATCCTTTGGCCGCAAGAGCGACAATGCCTCGGGCCACGCTGATATTGCCTTGGAGCCAAGAGACATGAAACTTTCTCGTATTCACTGCGTGTTCCTATACAAGAATAAAGATGAAGAAAATACGGACGAATCCTTCTGGCTCTTGGCCATCAACCAAGGGAGTGACCGCGTCAGAGAGAATCCTGAAGCCGATGGCGAAAGTGAGAGTTCTGAGAAGATACGCACCGCCACATTGACACGCCACGGCGAGTCCCAAAACGGCACGACCTTTGTCGTGCACCCAGGCGATGTCATTGACCTGACACCTTCCACCTCCATTACCATCGAAAAGAAGAACTAACACCATGTCTACTGCTATTGAAATAGGAGGCGCTTCCACCATCGGCAAGCGAGAAAGGCAAGAAGACTGCTTCATGGCCTACCACATGGTAGAAGAATTGCCTAAAAAACACCAGCGATTCATCCTTTCTACCGACCGCAACGTCTGCATGGGCGTTCTCTGCGATGGTATGGGCGGCGAAGGTCAGGGCGATTTCTGTGCTCGCCAAGCTATCCAAGCATACGGCGAAACATTTGCCGAAACTGGCTCGTTCAACACCATGTGGAAGGAGCGTATGTTCATGTCCTTGTATGCAGCCAATGCCGCCGTCCACGATTTCAAAGAAGCTGTGCACAAGAAAGAATCTCATTCAGGTTGCACGCTGGTATCCGCCGTCATCAGCGATGACGAGTTGCACTATGTATCCGTGGGCGACTCATACATTCTGCTGTTCCGCAAGGACAAGAGTGTCGGCCATTACAAGGAGCATCAACTGAATCAACGTCACATACAAGGCTACAAATATACCACCAGTGAGGATGGTGAAGTGCATGCAGAGCCTATTTCTGAAGAAGAAGAAAAAGACCTGAAGCAAAATGGCCTGCCCGCTGGCATCCGAATCCGGCACATCGTCACCAGCGCCATCCTGGGTGCTGAAATCAACGCGCTGGAGTGCCAAACAGGCATCAAGCTTGTGGATGGAGATATTGTCATCCTCGCCTCAGATGGTATCTTGCAAGGCCTCGGCGATATTGAGCGAGAAAATACCGTCGACAACTATTCCGAAGTTCCAGCCCAGCAACTTGCTCAGGAACTCATCCGCAAGATTGAGACAACCATCAAGCCTAAGCAAGACAACGCCAGTTGTGTCGTCCTCAAAGTCTCCATCGACTAATCATCAACTTACTATCAACCAAAAACCATACACACCATGCAATACATACAAAATATCGTATTCTGGCTCACTGCAGCCATGGATGCAGCCACCACAGCCATCACGCTGGGAATCATCGTCTTCCTGATTTGCCTTTTTGGCATTGGCTTGGGAGTCGGGCGCATTTGGAACGCCAAGTGGAAGCTCAACGCCAGTGCATTGGGTATCTCCTGCATCATGGGGCTGCTTGCAGCCATCCTGATAATGGTGCACACGGCTATGGGCTTTGTCCAAGAAACCATCGTCTCCCCCCAAGTCAAAAAAACGGTGAAAACCAACATTGTCAACGATTTGGCTAACAACAATAGTTTGATGAAAGAGGCCTTCAAGCAGGCTCTGGACACCCTCAAAAAGATCGGTGAAAACACCGATTCGCTCGATCCAAAAAAGACACTGGAATTTTCCTTCACCGAAGATACGCCCGAAACCGAAGCCAACAAAGAAAAATTCTTGAACAGCGTCATCAAGACCATCAGTGGCACCGCCCCCCAAGCTCAAAAGGATAAAGCGAAGAAGAAGTTGGCATCCCTGAGCGACATGGCTCCCTTCAACTACGGCTATGCCCCCATCAGCCGCGATGCAGACGGTGACGTCGCTAAAGCTTTTAATAAAGAATTGGCAGAGCATGATGGCAAGGTTGGCACAAGCAACCCCTACTGGTTTGCAACCATCATCGATGGCATGGTGGATAAATCCTTTAAGGGGTTGGAAAATACCGTTTGCCAAAAGATTGACTCTCAGCGTTCCAGCGCGCTCATCCTCATGATTGTGCTGATGTTGATTCAGACGGCCCTCATCTCTTGGCTCGCCTATACAGATATCCGCCCGCGCCGCATTCAGATTGATTAATCCTCCTATCTCACAACCTTTCATTTTTTCATATCATGGCAAAAAAATACAAACAACTTTTCATTGGCCTTGGTGGCCAAGGCTGCAAAAGCATCCGCGAAATTCGCAAGGTCATCCGCGAGCGCAAGCTCAATGTGGCAGCTAACCCCAATGCGGGTAAGTTTGATTTACCCTGCGCTTACCTCTCCATTGATAGCAGTCCCGATATCAAAGACCTCAAGGAAACGTGGATTCACCTTGGTCAAAACCTGGAGCTGAATGCAGATGAGTTCTCGCATCTGAAGCCCAACATCGATGTGGATGCCCGCAACATCGTTCCCTGGCTCTATAGCTCGGACGAGAAAGTGGCAATCCAGCAGCAGACGGTTTTTGCAACCATCAACAAATCGACCCCTGGAGCCCAGCAACGCCGACGCTACGGTCGCTCCCTGTTTGCGGCCAACGCGGACAAGGTCTTTAGTGACATTGTCAACGCATATAATCGCGTGAAAGCGCTGGACACGGAAAACAGCTGCATGCTGAATGTCTTCTGCTCTCTGGGCGGTGGTACTGGCTCCGGTGGCATTGTTGACCTCATTCAGCTTCTTCGCCAAAAGTTCCCCGCAGAAGCCAGCATTGATGGTTATCAATCCTATCCGTTGAACCTCTATATCTACATGGCAGATACGGATGGCGTCAACCCTGATGATGTGCAAGGCTTCTTCTTTGAGAACCAGTATGCAGCGCTTCGTGATATCAACGCCATTTCCACGGGGCTCATGCATCCTCATACGCTGACCAACGTAGAAGGCTCCAACTTTTACCCTGGAGAACGCAACAAGATTAAGGGGGACCCCATCAACGCGGTCATCATATCCACCAACACCACGAGCGAAAACCACCGCATTTCCATTGAAGACCAAATCAAGAAAGTAGCGGCATGGGCTGTCGACCGCGCACTCATTGCGGAAGGCGCAAGTGCACCGGCTGTTGCCAAGATTGCATCGGGCGAAGATTTCAAGGCCAATACCCTTGGCGAGCCCAATGATATCTCCACCACTTTCTTGGAGCGTTCCTACATCTTCGCTAGTCTGGGTGCAGCCAAATGGCAAGCTCCTATCAATGAGCTGAGCCTCATGACGGTGCATTCCATCATGGCCAATTCCTTCAAGCAGATGGTGTACAACAATGTCACCCAGACAGAAGGGTATCTAGACAAGGCCATCCACATGGCCGATAATCAAAAATCGGCATACATCAATTTCACGCATGAAGATTTTGCGCTGACAGACTACGTCTACAATGGCTGGAAGAGCTGGGCAGATAATTCCGAGCAAGTGCAGAAGCTGATGAGCGGAGAGCGCGACATGCAAGCATTGCGCAAGCTGGAAGAACTCTTCGAGAGCACCTTCAACAATCAGGTACTGGACCCCGACAACACATCGATTGGCGATGGGCTTTCGCTGTCTGGTCGCAGCGCTAAAATGCTGAGCATCCTGAAGGATCGTTTCCAAATGGGGAATAGCGCTGCCACCAGCGTTGCAGACTTGCTCAACGAGTACCTCATGCAGGAACTGGTCAAAAACTGGAAGGAGGGCAACATTGGCCTTGTTCAAGCTCAGGAGGTGGTCAAATACGCTGCAGAATCTGCCACGGCATGCGAGAAGAAGCTCCGCGAAATGCTGAAGGAAAAGCAAGATGATGGTAGCGAACTCAAGCAGCTCTGGCACAGCAAACATACGCGCAGCAACAGCCAAGACGGCGAGTGGTTCAAGCTCACAGCCTTGTCTCACAAGCTCAAGGGCAAACAATTCCTTGATGCCCATTTGGAAGACCTCATCAGCATCTACACGATTCGCACACAGTGCAGTCACCTCGCTAAGTTCATTGACCAGGTGAAGATTTACGCTGACATCCTTGCCAAGTTCGTAGGCCGCCTCGATACACCCATTGAATGTCTCAAGAGACTTATCCAAACGGAGGAAAAGCTCTACACGAGCGCACCGCTGTATCGCTTCATCGTCAAGGGAGAAAAACCAGGTAAGGACGAAGAATTGCTCTACGACTATGACTCGCAAGACCCCAAGGTGATGGATGTCATCAAGTTCATCAACGGCCGCAACATGCCTGGGAAACCCGTCTCCGTTGTCAACAATGCCAAAGAATTGCGAGCATTGGTGGCAGAAAGCATCACGGGTGGCTCCACCTTGGCGCATCTCTTCGGTGGAAATAAGGCGATGAACCAGCGAACGGAAGAAGTCCTGACTCTACTTTCCTACGAGCTCGCAGGTAAGATGCTGAAGGCAGCAGATGATGTCTGTGGCACAAAGCTCATGGGCGGCATCGTGGAGCGCATTAAAGACATGACTGAAGATGAGTTCAAGGATAAGTTCCAGAGATTGATGACTTCTGCGGCATACAGCTATCTGAAGGATGAGACAACCCCATCTTCCAGCGATGCATATGGCATTAAGAATGCGTACCGCAAGGCATGGATTGTGAGCTTCCCCGAGAATATCAGCCTGCCAGGCATTGCAGATACACCCAAAGCACGCCAAGCCGCCATCCTGGCTATTACCCCAGGGGCATCCGAGCAAAACGTGTTTGTGAACACCTCTCCAGACACCACTCAAATATCCGTCTGGCAGACCGAGTTTGCACGTCCAGCACGCACAGCCAAGGTTGTTGCCACCGTTCAGAAGGAATACGCAGATAAGCTCAAGCGTGGTGAAATCCAAGACAGCTTCTGGATGCACATTGATGATTTGTCTGCCGAAATGGCAGCTCAGGTAACCTTCCCGAGCAGAACGGACTTGGAAGACATGCGCGATGCTGCATTGTGGGTTGCCCAGAATAGTGATGGGGCCTTCACCATCCAAGCGGAAAGTGGCGATGTATACCGCAATGGTTCTTCCTCTGAGGACGATCGCCCCATCTTCAACACCAAGAGTGTCAAAGTAAGTAACCTGGATATCACTAACTTTGTCTACAGCACACAACAGCACTTGCGCGACACCATCCGCAAGCAGCCCGCATTGCTGAAGACAATGAAGGACAGATACGAGGAAAGCATTAAGAACACGGAACGCGGAAGTGCAGAACGTGCGAAGATGACACTCATGATTAACAAGTTCATCAAGCCTACCTTGTTCCGCATTGCGCTTAGCGAGGGCATCGAAGGCGTCTATTCCATGTAAACCATCCATAAGTAACCATGAAACACATAGAAAAGTGGAAGAAAGGTTTGCTTCACGCTGCACTGCTCATAGCATCCGCTATGGGCATGTGCAGTTGTGGGGAACCGCCGGACAACAGCCAAGCTCTCGAGTTTGAAGCTGAATGCACCGAGTTGTACCGCGACTTCTTCGGCAAGGTTGGCACCTTCCGCAAGGCTCGCACCACGGATGAATCAAAGAACTATGAGGAGTTCCGCAATGATGTGCAGAGCGTAGCCAATGGCTTTTTGAAGGATTTGGCCGCATGCAAGGTACAGGCAGATGCGGATGAGCTCTACAAGAAGCTTCCCTTGGCCGATTTGCGCCAGCAAAACGATGCCCGCAAAGCCGCATTGGAAGAAGCCATCAAGAAGAGCCCGCAGCAAGTCGCCCTCAAGGAGTTTGAGGACCGTGTTGCCAGCCTCAAGCGCACAAAGAACAGCATTCTCGAAGAGCTCCAGCTATACATCGATGAAAATGGCGAGGAGTCTTTCGCAGACGAGATAGCTGATATCCGCTACCGAGTCGACGCCGGCAATGAAAAGCTCAAGGCCGTAGAGAAAGCCGTCGCAGGTTGCCGCACCCTGCTGGATGACGCAACAGACGATGCCGGGCGCTACCATAGTGAAGCATGTGCGATTTTGGACAACATCGAATCCACATACAAGAACTGGACAGAACCCCCGCCCCCGCCCTTCCACCCGAATAAGATTCTCTTCACCGTTGAGACCACACCGGCGCTTTACGACGGTCTGCTCTCCACCCTGATTCAGCGCTACAAGCACTACACATTCCTCTATACCAACACGCAGGGGGAGCACTGCATCACCGATGCTAAGAACGAGGAAGGTGTCGTCATCCGCGTGGTTGAGCCCGAAAAGTTCGCCGACGCAACGGATAGCTTGGAACAGGGTCGCGCCGATGCGGTGATTGCTTTCCGCAACACCTTCGACAAGAAGGCCTACGAGCAGCTGGAAAACGCCGCTGCCGCCCGCGAAGATGAAGAGTTGAATTCCATCCTCGTGACGGGGCTGGCCTACAACGCCATCTTGCTCAAGGTGAACCAGAGCTCTGCATTGGAGAAACTGGATATTCGCACGATTGACCAGGCACTGCAAAGCAAGACCGTGTATACCAGCGCTCCCAACACCTTGGCTGGCGAGATGGTAGCCACGACGGAGTGCCTGAAGAAGCTGCAAACGACCATCAGTGAGCGCCCCGAAAGAGATGGCACCGCTGGTGATGGGGTGGCAGCCGTTTCTTTCAGCCGCAAGCCCACAGCCTCCAAGGATGTGCGCGTAGCACGCATTCCCTCTGCCGAACAGAAGATTTATTTCTGGCCACGACCGGGCGACATTGCCGCTGGGCGCTATATGCTCAGCGCACCTGTCAATGCTGCGATGAATCCTGCAAGCCCCAACAATGAGGAGGTGCGCAAGTTCTTGGATTATGTTCTGAGCGATGAAGGTCAGGCCGTGGTGAAGGCCGCCGACTTCGTATCGGTGAACGAATATGAAGAGAATGATGAGGAATTGGCACACCTGCGCAAGATGTTCGAAAAACAAGGCTACGCCGTGGGTCGCATCATCACCCGCTGCACCTTCTTGTTCCCGAAGAACGATGCTCGCATCTCCACGAACCCGACCGTGACAAGCCGAAAGGAAGAGTTCAAGGACTTTGACTCTACCATCCGCAGCAATTTCGGGTACATCAAGCGCGTGCTCAGCAAGAAGAAGAGCGAAAAAGGCCAGATTGCAGTAGGCATCATTGGGCACGCCAGCTCGGAAGGCAGCGAAGCCGTCAACAAGCGGCTCTCTGTCAACCGCGCCAAGTACACCGCAGCCCACATCAAGCAAGGGGATACCAGCCGACTGATCCTGACGGATGGTCTGAGCTCCCGCATCCCTGTAGACGACAACAAGGAGGAGGAAGGCAGGATTCGCAACCGCCGCGCATCCGCCTACGTTGTCGAGGTGTTTGAGACGGGTAAATCCGACAAATAATCGACACTTCAACGCGCCGCAGGAAGTGGGAAACCACTTCCTGCGTGCTTTCTTTTTTTCCCCACTCTTTTCATCACATGTCTCCTGCTTCTTACGATTCGGACGAAACATTATACGGAGCCCCAGCGCCCAAGAAAAAACTGAAGCCGAAACCCGCAAGCGCTGCATCCATCCACAGTGAAACAGACTCCACTCTGTACGGTGGTGGCAGCACTGCTACGCAAAAGAAGCAACAGAAGACCATTGTTCCCGCTGTGCCTCCAGTCCCTGCCCGAGGGGATGAACACACCCTCTACGCAGCACCCACCCCATCGCCCACTAAGCGTACTCCCCTACCCTCTGTGTCCCCAATCCCGGCACGAGAGGATGAACACACCCTCTACGCAGC
>JAZTYM010000019.1:0-3989 GCA_045637025.1 Akkermansia sp. | reverse complement strand
CAAAACTCCTCATCCTTGAGGAGTTTTTCTTTTTCCCTCCATGGGATTCGAACCCACGACGAGTGGGCAAGTTGTGAGCAAGCGAGCAACTTGCCACCAAGCCGAGCGGACACATCCGCGAGGGAACCCAGTCTCCTGACTGGGCTTGGTGGGCGGGTAGAATCCCATCGCCCGCTCTCTCTAAAACTCCTCATCCTTGAGGAGTTTTTCTTTTTCCCCTCATGGGATTCGAACCCACGACGAGTGGGCAAGTTGTGAGCAAGCGATAAATCCACCGCGCGTTTTCCTTTAGCCTTGCAGAAAAGAGAGCTGTGTGATATAGTGCGCCACATGAACATCTTCCGCACAGTTTTGCTCGCGCTCGCGTGCGCGACACAAGTCGCAACAGCTCAGTTCGGTATGGATTTTGGCTTTGGAGGAGACCAAAAGTCCTTAGTTACTACCAGTGCGCAGGCAAGCGTGACCAGCTACAAACCGGGCGAGGCTTTTTATGTGAGCCTGAAAGCCAGTGCGGAGTCACCCTGGCACACCTATTTCCGCAACCCTGCCACCATGGGCATGCCCTTGGAAGCAAGCTTGCAAGCCCCTGAAGGCTACCAAGTTGAAGGCCCCTATTGGCAACCGCCTCACCGCATTGAGGACAGCGTGGGTGTAGCTTACGCCTACACAGACGCCATCGCGGTGTGGAAAGTAACCCCCGCTCCCACGGCCTTGGGCGATGCTCATTTTACCATCAGCGCCAACGCCCAAGCCTGCAAGGAAGGCCAATGCTCCAACCCAGAAATGAGCACCACCACCATCACAATCCCCGCTGGTGATGGCGCCGCTGCCCCCCACTGGAATGCCACAGAAAAAACAGTCGAGGTGCTGGGTAATCAAGCTCTCGAAGTAAGTGCCACCCAAACAGCCGAGGCGGTGCAGCTGCATTTTGCTTGGGATGGAGAGCTCAACAATGTCTACTTCTACTCCGAAGACAACTGCATTGACCCCACCGTGGCCCAAACGCTCACCCGCGAGGGCCACAACTACACCCTGACCCTGCCCCGCAACAAGGGCAACAACGACATGTATCCCCCAGCCGATGAAGAATCGGTGGGCAAGCCCCTGCCCGTCATCAAGGGCATTCTCACCTTCGACGGCATGCACACCAGCGTCGATACAGCCCCACAGCGACCCAGCGTGAGCGGCGTACCCGCCGGGTTCGGTGGCATCATTCTTTATCTTTTCTTGGGTGGTCTCATCTTGAACCTCATGCCCTGCGTCTTCCCCGTCATTGGTCTCAAAATCATGAGTTTTGTGGAGCTGGGCGGTGGTAGTCGCGCCAAGGTGGTGATGCACTCCCTCGCCTTTGTGCTGGGCATACTCATTTCATTCTGGGTGCTGGGCATCTTGCTCATTGCACTCTCCAATGCCGCCAATCTGGCAACCGCCCCATGGAATGAATGGCTGCAAACGCTGTGGCAAGACGCAGGTTCCGAGACCCGCAAGTGGGCCGTGTGGATGCAGAACCCGTGGGTTATCTATGCCATCACCTTGCTGCTCACCGTGGTGGGTCTGAGCATGTACGGCGTGTTTGAAATTGGTGTATCGGCCACAGGTGCAGGCCAAAACCTGCAAAACCGCGGCGGTTTCACGGGCTCTTTCTTCCAAGGGCTCTTCATCACCGTGGTGGCTACCCCCTGCTCCGCGCCCTTCTTGGGGGCCGCCATGCCCGCCGCCATGGCGCTGCCCGGCGTGTGGATGCTCATCGCCCTCACCTTCATGGCCTTGGGGCTAGCAGCCCCTTACATCGTGCTGGGCTTCTTCCCCTCCTTGGTAAGCAAGCTGCCGCGCCCTGGTGCGTGGATGGAATCCCTGCGCCAAGGACTCTCCTTCTGTCTGTTCCTTGCGGCCGCCTGGCTGCTCGCAGTTTACCTCTCCTTCATGCCAGAAGAAGACCCGCTGGCAGTCACCATCGTGCTCACCTCTCTCGTCGTGTTCTGCGCCGCATTCTGGGTCTATGGTCGCTGGTGCCCCATGTATCGCAGCCGCAAGAGCCGCATCACTGGTCTGGCCATCGCCATCCTCTTGGCCATTGCTGGCATCTGGGGTGGCATGCCGAGCACCCAGCAAAGTGGGGATGCTGAAGCCGCTCCCGAGTGGCAGACATGGACCCCCGCCGCCATGCAAGAAGCCTTGGAAGAGGGGCATCCCGTCTTCGTCGATTTCACCGCCAAGTGGTGCGCCACTTGCCAATACAACAAGATGACCGCCTATAGCTCCGATGTGTACACCGAAATCAAGCGCGCAGGCGTCGTCCTGATGCGAGCAGATGCCACGGAGAAGAATGCCGATATCGAGGCTGAAATGCAGAAACTGGGGCGTACCTCCGTGCCTGTGAACGTGCTGTACACCCCCAAGGAGACCCCCGCCATCACACCTGAGCTCCTCACCCCTGGTGTTCTGCTCGATTTCCTGCGTCCGCGTCTGGTCAACTTCTCCGCTGCGGCAGAAGACAACGAAGAGCACGAGGAAGAAGGCAGCTTGGATGATGACGCCGCCGCCGATGCCGAGGTAGAAGACTCTGCCCCCGAAACGGAAGAATCTGCGGAATGAGCGACTCTCCGCACCAACCGGAACTGCCACCACTCCCCCAGCGCAAACGCAGCCGTCGCTGGTTTCTCAAAAGCCTGTTGGGAGTGGGTGCAGTCGCTGCCGCGGGCAAGGGCATTGACTGGCTCTTGCCGCGTACCCTTTGCCGAGCGGGCGAGTGGCAAGGCCCCATCACAGATCATTTTGATGGCACCCACTTCTTCAACCCTGAGCCACAACTGCCCATGGGCACCCGCGAAGCTCTGCGTTGGCTTTCAGAGCGCAAGTTGCGGGGACACTACCCCGACATTCAACAAAACACGCATCAACCGCAACTCGCAGACGAAGTAAAGGGGCGGGAGTGGGAAGTCACCATGGTGAATCACTCTACCATGCTCATTCGCACCTGCGGACTCAACATCCTCACCGACCCCATTTGGAGCGATTACACAAGCCCCATTCAAGGCGTAGGCCCCTGCCGCAAACGCCCCGTTGGCATCAGCTGGGACTCCCTACCCACCATCGATATCTGTCTCGTTTCGCACGATCACTACGATCATTTCGACGTCAACACACTTCAAAGACTCGCCAAGCGAGATAATCCCCACTTTATCGTTCCGCTCGGACTCAAAAGCCTACTCGAATACCATTGTGGCACAGGCCTCACCATCAGCGAATTAGATTGGTGGCAAAGCGTCACAATACAGGGGCTCGAATGCCATATTGTGCCTGCCCGCCACTGGAGCAAGCGATACCGCACTACTGAACACTCCAACCGCTCACTCTGGTGTGGATTCTACCTCCGCTCGCATGGCGGTCCCTCCCTCTATTTCGCGGGCGACACCGCTCGCACATCTTGGTTCAGCACCATCTACGAACGCATGGGCGCCCCCGATGTGGCGCTCCTCCCCATTGGCGCTTATCGCCCCGAGTGGATTCGCAATAATCATACCAACCCAGCAGATGCTGTAGCGGCGATGCAAGCCCTGCATGCACCGCTCGCCATCGCCTGCCACTTCGGCACATGGCAGTTGGCCAACGAGGGCTATGACGAAACCTTGCAGGACCTCGCTTCCGCTCTCAAGCAGGCGGGCATTCCTGCACACCGTTTCCCTGCCCCCGATAACGGGCAAACGCTCCGTGGGTGTATTTGAAAATTCCCCTTTTGAGACAACAAAAATCCCCGTTTCCTATTGCGGAAGCGGGGATTTTGTATCATTTCAATGCTTTAGAAGCGGTAAGTCGCGCCCACATTCGCGTTGTGCGCGTTGGCGCGCGGCTGCAGCTCCATGTTGTAGCTTGCGTTCAGGCTCCAGCTCTCGTTGAGGGCGTGTGTAGCGCCTACGCTCAGGTTCATGCCCGCGTGGCCCGGGTTGGAGCCTCCGCGGCACACCCCGCCGATGTGCGTGGCAGGGTTG
>JAZTYM010000018.1:0-46054 GCA_045637025.1 Akkermansia sp. | reverse complement strand
AGCGGCAGCAGCCTCACGCTGAGCGGGGCTCTCTCCGCCGCCAACATGACGCTGAATGGCGGCAGCATCAACCTGACCTCCACCAAGTTGCAGACCATCAAGGTGAGCAAGGAATTGACCTTCGGCGGCAGCATCACGCTGGGCTTGCAGGCGGGCTTGGATATCAAGATGGGTAAGAGTTACAATCTCTTCACGTATAAGACCTTGGTTGGTGTGGATGAAACTACGAACTTGTACACGCTGTTGGGCTTGGAAGATAAATACTGCACGCTCACGCTGGATAGCAAGAAGAAAGCCATCACGCTGATGGTGACTGCGGAGGAATGGAGCAAGTGGGTGAGTGACCATGCTCAGACCACTGCAGAAGTTCCCGAGGTAGCCACCGCATCCATCGCAGAAGACGCGGCGCCCATGACCACCAGCGCTGCGGTGGAAGAAGAGCAAACAGAAGAGCAGGAGACCGCTACAGTCATCACCACGCTGCCCGTGGCGCAGGCGGTGGATGTAGAAGAACTCATCGCCAAGGTGAGCGACACGCTGGTGCAGACCACTTGGGGCACCGCCAAGGCTAGCCGCGCCTTTGTGGATAGCATCGCCAACCGCGGGCAGAACGCCACCGCCCTGGCTGAAGGCCGCGGTGCTGCATGGGGCGGCGTCATCGGTGCCACGAGCCGCTTGAGCTCGCACGGCGGCAGCTTGGGTGCCGACCACACCCTGAGCGGGGCCGTGTTCGGCGCTGAGATGAACGCTAGCGCCAAGCACAGCTTGGGTATGGCCATGGGTGTGACATGGGGCGAAATCAACACCCTCTCCGCCTACAATGTAGACCAAGACAGCACGCACTTCGCCCTGTATGGCCAGAGCCACTTGATGCAGAATGGCAAGAAGGGGCTCACCCTCGACTGGAGCGCCGCCTATGGACGCAGCGAGAACGATGCGGACATGCTGGGCAGCAGCTACGACTGGACGCAGCACGCGCTGCAGCTGGATGCCCGCCTGACCTATGGCTACGCGCTCAACGAGCGCACCACGCTGCGCGGCTTCGGCGGTGTGCAGTACCTGCACATCGACTCCGACACCCCCGAGAAGGGCGTGAAGGCCGACTCCATGCAGAACGTGCGCGTGGAAGTGGGTGTAGGTGCTACCTACATGGCCACAGCTAAGACCGCCGTCTACGGCGAGGTAAGCTTCATCGGCGACATGGTGCGCGACAACCCTGCCACGCACATCGGCGGCGTGTGCCGCGGAGGCTCCAACCCGGGTCGCGCGGGCATGAACCTGAGCGTAGGCGCTACTCACTCTCTCAACGAGAGCTGGAGCCTGAACGCAAGCTACAACATGGAGTTGCAGCCGCGCGCCAACGCGCACAACGCGAACGTGGGCGCCACCTACCGCTTCTAAAAACAGCTCCTTACGAGTAGATAAAAACCGAGCGTAGCGAGTGATTCGCTACGCTCGGTTGTTGTTGCGGGGCAGGCAAAAAAGAACCACCGGCAAGAGGCTTGCCGGTGGTTGGTGAGAGAAGAATGAGAGGTGTAAACGCGAGGTTTTACGAGTAGGCGGATTCCACCTTCTGGGCCACATCGCGGTAGCCGTAGTCCACTTCGTAAATAGCCTTGTAGTTTTCGAGAGCTTTTTCCTTGTTGCCAGCCTTGTCGCAGAGCTCACCAATCATGTAGAGGATTTCCTTCTTGGTGTCATCCATGTTGAGGAGCTCGCCGTTGGCTTCTTCCAGCTGGCGGATAGCCATATCCGTCATGTTCTTGGAAGCATAGCACTTGCCGAGCATGAGCATGGCCTTGATGCGCAGGTTGGGGTTGTTGCGGGCGCGCTGCAGGGCGGGGATGGCCTCGGAATATTCCTCGGCATCGAAGAGGGCCTGACCATACTTGAACTGCAGCTGAGCGTCTGTGGGGTTGGCTTCCACACGAGCCTTGGCGTCTGCCACCACGGTGAGGGCAATTTCCTTCTTGCGGGCAGCCAAATTGGCGGCAGCCTCGGCGTTGGTGGGATCTGCGGCCAGCACCTGCTCGTAGTAGGCAAGCTCGGCCTGCATGGCTTTTTCGTGCATCTCCATGGCCTTGTCGTTGAGGGCCATGTCGGCCTCGCCGCTGAGCTGGTAGGCGTATGCGTAGAAGGAGTAAGAGTTGCCGTAGTCTTCCATTTGCTCGTAGATGGAGGCGATGTCCTTGACCACGGCCAAGTTGGTGTTGTCCACAGCGTACTGTTCGGAGAGCTGGGCCAAGCGGGTTTCCATTTCGGCGCGGGTGAGGCCCATCTTGTCGCCACTTTCGAGATCGGCAGTGGCGTTTTTGTTCTTCATCTTGGTGCGGAAGTCTCCGGAGCCTTCCCAGTTGCCTTGCTTCATGGAAGCGCGAGCGGCGCAGTCCTTTTCACCGCGCATGGCGATGGGGTCGGTTCGGTCGATTTGGAGTACGCGGCGATAGGTGTCGGCGGCTTCTGCAAACTGCTCGTGCTTGATGTAGTGGTTGGCCAGCATGTGCAGGTGCTTCTTGGGGTTGGGCTGGCCTTGGCAGATGGTTTCCAGAGCAAAGGCGGCCATATCCGGCAAGTTCAAATCACAAGCAGCTGCGTAGAGGGTCTCATTGGCGGAGATGGAGTAGGGGTCGCGCTCCAATTCATCCTCAATCGTTACCAGAACAGTCTCCGGATCCTTGCGGGTGGTGGTGAGACGCACGCCACTGAACAGAGAGGAACGGCGCCCAGCATCGGGGGTAACCTTCACCTCGCAAGCGCGCAAAACCTTGCGGCCAGCCAAGAAACCAGGAACCTTTTTGATGAGAGTGCGAAGAATGCTGACAGCATACTTGTAGTTTTTGGCATCCACAGCCTGCTGAGCCTTAATCCAGAGCCCCATTTCTGCTTGGGGAAGCTGTCTATCGGTAACGATGGTAATCATATGAGTGAGTGTAAGTAAAATGAATGCGCCACGCAACGAAACGCGCGCGTAGGCGGTGCGTTTTTCATACTACTACCATAAATGGAGTGAGATTTCAACCTTGTTTTTTGAAAAAAAGCGTGGCAGAATGGGCGCATGATGCGAGTGGATGCAATGTTGAGCCGCTATGGCTATTGCACGCGCCGAGAAGCGCGGGCATGGGTGAGCCGTGGGCGCGTGGTGAGCGGGGGGACTGTGGTCAAGAATGTGAATAGCAAGGTTGAGCCAGCCGATACGTTGGTCGACGGCGAGCCTGTGCCTTTTGTAGATGGATTGTATGTGGCTCTACATAAGCCACTTGGTTACACATGTAGTCATGATGAAGAAGGCGATTTGGTGTATGATTTACTGCCCGAGCAGTGGTTACAGCGTGGAGATGGCGTGAATAGCGTGGGGCGTTTGGATAAGGAGACGAGTGGGTTGCTGCTGCTGACGGATGATGGCGCCTTTTTGCATGCGCTCACCAGCCCAAAACGCCATGTACCCAAGGTGTATGAGTTTGAAACAGAGTGCGCCATACCCGCTGAGGCTGTGCAGATTTTTGCGGAAGGGTCTCTTATGCTGAAAGGTGAGAAAACGTCCTGTGCGCCGGCAGAACTGCGCATCACAGGGGAGCGCCAAGGCGAGCTGGTGCTGCATGAGGGTCGCTACCACCAAGTGCGCCGCATGTTGGCAGCGGTGGGGGCGCCTGTGGTGCGTTTGCATCGCACCGCGGTAGGGGCGTTGCGATTAGAGGATTTGAATCTGCAGCCCGGGGAGTGGGCTGCGATTGACCCCGCCATATTCCGATGAAGTTTGATATGCCCATAGCGGTGGAGGCGGATTTTGCCGTGCTCTGGGAAGACGACGGAGTGCTGGCTGTGGGGAAAGCTGCGCCGCTCTTGATGCACCCCACGGGGGAGAAAAACGAGCCGACACTCTTGCATGGTGTGCAGGAGTTGCTGGCATACGAATTGGCTTGTGGCGGACAGGTGTCGCTGGTGAATCGGCTTGATCGTGAAACGAGCGGGGTGGTACTCATCGCCAAGACCCCGGAAGCGGCCCGCGAATTGGGACTTGCCATGCAGAATCGCCTGATGCAGAAAGAGTATTTGGCGGTGGTGAAGGGGTGGCCTGAGTGGGAGAGTGCTTGCTGCGCGGAACCCATTGGGCGTATGGCTGATGTGGCGCCCACGCGCATTTATGTGAGGCAGAGTTGCCAGCCTAGCGGGCGCGAGTGCGAGACCCATTTCCGCGTGCTCAAGAAGGTGCCAGGGCAGGGGTCTGTGCCGCCGCTTGCCTTGGTGCAATGCCGCCCCCACACAGGGCGCATGCACCAGATACGCGTGCACCTTGCGTGGCTGGGGTACCCCATCTTAGGGGATAAAATCTATGGTGGGGATGAAAGTTGCTACTTGGATTTTATCGCCCACGGGTGGACGGATGATTTGGCCAAACGCCTGCATTTTCACCGCCATGCGCTGCATGCCTCGGGGCTGGTTTTCCCGTGGCGGGGGCAGATGGTGCAGGTGCATGCCCCCTTGCCAGCAGACATGGCGGAGCTGCTCGGCTCATGAAAGAAGCTTGAGTTTACTTGACCTTACGCCTTGACATTACCCGCGCGTACGTGTATGATGCGGGCATGGAAACCCGCGTGATTGAGGTGGATTTGTTGGATGATTGCCGTGCCGTGTACAAGGAGGCAGCGGCTGTGTTGGCCGAGGGTGGATTGGTAGCTCTGCCGACGGAGACAGTGTATGGCCTGGGGGCTGATGCGTTTAATACTGAAGCTGTGGCGCAAGTGTTTGCGGTGAAAGAACGCCCAGCGTTCGACCCCCTCATTTGCCATTTGGCTCACGCCAAGGGGCTCAAGGATATTGCTGATGTGCCGGCCGAGTTGCAACCCCTAGTGGACAAGCTGGCTCATGAATTTTGGCCGGGACCGATGACGCTCGTGTTGCCGCGTCGCGCTTGTGTGCCGGACATTGTGACGAGTGGGTTGCCCACAGTGGCATGCCGCGTGCCGAGTCACGAAGTGATGCGCGGCGTGGTGCGGGCCTTGGGGCATCCTATCGCCGCACCGAGCGCAAACAGATTTGGTCATATCTCCCCCACGAGCGCAGGGGCTGTGCTCAAGGAGCTTGGCGGGCGTATCCCGCTGGTGCTGGATGCAGGCGCTTGCGCTGAGGGGCTGGAGAGCACCATCTTGGCTCCTTGTCTCGACGAGAAGGGGAATCCTGCGGTGCGTCTCCTGCGAGAAGGCCCCATCACCCGCGAGAAGCTGCGCGGCATTTGCCGTGTGATTCGCCCCGGTAAAAACAAGGCTGTGGATGCCGCCGCTGCGCCCACCGCGCCAGGTCAGCTCAAGAGCCACTATGCCCCTGCCAAAAAGTTGGTGCTGCACGATGCTCGCAAGCCATTTGAGCCCGAAGAAGGGGTCACATACGGTCTGATTTCTTATCAGGGGGATTCTCCCTTGGCCGCTCAAGATTGCTGGGCCGAGGTGATGCCACTTTCCCCGGGGAGCGGGCGTCTGGCAGAAGCCGCTGTCCGCTTGTTTGCCGTGATGCGTGCCATGGATGAGCACGAGGGAGTGCAGGTGATTGTGGCGGAAGAACTGCCGGAAACTGGTTTGGGTTGCGCGATGATGGATCGCCTGCGCCGTGCCGCCGCCAACCGCGATGAATAAAGCATTATGTGGACTGGTATCAAGATTTTGACGGTGTCGATTGTGCTGCGTGTTGTGCACGCTGCGCTGATAGAGCTGCGCGCCTTGGATAGCCGCGTGGCGAAGGAATTTGAGCGTTTCCCCGAGGGGTTGAGCTACTCCATCCGCACGGGGTTTGAAGGCCCGACGCTGCATGTGCTGTGGCAGGGTGGCAAGCTGAAGCGTGTGGCCGATTTGCCTGCGCCCGTATGCAGTCTGCGCATCAAGAGCATGCCGCTCTCCTTCCAGCTCTTTACGGGGCAAATGGGCATGGCCCAAGCCTATGCTCGCCACGCGTTCACCATGGCTGGTGAGGTGGCAGATGTGATGCGTCTGGCGCGTCTGGTCAATTTGGTAGAGGCCTACCTCTTCCCCAAAATCATGACGCGGCGTATCATGACGGATGTACCGGAGACGGAGGTATGCTTCTTGCGTGCCTATGCCCGCATTGCGTGGGGATTCCTTACTTGCAAATACAAACTTTCTCAATAATCACAGCTATGGTACCTTACTTTGAATTTCAAAATGCAGTCAAATTGCTCTGTGGCGAGCTTTCGCTGGAGCGTATCTCCATTGAGTTGGAGCATCTGGGGGCGGCTCGTCCGCTGGTGCTCTCCGATGCCGTGTTGAGCAAGATTGGCACCTTGGAGCAGGTGACCGAGGCCATGCAGTCCGAGGGGATTACCGCTGGTGCAACCTTCACCGAAATCCCCGTGGATTCATCCTTGGCTGTGGTGAACCAGATTGCGGCATACTACCGCGAGCAGGGCTGCGATTCCATCGTCGCGGTGGGCGGTGGCTCTGTGATTGATACGGCCAAGGGCGTGCGCTTGGTGCTCTCTCAGGATACGGATGATATTTTGTCCATCAGCGGGGTAGAGAATCTGACCCGCGGTAAACACATACCCTTCATCGTCGTGCCGACGACAGCTGGCACGGGCTCAGAATGCACGGGCGTAGCCGTCATCCGCAACGATTCCAATGGCGTGAAGATGGAGTTTCTCTCCCCCTTTGTTGAGCCCGATGTGGCGGTGATTGATCCGCGCATGACCATGGGCTTGCCGCCCAAGGCCACGGCGAGCACAGGCATGGATGCTCTGGTGCACGCGATCGAAGCTTGCACCTGCCAGCAGGCTAATCCGCTGAGCACGGCCTATGGTACTGCCGCCATCCGCATGATTGCAGAGAACGTGGAAGAAGCCACTCGCCACGGCAGCAACAAGAAAGCTCGCTTCGCCATGGCTCTGGCTTCTACCATGGCTGGGATTGCCTTCTCCAACTCCATGGTGGGGGCTGTGCATGCCATCGGTCACGCGTTGGGTGGTGTGTGCCATGTGCCCCATGCGGTGGCCATGACGATATTGTTGCCGCATGTGATGCGCTATAACTTGAGCCATTGCGCGGATGCGTATGCGGCTTTGCTGCCATGGTTGGCCGGTATGGATGCCGCCCTTGCAACCCCTGCGGAGAAACGCGCGGAAGCCGCTATTGCGTATATCGAGGAGCTGGGCAGCCGACTCAACAAGGCTTGCGGCCTGCCGCTGACACTGAGCGAGGCTGGCGTGCAGAAGGATGCCTTTGCCAAGGTGGCTGAGTTCGCGGTAAATGATGGTGCGCTCATCGTCAACCCCCGCGCTGCTTCGGAAGAGCAGGTGATAGAAATCCTCAACGCAGCCTACTAATATGCAAAACATTGTTGCCAAACAACGCGAGTTTTACCTGACTCACGCCACGCGCGATGTGAGTTTTCGCCGCCAAGCGCTGAAAAAATTGCAGCGTGCCCTCGTTGAATGGGAAGACCGCATTTGCGAAGCCCTGCAGAAGGACTTGGGAAAATGCTCCACGGAGACATACATGAGCGAAATCGGCATGGTGCGCGCTGGCTTGCGCGAGACGCTGAGCCACCTGCGGCGCTGGAGTCGCCCCAAGCGAGTAGCGGCACCCCTGGCCCAGTTCCCCTCTACATGCCGTGTTGAGCCCGAGCCCTATGGGGTGGCGCTCATCATGAGCCCGTGGAATTACCCCATCTTGTTGTGTTTGGACCCCTTGGCCGCGGCCATTTCTGCCGGCAACTGCTGTGTGGTGAAGCCTTCGTCCATGACCCCCGCCACATCCGAGGTGATTTCTGCGATGCTGGGTAGTTTGTATCCGCCGGAGTTTGTGACCACGGTGCTGGGGGGGCGCGAGTCTATCGGTGCTCTGTTGGAGCAGAAGTTCGACTACATCTTCTTCACGGGTAGTCCTGTGGTGGGGCATGTGGTGATGGAGGCCGCAGCCCGTCATCTTACCCCGGTGACGCTGGAATTGGGTGGCAAGAGCCCCTGTATTGTGGATGAAACGGCCAACATTGCTGTGGCTGCACGCCGTATCGCCTTTGGCAAGATTCTCAACGCAGGCCAAACCTGTGTGGCACCCGATTATCTGCTCATTCACAGTAGTCGCAAGCAAGAGTTTATCGAGGCGTATCGCCGCGAAGTGAAGCGCATGCTGGGGGATGCCCCCTTGCAGAATGCTGAGTTTACCCACATTGTCAACCCGCGCCATTTTGAGCGCCTGATGGGGCTGATGCAAGGTGCAACGCCCATCATCGGTGGCAAGGGCGATGCCGCAACGCTGCGCATTGAGCCCACTCTCTTGGTGGATGTGACGCCGGAGTCTCCTGCGATGCAGCAGGAAATCTTTGGGCCGATTCTTCCCTTGCTCACCTATGACAAGTGGGAGGATGTGGAGAAGTTTGTGCTCTCTCGTCCGCGCCCCTTGGCTTCGTACCTCTTCACGACGAGCTCGCAGGCTGAGAAACGCTTTGTGCAGCATCTATCGTTTGGTGGTGGCTGCGTGAATGACACCATCATTCACCTTGCCGTGCATGGGCTGCCCTTTGGCGGCATTGGTGATAGTGGCATGGGGTCGTATCACGGCAAGGCTGGGTTCGACACCTTCACCCACTACAAATCCATCCTCAAAAAAGCCAATTGGCTTGATTTGCCGTTCCGATATCATCCCTACAATGCCTTGGGAGAAAAACTGCTACGATTCTTCCTGCGCTGATGATGCAAAAGAGCCCGCTAAACAGCGGGCTCTTTTCGTTAAGGGGGTGGTGAGAAGCCGGGGGCTTACTCTGGTAGGCATTCACCCTGGACCATCTGCTCCAGCGTTTGGCGGTGGCGGATGATGTGCCACTTATCGCCATCCACCAGCACCTCTGCGGCGAGCGGGCGGGAGTTGTAGGTGGAGGCCATGCTGAAGCCGTAGGCCCCGGCGCTCATCTCGGCCAGCAACTCGCCTGGCTTCACATCTGCTATCTCACGATTTTGGGCTTGGAAATCGCCCGATTCGCAGATGGGACCCACGATGTCGGCGGTGATGGTGTCGCCGCTGTGCTCGGTCACGGGCCAAATTTCGTGGTATCCTTCGTAGAGAGCAGGGCGGATGATGTCGTTCATCCCCGCGTCAATCATCTTGAAGGTCTTGGCCTCCCCCTTCTTTTCGTAGACACAGCGGGTGAGCATGACGGCGGCGTTGCCCACGATGCGGCGGCCCGGTTCAATCAAAATCTTGAGCCCCAGCGGCTGCAGCAGGGGGATGATGGATTCTGCGTAGCTGCGGATGGTGATTTGCTCGGGGCGGGCGGCCCACCATTCTGGCTGGCCAGATGCCAAGCAACCATCGTACACAATGCCGATACCACCGCCGATGCTCCAGAACTCGATGTTGTACAGTTCCTTGAACTTGGTCACGATGGGGCTCACCTTTTGGATGGCCTTGACGAAGGGCTCAACAGATGTCAGCTGAGAGCCGATGTGCATTTGCAACCCTTTGATGTGCAGGTTGGGCATTTCTGCGGCGATGGTGGCATACAACTCCTCGATGCGGGTGATATCCACACCGAACTTGTTTTCATGGGTGCCTGTGGTGATGTATTTGTGCGTGTGTGCATCCACATGGGGATTCACTCGCACAGCGATGGGGGCCTTGATGCCCATCTCACCCGCGATGCGGTTGATTTCGCGCAGCTCGTTTTCGCTTTCGCAGTTGATGCAGTACACTCCTTGCTCCAAGGCGTAGCGGATTTCGGGCTCGGTCTTGGCGACACCTGCGTAGGTGCATTGGGTGGGGTCTCCACCAGCGTTAATCACACGCCACAGCTCACCGCCGGACACGATGTCGAAGCCGACACCCATTTGAGCCATCATGTTGAGAATCGCCTTGTTGGAGCAGGCTTTCACCGCGTAGGCCACATGAGCATCGAGCGGAGCGAGTGCTTGTTGCAACTCTGCCAAATCATCCACGATGGTTTTCTTGCTGTAAACAAAAGTGGGGGTGCCGACAGCTGCTGCAATGTCTGCAAGATTGACGCTTTCGCAGCAAAGTGTCCCGTTCTTGTAGGCGAATGTGTGCATAAAATTAGTTTGTTTTAGGGGTATGAGAATCGGTGTCGGTGGGGGTGTCATCGATGATGAGAGCCACCCACGATAAGTCTGGTGAATTCTTGAGTGCCAACTTAACCAAAACGGTGATGGGCACAGCTATCAGCATGCCAAGCGGCCCCCATATCCACCCCCACAGGAGCACGGAGAGCAGCACCACGGAGGTGGCAATGCCAAATTGGCGGCCTAAGAACAAGGGCCCAATGCCGTTGCCGATGGCAAAGTTGATGGCGATGTAGCCGCCAGTCACCACGAAAGCATCGCCCCAGCTGCCAAGCAACAAGGCCATGATGATGGGTGGAATGGCTGCCACAATGGAGCCGATGGTGGGGATGTAGTTCAGCACGTATGCCACAAAGCCCCACAGGAAAGCAAAGGGCACATCCATGGCGGCGCAGAGCCCCCATGCAAGCAAGCCCGTGCATGCGCTTGCGATGGTTTTGATGAAAAGATAACGCTGCACGCCACGGAGAGCGGCAATCATTTCATTCTTACCTTGCACGCTGTTGGGCAGGTTGCGGAAATTGCGGCGGAACAGCGGGGCTTCTCCCAGCAAGAAAGTCATGAGCACCAGCACAAGGGTGCATACCGACATGAAGGAGAGCACATGCCCCGTGATGGCTTGCGAAATGGAAAGCAGTTGTTGGGGGTTGAGGATGTCTTGGGGAGATTCCACCAGTTTCCGGGCTTCTTCGCCCATCCCCAGTTGGTCCAGCCATGTCATCACTTGGTTGAACTTTTCTGCAAAGCGCGTGATTAAATCTCCTTGCAGGGTGCTGCGCATGTCTGCCGCTAAGAACTTAATCAGGCTGATGATGGCAAAAATGACGCCGCAATCGACTATCACCGTGAAGGTAACGGCCAGCCAATGCGGGAAACGCAGAAAACGGCGCAAAATATCTGTAAGCGAGTAGCTGATGATGGCCAAAAAGCACGCCATCATGATGGGGACGAGCAAATCCCGTGCTTCGCGTAGCCCAAATAGCACTACCATGGCGGCGGCTACGGTGAGAAGCGCTCTTGCCCCATCGCCCAAGCTCCCACGCTTGGGCATACCTTCCTCCAGTTGCTTGTCTGTCTCCATATCCTGCATATGCGCGGTGATTTTACACTTTGGATTCGTTCAAATCAAGCAGAATGCCCCGTATGCCAGAAAAAAGCCCGTGTTTCTCTTCGCATTGCCCTTGCTTTGCACGGGGTTGCGTGGTAGAATCCCCGCGCTATGTATTATATCACCACAGCAATTGACTACACGAACGGCGCGCCCCACATCGGGCATGCGTACGAAAAGGTACTGGCAGACGTTTTGGCTCGCTGGCACCGAATGTGTGGCGAGGAAGTATTCTTTTTGACTGGTGTAGACCAGCACGGGCAAAAGGTGCAGCAAAAAGCAGAAGCCGCCGGCATGCAGCCCCAGGAATACGCTGATATGGTGACGGAGAAGTTCATTGCTCTGTGGAAGCGTTTGGGCATTAGCTATGATGGTTGGGCTGCCACGACAGATCCCCGCCACGAGGCATGTGTGCAGCGCATCTTGGTGAATCTGAAAGAGAATGGCTGCCTGTACAAGAAAGCATACAAGGGCTTTTACTCCGTGCGTCAGGAGCAATTCCTGACAGACAAAGAGCGCAATGAAGAAGGTGTATTTGGCCCCGAGTGGGGTGAGGTGATTGAGCTTGAGGAAGAGAACTGGTACTTCAATCTCAGCCAGCATGTGCAGTGGCTCAAGGATTATGTGACGAATCACCCCACGGTGTGTGAACCCGAGTTCCGCCGCCAAAACTTGCTCAATGCCATTGAGCGTTCGTTTGGGGTTGACTTGTGCATCTCTCGCCCCAAGGATCGTCTTTCCTGGGGTATTCCGCTGCCTTTCGACCCTGATTTTGTGACCTATGTGTGGTTTGACGCCTTGGTCAACTACATTTCTTTTGCTGGTTATCTGGCAGAAGAGGGTGCAGGTTTGCCGGATTTCAACAAGCTGTGGCCTGCCGCGTGCGAGGTCATTGGTAAGGACATTTTGGTGCCGGCGCACGGCATTTACTGGCTGTGCATGCTGCATGCGATGGGCTTCCCGGACGAGGCGATGCCCCGTTTGCTGGTGCACGGTTGGCTCAACATCAAGGGCGAGAAGATGTCCAAATCTTTGGGCAACATCGTGGACCCGAACGACTTGTGCGATGTGTTCGGCGCAGAGGCTGTGCGCTACTACTTGGTGCGCGATACGAAGACGGGGTATGATAGCGACTACGACCCCGAGCGCCTGAAGATGATTTACAACACCGAGTTGGCCAACGATATTGGCAACCTCACCAACCGCTCTCTCAACATGTGCACGCGCTACTGCGGTGGCGTGGTAACGGTGGCTGAGGGGGATGATGAGCTCTCTGCCGCGCTGCGCAAGAGTATGGCTGACACTGTGCAGACCTTCTCCGCATGCATGAATGCAGACAACACTGCTGATGCCTTCGCCGCGTTGAATGCCCATGTCGGCTTGTGCAACAGCTACATTGAGCAGAAGCAGCCCTGGGCTCTCGCCAAGGATGAGAGCAACATGCCTGAATTGCAGCGCGTGCTGGCTCATTTGCTCGAGTGCTGCGCTCAGGTGGGCTACTTGCTCGCTTGCGTGTTGCCCGATGCCTCTGCCCGCATTCTTTCTCAATTGCAGGTCGATGTGGCCGGTCTTACCCCGCAGACGCTTGCTTGGGGGCTCATCACAGATGGCCATGCCGTGCAGGCTCCCAGTCCCGTCTTCCCCCGCATCCTTTCAGAGGAGGAGAAGCAGAAGATGGCTGAAAAAGCTGCCAAGGCTGCAGCAAAGGCAGCTCGCAAGGCTGCTCAGCAGGGTTAATTCCCCTTTTTCAAGCAACACACGCGCTCACTTTCCATGGGGGTGAGCGCGTGTGCTATTTTTCAGAGGGTGATAAGCAAGGGCAGGGGCAAATCGTGCGCCTCGGTGGCAATTTCTGCCACCATTTGCTCGGGAAAGGCCAGTGCCAGTATCTGTGCTTTGGTGCAGCGGGGGAGGTAGCGGTCGTAGTAGCCACCACCATAGCCAAGTCGCGCGCCTGCTCGGGTGAAGGCGACACCGGGCACCACGACGATATCGAACTCATGCGCCTCGATGATGGGCAAATGCAACGCTGGTGCAGGAATGCCCATGGCTCCTGGTTCCATTTGCGTGCAGGGGGCTGAGACATGGTGAAACTGCAATTGCCTACCTGGCATGCAGCGGGGGAATGCAAAACGATGTTGAGGGTATGCTTGCGGGAGTGGCAACAAGTTGACCTCGTGGGGCAGGGGGCAATAGAGTGCAACGCTTTTGTCCACGCCCTCGAGATACGGAGAGAGGAGCCCCCGCAAGCGCGCAGAGTACTCCTCTCGTGTGTGGGCAGGTATGGCACGCAACTGAGCGAGAACCGCCTGCCGTTGAAGCTTCTTTTGTTCGCTGGGAATCATGCCTCGGATTCGGGCGTGCGGCCAAAGAGCGCCAGCATGCGGCCTGTGTTGCCCTTTTCCACTCGGTAGGAGTAGAAGGTATCCAAGTCCGCGGCGGTGTCCAGCTCGCTATCGACGATGTTCTCTGCCAGCAAACCACCTTCCAAGAGCTGAGCCTTGATAGCCGTGGGGATGTCCACCTCGTAGTGCGGGGGGCGAATGCAGGGGGAGATAACGGCGATGCAGTTGGCAGGAACCGTGCCAAAAATCTTGCTCATTTTGAGCAGAGCTTCAGCCACGATGTTTTGCTGTGTACCTTGCTTACCAGAATGCAAGAGTGCGCGGCTCCCCGTGCCGGCATCGTATATCCACACGGCGGCACAGTCGGCCACATAAATGCCCAAGCAGCAATCTGCCTTTGCTCCGCAGATGAGACCATCCACACCTTCCACGGGGTAGTGGCAACCAATATCGCCGACCAGAGCTACTTTGTTGCCGTGAACTTGCTGGGCACGGCGCAGCATTTTGGGGGCAATGCCACCCTGCTGCAACACTTCTTCGTGGCTAGGAGTCAGCGCCGCAATGACGGCCACACGATCTGTTGTGGTGGGTACTCCGGGTATGCGCGTGATGAAGCGTGCAAAATTTTCTGGTATATCGTTCAGGCGGTCAAGATAGGACGGTTTGTAGTCGGACATGGTTCGCTAGCGGGGGGTAAATCAGGAGATGGAGCTTTTGAGGGAGCTGTGGCGGGCGATGATGGTGCGAGCTTTCGCTGTGCGGGTGGGGGCATCATCTTGAGCCATCAGGCTGGCCAAGTCGCGGGCGATGTTGCCGCGCATGCGCTCAATCAGCTCGCGACCTTGATCCGTGATGCGCACCATGATTTTGCGGCGATCGGCGGCGGCGGTGTAGCGCTTCAAGTGCCCCAGTTCTTGCAACTTGTCAACCATGCCTGTGGCGGCAGCGGTGGAGTGGCCCATCATGCGGGCAATGCTGCTCATCGACAAGCATTCTTCCTCAGCCAAGTAAGTCAGCAAGAAAAATTGCGGATAAGATACGCGCCCTTGGCTCAGCTCAGGAGAAAGCTTCAGGATGCAGTTGCGTTGAGAGAAAAGAACGAAATCTGCCAGCTGTTGTGCCTCATCGGCCGTTAACTTCGAGGTGATGTGAGAGAGTCTCTCTTTCATAAGTAAAAGTGCTTTGGATGTTCAGATATTACGGCTTTGCTGACATTTTGCAAGCATAAAATTCTGCCCCCACCCACCCTCCAACGGCCCCTCACAAGGTCGGGCAAAGCATCTGGCACATACTTTTGGGTAGCGGTACTATATATTGTGGTTTTGATTATTTATAAAAAAATGAGCCCACATGTTGTTTTTTGTGGGCTCGGGTACGTGGTGCGCCGGTGCGGGGCGCGGGTGCATTGCAAATCAGTTGGGCAAGTGCAAGATTTTTTGCAGCTCAGGAGTCACCAATTTATCTTGTTGCAGGCGAGTAATGTGCTGCTCAATGGCTTGGGTGAGGGTATTGAAATCCCCCACGAGGTCTTGAGCCGCCAGATAGTCCTGCACGGTGGGTTCAGGAAGAGCTTTTTGGCGCTGCACTAGTTGGGTTGCGCGCTGAGAGAGCTCCAGAAGCTGGGGGATAGCTGCAGCTACAGATGCTTCATCGACACAGGCGCGCAGTTGAATCTCTGTTTGTGAGAGGATGTCAATGAGCTCTTTGGCGAGCGATTGGTGCGTATCTGCCACGAGAGCTGTCTCGGGTTGTGCGGTTGCAATACAGCAAGCGGAAGCCAGCAGGAGGCTCGCAGAGCTGAGATAGGTGGGAGTCATGGCAGGAGGGGAAAGCAGATTAGTGATTGTGGCGTGCTCGGCGGAAGAGTTTTTGCGGGGTACCGCACGCAGGGCATCGGAACCAGAAGCGGAATGCTACATGAAGAGCCGTGGGCAGGGCGCATCCCAACAAAGGCATCCAATGAGCCTGCCTATTGTGGGAGTATTTCTTGAAAGAAAAGATGCTGATGCGGCACACGGAGCAAATGGCACTAGAGTTCAAGAAGAAATAGGGAAGCGCACAAGCTGCGGCCACTGCAATACCCACTGTTTTGATGTTGATATTAAACTCAAACCCCATGATGATGAGCGTGGGGATGATGATGACGGCGCAGACATCCAGCACAAGTAGGATGGTTGCCCACGCGCCTAAGTATACCGCGATGGGGTGGGTGTTGTGTACCGCATTGTGAAACTCGTAGGACGAAGCGGCACTAATGCGCTCTTGCTTGTCGGTGCTCGTGTTGACTGGCGACGTCCAGTTGATTTCCGTCTTTTCTATATCTTCATTCGTGGCACTCAGTGGCTGAGCTTGAGTGTCGCCTGCTACATGCGAACGACTTCTGCGGTGGCTGGAAAGCACAAGCGGCGGGCAGCTGCGGGTGAAGAACAACCCATCATTCGCTTTTTCCTTTTGTTGGGGCCGTGGTTCGTGGTCGGTGCCAGATTCGTAGGCTGCGCCGCTTTGCTCGCGGGCAGCCTCGCAAATCTGTTGCAGTGTATACAGAGATATCTCGCAAGCCTGCGTGGGGAAATGCTCGAGGCATGTCTCCACATCTCGAGCTAAAGCATGGGGACTCGTGCGCGTCAGTTGGGCATCTTGGGTGATGCCGCAGAGCTTGAGCGTTGCTTGTTGCTCGGGGGGGAGGCTGGAGATGATTTTCTGCATGAATGTTGTTTGTGTATTTTTAGGCCAGAGCGGCCAACATGGCTTCCAGCTGGGCCTTACGGTTTTCCCACTCGGTGAGGCGGGCGCGTTCTTGGTCCACCACAGCGGCGGGAGCGCGGTCTACGAAAGAAGCATTGCCGAGCTTAGCCTGGCTCTTGGTGATTTCCTTCGTGATTTTTTCCAACTCCTTGCTGATGCGGCTGCGCTCTGCATCCACGTCGACCAATCCTTCCAGCGGCAAGAAGAGTTCGCCGAAGGGGGTAAGTGTGGTGGGTGTGCCCTTGGGGGCCTCGAAGGCGGCGTCGGCATCGGCCGAGAGCGCACCGGCCAGCAGGGCCAAGCGGGCGCAGGTGTCGGTATCCATCGGGGCTGCCGGCTTGAGGATGAAGCGCACCTTGCGGTTGGTGGCCAAGTTGTATTCAGCCTTGAGGTTGCGGGCGCGGTTGGCAGACTCGTAGAGAGCTGCGGCGGTAGCTCGTGCCTTGGCCACAGCGATGTCGTCCAACCCTGCCAACAGGGAGTCGGCCTTGGGAAGTTCTGTGAGCATGAGCGGTTGACCGCCGTTGCGCGTAGCGAAGCCCAAGCTCTGCCAGAGTTCCTCGGCAATGTGCGGCATGATGGGTGCCAGCAAGGCCAAGTAGTGGCGCAGCACGGTGTCGATGGTGTAGAGCGTGGCGTTGCGCACGGCAGCATCTGCACCTTCGCGCAGGTCGTTCTTGACGGCTTCCAAGAAGAGGGAGCAGTACTCATTCCAGAAGAAGCTGTAGAGGGATTGCGTGTAGGTGTTGAACTCATACTTCGCAAAGGCCTCGGCAACGGTGGTGTGCAGCTCCTTGAGCTTGGCAAGGATGTCGATGTGCACGGCGGTGAAACGCGGTGCGGGGTCGGTGCCAGCTTCGCCCTGCATCATGCGGAAGCGGGCTGCATTGTACAGCTTGTTGGCAAAATTCTTGCCTTCTTCGATTTGCTTCTCGTCGAACTTGACGTCCGTACCCGTGGGGGCGATGCGCATGAGCCCAAAGCGGAGACCGTCTGCACCATAGCGGGCGATGAGGTCGAGCGGGTCGGGGCTGTTGCCAAGGCTCTTGCTCATCTTACGACCTTGCAGGTCACGCACGATGGAGGTGAAGAATACGTTGGAGAACGGCTTGCCGTCTGCAAAACGATAGCCTGCCATAATCATGCGTGCTACCCAGAAGAAGATGATATCGGGGCCGGTCACCAAATCGCTGGTGGGATAGAATTTGGCGCGGCATTCATCGTCCATGGTGGCGAAGGGCCACAGCCAGCTGCTGAACCAAGTGTCCAGAGCATCTTCATCCTGCACCCAGTTTTCGGGGTCGGCGGGAGCTTCTACACCCACATAAATATCGCCAGCGGCTGCATCTTCCACGTCCAACTTCGTGGCTTCTTGCAGGGCAGTTGCCTTTTCCTTGCGGTACCACACGGGGATGCGGTGCCCCCACCACAGTTGGCGGCTGATGCACCAGTCCTGAATGCCCTCCAGCCAGTGGGCGTATGTCTTGGCCCAGTGGGCAGGGCGGAAGACGATGTCGCCATTGGCCACGGCTTCGGCTGCCTCTTGTACGCAGGGGTATTTCAGGAACCACTGCATGCTCAGGCGGGGTTCGATGGGCACATCAGAGCGCTGGGAGATGCCTACGTTGTTCTCGTAGTCCTCCACCTTTTCGAGCAGGCCCTTGGCCTCAATCATTTCGATGGATTTTTCGCGAGCCACGAAGCGGTCCAGCCCGTGAAGTTCGGGGCATGCGGGGCAGTTGATGTGGCCATCAGCTGTCAGCACGTCGATGATTTCCAAGTTGTTCTTCATGCCCACCTCAAAGTCGGTGCGGTCATGTGCCGGGGTAATCTTGAGAGCACCCGTACCAAAGTCAATCTCCACGTGGTCATCTGCAATGATGGGGATTTCTGTCTCCACCAAGGGGCGGATGACGGTCTTGCCGATGAGGTGAGCAAAGCGCGGGTCTTTGGGGTTCACGGCCACGGCCACGTCAGCCATGATGGTTTCGGGGCGCGTGGTGGAGACAAGCAACTGACCGCTGCCGTCAGCCAATTTGTAGCGAATGGTGTAGAGTTTGCTCTTGGCGGGAGTCATGATGACTTCTTCATCGGAGAGCGCAGTGAGCAGGACGGGATCCCAGTTGACCATGCGGCGACCACGGTAGATGAGGCCCTGTTTGAAGAGCTCGGCGAAGGCGCGGGCCACCTCGGGGGCAAAGATGTTGTCCATGGTGAAGCGTTCGCGCTCCCAGTCGCAGGAGCAGCCGAGCTTCTTGAGCTGCTTGATGATGATACCACCATGCTTTTCTTTCCACTCCCAGACCATGTTCACAAAGTTCTCGCGGCCAACGTCGTAGCGCGTGCGGGGCGGATTTTCCTTGGCCAATTCTTTTTCGACTCGAGCTTGTGTAGCAATACCTGCGTGGTCAGTGCCGGGCAACCAGAGTACTTCTTTGCCTTCTTGGCGTGCGCGGCGAGCCAAAATATCTTGAATGGTGTTGTTGAGAACATGCCCCATGTGCAGCACACCCGTCACGTTGGGCGGGGGAATCACAATGCTGTATGCGGGCTTTGTGGATTGAGGGTCGGCATGGAAGCAGCCCTCCTGCATCCAGCGGGACTGCCATTTCTCTTCAACAACGGTCGGTTCGTAAGCCTTGGGCAATTCGGTCATGACGCGCGGGATAATACTTTATTCTGCTTGATATTGCAAGTCTTTTCAACGCGCACACCCAGCTCCTATCATGTCAGCAAAAAGGCATTTTGGTATCGATACTGACCACAGATAGTCATTGACACAGAATCAGGCGTGTGTTATATGGTTTGGAGAGATGAGCGACAAGTCAGCGTCGGAGGAAAATTTGGGATGCTTTTGGCTGTGCAACATTTGGTTGTTTTTTCATGCCCTGTTACAGCTGCTGATGTATTTTTTGATGTTATATTGTGGCTTGTGTTCTTTCTTGTTGCCACTCACGTTTTATATCATTTGCTGTTTAGCGGGTAGTGTGCGGCAATATGTTCTTCTGAATGTGCCTATATTTCTATTTATTATTGGTGCATTTATGGCACATCCCGTTATAGGGGGAGTATTTGGGGTGCAGTGGTTTCCTTGTTTTATCTTTGGTCTATGTCTGCCCAGAAAAAGAGGGTTGGCGGTCGGATGGTGGGGGAAAACATTTCTTTACTTGCTGGCCTTGTTGCCATACATGCTGATGGTTCCCTACATCGTCTGGGTATGGCGTGCTTCGCACAGTTGATGCGGAGAAAAAACTTGATTCCAAGCTTGTGTGTGCTATGGTGATGGCATCATTTATTTAAAAAACGAAAAACCATGACAACATTAGTAGGATTGGGGTATGATATTCATCAATTTTCGCCCACACCGCGACCGCTTTGGTTGGGTGGGGTGCAGGTGCATGAGACAAAGGGGTTGAAGGGGCATAGTGATGCTGATGTGCTGTGCCATGCACTGGCAGATGCCATATTGGGGGCCATTGGTGAGCCCGATATTGGCTATTGGTTCCCGCCGAATGATGCTAGCTGCGAGAACATCTGCTCGCTGCGCATCGTTGAAAAGGCGGTGGAGTTGCTGCATGCCCAGGGGGGCAGAGTGGTGAATGCTGATTGCGCGTTGATTGCAGAAGCCCCCAAGATTTTGCCTTTTGTGCAGCAGATGAAGGAGACGCTGGCTCCCATCTTGGGGGTGAAACCGCGCCGCGTGGGTATCAAAGCCACCACGAATGAAAAGCTGGGTGCGCTGGGGCGCCGCGAGGGCATGGCTGCTTTTGCGACGGTGTCTTTGCTTGTACCTGATGATGAGGATTGATGGGTATGAATGCGACACTTGAATTGATGGCCTATGCGGCCGTGCAGCAATTGACTGCGGCGGGGTTGAGCGTAGCCACGGCAGAAAGTTGCACGGGCGGGATGATTGCCGCAGCGCTGACGGAGGTGCCTGGGGCATCTGCCGTTTTCCGCTATGGCTGGGTCACCTATTGCAACGAGGCCAAAGAGCGCCTGCTGTATGTGCCAGAGGATTTGATTGCTACCCACACCGTGGTGAGTGAGTCCGTGGTGGCAGCTATGGCGGAGAGTGCCATGCGCCAATCCGGTGCCGACATGGCGCTTGCTGTGTCTGGTAATGCTGGGCCTACTGCCGCAGAGGGTGAGCCCCCCGTAGGAACGGTGTGTGTGGCCTTGTGCCGCCGCGCAGCCCAGCGCCCCCTCCACACGGAAACGCTGCACTTGTCGGGCTTGAATCGCCGAGCCATCCGCGAGCGTGTGGTGCAGCGCGCTCTGGAGCTTCTCTGCGAGGTGACTCGGGGGTGAATCCCGATGACGCTGTCGTCGCCTAGCAGAAAACCCGCCGAGCATGAACTCGGCGGGTTTTTGCTTGAATGAAGGTTGCGCTCTACTCCTTATCAGGATTTGATGGTAGCTTCTTCTTCCTCAGCCTCAAGGCGGGCATAGGCTATTTCCTCATCGGGGTCGGGGCCGTGCTGGGCCTTGTCAACCTTGGAGCGGAAGAGCTTCATGATGAAGACGAAGGAGCAGGGGATGAAGAAGACACCCACGAGGGAGGCGATGGTCATACCTACCACCACGACCACGCCGATAGCATTACGAGCCAAGGCCCCGGAGCCTTCTGCCGTGAGCAGCGGTACGCAGCCCAAGATGAAGGCGAAGGAGGTCATGAGGATGGGGCGCAGACGCATGCGGGCTGCTGTCACTGCGGCATCCAGCAGGCTTTGCCCGCGCTCCATTTGCAGTACGGCAAACTCGACAATCAAAATGGCGTTCTTGGCTGCCAGACCCACCAGCATCACCAAGCCGATTTGAGCGTAGAGGTCGAGAGCCATCCCGTTGAGCCACAGACCGAAGAATGCACCCAACACGGCAATGGGCACGGAGAGGAAAATGGCCAAGGGGAGGGTCCACTTCTCATACAGGGCCGCCATGATGAGGAAGGCGAAGATGCCAGAAAGGGTGAAGATGGAGCCGAGGCCAAGACCATCCTGCACCTTCTTTTCTTGGAAACTCATATCCACATAAGAGAAACCAAACTTGGTCTTATCCATGGTTTCATTGAACACAGATTCAATGGCTTCCATGGCTTGTGCGGAAGAGTAGCCTTCTGCGGGGGCCACGCTGATGCGCCCGCTGTTGTAGTTGTTGTTGTGCTGCACGAACTCGGTGTCTGCAATATCTTTGATGGTCACAAGCGTGCTCAGGGGGACGGATTCGCCCTTGCTGTTGCTCACATAGAAGTTGGCAATTTGGTCGGTATTGACTCGGCTGGCACCAGCAGCTTGCAGATACACCTGCCATTGCTGGCCGAACTGCGTGTAGTAGTTGACAAAGCGGGAGCCATTGAAACAAGCCAGCAGGGAGTTGGCATCCGAGTAGTTGACACCCTGAGCCAAGCACTTGTCCTTGTCGATGGCAATGCTCTTTTGCGGCACGGCCGGCAGCATCATGTCTGTGGCGCTGCCAATGGCTGGGTTGGCGCGAAGAGCTGCCTCCAGCTTCTGCATTTGCTCGTAGAGAACGCTCACACCCTGACCTTCGCGATCTTCTACCACAAAGGCGATATCGTTGCCCGTGCCCACACCCGGAATAGCGGGGGGAGAGACCACGAAGGCCGTGCCGTCTACGCCACACATCAGCAATTTAGCTTGCAGTCGCTTGTTGACGTCTGCCGCCGTGGGGAGCTGACCATTGTCCATGGGCTCGCGGTTCACATAATCCTTGAGCTTGATGAAATAGGTCATGGCGTTTGTTGTTTGCACGCCCAGCACCATGTTCATGCCGATGATGGAAACAACGTGTTCCACCGCGCTATCAGAGGTGAGTACCTTTTCAACGGGTACGGTCTCATCGGTGAGGCGCTGCAAAGATACGCCGGGCTTCATGATGACGCCTGCCAGCAGGTAGCCTTGGTCTTCGCTGGGAAGGAAGCCCCCCGGTACGCGCGAGGCCGTGGGGATAATCAGCAGCGTGATGCCTGCCAACATCGGGATGGAAATCCACAGCTTGCGGCAGAGGAGGCCGCACACGCTTGCAAAGCGCTCGGCCACCCAGTCATAGACCTTGTTAAACCCATTGTAGAAGGGTGTGAGCAATGACTTGTGCTCCTTCTTAGGTTTGAGCATGAGAGCCGAGAGCGCTGGTGATAGGGTGAGGGCGTTGAATGCTGAAATAAGCATGGATACCGCGATCGTGACAGCAAATTGCTGGAAAAGCGTGCCGGTGATGCCGGGGAGCAGCACCGAGGGCAAGAACACGGCAGCCAGCACCAATGCAATAGCCACGACGGGGCCGCTCACTTCCTTCATGGCGGCAAAGGTTGCTTGGCGCGGGCTCATGCCGTTTTCCATGTGAGATTCAACGGCTTCCACCACCACGATGGCGTCGTCCACCACGAGACCAATGGCCAGTACCATACCCAGCAAGCAGATGGTGTTGAGCGAGAAGCCCAAGATGGGGAAGAAGCAGAAGGTGGTGACCAGCGACACCGGAACTGCGATGAGGGGGATGAGGGTGGCGCGCCAGCCTTGCAAGAAGAGGAATACCACGAGAGCCACGAGTACAAGTGCCTCGAACAAGGTGTGGATGATTTCGTTGATAGAGTCGCTCACTGTCGTGGTTGTATCCAGGGCCACGAAGCCACGCATGCCTTCAGGCATGACCGTTTCTTTTTCCGCAAAGAGCTTGCGCAAGCTGGCCACGGTTTCGAGAGCATTGGCATCTGCAGCTTGGTAGATGGCCAAGCAAGTAGCCGGGTTGCTGTCCACTCGACCCGCCAAGGAGTACGATTGGGAGCCCAATTCAATCTTGGCGATGTCTTTGAGACGCACAGATTGTGTGCCGTCTTGCAGCACGATGATATCGCCAAACTCTTCGATGCTGCCCACACGCCCCTTGTTGCGGATGGTGAAGGTGAATTCCTGACCATCAGGCATGGGTTCTGCACCCACAGAGCCGCCGGGGTTGATGTCGTTCTGGTCGGAGACGGCGTTGTACACTTGGTTGACCGTCAGGTTCTTTTGCGCCATTTTTTCGCTATCAAGCCAAATGCGGACGGCATAGCGACCACCGAAGACCATGACGTCGCCCACGCCGGGGACGCGCTTGACGGGGTCTACGAGGTTGATGTAGGCATAGCCCGTCAGGTCAATGGGGCTGAAGAAGCCCTCGGGCGAGTCAATGGCGTAGATGACGAGGGGTAAGCCCGACGACTGCTTGATGGTAACACCCATTTGGGATACAGAGGAGGGCAACTGGGAGGTTGCTTGGCTGTAGCGCATGTAGGTGAGCTGCTGGTTGGTGTTGGCATCGCTACCAGGCTCAAAGATGACGTTGATGGTGCATGAACCGTTGTTGGATGAGGTCGAGTTCATGTAATCCATGCCACTGATGCCAGAGAGCTGCAACTCGATGGGGGTTGCTACGGAGTCTGCCACCTCTTGAGCATTCGCGCCGGGGTAGGTGGCGCTCAGCTGAATGGTGACGGGTGCGATATCTGGGTACTGCGAGATGGGCAGGGACAGCATGCAGATGACACCGAGCATCGTGGTGACAATGGCAATGACACCTGCAATGATGGGGTGCTTGATGAAGTATGGGGACATGAAATGCGGGAAGCTAAAGGGTTATTTGTACTGGGGCGCGGAGGCGGTGTTGGTTTCTGCGGTGACAGAGTCGACCACGGTGCGCGGCGCGACATAGTGGAAGGATTTGGGCGTCAACTTGTTGGCGCGAGTGTTCGCTCTTTTGTTTGCGGCCATGGTTTGGCTGGCTGCCATGATGGAGCCTTCGACAATGACGCGTGCATCGCTCAGGTTTTCGTATCCCATTTGTTTGAGTGTCATTTCCATAGCCGAGGCGAATCCTTGCTGGTGGGCAAAGTAATCCAAGGCATCAGTAGCTCCGCTTTGGCAGAAGAGCAGGTCCTTGGTGTTTTTCACGCTTTGGAGCTGCAGCACAAGCGCTTTCCAATCGGCAGCACCTTGGCTCTGGGGGTGGTTGTCTGGCAGTGTTTTGCCTGCCAGCTTTTCGGCGTAGGCCTTGTAGTCTGCCACTTCGAATTGTTTGAGCGCAAGCTCATCCCAGCTCTTGCAGCCAGCTTGCCCCAAGATGAGGGCATCCAAGCTGCTGGCGCCTGTCTTTGCCAGCAAGAGCGGGACCATGGATGCGCGATCGACATCCACGACATACATGGGCTGTGTGGTGACTTTGCCTTCACCTTCATCGACGGGTACGACCACGAGTGCGCCCTTGGTGATGGGGAGCGCATCGGGCGCGTTGTCTTTGCCCAGCAGCAGGAGGAGGTCACGCCCTTGTGCGGTGAGCGGAGCACGAGCCGGAACCAAGAATGCCCCCGGTATGTGCTTCATGCCTGCGCGGACTCGTACGGGCATGCCACTGCGCAGCCCCGAATCAGCGTTTTCAATCACGCCAACCATGCCGAATGTGCCCGTGGTGGTGCTGACGGCGTTGTCGGTCGATACGATGGTGCCCTTGGTGGGGTAGATGGACCCGTCCTTGAGCAGCAACTCAAAGGTGGGGCGGTTTTCGCCTGTGACTTTGCCCGCGTGGATGGCAACGATGCCCGCCAAAGCACCCTTGCCGCTGACGCTGAAGTCGACACGCATGGGGTTGACGGATGAGAGGGTGACGAGCGGCTCGGCATCAGAGGGGCTCACTAGCGCACCAATGGAGGGCTTGCCGATGCCGGCGCGGCCATCGAAAGGCGCGGTAATGGTGGTGTAGCTCAGGTTGATTTCAGCCAAATTGCAGGCGGCTTTCATCTGCTCCACCGTGGCTTGAGCCTTGAGCAGGGCTGCATCGTCGGTTTGAACCTGCGTGGCGGCATCCGTCACCACCTTTTCAGAGACAGCACCCGGGCTTGTTTGCGTCAGCTTGATGTAGCGTTCATGGTCGCTGCGGCTCATGTCGAGCTTGGCCTGGGCTTGCTCCAGCGCGGCTTGGGCCGAAAGCAAGTTAGCTTGGGCTTCTGCCAAGGCGGCGCGGTAGGGAGCAGGGTCGATGGTGAAGAGCACATCACCCTTCTTCACCAGTGTGCCATTGCGGAAGTTTTGAGTCAGAATAAATCCGCTCACCTTGGGGCGGATGTCCGTTTCCTCTTGGCCTCGGAGGGTACCAAACCACTCATTTTGCATGGAGACGTCCTGTTTGACAAGCGGCATGACCTCCACGGGGAAGGGTGGCAGGCTGGCGGCCACGTTGGTGGCTGCTTTGGCAGGTGCCTTGGCTTGCTCAAGTGCGGCTTTTTCCGTGGCGGTGAGGGTGCGGCGGAAGGTGAATTTCTCTTGTTTAATCGTGCCGCGTGGGCTGGTGTCACCTTTGGCCATGCGGCTGTTGGCGGAGGAGATATTCATGGCGCGTACGCCATTTTCTTTATCTGCGACCACCGGCACTTGCGCGGCGTCCTCATACCCAAACTCGCGGAAATAATCTTCCAGCGGGCGGGAGTATGCCTTGATGGCTACCAGTTTTTGGGTGGAGGTGTACCCATCTTCTTCTGTGATGGTAACATCGTAGCTGCCATCAGGAATCACTGGCACGGTGTGGGGGATGCTGTTTTTATCCACCACGATGATGAAATTATTGCGCAGAACGGTGCGAATAGCCTCTTGCGGTACAAGCAGTGCCTCCTTGGTGGCCAGCGGGATGCGCACGCGCACGGGCATGCCGCTTCGCAGCAACATGTCGGGGTTCTCAATCTCACCTTCCACATCAATCAACCCTGTGGTGGCAACTTTGCTTTCCATGGAGAGCAGGGTGCCCTTGTAGGGATGGGTGCTGCCATCTTCCAAAATCAGGTCAAAATTGGGGGATGTGAGGGAGGCGTCTTTTTTTGCGGATTGAACCTTGCCGTATTTGCGGAAGGAGTTGACGAGCGTATCGCTGTTCAGCGAGAAGTCCACACGGATGGGGTTGATGGCGGAGATATTGGCGAGCTTGGTGCTTTCGCCGACGAGATCGCCGCGAGAGGCCAAGGCCGTGCTGACCACACCGTCATACGGCGCCCGCACGATGGTGTAGTCTAAATTGATTTGTGCCTTGTCAACAGATGCTTTGTTTTGCTCGATGCTGGCTTCACAGGATTTGACCTTGGCCTCGGCCGCACGCAGCTGGTGGCGAGCATCCGTGAGCTGCTTTTCTGATACAGCGCTTGTTTTGATGAGTTGCTCATAGCGCTCCACGTCTCGGCGGTATTGCTCGCAGGAGGCTTTGGCGGATGTGAGGGAGGCCTCTGCCGCCTGTAGATTGGCTTTGGCTTGTGCCAGCTCGGCTTCAAATAACTCGGGGTCAATCTTGAAGAGAATGTCACCTTTCTTCACAAACTGGCCATCCTTGTACTCTTGCGAGATGAGGAATCCGGAGACGCGAGGGTGAATATCGGTGTCATTCTTGCCACGCAGGTAGCCGAACCAGTCACCCGTGTCTGTGACAGTTTGCTTTTTGATGTAAAAAACCTTGATGCCCACGTTTTCTGCCTGCAACGTGGAATCTTTTTCGTTGTTGCAGGCTGGGAGCACGATTCCCATGGTGCATCCACAGAGCGCAAGGGTAATGAGCGAGTGTCTTGTCATGTTGATAGGGGTATGCCAGAATGATGAAAATTAACTACAGCTGCGTAAAATGATGAGGAAAATGATGATGCAGGTGATGATGGTGCCCGCTCCACAGCCTTTTTCTTTGCTAGGTTGAGCGGGAGTCGGTGCTGGGATGTTGTCGAACTGTGTATCCCAATCAGCAGGGGCTCCAGTGTTTGCTCGTGCCGCTTTTTTTTGCTTTTGGTATTGGGAGATGCGCGGGCCGTTGCTAATGGTGCTCCTGTGGGGCGTGGTGGCCTGCACTGGTGGCATCTGCGGGGTGCTGGCGTGCTGCTCAGGGAAACGCTGCTCTGGGAGGGGTTGCAGCTTTGGCAAGGATGACAGCGAATGCTGCGTTGCGGCAAATGCGTGGGCTCGGGCTTCTTGCTCGGCTACCATGGCGTGAAGCTTGCGCACCAAGTCCTCCGACATGGCATCAAGCGCCCTGCGTTGCGGCTCGGAAGAGACTCGTTCATCATAGGGCTCGTAGCGGTCTTCTGAGCGGGGCATGGTCGTGTTTATTCAAGGTTGAATTCGCGCTGGATGGCCGGAGCGGGCTCGGGCTTGGCAGGCGGAGGCGTAGCGGGAGATGCTTGTTGCTGCGCCGTGCGGATGGCGTTGAGCACGGCGGATACCATCTTCTGCTTGTCGCCGTGGGCATTCCATGTCAGGTACAAGAAATCAGCTGGGTGTATATTGCCATGCTCGCGCAGGAACTTGCGGTCCTTTTCATCATAGTACATGATTTCAGGATCCAGCGTGCCGAACAATTTGGCGGTGGCTTTGCTGATGATGCGGGGTAAGTAGGGGATTTCTTGGAAATCCTCTGTGTCGGCGGGCAAGTCAATAGCGCGCACTGGGCGTGCATTGCCCGAGATGCCGCGCAGCTGAGTCAGGAAGAACGAACGACGTGCAGCGGCTATCAGCAGAATGGTGGAGGGACTGGGGTCGCCTTTCAACGCATATTCCTGTACATACGCGTGCATTTCGGCGGGCTGATACCCCATGTCGGCCAAAAATTTCACCTCTTCAGGCAGGAAAAAGCGGTCTATGCTTGTCTGCGGGCGTTCGTGATAGCGTTCTACCGCATTCCTGAAAAGGTTCATGAAGCTGTCGTTCCATTCCATGCGGGGAGTATATAGAGCACCCTGCTGCATTGCAAGCTGAAAGTACGTATCTAGTGTGTTATTTTGTGACTGCAAAGCCCACGTGCTCGTGCGGGGGGATGCGGCAAAAAAGAAGGCTAGCCGAAGCTAGCCTTTGGAGGGGAGAATTAGCCGAGTTTGGCTTTCCAGAAAGCGATACGGCGCGCTGTGTTGTCTGGGTTGGGCGCGCCCGGGTTGGTGCGCAGTTGGAAGGCTCGGTCAAGGTTGAAGACGCTGTGCACATCCTCGGCGTATTCGGGCGAAATATCGCGGAATTGCTGCAGGGTCAGCTCGTTGAGCGGTGTGTTGCTGCCTACCGCAACCGCTACGGCTTTGCCTACTAGCTCGTGTGCGTGGCGGAAGGGAACGCCGCGGCGCACGAGATAATCTGCCAAATCCGTGGCCAAGAGGAGCGGGTCTGCCACGGCGGCGGCACAGCGATCGGGGTTGATGCGCATGGCTGCTACCATTTCAGTGTTGACTCGCAGCGCTAGGCTGATGGTTTCAAAGGAATCGAAGAGGGGTTCCTTGTCTTCTTGCAAATCGCGGTTGTAGGTGAGGGGGAGACCCTTCACCGCCACCATCACGCTGACCAAGTTGCCGTACAAGCGCCCGCTCTTGCCACGGGTGAGTTCGCACACGTCCGGGTTCTTCTTCTGGGGCATGAGGCTGGAGCCCGTGGTGTGGGCATCCGACAGGGTGCAGAAGCCAAACTCAGCGCTGCTCCAGAGCACCAAGTCTTCGCTCATGCGGCTCAGGTGTGTGCCGATGAGGGAGAGGCAGAAGAGGGTTTCCATGATGTAGTCGCGGTCGGCAATGGCGTCCATGGAGTTTTCGGTGACCGCGTCGAAGCCCAATTCCTCAGCGATGCCGCAGCGGTCCAAGTTGATGGTGGAACCCGCAATGGCGCCGGAGCCGAGGGGGGACACGTTGACACGGCGGCGGCAATCAGCCAAGCGGTCGTAGTCTCTCCCCAGCATTTCTACGTATGCCAACAGGTGGTGCCCGATGGTGACGGGTTGGGCGCGCTGCAGGTGGGTGTAGCCGGGAATACGAATAGAGGCGTACTCTTCTGCTTTGAGGACGAGGGCGCGCTGCATGTCCTGCAAGAGCTGCATGGTGGAGTCAATCTCTGCGCGGCAATACAGGCGGGTGTCGGTGGCCACTTGGTCGTTGCGGGAGCGGGCGGTGTGCAGCTTGGCGCCGGGTGCGCCGATGCGGCGTGTGAGCTCGCTTTCGATGTTCATGTGCACATCTTCCAGCTTGATGCTCCATTGGAAGTTGCCTGCTTCGATATCTGCCAAGATGCCTTTGAGCCCGCTCTCAATCGCATCGAATTCTTCCTGCGTGAGCATACCAGCCTTGAGCTGGGCTCTGGCGTGGGCGATAGAGCCCGCAATATCGTGCCGGTACAGCTTCCAGTCGTAGGAGATGGATTCGCCGTACTGTAAAACAAGGTCTGCCGTTGCTTGAGAAAATCTGCCGGTCCACATAACGCCGCTTAGCTTACAACAAAATTGCGTTCAGTGCAAGCCGAACCTGAGTTCACTTGGCGCGGTAGTGCCCGGTGAGGGGAAAGAGAAAGAGCGCATCTTCTTCTTCCGTGCCCGCGCCTATGTTGTGGATGATGAGCGGTGTGCCGTCCGCCGCACGGCGGTCGCTTACAATCATGATGTGTGGCAAGTTTCCCGCCACGGTGCATGTCACGATGTCTCCCGGGTGATAATCCGCCGCTTTTTGGGTGAGGGGGAGCTCCCACCCTCGCCGCTTGAAATAGGTGCGCAGATTGGGGACCCGGCGATGGTCTATGTTTTTGTCTGGCCGCTTGAGTCCCCAGTTGCGGGGGTAGGCCGAGAAGTTCTTTTTCATGTCCTCGTGCACGGCCTTTTGTAAATCGATGCCGATGCCGCGGAACGCGCGGATGACGACATCGGTACAGACGCCGCGGTCCATCGGTACATCGCCCCCTGGGTAGGGCAGCACCACATAGGCGGGGTCGTATTCAATGGTGACTCCGATTTGTTGGCGAGCCAACTCGGGGAGACGGGCATCTGCGGCAGCTGGGGGTGCGCAGCAAGCCAGAATGGCGGCGCAAGCGGCCAGAAAAAGGGGTGTGTTCATGTGGCTATTTTTTCGGCTTGAGATGATAGGGTTTGGACAACCAATCATAGGTGATGAGTGCTAGTTTGGCTGCACCAGCAGGGGTGGGGTGCAGTCCATCCACTTTGTACAGCTCAGGTTCTTTGGCCATGCCGGTGTAGGCGTCCATGGTGGGGCAGTTGTATTGGCGCGCCAGTTTGGCGATGATACGCTCCATGGCCAAGCGGTTTTTAGCTGTTCCATTGTCTCGCGGGGAGAAATCGTATCCTTTGAACACATTGCCAGGGTAGGCTTTTTTGCCCGGCTTGCCGCGAAAATCCGGTCCCAGTCTGCCCCACAGCACCACGGTGGAGCGCTGAGGCCCTTGGAATGCTTTAATCAGGGTGGCATATCCTTCTTTGCTCACGTGAGGGTTCCACCACGTGTCGCTGGTGTCGTTGATGCCGAGGTTGCAGATATACACATCGGCCTTGAAATCGAGCGCTTGGGTGTATTCAACTTGCTCGCCGTACCAGCGTCCGGGTTGGCACTTGCCCGCGGTCTTGCCAGAGTTGCCAAAACGCCCCACGTGGAAGCGCTCGCCCAGCAGCCGCCCCAAGTTCTCTGGGTAGCGGCTTTGCGTGTCGCCAATGCCATAGCCGTGGGTGATGCTATCGCCCACGCAGGCAATGTAAACCTTGCCCACGGCAGGGTATTGGCCCAGCGGCACAGCTTTGAAGTCTAGCTCGCCTGTGTAAGATTGCAGGGATGCAGGCGCGCCTGGTGCTAATTGGTCGGGAACCCCTTTGTAGCGCCAGACGACGTTCTTTTTTTGTTCTTGGACAGAGGCATGGCTTTCATAGCACAGGGTTACGCTATGGCCCTGAGCGCTTGCTTGGGCGGGCGTGAATCGGCCGTAGCGCTTGTCTGCCACCTCAAACCCGGCGAGCTCACTATCTGCAGCCGAGATGGCTTCATCGAAGGTGATGGTGATTTGCTTGTTGTTGATGGTGGTTTCGGTGATGTTCAACGCCATCAACGGGGTGCAAAACGCCCCCATGAGCAATAGGCTGGGGAATAGGTGGTCCAACATGTTTTTTTGCTTGAGCGGTAGGGTGGGTTATTCTGCGCGGTGTGTTTTGACGCGGTCGGCATGTGTCCCTGTTTTGCCTTCTGCGCGTTCTTGGGCGCGTTGTTTCCAGAGGGGGATGCTGGATTTGCGGGCCTTTGCCTTTTTCTTGCGGGCTAGTTTTTCTTGGTGGCGCGCACGCTCGGCTGCGAGTTGTTCTTCTTTTTCGCGGGCGAGGCGGGCTTCTTCGATGCGCTTTTGGACTCGTGTGGAGTGCTCGTTGCCAGCTGGTGTAATCGTCCATGGCCCTATGCCGCCCGATTCGGTGATGGGCAGGCAGAGCATGTCGGGGTCGATGAATCGGATGTGGCGGTAGAGCAAATCCTTGATGGTCGCCAGCAAGCTCTTGGGCGGGAAAAGACCTGTGCGCCCCAGTTCAATGGTGAAAGCAACGCGTATGCGCTTGGCTTGGAGGCTCATGCGCGCTATGTCTCGCAGGCTGATGCCTTCGGCGGGCTCTTCTTCGGGTGCGCAAAGGGCGGCAGTGCGCAGCAGAAAAAGACAGTCTCTCACCTTGCGGCAAAGTTTCTCGACGAGTTCGCGTACCTTGGGGCGCGCGTTGAAGCGGTAGTCTTTGACCTCAATGAGCCAAAGTTCTTTTTTGCCCGGGTGGTAGAGCACAAAATCCATTTCTTTGCAGCCATTGCAAAAGTTTTGTGCCTCGCGGGAGTAAAAGGGGGAGCACTCGAAGCGGCATACATAGTATCCGGCCTCGAAATTGAAGCGGTGAAGCCCCTCTACACAACTGGTACCTGTTTGGAACACGGGCAGAATCAGGCGAAGGGTTGAGGGCTCATGTTCAGGTAGCGGTCAGCTTGTTCCATTTCCGCTTCGAGGCTGTCGATGTGGTCGATTTCTTCGAGGGTGTTGCCAACCGAGGTGCGCACGCCCGATTGGCTGGAGCAGGGGGGCTGCATGCCGAAGAATCGGCGGCTCAGGTGCTGGTTGCGGCGCTCCGCCAGCTGGATGATGAGCTCGCGCAGCAGGAAGAGACTGTGCGTGGTGAGCATGATTTGCACCCCCGCTCGGCTCAGCCCCATCATCATGTTCACAAGCAGGGGCAGGTGGGTGGTGTTCAGGTTCATCTCGGGTTCGTCCCAGAAGAGCGAGGTGCCAGGGCGGATGGTGCCATTGCCGATGAGAAGCCCCAAGGTGCCGATGCGCTTGAAGCCTTCTGCCACCAAGTTCAGCTCAAGGGGTTCTTGGTTCGGGCGCTTGAGATAAAATCTCCCGTTGAGGCGCAGTAAATGCCCATTGAGTAGTTTTTCTACTTGGCGGATGACTTGTTGCAAACCCTCTGCCACGGAAACTTGGCCGGGTTCTTCTTCCAAGGCTCGGCACAGTTCCCAACTCGCAGAATCAAGCAGCTCGGGGTAGCGCTTGCCTGCTTGCATGTAGCAGGGGTAGATGGAAAGAACTTCGCGCGGGGAGATGAAGACGGCGTTTTCGCGCAGGAAGCGTGAGGGCATGCTCGCAATGCTCAGCCCATTTTCTTCTTGTCCGGCGCGGAAGTTGAATGCCAACTCTGCGGTGCCCAGCGGCGCTTTGTCGCCCTGCATGGAAACATGCACCGCGGCTTCTCCGTTGCCGCGGTTGCGGGCAGTCAGCCCCGTCAAATCGCGCGTGCCAAAGACTCGCAGCAAATCTCGCCGCAGACGCTTCTCTTCGGCCCATACTTCTGGTAGCTCTCGCCGGGTGCCACCGCTGCTCCATTTGCTGAGTGCGTAGCACAGCTTCATCAGGTGGCTTTTACCAGAATCATTGCCGCCCACGATGATGTTGAGCCCAGGTACAAACGAGAAGGATTCTTTCTTGGGGAATACTGTAAAACCTTCTACGACCAGTTTGCTTATCATGACCTCCTTTTTACCATACTTCACGCGCGTGCGCAAGATTCAAATTCTCTTATTTGTTGGGTACCCTTGCTCTGTGGCTCAGTTTTTTCTTGCTCTTGCTGCCGCGCTGGGGTACATTGCTGCGCATGAAGAAGCGTTGCTTGCATCTTTTTGCTGCTTTTGTTGTGCTTGGCTTGGGCTCCTGCTACGGTACCAAGGAGATTACTATCTATACTCAGCCAGAAGGCGCCAATGTCACCATCAATGGTAAGCCTATCGAGGGTAAGACCCCTGTCACCACGACCATTGAGCAGGATAAGGATTTGGGCATTGTGGTGGATAAACCTGGCTACCGCATCGCTTCGACAACGGTCTATACCCAATCTAACTGGTGGCTCCGCCTCCTCTGGTCTGAGAGCGATCCCCGCTCCCAGTTCATCGAGGAAGACGAAATCTTTGTGCCCATGGAGAAGATTAGCTCCGCGGCAGCTTTTGTCCCTTCCTCTCTGCCTGCTTACACTGGCCAATCTGCTGCCGCCAAGCGCGAAACGCGTTCCGCGCCCCCACTGCGCCCCATGCCCGAGTTTTAAGCCGCTAACCCCGCACCCCCTCATGTCATTGTAGTATCTAAAAACCCAAATTTATCCAAAGTTGTAATTTTTTGTGAAATTTGTCTTGCAAAAAGAGAAAAGAAGGGTATAGTCGCTGCACGACTTCCGCGCCGCCGGCAGGCAGCGCATCAACAATAAGAATAAAAGAGAACACACCACCATGGCACGTCTTTTTGGTATCGAAATACCCAATGAGAAGCGCGTAGAGGCTTCCCTTTGCTACATTTATGGCATTGGGCCCTCCACGGCCAAGAAAGTGTTGGAGCAGGCTGGTATTTCCCCCGACCTGCGCACCGGCACTCTCTCCGACGCACAATTGACCAAGATTGTACAGGCGATTACGAGCAACAACATCCTCATCGAAGGTGACCTTCGTCGTGAGAAGCAGCTTGCTCTCAAGCGTCTGACCAGCATTAACTGTCTGCGCGGCATCCGTCACCGCAAGGGCCTGCCCGTTCGCGGTCAGCGCACTCGCACCAATGCCCGCACCCGCAAGGGCCGCAAGAAGACTGTTGGCGCCAAGAAGTAATTAGCAAGAACCACTTAAAAGAAGATACTGAAAATGGCTGAAGAAACCATCCAGGAAGAAGTGAAGGAAACTGTGGCTGCAGAGGCTGCTCCCGCCGTGGAGACTCCTGTTGCTGAGCAGAAGAAGCCCGAGGCTCGCCGCGATATCTTTGCTGAGCTCGGTCTTGCCGATGACGAGGACAAGGTCAAGATCCTCAAGGCTAAGGGCAGCAAGAATGTGACGACTGGTATCGTGCACATCTCCTCTACATTCAACAACACCGTCGTGAGCGTGACCGACCTCAAGGGTAACGTGATTGGCTGGTCCTCCGCTGGTAAGCTCAATTTCAAGGGCAGCCGCAAGAGCACCGCTTACGCTGGTCAGGTTGTGTGCCAGGACGCTTGCCGTCAGGCCATGGGCCACGGCCTCAAGGAGGTCGAGGTTCGTGTGAAGGGCCCGGGTTCCGGTCGTGAATCCGCCGTGCGTGCCGTGCAGACCATTGGTTTGGAGATTTCCTCCATCGCTGATGTGACTCCCATCCCCCACAATGGCTGCCGTCCTCCCAAGGCTCGTCGCGCCTAATCATTAACAACCTTAACTAAGAAAGATTACACAAGATTATGGCTCGTTATACAGGTCCTACCGCTAAGATTAGCCGCCGTTTTGGTGTTGAGCTCTTCGGTGCCAGCAAGGCTTTTGCCCGTCGTCCTTTCCCTCCGGGTCAGCACGGTGCTCGCGCTGGTCGCAAGAAGAAGTCTGACTACGGCATCATGCTTGCCGAAAAGCAGAAGCTCCGCTTCATGTACGGTGTGCTCGAAGGTCAGTTCCGCAAGTACTATGAGGAAGCTAGCCGTCGCCGTGGCGTGACGGGTGACATCCTCCTGCAACTTCTGGAGCTCCGTCTCGACAACATCATCTACCGCCTCAACTTTGCCAGCACCCGCGCCGCTGCTCGTCAGATGGTGTCTCACGGTCACGTGACGGTGAACGGCAAGAAGGTGAACATCCCCTCCTACAGCTGCAAGCCCGGTGATGTGATTTGCGTGGCCGCTAAGGCTCGCTCCCAGGCTCTTGCCAACCGCTTCGTGGAACTTACCGCCAATGCCACCACCCCGGATTGGTTGGAAGTTGACACCGCTAAGCTCAGCGGCAAGGTGGCTCGCATCCCCTCCGTGGAGGAGATTGCTCCCATCGTGAACGTACAGCTCATCATCGAATTGTACTCCCGCTAAAGCGGATTCACAATCACGTTTCAGACACCCCGCAGGATGTTTCCTGCGGGGTGTTTTTGTGGAGAAAGCGGGGCTCATGCACACTTCTGGCGATGGACGTGTCATACTCCATCAGATACTGATTGTGGTGGCAAACTTTGAGCTTGCTTTGCCAGACAAAATAGCTATCATGATGCCTGTTTTCCATGAAATTTACCACCACCCAGACAGCGTTGATAATGGCAGCAATTGCCCTGAGCCAAGCTCTTCCCATGCAGGCTCAGAATGCAGCTACTCTGCGGGGTGGACAAGCGGCAGCCGGCCCAGCAGATGCTCAGAGCGCCGCTCGGCGTTCCGTGGTGCAAGACCCTGGTGAGTATTATCTTACAGCCTATCGTCTGTGCAAGGAGTCTGAGATGCTGGCCTCTCAGCAGAACTACAATGCGGCCTTGCGCAAAGGTCAGCAAGCCGAAAAAGTGCTGGCAGTCATTGTGCGCGATTTCCCGCATTGGAAGTCCAATTTGGTTGCGACCCGCCGCCGCATCTTGGCCGACAATTTGGCCGACTATCGCCGCAAGGCGGCAGAGGCGCCCATCCCCACTGGACGCCAGCCTGGCAAGCCGCTGGCTACGGATATGAGCGGGTTGGAGCTCCCGAATCGCCCCAAGCCCGCCGTGCCAGTGGATTACCAGACAGATTTTAAGCCAGTGGATTTGCCTGATTACGAGACAAGTGACAAGGATATGTACAACGCCTTGGCTCGTGCGCAGGAAGAGTGCCGCCGCATGGCTGAGGCATACAAGGAGCTCAATACACGCTTCCTTGACTCGCAAAAGAAGCTCAATGTGGCCCTGCTGGACAAAAAGATGTACGAGGACCGCTACAACCAGCTGCAGGAGCAAATCAAGACTGAGCGAGCCGCTGGCAATCGCGTCGTGGATGCTCTTTCTCAACAGTTGGCCGAGCTGGAAGCCAAGTATCGTGCGTCTGAGCAGGCCCGCCAAGATGCCGAAGCTCGTGCCGCAGAGCTGGAAGGCAAGCTGGCCCAAACGCAGGCTGAGTTGGAGCGCGTCACCCGCGAACGCGATGCCCTGAAGGCCGAAAATGAACAACTCCGCGCCATTGTCGAGCTCAACAGCCCTGAGAAAACCAAGGCTCTCTTGGACCAGAATCTCACCTTGGCAGAGCAGCTCAAGGCTGCGCAGGAAAAAGTGGCTCAGCTTGAATCGATGCAGGCGGGCTCAGACGACCAAAAGGCCGTTCTTGCCCAGCAGCTCGATGATGCCCGCAACGAGGCCAACCGCCTGCGCGATGAAATGAGCGGCATTTACGACGAAAACATGGGCTATCGTCGCCGTATTTCTGAGTTGTCGGAGCGTCTGAATAATTTGGAGGCCGACCTGCAATCGAAGGCTGATCAACCCGTGGTAGACCCTGCCTTGGCAGAAGAAAATAAACTGCTGCGTGATGTGATTGCCAAGCAAAAGCGCACGCTCGCCATGCAGGAAGAAGGACGCAAGCTGCTTGTTGAAACCTACATGCAGATTAAGAATCAGGATCCGGCCATGCTGATTGCCCTCAAAAAGCTGGAGGAAGAAAGCACGCTGGACCTGACAGATGCCGAACGCCGCATCATGGACTCTGTGAAAACGGCTGCCGTGGAGAGCTTGAGCTCTGGCACGGAGGGAGTGGATGCCGTGCGCCGTAGCTTGGAGGTAGAAACACTCGCCACTCTGGCGGGGAAGGCTTTTGCCAAGGGCCGCTACACCTCAGCCGAGCAATTGTACCGCACGCTGTATGACTGCCAGCCCGATCACGTTGCTGGCTTGGTCAATTTGGGCACGATTTTGCTCTACCGCAACAAATGCGATGAGGCCGTAGCCTATTTGGAACGCGCCTCGCGCTTGGCTCCGGATTTGGCCATCACCTACTACCTGACGGGTATTTGCTACTACCGTTTGGATAAGATGCCCGAGGCCCAGAAGATGTTCATGCGCACCGTGGAATTGGACCCCGGCAACGCCGAAGCCTTCTTCTACTTGGCCAACATCGAAGGTGTGGATGGCCAGTTTGAACGCGCTCTCAAGCACTTTGCTGCAGCGGTGAAACTCAAGCCAACCCTCGGCGATGCGCACTACAACATGTCGCGTCTCTATGCCGAAATGGCGCAGATTCCTGATGCTGCTCGCGCATACGACCGCGCTATCAACAACGGCGCCGAGCCCGACCCCGAGTTTGAAAACTACCTGCGCAACCACCCCGACAACGCCAAAGCCCCTGGTGTGGACTTGGTGGCAGAGGTGAAGCCTGATGAGGAGGCCGCCATTCTCCGCAAGGAAGATCCCGAGATGGAGCGCATCCTTGCCGCGCGTGAGCAAGAGGTCAGCCAGCAGCAAGCTGATGCCAGCGTGCAGACGCCTGCCGAGCCCGAGCCTGCTGCTGAGCAAGCGCCTGCGGCAGAGGGCACAGAGCCTGCTCCAGCACCCGCTCCCGCTGATGCGCCCACTCCGCAGCCAGAACCTCAGCCTGAACCGCAGCCCGAGCCTCAGCAGCCTGCGGCAGATGCCCCCGTAGCCCCGCAAGAAGCACCTGCTGGCGAACAACCCGCGGTAGATGCTCCTGCTCCCGTGGTGGAGGAACCCGTGGTGCCTGCAGAGCCCACTCCGCAGCAGCGTTTTGACGAGCTGGTGCAAAAGATTCATTGGAATGCCCAAGATGCCCCCACTCCCTCGCCCGCAGGCGCTGGTCACGAGACGGATAGCTCCCGCTTCTCTACCATCCGCGTGCGCACATGGTCTGGCGGCTGGCGTCACCGCGTCAAATTGCGCCTCAAGCGCCCCGAACCGCAGCGATTGCGCCAGCGCGGTGGCGAAATCCGAGAGCTCAAGAAGCGCCCCCTCAAGTCCAAGCGCCGCCGATAAGCGCGGCGTGGGCATGAGTGGCCTACCATTTCTGATTGTTTGTCAACAGACAAGCGCCTGAGGAGAGTCTGTTCAGGAGATGAAGACTCCCTGTTCCCTTGTGTTGACGCCGTGGGTATATCAATACCACATCGGTATCCTGTTCCTGCGTGTGGCCGTATCCATCATGATGCTGACACACGGTATACCCAAGATGCTGATGCTGTGCCAAGGGCAGGGGGCTGCGTGGATGAATCCCTTGGGCGTGGGGGCTACACTTTCTCTCTTTCTCTGTGCTTTTGCCGAATGCGTGTGCAGCGTGACCCTGATGTTGGGCTTCTTGAGTCGCTTGTCGGCCTTGGTGCTCGTGTTCAATTTTTGGGTAGTCGTCTTTGTGTTTGAGCGCGATGCCACGTGGGCGCAGGTAGAGCTGCCTTTGCTGTACTTGGTGTGCTATGGCACCTTGCTTTGCACGGGGGGCGGCGCATTTAGCCTAGATCGCCTCATCTCCCGCAAGCTTCGTGCCCATAGCGCTTGCGCTAAGTCTTGAGCGGCCCTTGCAAATTGGGTCTTGCCAGCAGGTGGTCGGGATGGTATCATCTGAGCCCGATGGAGACACTGTATATACTTGATGGCATGGCGTTGATGTACCGCGCATTTTATGCATTTATCAATGCGCCCATGCGCAATTCTGCGGGGCTCAACACCTCTGCCATGTTTGGCTTCTGCAACACGGTGCTCTCCCTGCTGGAAAAAGAAAAACCCACGCATGTGGTCGCATGCCTTGACCCCTCCGGCCCCACGTTCCGCCACGAACGCTACGCCGAGTACAAGGCCAACCGCCAAGCTATGCCCCAAGAGTTGCGCGATTCCATCCCGTGGATTATCGAAATCCTCAACGCCATGCGCATCCCCGTGGTGCGTGTGCCAGGCTTCGAGGCAGATGATTTGATTGGCACCTTCACCCGCCTGGCCGATGAACGCGGCGGCATTCACAGCTACATGGTCTCGCTGGACAAGGATTTAGGTCAGCTGCTCTCGCCCACGTGCTCGTTCCACAAACCCGGCAAAAAAGGTGCCGATTTTGAGGTGGTGAACCAAGCCGATTTCCTCAGCGAATGGGGCATCCAGACCCCCGCCCAGATTATTGATATCTTAGCCTTGATGGGGGATTCCTCCGACAACATTCCAGGTGTCCCGGGTGTGGGGGCTGTGACAGCGCGCAAGCTTATTGCCCAATTCGGCAGCGTGGACAACATGCTGGAGCATACCGCTGAAATCAAAGGCAAAATGCGAGAGAAAATTGAGCAAAATGCCGAGAACGCACGCTTATCCTATGAGCTTGCCACCATCCGCCGCGATGCTCCCGTTCCCTTGTCCTTGGATGAATGCAAACGCCAAGAGTTTGACACTGCAGCCTTGCTCCGCATCTTCCGCGAGCTTGAGTTCAAGGGCTTAGAAAAACGCCTAGGGACGCCAGATGCCGACATGGGTGAACTCTTCGCTGCCGCGGGGGGCTCTGCTGCTCAGGATGCCGGACCTGTGCAGCTCGCTCTCTTCGAAACGCCCACGCTCGCCGATATCCACACCACCCCCCACCGCTACGAGCTCGTGCAAAGCCCAGAGGCTCGCGCCGCGTTGGCTGCCCGCCTCGAGGCCGCCCCGCGCTGGGCGTTCGACACAGAAACGACGGGCTTAGACGCCCTGCAGGACCGCCTGCTCGGCATGTCGTTCTGCTTGCAAGAGCACGAGGCCTACTACGTCCCCGTTGATTCTCCAGAGTGTTTGGAGCCCTTCCGTGCGGCCTTTGCAAGCACGGCTGAAAAAGTGGGCTTGAACCTCAAGTTCGACCTCAAAGTCATGCGCACCGCAGGCGTGCAGGTGAATGGACCCTTCTTTGATGCCATGCTGGCGCATGCGGCCTTGTCCCCCGAGCTGCGCCATGGCATGGACGACATGGCCGAATCCCTGCTGCAGTATCGCACCGTGCGTTTGGAAGAAATCGCGGGCAAGGAGATGGACACCGCAGCCGTGCCGGTTGAGACCATGGCCGATTACGCCGCAGAAGATGCCGATGTGACCCTGCGCCTTGCCAATGTGCTGGCGGCTCAGCTGGAAGAGCAGGGGCAGATGGCGCTCATGCGCGACATTGAGTTCCCCCTGCTGCCTGTTTTGGCTGACATCGAGGCAGAGGGTATGCGCGTGGAGCCACAGCAGCTGATGGAAAGCTCCCTAGCCCTCGGTGAGCAAGTCGAGACCGTGAAAGCGCGTATCGATGCCGCGGTGGGGCGCCCCATCAATCTCAATTCCCCCAAGCAACTGGGCGATTTGCTATTCGGTGAAATGAAACTGCTGGATAAACCCAAGAAAACCAAGGGTGGCCAGTATGTGACCGATGAAGAAACCCTGCGCAAGCTTGCCCCCTCCCAGCCTCTTGTGGCAGATATCTTGAGCTACCGCGAGATGGCCAAGCTCAAGAGCACCTATCTGGATGCGCTCCCGCGCTTCATCTCCCCCGCAGATGGCCGCATCCACTCCACCCTGTTGCAGATGGTCACCGCCACCGGGCGCTTGGCCTCCCAAAATCCCAACCTGCAAAATATCCCCGTGCGCTCGGATGCCGGGCGCCTCATCCGCAAGGCCTTTGTGGCCCGTAATGAGGAGTTCTGCATCCTCTCGGCAGACTATTCCCAAATTGAATTGCGCCTCATGGCCGCCCTCTCTGCCGACCCCGCCATGATTGCTGCTTTCACCAGCGGCAGAGACATTCATGCCGAGACCGCCGCCCGCATCTACGGCGTGGACCGCAGCGCGGTCACCTCTCACATGCGCCGCGCCGCCAAAACGGTCAACTTTGGTATCATCTACGGTATCTCCGCCTTTGGCCTCTCCCAGCGTCTGGATTGCCCGCGCGCAGAAGCTGCCGCCCTCATTGATAGCTACTTCACCCAGTTCCCCGGGGTCAAGGAGTGCATGGATAAACTCGTGGCTGACGCCCGCGAGCGCGGCTATGCCGAAACCCTGTGTGGTCGCCGCCGTGCCCTGCCAGATTTGAATAGCGCCAACTTCAACCTCCGCGCCGCTGCCGAGCGCACCGCTATCAATACCCCCATCCAAGGCAGTGCGGCAGATATGATTAAAATCGCCATGATTCGCGTGGCTGAGCTGCTCCGTGGCTACCGTTCGCGCATGATCATGCAGATTCACGACGAACTCCTCTTCGACCTCCACCGCGAGGAAAAAGACGAACTCCTCCCCCGCATCACCGCGGCCATGCGCTCGGCCATGCTGCTCCCCCACAATGTCCCGCTCGAGGTCGAGGCCAACACGGCCGATAATTGGCTCGATGCTCATTAAGTTCGCCTACTCTCGTCTAACATTTTATTTACCCTCTCAGCCCCGCCAAAAGGCGGGGCTTTTTGTGCCCTCATGGTGTCGCATTTAATTTTGCAACTTTCATTTCTATCCGATGGAGAGGATTTAGCTTTACATCACGCACGTTGAGGTGTATTTACTCAATAAAGTAGGATAATTTTGGCAGTTTCTATTTATTGACCCCCTTTTCATTATGAAATTACACATTCCCGTTTCATTGCGTCGCGCTATTCTTGCTGCATTTGCTTTTTTGTATACGGTTTCTCCGTCGTATGGCGATTTGTCCATTCGTGGTGATTCGTACAAGCCTGGATATTATGCCAAATATAAATGTTCCAGAAAAACCTTAGACGATGGCTCCTATGTCTATACAGATACGTATGAATGGGAATCATTATGGACAGACCCAGGTAAAGGTTCATATAGCTTGACATTGGCAGATGGAACACAAAAAGAGGTCAGGTACGACAAACAGATTCTCTTTGGGTATGGTTATGTTTATAGCCGAGATTTGAGCCATTCTTGTGGTAATTCAACGACATATACGAACAATCTGCACATCAATGAAGATGGTGGTGGTCGAGATAGGACGTGGCAATGCACCTCATATGATAGTGAGGGAAACATTGTAACCCCTGGCTACTGGATTTTGGCTGACACTGATGAGGCAAAAGCCATATTCACCAACTTTGGTGACATGGTCATTAACGACAGCCGCCAGCAACGCGTACTCGTAACCATCGCTAGCGCTAAGGAAAATGCGGACGGAACTATCGATTACGAATATGTACGTACGCTTCAGGATGCAACGAACAACAACCGTGTTATCGATGGCGTTGATGATGTATCGTTTAGTTTAGCTGTTACAAACTCCACCTCATTCACTTATAACCGTGGATACACCGCTGATAGCGGAGCGTTTTTGAGCGGTTCTGTTTCGGTGTTGTTTGATAATCTCGTCAATCTCTCATTCACCAATAATACAGCCAAGTATGGTAGTATTGTGTGGGCTGCTCAGTCTAGCGTGTGGAGCGGTGACCACACCAGCGGGTTCTACGTGCGGAATATATCTGGTACAGCATTGTTTTCCAATAATGTTGGCTCATTGTTCCGCAATACGCACAGCCGTTACGAAAAAGTTCATGAACTCATCTTCTCCAGCAATGTAAATCGTCTTTTTGATACGTACAATGCCCCTCTTTACACTGAGTTTGATCAGTGTGATAGAATCGTCTTCTCTGGAAACGGTCATGAAAGCGCTGAGGCCATCATCACCAATACTAACAATGGTATTTACGCCGGACACATCACTTTTGAAAATTGTGGAGAAGTCATCTTCTCTGGCAATATCATGCTAAACCAGATGTTTGATGGTGCCACACCTAAATTTACCAATGTTGGCAGCGTCAAGTTTATTGGCAACACAGTGCATGATGGCTACCTCATTCATGATATCGGTGGCATATCGAGAACCCTGTACGCGACTGGAATAAGCGACACCTTTGCGATTGATAACAACATCCTCAATCACTCCAGCGGATATGGTGCTATCTCCAATACCGACATGGTTATCGAAGGTAGTAAGGATAAACACGGCAAATTGTTTTCTGTTTCTGGCAATGAAGCATACGGTGGTTTCCATTCTTGTTTAATGACTGGCGATATTGCCATTTCTTACTTTGATAAGTTTTGCGCAAATGAAAACTATATCAATTCGGAAACAGATGCTCTGCTTGGTGACCTTGCGATGACGGATGTTAATCACATCACATTCAATGACAATGTCTTGTATGTCGATTCAGATTGTGCCATCGGCGGCCTTCTCGAAGGTTACAGCTCTGTTAACGGCTTCTCGACATTGGAAGTCAAAGGTAATGAGATTGGTGGCGAAATAGATGTGGAGATATGTAATGGATTATTAGGCAATATCACCATTACTGGTAATGATGAGGCGTTCACGACTCAAAATTCAGCCATTCAAATTCAGAACAATATCGTACAGGGCATGACCCAAACAATTGACGAACGCTTTGAAGTTGCAAATGTTTCAGAGTTCACATACAAAGGAAATGCCTTCGTGTGCGATTCGACTGAACTTGCAGCATCAGGCACCTTACTGACTGACGTGCGCCTGAATCATGTAGGTCAAGTTATTGTTGAGAATAATCTTGGGCTGGCATACAATGGCCGTGCATACGGGGGGGCGTTGGGTGGCGTCTATAATACTGTTATACTTAATGAAGTTAGCGTTAAAATCCAGAATAGTAAGAACGTATTGATTCAGAACAATGCGGCCGTTGGTACAGTTGCTGCGTTTGGCGGAGCTATCACTGCGCCCGAATCTGTTTATCTCTCAGGTAATGAGTCGGTAACAATCACAGGAAACTATGCGAAGGCAGATACCTTGGCAGACATGACCACAGAAGAGGGTAAATCTGCATTTACTGATGGCGGCTATTCATACACTGGTTACGGCAAAGGTGCTATGGGCGGCGCCATCTATCTTTCAGCTGGCTTCACTACGTATTTTGGCCTTGCAATCTATGGAAACGATGCCGTGACCATTCGAGGAAATTACATTACAGATGGAAAAACATATCATCTGCAAGGCATCGCATCTGGATATGGTGCTTTCAATAAGGTTGCCAATGATATGCTTTTTGCGGCCAATGAAAATAAAACGGTTGAATTGTATGATCCTATATACACGTGTGGAGAAGTGCGCATAGGCATCACACAAAACAACATTGATGAGGAGCCAGATTGGTATTCTGCAGAGATGTTAAACAAAGGAAAAGTTGTCTTCTCTGGAGCTTATGCACAACAAGATTTAAGCCAAATTAAAGGTGCCGCTCAGGCAGGCGCTGTCACAGCGGCAGAATTAGAAGCATCCCGAACATCTATCGTGGAGGATGGTATTTACTTAAATAGTGGCTCATTAGAAGTGCGAGACAAGGCCATACTCAAAACATCGAGTATCAGCATGAAGGATAATACCTCTTTGATTATTTCATCTGGTAGTGGGTTGTCCACCTCGACCTTCGATCTTGGATTCTCACCCACTCTTGGCACAATTTCTGCTCACAATGTTAAATTAATCTTGGATGGTGGCACATTCCAGATGACGAATGTGACTGGTTTATCTGGTATCTTCTTCGCGGATACTCATAAAATGCGAGTCATTTCTCCTTCGGTAATGAACACCAACGCGCTTTACCTTGGTGAAGGAAGTTCGCTCGAATTGGTTGTTTCATCAGCGAACACACGGGATGCCTGTCTGACGCTCAATTTCTCAGCCGCACAGTCCGTGTTACTTGGCTATCGATTTGCTTCCGCTGCAACCTTAGTATTGGAAACGGCGGAGACCTTAGGCAAAGGCCAATACAAGCTTCTGCACATAGAAGAATTGACAGACGCCTCCCTTAGTGGTGGGTTTTATGATGGATATGATTGGACACAAGGCTTTGCTGTTACAGGTTTAGGTGAAGGCAATAAATTGGAATGGATTGAGCATAGCGATAAATCTATGGACCTCGTGTGGACCATAGGATCATCTGTTACGCCTCCAGTTACACCAGGCCCCGAAGAACCTGAGCCTGAGCCAAAGCCTGACGAGCCACTTCCTGACGAGCCACTTCCAGATGGCAATAAAACTCTCACCTGGACTGATGCGAAGAAAGCTGTTTGGCAAGTTGGTTCAGGGGGCTGGGTCGACGAACAGGGGAAAGCAGCCTCATTCTCCAACGAATCGAATGTTCAAATGAGCGATGGCACCGTCACGATTGTAGGCGAGGTTGCCCCAGGGGAAGTGTATCTTGCTCCTTCTAAGTCTCTTACCTTCAAGACGAAGTTCGATAAGAAGACGGGTCTGTGGTCTGGCGCGATTGCTGGGGAAACGGAGGTGACCATCGCCGCTGGCCCCAAGGGCAAGGTAACGATGAATGATGGCAACACCTACACGGGCGAGACCATCATCGAATCTGGCACGGTGAGCGTGGGCGGCGTGGATTCCTTTGGCGAGAGTGATATCACCCTCGAGGGCGGCACGCTGGACTTGAAGAGCAAGGCGGTGGACAACGCCATCACCCTCACAGACTCGGCTGCTATCAAGGGTGGCGCCAAGTACACGGGCAAGTTTACCTTGAATGGCGGCGAGCTGCAGAAGGGCTCTGTGCTCAATGTGGCTGATACCGCCACCTTGGCGGGCGGCGTGATGAATGGCACGCTCTCGGGCACAGGCACCGTGTATGTGACGGACGATGTGCAGCTGGGCGATGCCGCCAAGCTGACGACCAACGGGTTGACGATTTCTGGAAAATTGAAAGTGGGCTCCAAGGGGCTTACCATGAATGCCAAGAGCTCGGCCATCTCGATTTCTGGTGGC
>JAZTYM010000017.1:0-6075 GCA_045637025.1 Akkermansia sp. | reverse complement strand
GCCGGGCTCGAGCTCCTGTGGGGTATAGACGGAGATACCGCCAAAGCTCACCTGGCGCACCTTGTAGCGGGGGCCTTCCTCGATGAAGACTTTCATGGAGAGCTTCTGGCGACCCGTCTTCACACCGTTGTCCGTGTATTCCACCTTGGCGATGCGCGCACGCAGGTAACCATAGTTGCGGTAGTGGCGCACAATTTCCTGCAAGTCATCTTCCACCTGTTCGCGGTCAATGCGGCCGGACTTGGTAATCCATGTAAGGAGACCTCGCTCCTTCGTCTTCATCATCTGGCAGAGCTGCAAGCAGCCAAAATAGCCAACGCACAAGTTGTGATAGCGGAGAGAAAGATAGGTGTGTATTAAGGGAAGGAGAGGGGTTCTTCAACGGTTTTCATGAGGCGAGCATTCTGCTCCTCGAAGTGGGCAGCGCGGGCTTCGTCTTCGGCCGAATCGTGCCGCACGATATCATTGGCATACTGGCGCTCGGCAAAATCGACGATGTTTTTATACTGCGAGAGCAAGCCTGCGTTGAGCTCGCGCACCTTGTCCAAGCGCAGCTCCACCCATTTTTTTGCAGAGCGGGAGACAAGATTGCGGGAGTAGAGCTTCTGCAAGCGGGCTTGAGCCATATCGCAGGCGCGCTCACGGCGGTTGTAGAGCAGGCGCAGCTCCTCGCTGCGCGCCTTGAGACTGGGAAAGCGGAGAGCTTTCACGTACTTGTTGGCCGGCACGGGGGAGTCAATATCTTGCGCCAGGCTTTCCACACTCTCCACGTTTTGGATACTTTTGCGCGAGCCTTGCTTCTGCGAGAATTCCCATACGAAATAGCCTATGCTGACCACGGCTATCAGGAGAAACCATTTGATAAATGTTGAAAGGAAGGACATAACTCTATACAGCCATTATTTCTTTTCCACCTTTTTTTCTGCCAGACCGATTTCTTGTTCCAGCTCCGATTGGTTGACCTTAAGACCCAGATTTTCCAAATAGCGGGCGAAGTAAAGTTTGGCGGCAAGCTCCTCGATACCATTGATCATCTGTTTATTTCCGGCTTGCGCCTTTTCCAACTCAGAAATACGCTGCCTCACGGTGTTTCTGGCAGCCGCGCCGGACATGTTGGCCATTTCCTGCCGCAGTGAGCTGCATTGTGCTTTCTTGGCCGCCACATCCTCTTGCAAATCTTCATAGTGGCGATAGAGCAAGCCATAATGCTTCTGCAAGACAGAGATGGGGCCGCTTTCCTGGTACGTTTCGCGGGCCAGGGTGCGTTCTTCACTCAGGCAATCTGCCGTAATAGCCGTGTAGGCGTACTTGGCACCAAAGGTAAGCCCGCCCAACGCCAGTAGCAGAATGACACCAAAAAAGCAACCGCCGTTCACCGTTTCTTCCGAGCTTGTGCTCGAGGAGCCTGCCCCCATAACGGAGCCCAAGAACTTGGCAAGGCTCACAAAAGCCATGGCCAGCAAGGCCAAGACTGCGCTAAAGATGAGCAGCTTTCCTACACTTCCCAGAAAGTACAGGCTTTCCAACATAGATGAAAGCTATTATCGTTTCTCACTCCTCCATATTCAAGACTTCGACCTCGGCCGCAAGCTTGTTGCAATGACTTTGCAGGTTTGAGATATTCTGCTCTGCTTTTTGCAGCATATCGGCCATACCTTCCTCATCCAACGCGCTTTTGGCGGTTTCGAGAATAGCTATGCGCTCGCGGGCCAGGCGCACATCCTCTCTGGCGCGCATGCGGATGGTTTTCACCTCTTCCAACTTGCGGGCGATACGCTCGGTTGAGCCCACATAAGAATCCAATTGATGCTGCATGAAACGGGCTTGCTCATCATTGCGCAAGGCCAAGTCTTCCTTACCGCTGCGGCGGTAATCCTCCGCCTTTTCCTTGGTGCGCCGAAGATTGACCTCCACATCCATTTGCAGGGCGCGGATGGTGCGCAAGCGCTGTTCAGCCTTGGCCTTGGCTTCATCTACCCGCATGAGGGCAAGTTCACCTTGATCCAGCTGGGCTTCCAGCTTGGCCACCTGGTTACGGGTGAACACGGCCCACATGATGCGGCACTCATCCCGGAAATCCTTGGAACAAACAAGACCGCCCACAAAAAGAGCCACCAAACCCAACAGAGCATAAGTGATGATTTTTCTGACCATGGGTAGCAAGAATTAGTTGGCGGTTTCCTCATCCAGTTGGAGCACTTCCATCTCTGCCTCCAAACGACTGCATGTGCTTTTCACCTCATCTTCCAACTGCTTGGCTCTCTGCAAAGCGTAGGCAGCATCGCCACCCTGCATCGCAAGCAACTCGCTGCGCAGAGACCCGGTGCGGGCTTTGAGTACATCCAACTCCATCTTCTTGGTCTTCATGAAGGCGTTGAAGTCTTTGTACTTCTTTTCTGCCTTAGTCACGGATTCATTGAGGGAGGCCAGTTGCTTTTCGTAGGTAGCTTTTTCTGCCTCGCGAGCCAGAGCCCCAGCCTCATTGCCGGAGCTACGGAGGGAGGCCGCCAGTACAGCGGCCTCCGCTGCCTTGCGCTCGCAATCACTTTTCAGCGTCTTGAGATCTACGAGAGAAGCGCGGAGCTGCTTGTGAGCTGTCTTGTAATGCTCCAAAGCCACATCAGCCTTACCCACTCGCTCCTCCATAGCAGAGATAACCTTGTCCACAGCGACCGAGCCGGCGGCTTCTGCAGATTGGACGGCCTGCCCGGTTTTCTCCGGGTAAAAAACAGCCGCCAGCACCAGAGTGAGCAGCAAGCCGCTCACCCCGCCAATGCCCCACTTAATAGAAGTAGTCATGAGATGTAAACTTTATTTGTTGCTGAGATAATTGCGCACGCCGTAGACGGAGGAGTAAAGCATAATCCAGAATGGTATGAGCGGGATGATAAGAGCGATGATGAGGAGTGCATACACACAACCATGAGTTGTTTCTCCTGCATCTTTGTAGCGGTTGCCATACTTATCCAAGTACACCGTTTGATACTTGCCGGAACCGACATCACAAGCGAAGAGGAAAGAGCCGATGCCAATACCGGTCACCATCTTGCGGAGCCCTGCCACCCAACCCGGTTCATCGTTGCCGAACTTATAGAGCGGACACTTGAATGAATAGAACAAGGCCACCCCATACGAACCCAGCAGCAAGATATTCCACAAGCAGCTCCAGAAACCGCCAGAGGACACCACAGAATTGAGGAACAGCAAGCCGAAAATGCTCATGATCAGCGTAATCGCAGTCTTGGATATGCAGCACACACGCGCAGACACCTCATTCAAATCCGCGCCCATGGCATTCAAAATGATGATTTCATCGCCGTTCAAATCCGGCAGGTTCCGCAAGGCATGAATATGGGCATACCCCTCATCCACTTGCTTTTTCTCCGAAAAGAGCGTGCCGACCGACCCATCTTCATTCGTGACAGAGGGAAGTGCCCCAAACCATTCCATGACCGGGTGGAACTCCTCGCGCAGGTTTTCCAAATTGGCCACAAGCTGCTCCTCATAACCGGCGGCTGCGGGCAAAGCAACCCAACGGCGCTTGCGCTCTACCCAGAAGACCACATACAGAATATACCCGCCAAGCACCATCCACAACAGAACGATGGGCAGGAAAATGTACAACAAAAAGTCTGCATCATCATTTGCCGCTGCGCGCTCCTCCAACAAGTAGGGGTACGTGTCTAAGTCCCTCTTAAAATTGGCAATGCACTTATCAAACGCTCTATCGCTCGGTACGGTAAATGAGCCAGAACCCGTACTCCAGGATATAGGGCCTTCATACCACATTAAAGGAGCTTTGATGCGAGTCGGGGTAGAAGACCATATATGCTTCTCCGCTATGTCTTGGGCATGCACAAAAGCCGACCTGTCATATGTATTGCACTCTTTGATGCCCATGATTCCACTGGTATAACAGGCGGCAATGCGGTAATAACAGTCGGTATAAATCTGGGGGAGATGATACACCACCAGCTCTGCCTCCACTTGCGTGCCGGGAGCGGCGGCAAAAGCAGCGGCAATGTCTTTGATGCGGCATACCCTGATGTTCAAATGTTCTTTCAGAATCGGGAAATTGTTTAATTCGCGTGAGAATTCAAAATCCATCTTTCCCTTGACCGTGCAGGTGATAGTCTTGCGGGTGACTTCTTTGGCCAAGGGCTCAAAAAAATCTTCAATCTTAGGAACCATCACATCGTTGCAGAATACCAAATAAGCCGGATTCACCCTAAACTTAGCCTTGGCTCCTTGATAAAATTTGCTGCCTTTTGCAGCCTCTCCCGCCTGATAGGAGCTGAGTTCCTCAAACGGAATTTCCTTGGGTTGTGTCAGACTGACGAGTTGGATAGGCACTTGTGTTTTGTTGCACATATCCAGCGTTATCTGTTTGAAGGTATTTAAATCTTGTTTATCCTCCAAAGGCTGCAGATTCTCCCAGAAATTGCGCGTCTCCTCATTGATTTGCGTTAAATCAAGCGCATCAGGATTAATCTCCTGATTCTCGATAGACTCGCCGCGCATCAGGGCTTCCAGCTCTGCCTGTTCGGAGCTATTAGCCACCACGTGCTGCGCGCCCAGTGCAAACAGAGCCACGAGCACCCATTGCTTCATTGATTTCATGATTTTCATTGGTGTAAATTGAAAGTTTTTATCGGCCTTCCACCTCAAAATACTTTGAGCTTTCAGGCTTTTCGCCATCTTTCGCGGACAGCAACTCAGGCCCCAAAAAAGTGTTTTCTTGGGGCTGAAAAATACTCTAGCATGTACCCCCCCCCCGCATGTCAAGCTTAAAAGTCGTTAATTTTTTACACACAGACAAGAAAAAAAATAAGGGAATAGTATCAGGCAGAATGCAACACATGCGGTTCATCTGAAAAAGCATTCGGGAAAGTTCTCCGCACATGTGACCCATCGCACCGGAACTGGATTCCACCGTCTACCCCCGCTCGGAGAAGGGCAAGATGAAGCTTTCCACCATCTTCCACTGCCCCGGCGATATGCGGGTGAACGTGGGCTCGGATTCTGTGATGATGTCCGATGAAAAGTCCGTGTCCTATGTCTCGTGGACAGATGCCACCGAGGACCGAGACAATCCCAACTCCTGCATCCGCACCACGGCCCGCCAAAATCTGGATACCCTGCCCTGGCTCTCGGACGGCAACCCGGTGAAGGGACAGAGCGTGACGGATTTGGCTACTTTCCGCAAGATGGTGATGCCCGCGCTAGAACGCCACGACAGCGCCATCGTGGTAACCTATGCCAGCGGCGCCATCAAAGCGGTGAAGGTAGAAGATGATGAGAATGTGGATGCAGAGGTGCTCTTCAAACGCATTGCTCCCTCTCTTGCCAATAAGAAGGCTACAGAGGAGGATAGCGAGGATTCCGAAGAAGAGGAGGACGAGGATAGCGAAGAAGAATAAGCCGTTCTTATCATCCGCAAAGGCTTACGCCTCATCTTCTCCCGACTGCACGGGTTCGATGATGAGGCGTTTTTGTCTTCTCACCGCGCGCAAACCGGCAGGCAAATCCAAACGGGAAGTCGGCGCGGTGGGATTCAGGATAGCATCTACTTGCAGCACCATCGTCTCGCACACGCCGGATACGCCATGCCGGTGCAGGAAACGCCAGATGACAGCCTTGCGATAGGCTGCGGGTTTATCCAACAAGGTCGGAAGATACAAGCGGCCCTGCGGGTCAGTGAGCGGAAGCTGGCTGAGGGCAATTTCCAACGCAGCCATGGACTCCTCGTGCAGGCGAGCGCTGCGGTTGGTGATGGGGGCGGCCTCTCTCCCCATAGCACGGTTGAGAGCCGGCATCACCTCAAGCCGGAAGCGGTTGCGCGCTACGTCTGCCACAGCGTTGGTCGCATCATCCCGCCAAGTCTGCCCTACGCGCAGCAAAAAATCTGTGATTTGGGCACGGGTGCATGCTCAAGCCGGGCTCGAGCTCCTGTGGGGTATAGACGGAGATACCGCCAAAGCTCACCTGGCGCACCTTGTAGCGGGGGCCTTCCTCGATGAAGACTTTCATGGAGAGCTTCTGGCGACCCGTCTTCACACCGTTGTCCGTGTATTC
>JAZTYM010000016.1:0-52136 GCA_045637025.1 Akkermansia sp. | reverse complement strand
GTGCTGGCGGGGCGTGACGTGGCCTTGAACGGGGCGGCCCGTGTGCTGGCCGGGCTTGCCATGGCCGTGACCGGGGCGGCCCATGTGCTGGCCGGGCTTGCCATGGCCTTGACCAGGGCGGCCTACATGGTGACCAGGCTTACCATGGTGCTGACCGGGGCGGCCTACATGGTGACCGGGCTTACCATGGTGCTGACCAGGGCGACCAGCGTGGTGGCCAGGCTTGCCATGATGCCCCTGATGATGAGCGCGAGGCCCATGCTGCGGACCATGGTGACCATGGTGGCGGGGGCCTTGGGCAAACACCAGAGAGCAGGCAGCCACAAGGGCGGCGATGAGAAGATGCTTCATATCTTCAGTTGTATGTATAAATCAGCTCTATTACAGAGGACGAGCGTTCTGCATGCTGGTGCGCAGCTGCTCGGAGTTGAAGTAGTTGTGCTTCTGGATGCGGTTAAGAGCAGTGTTGTAAGCCTTCTTGGCGCTCTCGGGGATGTCCATCTTGAGAGCCTGAGCGGTCTCGATAGCAGTCAGGAGAGTGTCCATGGTGGAAGCGATGCTTTCAGCCTGCTCAAGGCTGTCCACGCTGTCAACGTCAGCAAGCAAGGAGTTCACAGCGCCGTCGATGGTCTTACCGATGATGCATTCCTCCGTGGTCACATCACCAGGGGAGAGGAGGCAGCCAAGGTAGTCACCAAAGCCAACACCACCGCAGCTGCTGAGAGCTGTTGCAACGGCACAAGTAGCGAAAATAGAGGTCAGTTTCTTCATAGTATTAGATTGTGTTATTGTTTTGTATTATGATTGTGTTTTATCCCCATGCATAAGAAGGCTGGGAATGGTGTCGGACTCGTGGGCAAGAGCGCCACAAGCACCGGCAAATGTTTTTCACACAACCCCGCGTGGAGTTGTCCGAAAAGCTATATTTTTGACACCCAAGCTCCCCTCCTACCGGTAACCGATGGTGGGCTCTCAGATATCTGGCTCTGCGGGAGCTCCCGCAGACAGCACAACAGGCTAGAGAGACTTGTCCCCATGCCCGTTGTGCCGGAAAAGCGTTTAGTGTCTACCGCGACCTTTCTTGCGATCGCCATCACCACCGCGGCCAGGTTTACCAGCGGGGCCATCGGGGCGCTTGCGTTCCGCGCGTTCAGGTTTCCCCTTGCCGCGGTCCATGCGGTCGGGGCGGCCATGCCCGCGGTCCATGCGGTCGGGGCGACCATGCCCACGGTCCATGCGGTCGGGACGACCATGCCCACGGTCCATACGGTCGGGGCGACCATGCCCACGGTCCATGTGGTTGCGGTCATGACGGTCGCGACGACTGCGAGGATGCCCACCCATGCGGCGGGTTCTGTCACCAGGGCGCTTCAAGCGATGTCCATGACGGTTGCGAGCGTGAGGAGGCGGGCCACCACGACGAACGCCGTAGGGACGCGGCGCAGCACCAGGAAGAGGCTCCCACTGGGGTACGGTAGATTCCGACGTCAGGGCGGACAAGAGGTAGATAGGATCACCCAAGGCATCATAACCATATACAGGCTGATTACCATCATAACCGTAGATGGGATTACCATACTCGTCGTACGACTCCCCGCTTGAGCTTACCGACCCGCCGAGCGTTTCGGCCAGAGCAGCCCAATCACCTTCCAACAATTCGGGCGGAATGCACGAAGGAACGGTAGACAGCGCAAGAGCTGTCGCGCATACCGTGAGTAGTTGAGAGAGTTTCTTTTTCATATCAGCAATGAAATCTGCGTAAAACACTAGCCTTACGCAGATTTATCGTTCGAGTTAAAGTTTTACTCTAATCGTTGCACCCATTAACGGTGATGAGGACCGTGGTGGGGGCCATGGTGGGGACCATGATGAGGACCATGGTGCTTAGGACCATGATGAGGGCCATGGTGCTTAGGACCATGATGAGGACCAGGGTGATGAGGACCGTGGTGCTTAGGACCATGGAAATGAGGACCATGGTGATGGCGGGGGCCCTGAGCAAAAGCTACAGAAGCAGCAGCCAAAACAGCAATAGCGATGAGGTGCTTCATTGTTGTATGATATAGACTAATAGTTAGAGTTGCGGGAACGAACACACCAGCGGTGTATCCCTTCCATGCGGCGGGGGCAGTATATATTACACTGAAACGATTAGCAAGATATTTTTCGTAATTTTTATCTAACATTCCCCACTTTCATTTCCTACTTATTATATAGCATTTAAGCATATTATATCTGGCACATCCGAGGCGCAGGGAAGGCCACACCCCGCCCAAGGCAGGACTAAAACAAATTTGGGCACAGATTATGACTGACAAGAGGGGAAAATTCCTGTATAGTGGGCGAGCGAGGCTATGGCATTTACACATTTACACGTACACACAGAATACTCTCTGCTGGATGGGATGATACACACCAAAGATCTCATCAAGCGGTGTGCGGAGTTGGGGATGAACTCCGTAGCCATCACGGATCATGGCAACGTCTTTGCTGCGATTGAGTTCATGGTGAACGTGAAGAAGCACAACAAGGGCATCTTGGAGTGGAACAAAGAACACCCAGACGAAAAGAAGCCCATCTTCAAACCCATCTTGGGCTGCGAAATATACTTGGCCCCTACCCCGCTCGACGTGAAGAAGCAAATACCAGGGCGCAAGAAATACACGCACTTGGTACTCCTCTGCGAAAACAACATAGGCTGGGCCAACCTCATCAAAATCGTATCGCGCGGTCACTTGGAAGGCTTCTACCACAAGCCCCGCATCGACATGGCAACCCTGCGGGAGTTCAGCAAGGGTCTCATCTGCCTCACGGGCTGCATCTCGGGGCCGATACAAGAGTGGATACTGCAAGACCAACCCGAGAAAGCCGAGGAAGTATTGCTAGAACTCGTCGACATTTTCGGCAAAGACAACTTGTTTGTGGAGTTGCAAGACCACGAACTGGAAGAAGAGCGCCGCTGCACCCCCGAACTGGTACGATTGGCACGCAAGCATGATGTGGGCTTGGTGGTGACAAATGATGCGCACTTCCTGAATGAAAACGACCACGATGCGCACGATATTCTCATCTGCGTGGGGACAGGAAACAAACGCATGGACTCCAAGCGCATGCGCTACCCCCGCAGCGTGTACTTCAAGAGCGAAGAGGAAATGCGCGAGCTCTTCCCTGAATACCCAGACGCCTACGAGAACACCAACATCATCGCCGAACGCTGCAACACCTCCATCAAGCTGGACTCCACCTCCACCGAGCGTTACCCAGAGTTCGCGCCAGATGACGGCTCAACCCGCGAGGAATACCTGCGCAAAATTTGCTACCAAGGCTTGGAAGAACGCTACGGCAAGGAGCGCGCCACCAACGACAAGGAACTCAGAGAGCGATTGGACTACGAGCTGAGCATCATCAATATGCTTCGCTTCCCCAGCTACTTCCTCATCACAGCAGACTTCATCAACTGGGCCAAGGACCATGACATCCCCGTGGGGCCAGGCCGTGGCTCGGCCGCAGGGTCCCTTGTGGCCTATTGCATGAAGATTACCAACATCGACCCCTACGCGTTCAACCTCATCTTCGAACGATTCCTCAACCCTGAACGCGTGAGCCCGCCAGATATTGACATCGACTTCTGCCAGACACGCCGCCCCGAGGTCATTGAATATGTGCGTCAGAAATATGGCGAACGCGCCGTGACGCACATCATCACCTACGGCACCATGGGCGCAAAATCCGTCATCAAAGACGTCGCGCGCGTGCTTGATTTGAGCTACTCTGATAGCGACCGCATCGCCAAGCAAATTGAAAGTGGCCCGGGTGTCACCCTCAAAAAGAGCTATGATGCCAATGAAGACCTGCGCAACCTGCTGCAAGACCCCACGTATGCAGAAGTATGGGACTTTGCGCTCAAGCTCGAAGGCACCGTGCGCAACGTGGGCATGCACGCAGCAGGCGTGGTGATTGGCGACCGCGCGCTGGACGATTATGTGGCGCTCACCCGCGACGACCTGAGCAACCCACGTGGCGAAGTAGTGGCGCAGTGCGATATGGGCGCCATTTACAACGCCGGCTTGCTCAAGATGGACTTCCTGGGGCTCAAGACACTCACCGTCATGAAAGATGCCGAGCACTACGTGCGCCAGCGCGTACCAGATTTCCGCTACGACCAAGTGGACATTCAGGACAAAGAGACCTTTGCCCTGCTCAACCGTGGCGACACCATGGGGGTGTTCCAGCTTGAATCGGGCGGCATGGTCGATACGTGTCGCCGATACGGCATAGACAACATTGAAGACATCATCGCCTTGCTGGCCTTGTATCGCCCTGGCGCCATGCAGTTCATGGACGACATGATTGCCGTGAAAAAGGGGCTCAAGCAGGCAGAATACGAGCATCCTCTGCTCGAAACCGTCTCGGGGCTCACATACGGCGTGATGATCTACCAAGAGCAGGTGCAAGCAGCCGCCAAGCTGCTCGCGGGCTACACACTGGGTGGTGCAGACTTGCTGCGCCGCGCCATGGGTCACAAAGACATGCAGGAAATGGCCGAACAACGCCGCCGTTTCGTGAAAGGCTGTTGGGATGTCAACCAAATTGATGAAAAAACAGCCAACGCCATCTTCGACAAGATTCAAAAGTTCGCAGGCTACGGCTTCAACAAATCGCACTCGGCGTGCTACGGCCACATCTCGTACTGGACCGCCTATCTCAAGGCTCACTTCCCCGTTGAGTTCCTCTGCGGGCTCATGTCCAACGAAGCAACCAACGAAAAGATTGGCGTGTTCATCCAAGAAGCCAACCGCATGGGTATCGAAGTACTGGGGCCCTGCGTGAACCACTCGGAGGTGAAATTCTGCCCTGAGACCATGCCCAATGGCCACTTGGCCGTGCGATTTGGGCTGGCTTCCGTCAAGAGCATGAGCTCGGAAACCGTGCGCGTGATTGTAGAAGAGCGCAAAGCCAATGGTCCCTTCAAGAGCTTGGAGGATTTCTGCTACCGCATCCCGCCGCAAAACGTGCGCCGCAATCAGATTGAAGTGTTGGTGCAATGCGGTGCTTTTGACTGGATGCATGTGAGCCGTGCGCAAATTTTTGACAGCATCGAGCAATGCATCAACGGCGCAGCCAGCGTGCACAAAGACAATGAAGCCGGGCAAATGGCACTCTTCGACATGACGGAGACCACCTCCACGCCCGAGGAGTCGACCTCGATGCAGGAATGGCCCAAAGACAAGCGCTTGGACGAGGAAAAATTCCTCACCGGGGCCTACTTTACAGGCAACCCCTTGGACAGCATGCGCGGAGTCATCGATGCGCCCAAATTCCTCCCCATAGGCACCCTGCCCGACCTCCCGCCCGAGGAAACACCCACCACACGCGACATGGCAGGCATGCTCCGCGCCGTCACCACCAAGGTCAGCAAAAATAACGGACAAAAATTCGCCATCATCACAGTAGAAGACTTCACGGGCAGCACAGAAGCCCTGCTCTGGGGGGATTCCTATGCCAAGGCCGTAGCGGTGGAAGGACTGCTGCAAGAGGGCAGTTTCGTCCAGTTCCGAGCCCGCATCACCATGGATGAAAAGACCAACGGCAAAAAAGTATCTGCCAATGGACTTGAACTGCTGGGCGAACGCAAAAAACGCGGGAGCAAAGCGCCCAACTTCTACGAGATTGTGCTCAACACAGCCCGCCACAATGCAGAGGACTTGGCACTCATCAAAAAAGCCCTACTCGACCACCCCGGCAAAACCCCCGTGCACCTCACCTTCCGCAACTCACTTGGCAACCGTGCCAGCATCGAGCTGGGTGAGCGCTACCGCGTGGCACCCTCACCGAAACTGGATGAACGCCTTTCCCTCTACAGCTGATACACCATGACCCTGCGCCACAGCTTGCTCATCATCACCCTGGCCTTTGGCACAGGACTGGCTTTCACGCTCTGGAAACAGGATAAATTACCCAGGCTGTCCACCCCGCCACCCCCGGAGGAGGCACAGGTGGCAGAACAACCGGCACCGGATATTAGCACCGATGCTTTCACCCTGCGCTTGCTGCATGCAGCCATGCAGAGCAACGAGAGCAACATCCTACTGCTGCCACACGCAATCACCAACGCCCTGAGCACCCTGCACGAGCTCAGCGACGGCGCCACCAAACCGGTGCTGGAGTCTCTGCAACTCAGCAGCGAAATGCTCCCCTCTGCCGAAAAAGATGGCGAAGTAACCCTGTTTTTTGCAGACCGCGAGCTGAAATTGAAAGACTCCCCCACGTTGGAGGAAATCATGCCCATAGCCATGGGTGAGCAATGGGCAGACGGGCTCCAGATGATTAACAACCTGATGGCCTCCGTCACGGGAGAACAGGATACACTCTTTCTCACTGGTGATAACATCTCCCCTGAAACAAAGTTGTTGGGTATCTGCAACCTGTCGCTGAGCCCTGTATGGCAGCTTCCCCTGCGCGCACAAAAAGAGGCCGCAACAGACTTCTTCAACGCCAATGGCAGCATGCCCCGCATACGCGCCCAGCAATGCAGCGGGTTAATACGCCATGCTAAAGCCGAGGATGGCTCCTGGCAAGCGGTAGCACTCTACCTGAAACTGAGCCCAGCCTCTGCCGAGGACACCTGCCTGCTCCTCGTCATGCCTGGCGGCAACAGCGCGCGCGATTTTGCGCTGGCCCTCACCCCAGAGCTGCTGACCACCATCCGCAAGGCTGTGGCAGAAGCCGAACCGACTTCCCATTGCGTTGAGTTCCCCCGCATCATCTTCAATCCCCCCGCACAAGAAATGAAACCTGTGCTGGAACAACTGGGCCTGCAGCAAATCTTCACCCCGGAGGCTGATTTGAGCGGACTCACGGCAGATAAGCCTTGCGCCCTGCACACCCTCCTGCAAAAATGCCGCATCCCTCTGGCCCAGGCAGAAACGGCTCCGCCCGATGACGTGGCCGATATCCGCTTCGATAAACCATTCCTCTGGTTCATCGGCTCGCTGAGCGCCCCGGCTCCCCCCTACGCGCTCGGCATCATCGAAACATTATAGCACACAGAACGAGACTCGGTTCTTTCATCGGCGGCGGCGGCGCAAGCAAAGCCAACACAGTGATACCACGCTGAGCGCGCCGCTTGTCGGCTCGGGCAACATGGCTGCATTGTTCTCAAACCAATTCACCATCATTGCATTATCCACCTGCCCGTATTCAGTGATAGCCAATGCACTCACAGAGGCATATGTGCCAACGCCGATTGCACCAGTATTAAAAACCAAATCCAGATTCTCCACGGCGTCCGATGTTTCAAAAATCCACGTCATGATAAAAGAATCACCCCCGAGCAAGCCCGCTATATTAAAATTACCAAGAGCCAAATCAACAAACTCCACAGAGCCTGTCTGCGTCGTCAAAAATGTAGCTCCCTCTATAATGGCATTGTTGTCATAACTCAACGTGATGGGCCTCTGGGTCCCCAACAGATTTGCAACACTACCCACAGTAAACAAACCACTCATCACATATGTGCGGTTGGCCTCCAGGTTTCGTACAGAAATATCTCCAAATTTCCCCAACAGCGATAGGGCTGACCCTGCGCCCCAGTATGAATTCGTAATGTCGGACGTCAGCTCGGATGCATGCATCGACTTCCACATCTGATTCATCTCTGGTGTCGGATTGATAATGGAGCTTGTATCCGGCACAGGCAGATTCGAGCCAAGACTCAATCCTTCAGATTCATAAAACCGCACCTCTATATCACTCGTCTTCAGAGAAACGGCATCTATCATATCCTCAGTTGCCAGCCATTCGGTTTTGAAGATTCCCCCCTCTGATTTCTTGGCTCCCTCTTGAGAATTCCAACCGGTTGTGGCATCAAAACCTTTCTCCTCCCCAAAGTTTATAAGAACATTCTCCACGATGTCCAGCGCATACGCAGCATTCAAACTTGCACATGCCACCCATACCAGAATTGTTAATCCCTTCATCATCCTCTCCCCGAAAATATGTGGAACTTTCATATGACAATATAACCGATTTGCAGCATCTCCAACATACTGCGCAAAACTCATTCCGTAAAGCCAAAAAGTCTAACATTCTTAATTATCTACGCACTTTTTATCTAACATTTTATTTTTCTGTAACACACAGTACAAAGTACGCATTGCCAAGGCAAGAGAAAAGCCCTATAATAGTGGGGCATGAAACGACCACTCACAGCACGGATACACCCCCTCAGGGCAATCGTACAGCTTAGCTTCCTGATAGCCGTTGTCTACGGATTCAACACAAAAGTGGTATCAGATTGGATGCTGCCACTCATTCTGCTGGCAGGCGTCTTTTTCTGCGGGTGGGTATGCCCGCTGGGCGCGGTCCAGGATTGGGCCGCGAAACTGGGGCGGTTGCTGCGCCTGCCGCGAATACAAGCACCGCAGAAACTGCAACGCTATCTGCAACTAAGCCGCTACATATTCTACCTGATGCTCACGCTGGGGGTCACTTTTTCCCTGCTCAAAGGGCCATACAACTTCTCACGCATGTTACACGGTGAGCTACTCACTGTCGCATCAGGTATACTCTTACTCTTTTTCATTGTAGGCCTTTTCATCGACAGGCCCTTCTGCAACTACTTCTGCACAGGAGGCGCACGCCAGGGGCTGTGGAGTATTGTGCGCATCTTCAGTATACGCAAAGATACAACACGCTGTGGCCAGTGCGGACAATGCACACGCGCCTGCCCGATGAACATCGATGTAGCGAGCACCGATTTTGTGCGCCACCCCAACTGCATCGGTTGTTTTTCCTGTATCGCTGCGTGCCGCAAAGCAGCACTCAGCTATGGACACGGCCCGAGGCACAAGTCCGGTTGCAACCGAGAAAATGCAAAGTAACATTCTCTCAACCATTTCTGCTAAAAGCATCATCATACTCATGTTGAAAAACATGCCATGCACCACCGACAGGCGGGAATGGCTGCCGACACAGAGCGTTTTTCACAGACAAACAGACGGAATTCATCCTTGCCAGGCGGGGCGATTTCTGGAATAATCTGCGCCATACCATCATGCTCAATCAGGAAGTCATCACCGAAGCGGAGACCGCAGCCATTCAGATACCGGCGGGCAATGCCCTCATCCTGCCAGAGGGGTCCCGCATCTACATCACCCAGATGCTGGGCAACTCCATCACCGCCGCCACGGATGTGGGCTTGGTCCGCATCTCCCGCGCAGAAGCCGCGCGCGTCGGCATCATCCCCCCGGAGGAATCCAAGCAGGAATCGGATGAAAACCTCACCCTCGAGGAACGAATCTGGCAAGTGCTGCACAACATTTATGACCCCGAAATCCCCGTGGACATCGCCAGTCTGGGTCTCATCTATGGGGTGGAGGTCATCCCCCAGGAAGATGGCACCAACTACGTGGGCGTACAAATGACCCTGACAGCCCCCGGGTGTGGCATGGGCCCCCACATGATGGCTGAAGCCGAAGCAGGCATTGCCGCGCTGGAGGGTGTGAGCGAAGTAAACATTGAGTTTGTGTGGGATCCGCCGTGGAATCAGGGCATGATGACGGAGGAAGCCCGCATGCAGCTGGGCCTCATCTGATGGGACGCACCGAAATAGAGTTCACGGAGAGTGAAATGCGCCACCTGGCAGAGATAAGTGCCATGGTGCTCTCCATGCTGGGGCAAGCCATGCCCGATATGAAAGATGCCCGCGCCGACGCATGGCAGAAGCTCTGCATTGGCTTGTTGCGCGCCGCGCGTGGGGTACCCTCCATCGGTCGGGATATGGAGCTCAACCCAGACTGCGGCTATTGGTTTTTCAAACGCCCCTACATCGATGCCGCCTTTTACTCCGATGTGCTGGATGAATACCGCGACACCACCTTCTGGGCCGAGCTTGTAAGCCGCATGGCCGAGCAAGTCCTCGTGGAAAGCTTGGGGCCAGAATACGTGCAACAAATGACGGAAGAAGAACGCAACAGCCGCGTATCCGGACTGGAAAAAGCGCTCTGGCACGAGGTCACCCGCCACGGGCTCGAGCGAGCCATGTTCATGCTGCCGCAAACAGAAAGCTGAGCCTGCCCACCATGGCAGGCTCTCTGCGTTTACGCCTACAAAAAGACAATAGCAAGCAAATCTTCCTTTATTTTCACATTTTTGCTGTTCAATAGCATCGGCGTGTGTTATATTGCAGGTGGCTATGAGTATAGGTGACGGGCGAGAAGGGAAAGTGCGCGCAGCGCTGCTCAAAGGCGAACTCGGCGGCAAATTAGCAGGTCTGAGCTTGCCCCGCCAGATTGTATCCATCGCGCTGTGGCCTCTGTTGGAGCAAATCATGAGCTTCATCTGCGCCTCCACCTCCCTCTTTCTGGCGACCCACATGGGCACCAGCGGAGAGGTCACAGAGAAAATAGCCTCGGGCATAGGGGTGACTGGCTACGTCATGTGGTTGGGCTTCTTGATGCAAAGCGCCGTGGGCATGGGTGCCACGGCTATCGTGAGCCGCATGACTGGGGCGCGCCGCTATGGCGAGGCCAACTATGTGGCCAATCAAGCAGCCGTGTTGGGCTTGCTGGCGGGCATACTCTCCGCCCTGCTCATGTATGTGACGGCAGAGTTTTTAGTATCAGACGTGCTACGACTGAGCGATTTGGCCAAGGAGGTCGCCTTGGAGTACATGCACTTGGGCTGCTGGGTAGCAGTTTTCTCTGGTGTCGTATTTGCGGTGAACGCCGCACTCCGCGGGGCGGGCGACACCCGCACACCCTTCCTTATCATGCTGGCGGTAGATGGCTTCAACATCATCTTCAGCCTCATTCTCGTCAAGGTTTTTGGGCTGTTCATCAAGGGGCTTGCACTGGGCATGGTGGCTGGCATGGCCGTGGCCGCCGCCATTCTGGTGGGCATACTGGTGCACCGCGCGCTGCGCATGCGCCGCCACCTGAAAGAACAAGATTTGGATACCTATGCCGCCTCTCGAGGCAACAATTATGCACCACCACTCTACCTGAATCAAGCCTCGCTCAAGCCAGATTGCTCCATCATGTACCGCATCCTTTCCATCGGGCTCCCGCAGGCCCTGGAGGTAGGCGGTATCTGGCTTATCCAAATTTATGTACTCCGCATCATCTCCGCTTTGGGAGATGCCTGCGTGGGGGCTCACAACATCGCCATCCGCATCGAATCCATGAGCTTCTTGCCCGGATTTGCCATTGGCATGGCCGGAGCCACACTCGTGGGGCAATATCTGGGCGCAGGTAGTGTGCGCATGGCATTGGCAACCGTGCGCCGCTGCGTGCTGTACAGCGTCTTCTTCATGGGCTGCATGGGAATTATCTTCTTCCTTTTCCCTGAGTTTTTTGCAGAAATTTTTGCAGCCAATTCAGAGACATTGCTGCGAGAAACCATTCCCGTGGTGCAAATCTTCCTGCTGGCAGAGCCCTTCTATGCCGCCATGCTCATCCTCAAGATGTGTCTGCGTGGCGCGGGCGACACACGACGCGTCATGTTGGTATCCTACGGCTGCATGGGCTTCTTCCGCGTCTTCTGCCTCATGGTGTGGAATTACCTGTGGCCCGAGACGCTGACACTCCCTGGCATCTGGCTGCTCTTCACAGTGGATATGGCCATCGAGTACTTCATCCTCAACCGCATCTTGTGCAAGCTCAAGTGGGCTCGCCGCAAAGTTTAATCCCCCCAGCGCAACCATGCACGCTGGGAGGATTTTGTTGGTAAAACAATGACGTGGGCTCGTGATTTCACACGCCCAATTCCTCGCGGATGATGGTGCGCACGCGGGACTGGGTCTCATTCACAGAGCCATCAGCCTCTACGCGGTGCAACCAAGGCATCTCCATGGCAGAGTACACATCTGCACAGGCTTGCAGGAAAGGCTCATTTTCAAATGCATCGTGCCCATTCCCACGCTCGTTCATGCGCCGCATGGCCATTTCCAGCGGGATATCCAGCCAGAAGGCAACATCGGGCACCGTGGCAAACTCTTCATTCCACTGGCGAATTTCCTCCACATTGGCACCGCTAGCCCCCTGATACGCCATCATGGACAAATAATAGCGGTCCAGCAACACCCAAGTGCCCGCAGCCAACGCAGGCTCGATAAAATCACGCACATGCTCGCGGCGGTCTTGGAGCAAACATGCAATCTCCTCATCGATGCTCAGGCGTTCTCCCGAAAGAGCCGCCTGCCTCACTTTCATGCCCCACTTGCCCCGTGTCGGTTCAAAATCGGTGACAACTTCAATCCCGCGCGCTCGCAAATATTGAGCCAATAGCTGGATTTGGGTAGATTTGCCTGTGCCGTCAATGCCTTCAAAGACGACCAGGCGACCACGTAGGTGAGGCGAATCAGATTCCATAAGTGCCTTGCAGCGTAGCACAAGCACATTGCAGCATCAAGCCCAAATTGCGTGTTCGGCGGCAAAATTACTACGCCCCGAAGCTTTTTGCATCATTCCTCCCCCAACTGCACGCCAATCTTCATAAGCCATTTCATGCCGCGCTGACACAGTACGGCATTTTTCAGCTTGAAACGGGGGGAGATTTGGGTAGAATAACCGCAATGCCCGTCCTGCGTGCCGGGTACACATCTTTACAGCCATGACAGTCCTCGAATTCATCCGCAAAAACTCCCTGCTCGCCCTCATCGTCATAGCCGCTCTGTTGATTGGCTTTATCATGATGGACTACAGCGGCAAGCAGAACCCCCTGAGCAAAGATTTTTACATCCAAGTAGATGGCACAGGCTACAGCTACCCTGAGACCTACGCTCTGGGTGAAAACGGCGCAGCCTATGTGCAATCTCTCTACACCAACACCACGCGCAAAATGATTGAGCGATTCGACGCCGATAAGAGCGGCGAGCTCAACGAAGCTGAAAATGCGACCATGGCCTCTTGGCTGAGCCAAAACCCGCAGGTAGACACCGCTATGCGCACCATGGATGCCATCTACCGCTCCTGGGGGTACGGTATGGCCGGAAACGCCGAAATCAACATCGCCGTCAACCGTGCCGTGTTGAAAGCAGAAGCCAAGGCTCTGGGTTTTGTGCCTTCCAAAGAGCAAATTGATGCCTACATTCAGGCCATGCCCGCCTTCACCAAGGCCGACGGCAGCTTCGACCAAGAACTCTACCACCGCTTGACTGGTTTCCACAACGGCGTAGCAAGCAATCCCACCGAAAAAGCATTCCGCGATGTTGTGGCTGACATGATGGTGTGGGAGTGCATCAACGCCCTGGTGACAGACAACATGCAGTACAACACCAAGGCTCAGAGCGAGCTCATCGACGCCCTGCACCAGACGGTAGCTGGCAAAACGGCTTGGCTGGCCAAAGAAGCTGCCCCTGCCCCGGCCGAGCCGACAGAAGACGAGCTCAAGGCCTATTGGGAAACCAACAAGGATCGCTACAAGAGCGCCGAGCGCCGCATCATCTCCCTCTACACCTTGCGCCCGGCTGAGGATGCCACGATGGATGCCCTCATGAGCACGGCCGACATCATCATGCAAGACCTTTCTCAGGCCAACGGTAAGGGCATTGACCCCATGCTGGAAGGCGCAGCAGCCAACCCCGAGAACGCACCCTTCACCTACATGCTGGAGGATGGCAAGACCCACCGCACCCTGCCCATCTGCACGCTGGAGGCCATCCCCGCCGAGTTACAAACGCTGGTGGACCACAACGGCGAGAGCATCGAACTGGGCAAAGTCCTCTTCAACGAGGTTGATTCCGCCCCCACGGTAGCAGAGTTCGAGGCTGCCACCGCTGCAGGCGACCCCGAAAAACACACCTCCATTCGCCAGATTCGTGGCTTCTTCCCCACCAAGGAAAACACCCTCATCTTGGCTCGCGTAGAAGCTATTGAAACACCCACTGTGCTGCCCTATGAGCAGGCTCGCGAGAAAGCCTTGGCCGACCTGAAGTCCGAGCGCAACGAGACAGCCCTGGCAGACGCTGCCAAGAAGCTCTACGATGAAATGACCGCCTCCTTGGACGGCGGCGACATCAACGCCGTCTTTGAAAAAGCCAAGGCCGCTGGCGCCGAAGTGAGCGTGTTTGGTCCTGTATCTTTGGCTGGGCTGGACGGCCAGCTTCCCAAGGGCTCTACCCCCCAATCCCTCATGAGCACACCCAGCGGCAAGCTGGCAGAGCTCGCCGTGCTGCCCGAGGGCGCAGCCATCACCGCTGTGATTTCGCGCAGCATTGTGGTGAGCCCCGAGTACACCTACACCAAGGTCGGCATGTACATGCCCGAGTTCAACAACAAGCTGCGCACCGATCTCATGACAGATTGGTTGAACTCCGCCTACAGCCGCTACAACGTGCTGCTGTCCGACAAGATTAAGGGCGCATCCGCCCAGCAATAACCCCACGCAGCACCCATGGGACTTCCGCGGCAGACGCTCTTCATCGTAGGCAATGAAGCGTGCGAGCGCTTCAGCTTCTACGGCATGCGCAGCATTCTTGCGCTCTACATGATAAACGAGCTGTGCATGAGCGAGAATCAATCCGTAGAGGTCATGCACCTCTTCATCTCGCTCATCTACGTTCTGCCGCTGCTGGGGGCGTGGATTGCCGACCGCTTTTTGGGCCGCTACCGCACTATTCTCTACATCTCCCTTTTCTACTGCTTGGGGCATGGCGTGTTGGCGATGGCCGACCTGACGCCCGATGTGGACATGCGCCGCAACATTCTGTTCTTGGGGCTTTTCATCATCGCCCTCGGGGCTGGCGGCATCAAGCCCTGTGTCTCGGCCTTTGTGGGTGACCAAGTAGACGGACAACCCTCGCAGGTGATGACCCGAGTCTACGCTGCGTTCTACTGGGCCATCAACCTCGGCTCCTTCTTCTCTTTCCTCGTGGTGCCCTACATCCGCCAGACATGGGGCTACAGCTGGGCCTTCGCTATTCCGGGCGTCTTCATGGCCATAGCCACGCTCATCTTCTGGTGCGGGCGCAAATGGTACCGCCACAAGGCACCGACGCACGCCCACTTCTTCTCTACCCTGCTCTGCCGCATCTTCCGCGGCGCCAAAACAGCGTGCGAGCGCTTTGGTGGGGAAAACGTAGCCAAAGCGACTGACACGGCCATCCGCATTGCAGCTTTCATCGTGATTGCCCCCATTGTGGTATTGCTCGCCGTGCAATGCAACGAAGGTGGCGCCAAGCTGGCCCAGCTGGCAGGATGTGGAGAAATCGTATCCTCCCTGTGCGGGCTGTCAACTCTGCTGCTGTACATAGCCGCATTGGTGCTAGCAACCTTGCATCTGGCCGCTACACGCGGGCTGCAAAACTTCTTTGGCACAGCCGGCAGCATGCTCTACCTAGGGCAGGAACAGACAGCGGCCCGCTACACGGAGGAGCAGATTGCTAACACCCGAGGGTTGATGCGCGTGCTAATTGTCTTCACCCTCATCATCCCCTTCTGGAGCTTGTACGAACAAACCATGTCCAGCTGGGTGCTGCAAGGCAAGGAAATGCAACCCATCCAACTCTGGGCAGGCTTCCGCTTTGGTGCAGAAGAGATGCAGAGCATCAACCCCCTGCTGGTGATGATTTTTGTACCCCTGCTCACGCTGGCCGTCTACCCACACATTGGCCGCTGGAGCACACCGCTGCGCCGCATGGGCATGGGCATCGTGCTGGCAGGCATTTCATACGGTGCCGTGGCTTGGCTTCAAGCCCGTCTCGATGGTGGCGAGCAGCTCAGCATCCTCTGGCAGTCCCTGCCTTATTTCCTGCTCACCATCTCAGAAATCCTGGTCAGCACCACAGGCTTGGAATACGCCTACACAGCCGCGGGTAAGAGCATGAAGAGCACCGTGCTGAGCTTCTGGTATATTTCCTCAACCCTCGGCAATGCCCTCGTCATCTACATGACCTCGCTCGTGGATGACCCCGCCGCCACCTCCACCTTCCTGCTCTACGGTGGTCTCTGCGTGCTCATCGGCATCATCTTCATGCTGATTACCCGCCGATTCAAAACAGCCTAACCCCGGCGGATTTCTTTCCTGCTCGCTGCATCGGGTCTTTACAAAAGAGCTGCAAAATGCTACATTAGGCGCATGGCAAATAAACCCGTAGTACTTATCATCCGCGATGGCTGGGGACGCAATCCCCAGGGTCCCGAAGCTGCCAAGCAGACAGGCGATGCCACGGTGCTGGCCAACACGCCATTCACCGACGAGCTGCTGGCTACCTGCCCCCACTCCATGCTCGGGGCTTCCGGGCAGGATGTAGGTCTGCCCGATGGTCAGATGGGCAACTCTGAGGTAGGCCACCTGAACCTGGGCGCCGGACGCGTTGTGTTCCAAGACCTCTGCCGCATCTCCAATGCGATTGCAGACGGTTCTCTCGCCAAGAATTCTGTCATCACCGATGCCTTTGCCAAGGCTGCTGGTAGCCGCCTGCACCTCATGGGCCTTGTGTCCGACGGTGGCGTTCACTCTCATCTTGACCACCTCATCGGTATCGTCAAGATTGCTGCCGAAGCCGGCGTGAAGGACATCATGATTCACTGCATCACCGACGGCCGCGACACCGACCCCAAGAGCGGTGCTGGCTTCATCACTACTCTGCAGGATGCCGTGGCTCCCTACGGCGCCAAGATTGCAACCGTGGTGGGCCGTTTCTACGCCATGGACCGCGACAAGCGCTGGGACCGCGTGCAGGTAGCGTGGGACTCCATCGTGCGTGGTATCGGCGAGCAGTGCACCTGCACCCCCGCTGAATACGCCGAGAAGAGCTATGCCGAAGGCGTGACGGACGAGTTCCTGAAGCCCGCCATCTTCTGCGAAGGCAACACCCAGCGCATGCGCGATGGCGATGTGGTCTTCTTCTTCAACTTCCGTGCAGACCGCGCCCGCGAGCTTTCCCGCGCCATCATCTATGATGATTTCGACGGTTTCGACCGCGGTGTACACCCCAAGGTGCACTACATCACCATGTCCGAGTACGAGGCCTGCTACCCCACTCCCGTGGTGTTCGAGCAGGAGCAGCTCACCAACATTCTGGGCGAAGTGCTTGCAAACGCCGGGCTCAAGCAGCTGCGCATTGCCGAGACGGAAAAATATGCTCACGTCACCTTCTTCTTCAACGGTGGTGTGGAAACCCAGTTCGAGGGCGAAGACCGCATCCTCGTGCCCTCCCCCCGCGAAGTCGCCACCTACGACCTGAAGCCCCAGATGAGCGTGGGCGAAGTGGCAGACAAGTTTGTCGATGCCATCGCCAACTATGACGTGGCTATCATGAACTTTGCCAACCCCGACATGGTGGGCCACACCGGCTACTTGGAAGCAGGTATCACAGCATGCGAGGCTGTGGACAAGGCTCTGGAGAAGTGCGTGACCAAGATTCGCGAGCTGGGCGGCTGCTGCCTCATCTGCGCCGACCACGGCAACTGCGAGAACATGCTCAACCCCGATGGCTCCCCCAACACCGCCCACACCACCAACTTGGTTGACCTCATCTACTGTGGTCCGGACCAGGACGAGGTGAAGATGACGGACGGTATCTTGGCAGACATCTCCCCCACCCTGCTCAGCCTCTTGGGCGTGGCTCAGCCCGCCGAGATGACAGGCCACCCCTTGGTGACTAAGTAAAGCTACCACCTAAGGTTTCTTTTCATCCCCGCTGCTTGTTCCCGAGCAGCGGGGATTTTCATCTTCTCCCGCTGCACACAAAAAAATCAACTCGCTAGGCAAATGCCAGCGAGCTGATTTGATAAGTCTTAAATGAGGCTCAATCAGTGAATGCGCTTGAGCAACCAAGGCAGCAAATCACCAATCTTCACGCGCTCTTGCTCCATGGAATCGCGGTGGCGAATCGTCACCGTACCCTTGAGCTCGGGGTCTTCGCTCTCACCCAGGGTCTCGAAGTCGACCGTGATGCAGAAGGGAGTACCCACTTCATCTTGGCGGCGATAGCGGCGGCCCACGGCACCAGCTTCATCGTAGAAGACATTCATGAAGGGACGCAGCTCTGCCTCGATTTCACGAGCAATGCGCACCTGCTCTTCATTCTTCTTGAGCAGCGGGAAAATAGCAGCCTTGATGGGAGCCATGCGGGGGTGGAAGCGCATCACGGTGCGGATGTCACTCTTACCGTCCTTACCCAGCTCTTCTTCATCGTATGCCTCGCAGATGACGGCCAGCACGGTGCGGTCGCAACCGGCAGAGGGCTCCACCACGTGCGGGATGAAACGCTCGCGCGTCACTTCGTCGAAATACTCCATGGGCTTGCCAGAGCCCTTCTGGTGGGTGGAGAGGTCGTAGTTGGTGCGGTAGGCAATACCCTGCAACTCCTGCACGCCGAAGGGGAATTGGTATTCCAAATCGTAGGTCTTCTTGGAGTAGAATGCAAGCTCATCCTGCGGCACGTCCAAGATGTGAATCTTGTCGCGGGGGATACCAATGTTCTCATAGAACACCAAGCAATTCTCCAGCCACTCATCCGTCAGGCGGAAGCCATCTTCCTCGCGGCAGAAATACTCAATTTCCATCTGCTCGAACTCACGAGAGCGGAACGTGAAGTTGCGGGGGTTGATTTCATTGCGGAAGGACTTGCCAATTTGAGCGATGCCGAAAGGCACCTTCATGCGGGACGAATCCAAGATATTCTTATACTGGCAGAAGATGCTCTGGGCCGTCTCGGGGCGCAACCAACCAGTAGCAGAGGGGTCGTTCTCATCAGATGTCGCGCCGATGGTGGTCTTGAACATCAGGTTGAAGGAGCGAGCCTCTGTCACCAATGCACCATTAGCGGGGTTGTAACGCACACTGTCCGTCACGGTCTCCGTGCGCTCCTCGCCCAGCTCAATATCGGCGGCTTGCAACTTTTTGCCAGAAATCTGGGCGTAATACTGCAGAGCACCCTTGCGTGCCGTCTTGGCGTCCTTCTCGCTATCAGTCGGCACCAGCATAGAGAACTCCTTCTTCGAGGTCCATGAACCATCCTTGGAGGCAGCACCTGCCCACCAGTAGGCCACACCACTCTGGGCGGGAATCTGGTCTGCGCGCAAGCGTTCCTTCGTCAACAAACAGTCACACAGCGGGTCGGTGAATCCATTCACGTGACCAGAGGCCTCCAACACGGAATTGTGGGTCAGGATAGCGCCGTCCATACCAACAATATCAGGGCGCTCCTGCACATGCACACGCCACCAATAATCCTTCAGGTTACGCTTCAGCTCTGCACCCAAGGGACCGTAGTCCCAGCAGCCATTCAAGCCACCGTAAATCTCAGCTGCCTGAAAAATAAACCCTCTGCGCTTGCAAAGGCTCACAATCTTTTCCATCCGTACAGGATCTGTCTGTGTACGATCTGCCATAACGCCACTATTTTACACGTATCGTCCCTCTTTGGCAAGACTCAATTAGATACGCGAAGCATGAATCTAGCAGGATACCTTATGCGTTTTTCACGTTGCGGATGATGAACCAAGCCACCAGAGCGCTGGTCACCGCCAGTGCGGCGCATTGCATTTGGGGAGACAGGCCCAGCAAGCGCATGCACCCCTGCACCACCACCGACATGATGCCGAGGAAACAATCCACCAAGTTGCCGGCGGCGATTACATCGCCTCGCTTATCATCATCTGCCCGGTCTTGCAACAAGGCGTTGAGGGGCACCAAGTAGCCTGCAGCCACGGCCCCCGTCAACGCCAATGTGGCGTAGAACAACGGACAGCCGTAGGGCACGATGGCTAGCAGCGTGCAGCCAAGCGTCATGCCGATGCCACCCACTGTGGCCACCCACGTGCGAATCTTGCCCGCGCAAATAATGGAGGCCACCACACCGCCCATAATCGACCCGCCGCTAATCCAAGCCATCAGCAAGGCAGAATCCTTCTGCTGGCCCAGCACAGCCATGAAGCCCCCATCTTGGTCGACAGGGTGCGCATCTGCAGCCATTTGCAGGGCAATGAGCATCATGGTGCCCGCGATGAACCAAAAATAGCCGACGCCGACCTCGCTATTGCGCAACACCTTGTTGTTCCAGAGCATGCGCAATTGGGCGAAATGCTCCCACAGCAAGTTCCATGAGAAGGGGCGCTGGCTCTGAGGCTCAAAACGAGGTATCGTCAGGCTAAGCAAAAATACCAATACAGCTCCAGCGGTGCAGCATACACACGGCCATGCAGCCGCTTCCCAGCCTGCGCCGCTTCCCCATTGGCACAGCAGACGATACACCAAATACAATGCACCAATCTGCCCCACCAGCAGAGCAAGCATCGAGCTGATTTCCAAAATACCGCTGGCAAAGCCTATGTTGCGGGTGCCCACGATGTCTTTCACCAAGCCCTTTTTAGCCGGGCTAAAAAACATAGCCTGCACGCAAAACACGGTAAAAAAGCCTATGGAAATCCACAAGCTATGCATGAACAAACCAACCGACATGCCGATGAGCACCACCACTTGCAACAACACCATGGCTTGCAGCAAGCGTGTCTTGCAATAGCGGTCCGAAAGCCACCCCGCCAACGGCGAGAAAACCACAAATGGCAACACAATGAGAATGGATAGAGGATACTGCAACATCTGCCCCATCCATATCCCCAGTGCTATCAGCAAAAACTGTACCCCCTTCTCGTTGAGGGAATTCATCGATTGAATGACCACCAAGCTCCAAAATGAGCCCCAAGGTGTCACCTCCTGTTCTGGTTTGTTCATCGAAAAAAACAGTCAGGCCCGCATGAAGCGAGCCTGACGCATGAGAGTTCCATTATTTCCAGCCGTTATCTTCCATGAAAGCAGCGGCGTTTTTGTGACCATTGCGCGCGGCCATGGATACCCAGTAGCGGGACTGCAGTTCGTCTTGGGGCACGCCCAAGCCATGGTAATAGCAACGGCCGAGGTTGTACTGGCCATCAGAATTACCCTTCTCGGCAGATTGGCGGAAACAGGCAGCAGAGCGAGCATCATCCTTTTCCACGCCCTCACCATTGCGGAAGCAAAGGCCCAAGTTGTTGAGGGCAGAAGCATCCCCTTGAGAGGCAGCCTCCGAATACCAACGGTAAGCTGCATCAAAATCCTGCTTCACCCCCGAGCCTGTGGCATAGCAAGTGCCCAAGTTATCCTGAGCATTGGCATTGCCCGCCTGCGCCGCCATGGTGTACCAGCGCACAGCCTCGGCCATGTTCTGCTTCACCCCCTTGCCAAAGTCGTAGCACTTGGCAATCATCAGCTGGGCATCAGCATTGCCCTCTGCCGCTGCGGCGCGGAAGTAGGTCAAAGCGTGTTCGTATTGACCGCCTTCAAAGAAGCGGGCACCTTGAGCATATTGCTCGGCAGGCGTAGTGCATGAAGCCAGCATGGCCATGCCTAACAAAGCACAAACGAGAGTCTTTTTCATAGTGATTGCGTGAGTAAGTATTATTCGAGAGAAAGGAGATAGCGCTCGGCCTCCATAGCAGCCCAGCAGCCCATACCCGCAGCAGAGATAGCCTGGCGGTACACCGGGTCGGCTACATCACCCGCGGCAAAGAGACCGGGAGTCTTAGTGGCGGTACCACCATTGGTGCGCATGATGAAGCCAGCGCCGTCCACATCCACCAAATCACCCAAGAAAGAGCTGTTGGGGGTGTGACCAATGGCCATGAAGACGCACTTAACCTCCAGCGGGCGCTGTTCGTCCGTGTTGGTATCTTGGAGCGTGACGGAGCAAAGCTCGCCGTTTTCATCCGTCTGGTATGCAGCGATGGAGCTGTTCCACACGGGTTCAATCTTGGGGTCGTTGAGCACACGCTGCTGCATAGCCTTGCTGGCGCGCAGCGTGTCGCGGCGGTGAATCAGGTACACCTTGCTGGCAAAACGAGTCAAGAAAGAGGCTTCTTCGCAGGCGCTATCGCCACCACCTACCACGCACACGGGCACATCGCGGTAGAAGGCACCATCACAAGTTGCGCAAGCAGTCAGGCCGTGGCCGATGAGCTCCTTCTCGCCCGGCAGGCCCAGATAGCGAGCCTTGGCACCCGTAGCCACGATGACGGCTTGGGCCTTGTATGCGCCACCAGATGTCGTGACGACAAACAAGCCGCTGCACTCCTCGCGGTAGACGGAGAGCACATCCTCATAAGCATAGCGAGCGCCGAACTTCTCGGCCTGCTGGCTCATGTTGAACATGAGCTCCGGCCCCATGATACCTTCCGGGAACCCCGGGAAGTTCTCAATTTCCGTAGTCGTGGTCAGCTGCCCACCGATTTGATTACCGGTAAACACCAGCGGTGCCAAATCAGCGCGTGCTGCATAAATCGCCGCAGTATATCCTGCAGGCCCTGTACCAATGATAATCAATTTCTCGTTCATTGCCCACATCCTACACGCACGCGCGAGCACGCGCAAGCTCATTTTTCGTCAGCCCCACTTTTCTTCGCACCTCACCCCGGCAAAAAATTAGGGCTCGCTTCCCCTATCGAGGAGCGAGCCCACTTGTAAACCGTGTTTGTGTTGAGCTTAAATATCCCAAGCATCCAACCACTTGAAGGAGACAATACGGAACTTGCGGCCCATCACCTGGTTGGCGCGGCTGAGGCCCTTGCCCCTACTGCCGTCGGGTTCAAAATCGCGGTCTGCGGGTGCGTTGGAGGGATCCACATAATCCATGGTGCGCTGCACCACAGCCTCGCACCAGGCCTGAGCCAAGATGGCATTGCGCACATTGCGCACGCAACCATAAGCACGCACCGTGAAGGTATCGTCGCGCACGGTGAGGATATTGCCAAGCGAGGCCAACACATCACTCTGAATCAGGTAGCCAGGAGCCGCGGTGTACAACGAACCTTCTTCAGCCTTCGGGAAGACAAACAAATCTCCACTACCGGGCTTGGGTACTTCCACCTCATCAAAGAGGTTGTTGATATCGGTTTCATCAATGGCAGCCTGCAAAGCACCCTTGAGCGCTTCATCAGAACCGCCCTTATCCAAGCGACGGTTGATGAAATCAGACATATTGAGGAAGGGCCCGCGCTTGCGAACTTGCTTCACCATTTGTTTGGCCAGCTCGCGGATGGATTCAGGCTCCAGCATGCGCACTTCGCCCCATGCGGCAGCCACGCCGCTGCTGCGACGCAAGGCATTGGAACCCTGCATCATGCTGTAACCACCCAGAGAATCGATACTCTTGTCTGAGGTAGACACCATGAAGCGAGAGAACAGCACTTGGCTTTCGGACTTGTTGGACTCCACAAGGGAGAGATTTTTCTCGCTCACATTGGTGACCAACTTGCGCTTAGCAAGACCTTGCAGCACAGAAGCCCAAGCCTCTTCCGAGATGGAGTTCACGTTGAAACCACCATCAATCATGAGGTACTGGGCAATATACTTCCAGCCATCCTTCTCCATGATGCGCTTAATGATTTCAGCATCCTTGTAGGATGTAGCCGTCTTCTTGTAGCGAGACACGGGCAAAGCCTCCTTACCGCTGAGGAAGTCTTCCATCACCGCCTGAGCCTTGCGAGAGGACTTGCCACCATCAGGCATATCCGACACAGAGGAGCAGAACCAGCGATCCCACAGAGCATCGTTGATGAGAAGGCCATGATCATAGAAATCGCTAAACACTTGGCCATTGCCGCCAATCTCGGCAGAAATCTCATTCTTGTGGAGGGTATACACATCGCCCGGAGGCAAGCAAGGGTCGGCAAACGAGTTACCAATCCCCACACCAGGCACACCACTCTGGTACTCGGCGCGGCGCATGGTCGATGCATTCACATAGTCATGGTCGCCCGTCCCCTTGGACTCGTACCAACCGGGCTGCAAGCGCATGCCTGCCATACCAGCCAAGGAGAACGGAGGATGGACGGGGAGCTCCAGCACAGAGACGAAGGAAACTTGTTCACCATCGCTGGTGATGCCCAAGATACCATTGCGGCCCACGTTGTCCATGGGAGCCGCACTCAAACCAGCGCCCACATTGAGAGCTGCGAGCTGGTATGGGTGATACTGGCGCTGCTGGTCGCTGGGGCGAGTAATCATGCCCCCCCAGAACGCGGGGCTGGAGTGCTGCCATGTCTTGGTGCGGTAATCCTTACCTTCAAAGATACGGCTATCCATGTTGGGGTTGGCAGACTTGGGCACCACACCCACAGCCGCGATGAAGAAAGGAACCGTCGGGTCGCTCTGAGAGCCATCTTCCGTCCACACGGAATCATTGCGGTTCACATCGCAGAACACGGTGCTCGTGCTGGTATCATCAGGGTCATACCAGCCCAGCAGGAAGCGGTGCGGAGACTGGCCGCGCTTACCATCGCCGCCATTATCCGTCACACCTGTGCTCATACCATTCAAGCCGTTGAAAATGGTGATACACTCGCGGCGTTTCGGAGCAAACCACCAACCGTCGGGGTATGCACCAGGATTGCCATCGTCCCATGTGCCAGACTTGACAGTAAGACGCAGGTTCACATACCAGTCACCAGCCGACACTTCAGATGTAGGCTTGTTGGAGTAAAAACGAGCCTTATACCCAGACACACTGCTGGGGTGGTAGCCTTCAATCCACGGGTTGGATTGAGCCTTGTTGTAGTCAGACGTCACACGAGCCTTGCCCGGCGAGAAATAAAGGATTTCACCAGGAGCAAACACGATATCGGCCGAGTCGGAAGAAGTATCGCGCTGGAAGAACTCACCAAAGTCCGAACCGAAACCGTATTGGGCACCACCATAGTTGCGGCCCACGGCGTAGCGCTGCCAGATGTAGTTGTGCTTCTGGGCGCTGGAGTTGGCGAAAGACTGCAACCACATCGTCTTGTAGGGCACAGAGTGGGACCACAGTTGCTTGCCACGAATCTTCATGGGCACGTTGTAGGGGTTCCACCACAGCACGGTCGGGGCATAGCAGAGATCCAAATTGTACTTGGGCTCCTCATGCTTGGCGGGGTTGTTAGAGCCGCTACCTTCCACCTGTTCCGTCACGAGGCCGAAGTTGCTCATGTAAGCAAGCATGACCGGTGTACGCGCATAGCCAGCGGCCTTGCTCCCCTGCTCCAACATGGTGCGGGTATCATATACCGTGGAGGGACTCGACTTGTTGGGGTCCATCTCGTACTCATTCGTGCCGTCCTTCACCATGCAACCACTCATACGGGTGTATGCATCGTTCACATTACCAATCAAGCGGGCTGTGAAGTTGTCAGAATCGCTAGCATCCCCGTTGGGCCAGCAATTATAATAGGCATGCAGGTTTTGCCAAGAGCCGATGGGCATCTTCTTTTCCGTAGCCTCGGGCACATCCTTACCCTCTGCGATGGGACAATCCTGGTCCGAACGCGCGGCAAAATCCGTACCCTTCAAGTCTTTCTTATTGAGCAGCAAGCACAAGTCTTCCTTGAAACCACCAGTGCGCACATTGATGGGCAGGCTAAACGAAGTGGTCGTCACATCGAAGAAATAGGGCATACCCGCAGCCTGAGAAGACGAACCAATCAGGGGGATGCTGTTCAAGGTCAGCAACTTCTGCGGGTTTTCTATCTTCATGGGCACAAAGTCCAGATTCTCGCTATCCACAAACATGGGGCCGGGTGTGTCCCACGTCTGGCGCAGAACGCGCAGCGGATCATTTTCTTCTTCGCGGTCGACAATGGAGATTTTGCTCTTCTGGTTTTCGCCACCAATCCACCATGCAAAGCTGGCTTTATTCTTGCCGGAGGAGGGCATGTTGAGCAAATCTGCATACACGTAGTGGCGCCCTGTCAGGCGCTTGCCCAAGGTGCCTTCACCCACCAAGCAAATACGCTGACCGGGCTTACGAGAGCCCAAATCATTCACCGCCTGCATGTTGCGCAGCTCATTGGGATTGCGAGAAGAGATGAGCCACTTGCGGAACATGGATTCACGACCTTGACGGTAGGTCTCCTTAATATCCTTGGCCTTAGACTTCATTTCTTTCGAGGGTTCACCATAGATGGGGGCAGACCAGCTATCCCACACACCAAGAATGTGTTGCGCCACACTACCCTCGGACTCGGTAATAATACCCGAGCTGGCAGAAACGCGGCGGTCGGGCCCCATTTCCATCTGCAAATTGGCGATGGCGTCATCCAAGCCGATAAGAGCTTGCTGGCGAGCCTCTGCCTGCAGCACGGTCTGCATAGCAATGCGGTTCTGAGAAGAAGCCATGGCCAAAATACCCACTGCCAAGAGGGTCAGCAGCATCATAAGCGTCAGCGACGCAATGAGCGCAAAGCCATGCTTCTTTTTCTTAATCAATCGTTTATGCGGAAAACTTGCTCGTTTGATTTTCATACACTAATCAACAGTACCCTACTACTATACACCCCTAGGGGCGCACGTCAAGCAAATTCGGGGCTACTAGCACCCAAAAACGGCGATTTTTCAAGGAAAGAAAGAACCCATCAGAAGCGTGTTCTGACGGGTTCTTTTTGCTACGAAGTATAAGATTCGAACTTATGACCCCATCCGTGTGAAGGATGTGCTCTACCACTGAGCTAACTTCGCATTTTCGCATCCCGTATAAGGGTGCGAGCGGATTTTAGCAATCATTCCCCCACAATGCAAGCTTTTTCTACAAAAAAGTGAAATTTTATTCATTTCATCCCTCACAATGGCGCGCCAAAAGCGTCCGGCGTGGGCATTTTGAGCCGCGGCGAAGCGCATTTCAGCATTCATTTGCACTTTGACGCGTGGGGAGCAGGCGCGCCACATCAAATCCACGGTGAGCGGCATCTTGCAGGAGCGGGAGAAGGAGCGGACCCGGCACATGCGCATGGCGGCTGAGCACCCACAGACACGAACCCGACGCGTTGGACACCAAAGCATGCTGATAGTCCTCATCAACCCGCAACACATGGTAAGGCGAGGAAATGAAGCGCAGCAGCGGCACAAAAGAAACCTGCAACGCGCCATCTGCCACTGGCCAAGCCAAGCCCCTTGCTTGGTGCACACGCCCTGCGGCATCCGAACCGTAATTGGTGATACTCACCTGCCCATTTGGCCGCATGGCATACTCGGTCCACACATCATCCAAGCCGAATTCAAAGGGCGTTTCGAAGCGAGCTAACTCAAACCAGCGGCCCATGTAGCGGTGCCAATCGACACCAGCGGCGGGAGTTGTATCCGGGCTCGTCTCTCGGGGGAGCGGCTGCTTTCTCTGGCTAAAATAGTATTGCAAGGCGCGCAAAATCATACTGCATGCGACACCACAGCCACCACCACTGGTCCAAAAACGGACAGATGTTTAGGCCGGAAGCAAGCGAACAACGCGGTCTGCGCGCGGGAGGGTGATAGTGATGCTGGTGCCCATTCCCTCCTTGGAAGCAATACCGAGCGTGCCACCGTGGTCTTTGATGATGCGGCGCACAATGAGAAGTCCCAGACCATTGCCTTTCTTTTTGGTGGAGCGAAACGCCTCATACATGCTACCCATCACCTCGTGCGAGATACCAGTCCCGTTATCGCTGATGATGATGCGCACGTCCGTATCATTGAAATCCGTCTGGATGTATACCCCGCCCTGCTCACCCGGGATGGATTGGTAGGCGTTGCGGATGAGGTTGTAGAAGACTTGGAAAAGCTGGTTGGCGTCTGCGTTCAACTCTGGCAAATCCTCACAATAAGCTTGCTGAATAGCTATGCCGCGAGGGGCAATTTCAGGGGCAAGCACATCCAGCACATGGTTGATGAGCTCGTTGATACGCACCGTCTCGCGCTGCAACTGCGAGGGGCGCATGGATTTGAGGAACTGGTGCAGCAGGGTATCGAGTCGGCGGGTCTCCGCCAACGCACCCTCCAGAAGCGGCGCGAGTTTTTCCTGTTCGGGCAGCGGCATTTTGGCGAGCTTGCGCTGCATGAGCTGCAAGTTCAGCCCCAGCGAATTGAGCGGATTACCGATTTCATGCGCCACGGCACTCGCCATGAAAGAGAGTAGATTCATTTGCTCGGCCTCAGCGTTCTCCTCGCCCTGCTCCACGCGCTCGGTGTCATCCCGCACCAGCAGCAAGTATTCCACCCCATCGGCCACGGGGCTCATCAGGAAATTGTAGTGCTTGGGCTCGGGATAATTCACGTGCAAATCGCGGGTGATAGCCACCCCGCTACCGCACAGTTCTTTCCAACTGCATGTACCACCCACCAAACGCTCAAATGGCTCTTTCACCAGCTCGCGCAGCGGCCGCCCATAGATAGCCACCGCGGCCTTGTTGGCAAAGCGAGGGTGACCATCTGCATCGAACAGGACGAGCCCGTCTCGCAGAGCATCAAACACATCTTGCAACAAGCCCTTGTCAGAAGCCAAGCGGAGGAACAAGCTGCGCAGCTCGTCAGGATCCAAGCGATCCAGACGCGCCATGATTTTTTCCATTGTATCGCGGTTCATGGTAGGCTATTAAAATTCAACGCTGATTTCACAGAACACGGCAGGGATTTCTGCGCAGTATGTTTTACCGCCATCAGTCGAAGCACAGGGAGTCTCCACGCCATCTACCACAAGACGGGGTGCGGCGTGGTACGGGAGCGCATGCAACACGAGCGTGGCGGTGCTATTGGCGGCCTCTCGCTCGCCCTTCAGCGTGCATGAGAGAGTGAATGAACGTGCTGCCGAGCAATAGCGGAAGGTGCGCAACAGGTAGTTTTCTTCCAGAAGCGCATGCAAATCATCCCCGGCATCCTCGTAGTGGTGGCTCAGCTCGCAGGTGTGGGAAACCCACCACAAATCATAAGTGAGTGGGGGTGCCGGCAACTCATCTGCATACTGCTGCACCGGCCAGCGCGGGATGATGTGCCCACCGCGCACATAGACCGGGATGTGGGAGATGGGCGTGTTGACCCACGTCTCCGACTCCGCCACGGGGGCTGGGGCATCCGTCCAATAGCAATACCATGTGCCTGGTGGCACGTAGAGGAAGCGCCCCGCTTCTCCGGGATGGTGCACAGGCACAACGTAGAGCGAATCGCCCACGAAGAACTCGCTGCTACGCCAATAAGTGTCCTCGTTTTCCGGGAACATGAGTGCAAGCGAGCGGATGATGGGCAAGCCCTCCACCGAATAGCGGTAAAATTGGGTGTAGAAATAGGGCAACAAGCGGTAGCGAGCTTCAATTGCCTGCCGCACAGCATCCTCCACCACAGAGCCAAACATCCACGGTTCCTGCCCACCAAACTCACCATTGTTGTGGTTGCGGAAGAACACGTGAAACGCAGCCAGTTGCATCCAGCGGCAGAAAAGCTCGGGAGTGGGCCGCCCCAAGAAGCCACCCGTATCGGCCCCGCAAAATGACACCCCGCTCGCAGAGAGTCGCTGCACCATCAGGTTGGCCATCTTCAGGTTGTCCCAATCCGAGTAGTTATCTCCCGTCCATGTGGCAGCCCAGCGTTGCAAGCCTGCAAAACCAGCGCGACTCAGCACAAAGGGACGGCGATCGGGGGCACTCCGTTTCATACCTAGGCGCGTCGCCATGGCCATGCACTGCCCATACACATTGTGCGCCTTGAGGTGCGAGCACGAGAACCCATCAAACGCATGGCGCGTGTCGTCCGGGAAAGTCTTATCAGGGAAAATGGCAGGCTCGTTCATGTCCGTCCACACGCCGCGCACGCCGTACTCCGCAATCTGGCGGTGGAACAGGTCTGCCCACCACTCTCGCGTAGCGGGCGAGGTAAAGTCTGGGAATGTGCAAGCACCGGGCCACACGACACCCTCTAGCAAAGCACCATCGTGGCGGCGGCAAAACACATTGCGCTCAAACCCGCTACGCCACACATAATTATCAGGGTTGATTTTGATACCGGGGTCAACAATTGTCACCACCTTGAAGCCCTGCTCACCCAAGCGCGAAATCATCTTTTCAGGTTCGGGGAAGCGGGTTCGATCCCACGTGAGGGCCTGGTACTGGTTCATGTGGTGAATATCCAGATGAATCGCATCGCAGGGGATGCGGCGGCGGCGCAACTCCGCAGCCAGCTCCATCACATTGGATTCGGGGTAATAGCTCCACTTGCTCTGGTGGTAGCCCAGCGCCCAAAGCGGGGGCAGCGGCGGCAAGCCCGTGAGGCGGGTATACATCTGCACCGTATCCAAAGCCGTGCGCCCAGAGATGAAGTAGTAATCCATCACCCCACCATCTGCCCCAAACAGCAGGCGGTCTGCCCGCTCTTTGCCAAAGTCAAAGTACGAGCGCATGGTATTATCAAAGAAAATACCGTATTGAGTCCCCTCGTTGAGGCACAGGAAGAAAGGAATACTCTTGTAAAGCGGGTCGCTATCAGGGTTGAACTTATAGTGGTCAGAGCCCCACATTTCAAAACGCCGCCCGCGCATATTGAGCGCACAAGGCTTGTCGCCCAGCGCAAAGAAATGCGCTTTTTCCGGCATTTTCTTGAGCACCCACACCAGCTCATCACCCGTGCGCTCCTGCAAGCGGTGCCCCATCCCCTCGGCGTCGGCACAAAGAGTGTAGCCACAATCATCCGCAAACTCCAACCCGGCATCATCCTTGCGTATACGCACGCGCAGCGCAGATGTGCGCACCTCATAGTAAGCTTCCGTCTCCCGCTCCACGAGGGAAACAGGCTGCATGCTATACTGCGGCGACACCCCGTAGCTGGGGATGTTTTCGAACACGGCGTGGGTCACATAGCGGCAGCGCACCATGCCAGGCTCCATGAAATACAAGCGCAAACGATTCGTCGGCAGTTGGAGCTCCAACGTCCGTTCGTCCACCCATTCATAGTGGTGGATACAATGATTGGTACGGGGGGAATCCATCGTTTAGATGGTGGCGCGGGACTAACCCGGAGGCCACTGCAAGCTGCGCCCGCCGAGGATGTGGATATGCAGATGCGGCACGGTCTGCCCAGCATCTGCCCCGGTGTTCATCACCGTGCGGAAGCCGCCGGGCTCCAAGCCCAAGTCACGAGCAATATCCCCAACCTTCAGCATCAGGTGTGCCAGCAAGGCTGCATCCTCCGCCGTAGCCGCAGCAATATCGCGCAGAGGCTTGCGGGGTACCAGCAACACATGCACAGGGGCCACCGGCGCGACATCGCGGAATGCCACACACAGCTCATCCTCGTACACCATGGCAGCGGGAATCTCTTTGTCTGCTATTTTTTGGAAGAGTGTTTTCTCCATCTCGTGGGCAGTATAGCGCAGCATATCTGAAATTGCAATTGCATTTTTATGAGCCGCGCGCTATACTGAGCGCCGACATGCCAGAACAGGAAGACCTCAACACATTTGACAGCGTAGACTGCGGGGGTGCCATGCTCATGCTTGGAGCCACACCTGCAGCTATTTCCTACTTCCTGCTAGACAACTTGGTCATGGCCATCACCTTCGGGGTGATTGCTGTCATCGTGGCGGCCTTGGCGTATGTTCTATCCCTGATAACCCACTGGAAACTCATCCCCCGCATCGTGGATATCTTGGGCATGACCCTCACCCCCATTTTCTTTGGCATCGCCATTTGGCTGTGGTGCACCATGTAAGCGGCTGGCGGTGGCTTACTCCATGAGCGCATCGCCCTCGATGGCGGATTCAGGCCAAATCCCCTGCTCTACCATGAAAACCTCCCAAGCGAGCAAAATTTGCTCAAATACGGCAGGATTCACTTCGAAATGAGTCAGGGTATGGTCTCCGCTGGGGCAAAGCACCAACTCAGCGGTATTCCCCAGTTGGCGCCATTCCTCGCAAAACCACTCTCGCATTTCAAAATCCAGCAGAGGGTCCGCCATGCCATGCGCACAAAAAAGTGGCGGCAAATTACGCCTCAGCAAGGCACAGGGGTTGATGGTGGTAGAATCTTGCATCTCCACCTTCACATTGAGCATGCGCGCCTCGGGGGCATCCACATCAACCACACCACGCAAAATAGCCACACAAGCAGGCATGAGCGGCAACACATCTTTGCTGCCAAATTGCCACCAGCGCCGCGTCTCCAGCATGGGCTGCATCGCTGCGTTGAGCGCCATCAACCCACCCGCGTCGGCCCCCGCAAGGGTGATGCGATCCTGGTCTATACCCAGCCCCGCCGCATTGTGGTGTATCCACCCCCATGCATCCAAACCATCTTGGATGATTTCCTCAGCCGTCACTTCATAGCAAGCATGGGTGCGATACTCCGGCAGCACGCACACAATGCCACGGTGCGCCAAGTGCATGGCCCACGACACAAACTCCTCGTTGTATTCCAACGCCCACATCCCGCCATGAAAAAACATCACCGCGGGCGCAAAAGCCTGCGGGCTGTGCCCCGCCGGCGCAAACAAACGCGCACGCAGTTCTACCCCGTCAGCAAAACGCTTCCACACAAAAGTAGGTGCTTTGTCGAGCATGCGCTGACAGCGAGCCTCCTCTGCGGTGCGAGGTCTGCGGGGAAAGGACGTCATAAAGTGAGCACAGTATGCAATTTTCTTGCCATAAAAGCAAGTCTGATGTAAGTTCTAAACAGATATGAGAGCAATTTTTTTCATGGGATGCGTATTAGGCCTGTGTGCAGCAGGTCTTTCCTATGCGCAAATGACTCAAGCTGGCATTGATGCGGCCCGCAGGCAACTTGCCGAAAACCAAAAACGCGCTAGCAGCCCCGCAGGCTTCGCTACGCCCGACCAAGAGCAGGCCCGCAAGACCACAGAAATGGTCTACAACACTTGGCGCCTGAGCATGATTCGCGGCAGCGAGCCCTCTTGGCGCAGCAGCACCTCGGCCGCCCGCCAAGTCAAGGTGCGCAACCTCATCGTCTCCCAGCGCGGCAGCTTCCCGAGAGATTTCTTCAGCAAGTTGCAAGAGCCCCCCAAGCTGGAAAACTTTATCTATGTGGGGTCGATTGTGGGCTGCAATGGGCGCACCATGGCGTCCACCTACGTGGGCAAACTGCAACTGGGCAACGGCAAAGCCAAAGAAAATGCGTATGTGCTCGAGTTTGTTTTTGAAAATGGCAAATGGAAACTGGACCAGAGCCGCTTCTTTGACCTGACCCAGCTGCCAGACGTGCGCAAGCGCCTGCACTCCCGCGACCTGAGCGTCCTGAAAGAACAAGATGGCTTCCAACCCTACACCAGCATCCCCAAGCCGCCCCCCGCTTGCAAAGAACCCGAGCTCATCGGCAAAATTTTTGTAGACTGTCCAGGCCGCGCGATTGATATGACAATCAATGGCGTATCGCTGCACGAATTTGACGACGAGCGCCGCGCAGACGTCATCTCCGGCGGGTTGAAGCGCGGGCGCAACACCATCAGCTACACCATCCGCGACCGCGAAGGCCTCAAGCGCCCGGGCATGGGTATCGGCATCTTTGTCATGCCCGAGACCCCCGGCAACACCCCCGTTTGCGTGTTTGACCACCTCTTGGATGCCAGCGACAACGCCTCCGGTGGCACCTTCACCTTCTCCATTGAGAACGCACACATTGCCTCCATGAACCCCAAGTTCACAGGGCAAAAACCCACCCCCTATCACGCGGTACCCCTGAAAGCAAAACCCAAACAATAAACCCGCGCAGCCAAGCCACATGAGCCGTGGCGTGCTCGAACAAGGCTTCCGCGCCGCCGTTCACACGCCACGCAAAATGACAAGCTGCCGCTCATTTTAGACTGGCAATCCGCCTATCCGCTATAGTATAATTACCCCACGTTCCATCAGCGTCCGCCCATGAAACTTCGTTTTCTTTTCCCCATTCTTTGCGCCATCACGGCATGCTTCAGCAGCTGCCAGTCCCAGAAAGCCTATCCCCTCTTCTTCCTGACAGAAGCCCGAGGCACGGAATCTGGCTCGCGCTTCCTCATCATGTATCGTGGCCGCCCCTACACCAAATTGCCCATTCTCACGCTGGAGCACTTCGAGAAGTTCCGCTCCTTTGTCAACCCCGATGGCTCTTACGGCATCGAGCTCTTCATCAAGAAAGAATGGCGCACGCGTCTCTACATGGCCACCCAGGAAAACATTGGTCTACTCCTCCTGCCGGTTGTCAATGGCTTGGCGTTCGAGCCCCAGCGCATCGACCGCGCTGTCACCGATGGCGAATTGGTCATCTGGAATGGTCTCAACGGCTACGACCTCAAGCAAATTGCCAAGACCGTCACCCCCATGGTGCCCGAGATTGAGGAAAAACGCTTCTTAGAGAAGAACCCGCGCCCGCTGCCCGAGAAGCCCAAGAACCCCAGTCAGACCAAGGACCACACCGGGCGCACCATTGGCGAACTCTTCCACTCGGCAGATTAATGCAGCGCATCATCTGGCAGTTTTTCGTACTCATGTGCAGCTTGGGGATAGCCCAAGCTGCTCACGATTTAGTGTACCGACTGCCCACGCACAATGATGCACTCTTCCGCGGCGACAACAATGGTTTCTACATGTATTGCGACCGCAACTTCGAGGGCAACCACACCCAGCCTTGGGAGGCGGGCACCTATGGCATGGTGCGCAACCCTTTCCGCACCAGCGATGGCCAAATCATGTACAGCCGCATGCACGAGGGGATTGACGTCAAGCCGCTGCAGCGCGATGCGCAGGGAGAACCGCTAGACAAAGTGCGCCCCATTGCCCCGGGCAAGGTCGTTCATGTCAACAACGTGCCGGGCAGCAGCAACTATGGCCGCTATGTAGTCGTCCAACACCGCGTCCCCGAGGGGCGTATCTACTCTCTCTACGCCCACCTTGCCTCCGTTTCTTGCCAAGTGGGGCAGCGCGTAGGCACAGGCAATGAACTGGGCATCTTGGGGCACACTGGGGTGGGGTTGGACCGTGTGCGCTCTCACCTGCATCTGGAGATTTGCCTCCTCATCAATGCGCATTACGACCAATTTTGCACGCCCGAAAACAAGCAAGGGCTGTACAATGGGCTCAACCTCATCGGCTTCAACCCCACCGATTTGCTGCTGATGAGCAAAAACGGCGAGCCCGTGTCCCTGACCCGCTATTTTAGCACTCTCAAGGAGCATTATCGTGTGCGAGTCCCGCGTGTGGGCACCATGGACCTGCTCAAGCGTCACCCCTTCCTCTACAAAGGCAAACGAGGCATGCGCCCCAAGTCGCTAGACATTGCCTTCACCGCTGCGGGGGTTCCCATCGCCGTCTACCCCTCGAATGAAGAGGTGAGCACCCCCACGCTGATTGACTGCAAGCCCATGCCGACCTTGCAACAAAATTGCACCGTCAACCGCGTCAAAAATAGCAGCAAAGACGCCGCTCTCACGCGCTCTGGGCTGCGATACATCGACCAATATCTCTGGCTGAAAGACCTCTATCCCTCCCCCCCTCAAACGCAAGCGCCATGAAACTTACCCGCTTCCTTCCTCTGCTTCTTCTGCCCCAGCTAGCCCAAGCCGACCTCGCCCAAGCCGAGCGACTCGTGCGCAACGCGCATTATGCCGAGGCGCTGACCGCCATCCCCGCAGAAGACACGAGCCCCGAGGCGCTCTATTGGAAGGGGCAAGCCCTGCTGCATCTGGAGCGCTTGCCAGAAGCCGCCATTGCCTTCAACAGCGTGCCTCAAGACTCCCCGCTCTACCCATTTGCCGCCAAAGGCATCCTCTTCTGCGCGTGGAAGAGCCCCTCTCTCAACTTTGTGGAAATGGTAGCGCCCCTCACCGCCAGCTCCAACAAAGAAATTGCCACCTTGGCCTTGGCTGCACTGGCCGAGCACCAACTGCGCCACACCCGCCAAGGCGACACCTCGACCCTTGAAACCCTCCGCAACTTGTCCCAATCCACCCCCGACCTCGCACCCTTGGTCAAATTGCTGGATTTGGAAGCCTTGCGCCGCCAAGGCAAATACGATCAGGCCCTGCTCTATGGGCGCGACTTGGAGAACGACCCCTCCTACCCCGCCCTCATGAAGCAGCGCGTGCGCTTAGCCTTGTCAGACGTGTACTACGACAAAGAAGCCGCGCTCAAAGGCACCGAACTGCAAGATGGGGATGAGGATGATGAAGGGCGCGGCGAAGAAACCTTGCTGCAATTCATCTCGGCCAACCCCAATTCACCGCTGCTGGAGGAAGCCTTCCGCCGCTTGGATGAACGCCACGCGTTTACCGATAGTGAATACGCCCTGGCGAAGCTGCGAGAGTGGAGCCAAGCCGCCGAACACTCTCGCCGCGCCACCATGGCGCTGCTCGCCCTGCAGCGTCTGCGCTTGCTCCACGAGCCAAGCACACAAGACGCCACCTATGCCAACACGGCACACGCCATTTTCCCCCAAGAGCCAGCCACCCGAGTCATCTTGCAAGAGCGCATCCGCGACCTGTTTGCCAAGGAGAAAAAAACAGAAGCTAAGCTGTATCTCGACATGTTGCAGGGCGAAGACGACGCCCGCACGCGCTTTTTCCGCGCCATGTTCATGGCAGACACAAACAAGCACGCGGCCAAAGATGAATTCCTGCGCTGTGCAGACGTGGCACCGTCCGACGTGCGTCCATTCGCACTCGCCAACGCCATGACCTGCGCCTATGAAACGGGCGATGAATATACCGTGCAGCAGATTTTGGATACCCCCATGCTCCCCTCAGGCCGCCGCCTGATTCTCTTGGCCCATGCCGAGCTCATCTTAGCCACCAACCCCGAGCAAGCACGCAAAGAATTGGAAGAAGCCGCCACACTCTCTCCCACCCCCATTCAAATGGCCGATATCGATATGGCCTTGGCTCAAATAGAGCTCCTGAGCTCCCCCGAAACCAGCTTGCAGAGGCTCAATAATTACCCCCCCGACGTCCGCAAAAATTGGTCTGACACCCGCATCCTGCGCTTGTTTGCCCTGCGCATGCAAGCCTACGACAAAATAGCGCAAAAGCAAGAGGGCACCCAGCTCGACACGCCCTCACCCTCCCTCAGCCTGATACGCGAGGCCCTTGCCACCGACCTAAAGCCGGCCATCCGCGTGGTGCTCACCTCCACCCTGGCAGATAGGCTCGCAGAAGCAGGCCACCATGAAGAAGCCTTGGGGCTCTTGGAAAGCCTGATACCCAGTCTCCCCTCTGGCGAGCACAAAGCACGCCTCTACATGATGGCGGCACGCGAGGCCGAGCAACTGGGCTCCCTGCCCGCGCTCAAAAAAGCCATTTCGCTCTATGAAGCCAGCATCCGCCTAGACACCCCGCTTGCCAACCGAGCTCGCGCGCGCATGGCCTCCATCTTGGCTTGGATCAACCAGGGCGACAAAGCCAAAGAAATCCTTCACACCATCCTGCGCAGCAAAGAAAAATTATCCGCAGATGAAATGGCACACGCCTACACCGTCATGGCAGATGTGTGGGCCATGGCCCCCGATGAAGAAAGCCACAACACCGCCTTGCAATATTGCGAGAAGATATGGATGTTGGAGGGCATCTCCTCCGCATGGAAGACGCGCGCGCGTCTCCAGCACGCCATGTTCTGCAGTCGTTTTCTCATGCACACCACGGCCTTGGCCGATTACCTGAGCATCTTGGCCACCTGCCCCGCCACCGGTGCCGACCCACACGAAGAAGAGTGGTTCGTCCTGTATGCCGCAGGCGCTGGCGCCATATCCGAGCATTTGCAGCTCAAAAACTACGAAGAAGCCGCCCGTTTGGCAGAGCAAATAGCAGCTTGGCCGCACCCTGTTGGCAAGCAACGCCCAGCCTCCGAAGCAGCGGGCCCGCAGGCCAAGCGTTTTGCCGATTGGGCAGAAGCCATCCGCCGCACACACTACCTGAAACCCGGCAGCCGCGCCCAAAACGGCGCTCAGCGCACATCACACCACACAGCGCGGTGATCGCTTGCCTCCTTGGCAGCGGGGATATCCACAATACCACTCTTGCAAGCTCTCCCGCGGCGAGAGCGTAGCACGCTGTTCACATAAATCTGGTCGAAGGTGTAATACTCCCTATCCTCCTTGAAGTACAGCGTCCAGCCATCCCCATCAGCATCAACCGGGGCCAAACGCTGCAAGGCAGATTCGGCAGAAATCCCCTGCGTGAGCACGCCCAGCGAGGTGTCTGCTGGCCCATCATTCCAATCGCCATACACCAACACGGGTATGCTCGGCTGGCGGCGCATCACCTGCTGCAAATACATGGCGAGGGTGCGCGCTTCGCGGGCGCGCAAGTTCTGGGCCGCTTCGGCGTCATCAGCCACGCGAGATTTGAGATGAGCCCCCACAACGCGAAACAAACGCCCATCATCCACCCGCACCGTCACATCCAATATACCGCGCAGCATGCGCCGCTTCTGGTTCCCAAACAAGCCATAATCCGCCTTGGAGGCATCCTGCACAATCGGATACCGAGACAACACCGCGAGCGCGCGGTCCTCCCCCTCGCGCAGCAAGATACAGCTATGGGGCAAATCACACCCTTTCGCGCGCAGACGAGACTGCAAATCTTTGAGTGCCAGCTCCCCGCCCACTTCAATCAACCCCACCACGTCGGGTTCCGCGCTGGATATGACCTCCGCCACCGCTTGGCGAGATTTTTCGGGTTTGGGGCGGTTCACATAGCGCGAGCGCGATTGCTCCCCCGCCACAAAATAGTTCTGCACATTGTGCATCAGGAAGCGCACCGGGGGGCCACTCTTGGGCATGGCCTCTGCCGCAAGTTCGCCCGCTTCCTGCACAGCCTCAGCAGGCTGCTCCACGGGGGCATCTATCTCAGCAATCTCCAGGCCGCTTTCTCCCTGTCCATAGCGCGCAACGAGCAAGCCGCCGATGATGAGCACAAGCGCCACCAAGGTGACATCTACCCGGCCCAATCGCCGCAACCAAGCCACCTCTGGATGAGTCTTGCGCATACAGCTCGCAGATGAACTTAATCTTCTTGCAGCCACTTGGCCACCTGCGGGGCGGCGTAGGTGAGGATGATATCTGCCCCCGCTCGGCGGATAGAGAGCAGCGTCTCCAGCGTGGTCTGTTTTTCATCCAACCAACCAGAGGCAGCAGCCGCCTTGAGCATGAGGTACTCACCGCTCACATGGTATGCGGCAATCGGCAGTGTGCTCTGCTGGCGCAGCGCGGCAATCACATCCAAATACATGGTGGCGGGTTTCACCATGAGCATGTCCGCACCCTCGCTCTCATCCAACCACGCCTCGCGCAAGGCTTCGCGTGCGTTGCCGGGGTCCATTTGGTATGTCTTTTTGTCGCCAAACTTGGGCGCACTCCCCAGCGCCCCGCGGAACGGCCCGTAAAAGGCCGAGGCATACTTGGCGGTGTAGCTCAGCAACGATACATGGGTGAACCCCTCGGCATCCAGCGCAGTGCGCAGCGCGGCGATGCGCCCGTCCATCATATCGCTGGGGGAGATAATATCCGCCCCGGCGTGGGCGTGGCACAAGGCTTGGCGGCACAAGGCTTCCACCGTCTCATCGTTCAAAATTTCATACGAACCATCCTCATACTCCCGCACAATACCATCCTGCCCATAGGTGTTGAAGGGGTCCAGCGCCACATCCGTCATCACCACCATGGCTGGCACAGCCGCTTTGATAGCGCGGATGGCACGCGGCACCACCCCTTCGGGGTTCCAGGCCTCGCTGCCGCTGGTGTCTTTCTTTTCCTCGGGCACCACAGCAAACAAATCCACACAGTGAATGCCCAGCTCATACAAGCGGCGGCATTCCTCGGCAATCCCCGCCACACTCCAACGCGTGCATCCTGGCAGCGATTCGATGGGCGTGTCCTCCACCCCCTCTTGCACAAACATGGGGTACACCAAATGAGCTGCGCTCAGGTTGGTCTCCCGTATCATGTTGCGAATGGCGGCGGATTTTCTGTTTCGGCGCGGGCGTATGGGCAAGTCTTGCATCTCCCCGCCAGCATACCACCATCCACCCTCTTTGGCAATGTCAAATGCTTGGCTCGGGCGTGTTCCTGCGCCTTTACCCTGTTTTCACTTGCCAAGCCTAGCCTCCTGGGGTAGAATCCTCTCCGCATGAACCGCTCACAAATCCACAACGTGTTGGAAAACTTCGAGGTCACTCCGTCCAAATCCCTCGGCCAAAATTTCCTGACGGACGAAAACGTCGCGCGCTGGATTGTGAACCAACTGGAAATCACCCCCGAGGATTGCGTGGTGGAGGTTGGCCCTGGCACCGGTGCTCTCACCGAGCACATCGCCCCGCTCTGCCGCAAGCTCATCTTGGTCGAGTTCGATGCTCGCTTGGCAGATTACCAGCGCACCCGCTGGGCAGATTCCCCCCATGTACAAGTCAACCATGCCGATGGCGCCACATGGGATCCCCGCCCCCTCTTTGCCGAGCGTCCCGTCAAGTTCATCGGCAACCTTCCCTACTCCGCAGGTGGGGCTATTTTGGCCAATTTCCTGACTTCGCCCTGCGCCTGCGAGCGAGCCGTGGTCATGCTGCAAAAAGAGTTCATCGACCGCATCTTGGCCAAACCGGGGGATGATGCCTACGGGCTGCTTTCTCTGCGCATCCAGATGGATTGGGTACCCAAGGCGCTCAAGACGGTGCCACCGGAGGCCTTTTCTCCGCGTCCCAAAATTGATTCGACGGTCATGCTGCTCACGCGGCGCGACGAGCGGGAGTTCCCCCCGTACGACCACAAGCTGATGGATGAACTGATGCGCCGCTGCTTTGCCCAGCGCCGCAAGCAAATGCACAAACAACTCCCCGCCACACCTGAGTGGAAACAAGTCGCGGCCGAACTCGGTATCTCCCCTACCGCCCGCCCAGAAGAGCTCGGGCTGGAGCAATGGATTCGCCTCACCAACGCCTTCGACCCGCACCCCCTCGCCGCTGTGGCGCAGAAGGATGATGAGCTCTTCGACGTGGTGGACGCCCAGGACCAAGTGCTGCGCCAAGCGTCACGCAAAGAGGTGCATGATGCTGGCCTGATGCACCGCGCCGTGCACATCCTCGTCTTCAACAAACACCACGACTGCTTCTTGCAAAAACGCTCCATGCTCAAAGACCGCCACCCGGGCGTGTGGGATTCCTCCGCCGCTGGTCATCTGGATGCTGGCGAATCATACGAAGATGCCGCCCGCCGCGAGCTGCAAGAGGAACTCGGCATCCCTGCTGATACCCGCATCCTCCACGTTGGCACCCTACCCCCCACGGCCGACACAGGCTGGGAGCATGTGGCTATCTACGCCGCCCTCTACGACGGCAAAATCCATTTCCCCGCGGCAGAAATCTCGGGGGTCATGCCGTTCCCGGCCAAGCTCATCGACTCTTGGCTCCAGCGCCGCCCGCAAGACTTCGCCTCCTCCTTCGCGCTCTGCTGGGAGCAAGTCCGCACCATGCTGGGCGATGCCTAAGCCCGCGCGCCGCATGCGCGCACTCACCCCTTCGATGTCAGCTCCCCGTAGCGCTCAAACAAATACGCTACGCGCTCTGCATCATCCGCAAACTTGCGCCCATACACCGCCTCCACCGTGGCATCCAGCTTGCGGTGAGCTGTCGCGAGTTCTGCCGGCATGGTCAGCGGGTCATACAAATCCGCCAACGAACTGTCAGGATACAAAGCACGCGCCGCCAACACCGCTTGCGCCAGCTCCGCAATCATTTCTTGTTGCTCTTCTGTCGCCTCGGGCCAAGGGAAGTTGTTGTAGATAGCTGGGGTGTATCTGTAATCGCTCTTTAAGCGCCCGCACACTACTTTCATCCACGCCATGTGCATGGATGATGTCAACAAACCAAACAAATAAAGGGTTGCATGCGGGATGATGTAGACGGCATCCGTTGCAATCACAGTAGATGGCACAAAACCGATGGGGACATACTGCCGCTTTTCAGATGAATGGCGCGGTATGATGATAAAATCGGAATCAGGCTGGCGAATCTGCGTGAACAAATAGGGCGTGCTCGCATCCTTGCGAACCGAGGCTGTGGGGCTCTTGCTGCGGAACGCGGCAATGCGAGCCAAGCGCTCGCGTATCAAGGGGTTGTTTTGGTACTCGGTAGGGGCTACGCCATGCAGCCAGAAACACCAGCGCTTTGCACCCGACAAAAACTCGGAAGCCCCGACACACAGACGCACGAATGGTGCGCATTCGGGATACTCTTGCAAGAAAGCGTTTTTCTCATCATCAGCCAACATGAGCTCGCCTGCATCTGTCGGTTGACTTCCCTTGATGATGGGAGGGCGATTTGTAGCCAAAGCTTTGCCTCTATTCTGGATGTAGACAGGCGGAGCATCCACAAGATAGCCGTTGATGAATTGAGCCTTCACCGCTAAACCTTGCTCATCATACAGGTATCGTGTTTCTGGCTCTTTGTTGCATAGACCGATGATAACGCAGTGCACAGCAGCCACACCGCGACCTTCATTGCTCCATTTGAATGTTTGATGCGCAAACTTGATGCAAAAACCTCTTTCAAAGCAAGGTTTCCACATGCAACTCACGGATTCGCCTTGAACAATGGAGTTCGTCGCAACAAAAGCAAACTCAATGGCGCTGTCTGCTACGAAATCCATCGATTTCTTGAACCAGCAGCATACAAAATCCAATTTCCCATAATTCGTTTCTCCTGCAAACACCAAATCGGTGTCTGCATTTTGCTGTTCGGTCCGGAATTGGTGCCCAACAAACGGGGGATTGCCTATGATGTAGCTCAGTTTTTCCTTGGGCACCACGCTTTCCCAATCCATGCGCAGGGCATTTCCGCACACGATGGTCGCAGAAGCCGTGAGCGGGATGCGGGCATAGGCCTCGCCAAAGTGGTTGCCGACCTCGATGTTCATCTGGTGGTCCATGAGCCACATAGCCACCTGCGCAATTTGGGCGGGGAACTCCTCCAGCTCAATGCCATAGAACTGGTTGACATTGACCACGCACATATCATTCACCGAGAAGAGCCATTGGGTGCCAGAAGCCTCAATTTCCTTCATGACCTCTAGCTCCAACCGGCGGAGCTCGCGGTAGGCAACCACAAGGAAGTTGCCACAACCGCAGGCGGGATCCAGGAAGGTGAGGCTGGCCAGTTTTTGGTGAAACTTGGCCAACTTAGCGTTTTTTTGGGTTGATTTATCGTGTTGAATGCGCTCGAACTCCGCGCGCAAATCATCCATGAACAGGGGATTAATGAGCTTGAGGATGTTGCGTTCGCTGGTGTAGTAGGCCCCGAGAGAACGGCGCTGCACAGGGTTCATGACGCATTGGAACATGGAGCCAAAGATAGCGGGGGAGATGCGGCTCCAATCCAGCGAGCAGCAATCCAGCAGAGCTTGGCGCATGGCGGCATCAAATGCAGGCATGGGCAAACACTCTGCAAAAAGGCCGCCGTTGACATAGGGAAACTCTTGGATGGCGGCATCGAGAATGCTGAAACGCTTCTCCACGGGCGTATTGAGCGCTTGGAACAGCTGGGCCAGCAGCGGGGCGAGGTCGCGCCCATCTTCTGCGGTGCCATGGTGAATGAATGAGCGGAAGGCATCTTTGCGGAAGATTCCCGTATCATCAGCAAAGAGGCAGAAAAGCAAGCGCACCAAGTAGACCTCTAGCGGATGCCCCTCGTAGCCAATAGCTTTGAGGCGGTCGTGCAGCTTGGCGAGCAGCTCTGCAGCCTGCACATTGACGGGGTCTTCCTCTTGGTAGGCGCGCTGTTCATAGCCCGCGAGGTAGTGGAAGAGGTGGATGTGCTGGGGCAGCTCGGCAAGGGGGAAGACGGTGAGCTGGGCATCGTTGGCTAAATCATAGAAATGCCAGTTTTCAAAATCGCACACAAGGATGGCGCGGGGGAACTCGTGCTGGGGCAGCGAGTCGGCATAGCGCTTGGCTTGCTCGTAGGCTTTGGCCAAGTCTTTGCCGCGAGATTTCATCTCGACCAAGATATGGCCTTTCCAAAAGAGGTCGATGTAGCCATTGCCACCATCTGCGCCCGCGACTTTGTGCTCGAAAATGGCCACGCGTTTGCGCTCTACCCCCAGCACATGAAAAAAATCAATCAGGAATGCCTGAGCCTCCGCTTCCTCGCGGGCTGTGTCTTTCCAATTCTCCGCAAACTTGGCTGCGCGGGCGCTTATTTCATTCTGACTCAGGGTGACGGCCATGCCCAGCATCATAGCAAAAGTTTCTGCACGGGGCAAGCCCAATGCAGAGCACTAACAGAACCTCCCACCCCGCAACCATGGCTCGCGACGCTTCATGACGGGCACAGAGCGGCGACAAATGACATGAACAGCAAAATGGCGTGTTGCATGCTTGCGCGGGATGCGCAGCTGTGGCATACTGCGTGCATGAAACATGTGCTGCACACCTGCCCCAACGGGCTCACTCTATTGATTGTTCGCGAACCAGCTCACCCCGTTGCCTCCTTTCAAGTGTGGGTGGGCACCGGCTCGGCCAGCGAGGGTGAATTCGCGGGGAGTGGCATCTCCCACCTGCTGGAGCACATGGTGTTCAAGGGCGCGGGAGAGTTCGATGGCACGCAGCTCAACGAAGAAGTCTCGCGCTTGGGCGGACAGTGGAATGCCTACACCAGCACAGACCGCACCGTGTACCACATTGATGGCCCCGCGGCGCATTGGCAACCCTTCCTGCACATCTTGCTGCAACTGACGCTGCACCCCACCTTCCCCGAGGATGAGTTTGAACGCGAGCGCGAAGTGATACGCCGCGAGATGGCCATGTACCACGACGACCCGCAAGATGCGGCTTACCGCGCCTTGGTGGAGACGCTGTACAAGGCGCACCCCCGGCGTCTGCCCGTGATTGGGCACCGCCATCAATTCGATGCCATCAGCCATGCGGATATGGTGGCGTATCACCGCGCGAACTATGTACCCGGCAAGATGTTTTTGTGCATTGCGGGGGATGTGCAGCCCGAGCAAATCATCTCGGCGGTCGAAGCCGAAGTCGCAGGCATACCCGCTGCACCGCTTCCCCTTGCCCCCGCCCCCCAAGAACCCCGCCAATGGGGTACGCGCACGTGCCGCCGAGAGTTTGCCCAACCCACCAGCACCCTGATGCTGGCTTGGCGCATCCCCCATGCGGCGCACCCCGATGCCGCCGCACTCACCCTGCTGAGCTCCATCTTGGGTGAGGGGCGAGCCGCATGGCTCTACACGCATTTTCATGATGAATTGGCGCTGGCACACGATATGAGCACCATGCTGCTGCCCGCGCGCCAAGGCGAGGGCGAGGGTGCCTTCGTCATCGAGGCGGATGTGGACCGCGACTTGCGAGACACGCTGCGAGATACCGTTTTGGAGTACATCCACGCCCTGCCCCAAGCAGAGTACACGGAAGGCCGCTTGCGCGTCTGCCGCCAGCTCAAAGCCAAGCACCTGCGCCAGCTTTCTACCGTGCAGGGCATTGCCGCCGCCATGGGCGTCTCTTGGCATTTGTCGCGCAACCCCGAGAGCATGCATGAGTGGGCTCAGGCCCTCACCCGGGTCACAGACGAGGACTTGGTCCGCGTGGCAGCCACTTATTTGACACCCGAGCGCTTGGTCGAGGTCAGCGTCGACCCCACGGGGAGCAATCCCCCCGCCGAGGATGCACAGCGGGAGAGCGCGCTCCCCCCCGCCGAGGAATACACCCTACCCAACGGGCTGCGACTGGTGACTCGCGTGGATACGCGCGTGCCACAAGTATATGCCACGCTCGCGCTGAGCGCAGGCTGCCCCGCCACCACCGCGGAGACAGCCGGCATCAACACGCTGCTGGCAGAGTGCTTGCTGAAAGGCACAAGCAGTCGCTCTGCCTCGCAAGTGGCAGATGCGCTGGAGAATCTGGGTGGCTCTATCTCCACAGAAGCGGGCAACAACACCCTTACGCTGCATGCTCGTGCGCTGAGCGAGGACACAGACAGCATGCTTGAGCTGCTGGCAGATGTCATCCTGCACCCCGCGATACCGCAAGAAGCCATCAACACGGAAAAAGAAGCCATCATTGCCGATATTTTGGAGCAGATGGAGGACCCTGCCGCCTTGGCTTTCCGCCATTTGCGCACGCTCTGCTTTGGCTCCACCACCTACGGCAACCACCCCGATGGCACCGCCGACAGTGTGCGTGCGCTCACCCGCGAGCAACTGCTGGCTCACCACACCCGCATTGCCTGCGCTACCAATGCGGTGCTGGCCATTGTGGGCGATATAGACCCTGCGGCCATCCGCACCCGCGTGGAAGAACTCTTTGCGGCCATGCCGGCGGGCACCCCCCTGAGTGGCATCCCCACCCCTGCCCAGCAAGCCGCAGATTGCCACTTCTGCTGCGACAAGGAGCAGGCGGTGCTGGCGCTGGCTATACCCAGCTGCCAGGTGGACTCCCCCGATTTGCCCCTGCAGCTGCTCTTCGATGAATGGTGCCACGATATGGCGGGCCCCATCTTCTCCGAAATCCGCGAAAAGCGAGGCTTGGCCTACTATGCGTCCTCGGCCTCCCTGCTGGGTGTCGACACAGGCTGCATGTATTTCTACTTGGGCACCGCCCCCGAACGCTTGGCCGAAGCGCGCGAGGCGCTGCAACAAACCCTCGCAGAGCTTGCCACCGCCGGCATGCCAGAAGACGCCCTAGAACGAGCCCGCGCCACCGTGCTCTCCGCGCGCTTGCTGGCGCAGCAATCTTGCCGCAAATTGTGCTCGGGCATGGCGGTCAACACCCTGCTGGGCTTGGGTTGCCAATATGATGATGAGCTGCCCACGCAGCTGGCAGGCATCACCCCGCAAGCCATGCAGCAATTTATCGCCAAGTTGCTCGCACCCACCGCCACCCGCACATGGTGCAGCGTGGCGCCCCAGCAATGAGCTTGACGCCACAGCAAAATAGTATACAATAACCCCCAGTGCACTTGGTGCAAAAGGCTATGAGACCATACGATTACCTGATAGTGGGGAGCGGCATCTTCGGCGCGGTATTTGCCTACTTGGCTAAGCGCGCGGGGAAGCGCTGCGTGGTCATCGACAAGCGCCCGCATGTGGGTGGCAATGTGTACTGCGCCGAGCAACACGGCATCATTGTGCACCAGTATGGGCCTCATATCTTTCACACCTCCAGCAAAGAGGTGTGGGACTTTGTGAACAGCCTCGTCCCCTTCAACCGCTTCACCTACATGCCTATGGCCCATGCGGAAGGCAAAATGTATAACTTGCCTTTCAACATGAACACGTTCTACCAAATGTGGGGTTGCAAAACACCCGCCGAGGCCACGCTCAAGCTCGAACAAGAGCGCCAGAGCATCAAGGCCGAGCTGCAAGTACAGGGGATTGACGCCCCTCGCAATTTGGAAGAACAAGCCCTTTTTCTGGTGGGGAGAGACATCTACGACAAGCTCATCAAAGGCTACACGGAAAAACAATGGGGCCGCCCCTGCTCCGAGCTGCCGCCCTTCATCATCAACCGTTTGCCAGTGCGCCTCACCTACGACAACAACTACTTCAACGATGCCTACCAAGGCATCCCCATCGGCGGCTACAACAAGCTCATCGAGGCCTTGCTAGATGGGGTCGAGTGCCACACCAACGAAGATTTCTTTGCCCGCCGTGCATACTGGGAAAGCATGGCGCAAAAAGTAGTCTTCACCGGGCAGATTGATGAGTACTACAACTACTGCTATGGCAAGTTGCAATACCGCACCGTGCGCTTTGAGCACGAGCTGCACCATACACCCAACTGGCAAGGCTGCGCGGCCATCAACTACACGGACTGCCAGGTGCCCTACACGCGCAGCATCGAACACAAGCATTTCGAACACTTTGGAGCCGCCGTGTACGACTCCCCGTGCACCATCGTCACCAAGGAGTATTCAAGTGAATGGAGCGAGGGTTGCGAGCCATTTTACCCAGTGAACGATGCCACCAACAACGCCTTGGCGGCGCGATACAAAGCGCTCGCAGAACAAGAAAACACGGTCATTTTTGGCGGGCGCTTGGCAGAATACAAGTACTACGACATGGCGCCCCTCATTGAAAATGTGCTGCACCACCCCGAGGTGCAAAGCTGGGCACACTAAGATGGGCCATACATGGCATCGTAGTAGTTCATGTATGCCCCCGAGGTCACGGTATCCAGCCACGGCTGGTTCTCCAGATACCAGCGCACGGTCATCTCAATGCCTGCCTCAAAGCTATACTGCGGGGCCCATCCCAATTCGCGCTTCAGCTTGCTCGAGTCGATGGCATAGCGCAAATCATGCCCCGCGCGGTCTGTCACATAGGTGATGAGCGCATCGCTCGTGCCCGCAGGGCGGCCCAACAAGCGGTCTGTGGTGCGGATTAAGAGGCGCACAATATCGATATTCTTCCACTCATTATCCGCGCCGATGTTGTAGGTCTCACCAAGCGTACCGCGGTGAAAAATGGTATCAATCGCGCGGGCGTGGTCCTCCACATGAAGCCAATCGCGCACATTATCGCCTTTGCCGTAGATAGGCAGGGGCCGCCCCGTGCGGATATTATTGATGCAGAGGGGTATCAACTTTTCAGGAAACTGGTAGGGGCCGTAGTTGTTAGAGCAATTCGTCACCAATGTCGGCATGCCGTATGTATCATGATAAGCACGCACAAAATGATCCGCCGATGCCTTGGAGGCGCTATAAGGGCTGTGCGGAGCATAGGGTGTCTGCTCGCTAAAAAGCTCTGGGCCATAGGGCGCCACCGGTGCGGCGGCATCCATGGCCAATGAGCCATACACCTCATCCGTCGATATGTGGTAAAAGCGCCGCCCCTGCCATTGGCCATCCCAGTATCGACGCGCGGCCTCCAGCAATGAGAGCGTGCCCATCACATTCGTGCGGGCAAAGGTGAAAGGGTCTTTGATGGAGCGGTCCACATGGCTCTCTGCCGCTAGGTGGATGATGCCGTCAATCTCATACTGCTGCAACACGCGGCCCACCAGCTCAAAATCGCATACATCCCCGCGGACAAACGCGTAGTTGGGCAGCATCTCCACATCCCGCAGGTTGTCCAGATTCCCAGCGTAGGTGAGAGCATCCAAATTAACAACGCGGTACTGCGGATAAGTGCGCACAAAATGCCGCACCACGTGCGAGCCGATGAAGCCCGCGCCACCTGTGATGAGTATGTTCATTTCCTCAGTTGTTCGCGACGTTTTTGAAGCAGCATGACCGCTATTTGCAGGCTTCTGCGGCGGCTATACAAACGGTAGGTGAACCACGCAAAGACCACCCCCAGCAGCAGCATCGCGATGCCGCCACCCAGCATGCTCCCCCCGTGCCCAAACGCAACACCCACGACCGATAAAAAGGCGAGCGCACAGCCTGCAATCATGAAATAAGTGCTCTTGTACACGGAACCATAATACACCATGCTGAGCGCATAGCCCATCAGCAACAAAACGCGCAGCACAAGGGGGAATACCTGATGCGCACACACACCCACAGGCAACACCACATACATGCTCCCCATCATGCACAAAAAACTGAGGCTCAGCCACTGCTTGCCGCTCCGGCGGGCGCGCAAACCATGCGCCACACCAAATACAGCCAGCGCCACCAGCCACAAGCCCGCCACACACAGCCAACTCTGCCAATCGCACCCTGGCAGGCGCGGACAATACAGGAGAAGCCCCTGCAGCACCAGCAAATACACGCTAAACATGAGCGGCCCCAAAAAGGCATAGGGCGCATATACCGTGTGCCGACTCAACCCACACAAAAAACCACCTATCCCCCACAAACACAGCACCTCTACCACGCCAGCCCACACCAAGACATCTGCGGGTTGGCTCCAACCTGCCGTGGTCTGATACCACACCAGCGCCATCACCGCCACAGATGCGACTCCCAGCATGACCACCGAGCTGCGGTTCGGGCAAAACACGGCAACCCCCAGCGCACCCAACACAAATAAGCCGCCCAACAGCCAAATGGGTGTCGCAGGCGCTAGCGTGTGCCACACCAGCATCACCAGCAGCCAGCTCACGCTGGCAAAGGCCCCCATCAGCTCGGCAGGACACACCCCACGCCGCGCAGCAAGCGCATAGCCACCCCACATACCGACCAGCGGCAAAAGCAAGAATGCCACCTGCACCCCAACGTGCAGACAATCCCACCAACGCAGAATCACCACACAGCCCCCCACCAGCAACAGCAGCGCAGCCAAGGCCCCCATGCACCACAAGAGTACCCGCGGGATGGCTTCCACCTCGGGCGGGGCATCTACAACCCGCTTCTCGGGAGGGCGTGGCTCTGCAGGAGGGGTGGAGACGTCTGCATTCATACCAAGACTCTTAGACGCTTATCTTCGCCGTTTTGTTGACTTGCCGCGGGCCTTTTTCTTGCCCTTGCTCTTGCTAGCCGTGCTCTTTTTCTTGGAGCTGGCCTTGCTCTTACCGCGGGCCTTGCTCTTGCTCATAGCAGCCCTGCCTTTCTTACCAGCTTTACCCTTTCCTCGGCGGGCAGAACTTGTTTTCTTGGCAGGAGCCGCCTGCTGGGGCACATACTTGGGCACAGGCGTGCGAGCCGTACGCGCCGCCGCCAAAAATGCCTCTCTCTGGTCGCGCAGAGAGTAGTTGGCGCCATGCTGGGCGCGGAAATAAGCGCGGTATTCCGGGTCTACTTGGTTGATATTGACCACCGCGTCCGGATACGTCCGCCAGGCATTGCTATCATCATCTTGGCTACATGCCACCAGCAGCAACCCAAGCAACAACGCACAAAAGGCTTTCCATTTCCCTTCCATCTTACTCATTAGGGCATCACAGCTTTCAATAAGTTCACAGGCAGGTTAATCAAGTAGCTCAGGAGTCCCCCCACCGCGCTACACGATGTCAACCCCAGGGCGCAACACCCCAGCAACAAAGCCCGCACTCCACATTTCAGCACTCGTTCTTTCATACACTCGCTCTCGCCTTCTCTCGATACCACTTATCTTGCAGCACCAGGGGTGATTGCCTTGGCCGGCCACACCATGCTATCGGGGTCATAGGGGGGCAGCACGCGCATATCATCATCCTTGTACTTAATCTGGTTCTCGTACATATCGTTGGCATCAGGCGCAATGAAGCTCGTGCGGAACAGCTGGTAGAGCGGCTTACCATCCTTATCCTTGGCGCCACCCTCTTCGTTCACATTCTCAATCAGCAAGCAGAAACCAAAGTTACCACCACCAATTTCAGAAATCAGCACCTCCATATCATACCACTGCCCTGCCTCCACGGAGAAAGTCTCGCCGCGGCGGAAACCACCAAACAAGCCGTTCCAATACTCGCACCCCGAGTACGACACCAAGCCGTTCTTGTCCGAGTCCTTCATTTCGGCGTTGTTGCCATCATCGTAGAAATAAGCATTCCAACCTTCAGCACCAGCCGTCAGCTTGTGCATGCCGCATGCCAGCACATTGCGATTATTGAAGCGCACACCCATCACCGAGTCGCCCGCACCCACAAAGCGGAAATTACCACTCACTGGCGCCTGCACCTTGGCGCGGTAAATGGCCACCCAGCGGCTTGCCTTCAACCCCATCTTCTTCTTGGGGTCATATGCATAAGCGGCTTCTTGGTCGTAGCAGTTCGGCATGTAAAAACACGTCGCATACAGCTTGGTCTTCGATTCCATGTAGGGAGAGAACAACCCCGTGTTCCATCCACCATTGAAAAACTGGCTAGCCAAGGCCAGCACATCGCGCACCGCTGTGGCCGGTGCCATGCGCGAGTCTGCCCCCTGATAGGTCTTCTTCAAATCCCAGAAACGGCCCACGAATGAGGACGGCTCCTTCTTTGTGCCGCCCATGCCAGCGCCACCGCCGCCGCCACCCATGCCGTCGCCCAGCCCCGTGCCTGCGGAAAACACATCGCCCATCGGATCAGCCTCGGCCACACCTTCCAAGCTCATATCCACATCCATCGGCAGCACCGCTACCGCATCCACGGAGGAAGACACAATCACATTCACCGGCGGCGCCACGGGCGGCGTGCCACCAGAAATATCCTGCACGGGGCGCAAATCGGGAGAAGCATCCTCCTCCGGCTGGTACACCAAGAACGAAGCCTCTGGCATTTCCTCAATGAAAATCTTTGTCACAAACAACGCGACAAACAGCAACACAACAATGACAGACGTTGCGATGATGGCTCCCTTTCGTTCGCGATTGCGGATGGCCTCCAAGCGCTCCCGAGTCACATCCGACATTTTGATTTTCACTGCCATAAACCTGTTTTTCTATTTAAAATGATACCGTCCCTCTGAAAAGAGGGCTTTTTTTACTAGCTCCATTCATTATATGGTAGCGCCCGCCCATGTCAAGCAAGTAACACGCTACACGCTATAAAAATTTATACCGCCCCGCCCTCCCCCA
>JAZTYM010000015.1:0-15183 GCA_045637025.1 Akkermansia sp. | reverse complement strand
CGGGAAAATAAGTTCCCCTTGTTTCTGAATCGGGTGTACCCCCAGTCGGTCGATGTTAGTTGCGATCTCTCATCGACTTCTCCGCTGACTCGGATTTTACTCCGAACAGCCGCATATTACCACAAAAAATTAACCGAGTTTTGAAAGCTTATTCCGAAATATTGCCTAGCAAATGGGTCTGTTTCAGATTTGCTGGAAGAAAGAATGACCTGTTTTGTGTTTTCGTTTGATTGTTGCGTTAGCCGATTCTATACATGCCGAGCTTGTCCTGTATCGCATACCATTTATCACCTCGTTAAATCGCTCGCTGATTTTTCTTGCAAAGTTTCGTAATAGTTTAATCTTACTTTTCATACACATCCTTATCCAAAGAATTAAGCGTAGAGTTGCCGTGTTCACCTCTTGCGTTTGAAAAACTTGCCTAAATTGTTCTTTGAGTAGGTAACCTATATACAGGTCGTGATTCAAAACACGAAGCTCTTTCAGAGTTTCCCTTGCATCTTGGCTAATATTCTCTCTGCCCCTAAGCAACACGTAGCGCTTTCCTTTCATGAATTGCTCAAGAGAATAAGAAGGGTGTCGCATCGTAGCAAAACTTAATGTGTGGTAGGTGTCTGAGAGGCGCGCTGATGTATGCACGAGAAAGCGGGAAAGAAGTCGCATCAGTCTCCATGTGTAGCCATAGGATGGGTGGCATATTTCAGGACGCAAGGTGACGTATCGTTTGCAGCAAACACAGTACCCTTGCATTGTATCAACATGCAGCATGACATTCTTGTCTGCGATGGGTAAATCACGAACGTAAATCTCTCTTATAGAGTGTGTTCTAAGTATTGATTGACAATTAGAACAACAAAAATTGTATCTATGGTCAATTGCAAGCTTGACCTCAACGCAATTATGGCGGACAATAGCGCTGGTGGCACTCCAGCCCTTCTGTTTGTATATTTGTTTAATCATCAACTCTTTGTAACGGGTGTTACAAAGACAAGCAAGATCTTGGCGGAAAGCTAGGAACGTAGACTTCTTAGCTTTGAAAGGCTGATTTATCAGGGATGTATGCTAACAGATTGATTTTTTTGCTTTATTTCCCTCCCCTAAAAAAGCACTAGGGCTGCGCAGAGATTACTCTGTGGGGTTAGGTGGTCGATTGTCTGGAGACCAGATATTGGTATAGATACGGCCGATGTTGCGTCCCAGATGGGCATGCACAAAATCTGGTTTGTCGCAAAACTCTGAGTTGTGCACCATGATGCAGCAACCAGCATCATGCAGTTGGCGCACCAAGGACAGCGAAATGGGGTCCGTCACCATCACTTTGGCATTCAGGACAATCCCCGGGATTCTGTATTTTTGAGCCTGCTGCAAATCCCATATACTGTTTGCTGTCATCGCAACATGGGGGAAACCTGCACGAAAAGCACGCAGGCAATGATGCGGGGAATAGGCTTCCACAATCATGCGGTCCGCAAAAGGAATCTGCTGCTTCAAAAGCTCGAAGTCTTGCACTCTATCGGTCACCAGCACCATCTCAGGATGTTCCTGCATGATGCTGCTTATTTTGTCTGCAAACAGCGGTGTGCGTTGCCAGTAGGGGCGTAATGCCTCAATTTCCATGCGACTCATTGGCTCATTATTAATTATCTTTGAGCCTAGCATGATTTTCAGTTCACGCCATGTATGCGCGCCAACGAGATGTCCATCAGTCGTTTGCTGTAAGTCGATTTCAATGAATTTAAAGCCTTTATGGAGAGAGTTTAGTACAGCTTCTTCGCAATTGGTGCAGGCAAATTCACCAACCCCACCACCATGAGCAATCCAGTGTGATGGGGTATATAAACCATCTACTGCAACTTCTGGAGAACGCAGATAAGAGGAAGAATGTGGGTTGAGGTTGAGCATTACATCAGCTTTCTGGTAGTAATATTGCACTTTATGGTACGCGTAGACTGCCCAATGGGGGCAGATAAGGCATGCGGCACTGCCACAGAGTACCAGAGCGATTAAACCTAAAATGGTAAATTTGCGAATCATATACGTCGGAAAGCGGTAGAAAGATACAGTTTCATGACGGAGAAAATGGCGAAATAAAAATCAGAATAAAAAGCCTTGAAAGGCAGCTCTTAATTCTACCAAAATAGGGGGGTAACAAGTGAATTCGTTTGATATGACATTTTTTGAAAGTTGCAAAATTAAATGCGATGAGTTGTAATCGGGCAATTCCAAAACACCATTTTTGTCATCTGGTATCTTTGTTTGCCGCCCAGCTGGTCTCCCTATTCGTTTTTATGGGATGGCAATGAATCAAAACATCAAATGAGTGCTAGTACCCATTTGTACCATTCTGGCGTCGGAGAAACATATTTACTCAGTTTAATCCCTTTACTCACCTCGGTACTATAAGATGAATTGATTTTTGCACCCTCTGTGATGCTTGCTGGGGTGGCACCAAGCTGAGATATTTCGTTAGCAAACATGATTCCAAACAAATGAATCATAGCGACCTTATCACCATCAGGCGCGTTATTGTACATCGCGCTCAATATGCGGGAAAGTTTTTCTTTATTCATGATGCAATCATTATAGCTCCTTATAAGAAGTTTTACAAATTAAAATTCAAGTTTTGATGCTTTGAGAGAAAATTACCCTCTTCTTTACCTCTCAAGGAAGCTGGTTTTCATTTGCGTGTCATATTGGGGAAGGGGCGCGGGGCAAAGGGAGAGTGTGCTTGACAGTAGCGGGTGGGGCATGGTATGCTTGGGGTGTCATGAGAAAAGTTTTGTTGTTGCAGCTTTGTGCCGCGTTTGCGCTGGTGTTGCCCATGTGTGAGCAAACAGATGGGCCGCTTCCGGCAGGGAGTATCCGCGCTACTGATCCCGAGGCCGATGCATTGATGCAGAAAGCTGTGGAGTACCGCAATGCTGGCAAACTTTCCAAGGCAAAGGGTGAGTTGCGCGAATTGTTGTCGGAGCACGGGTTGGCACCGAATGCGCCGCAGGCTCGCTACATGTTGGCCGAGGTGTATGAGAAGATGAACGACCCGCGCGAGGCTTTCAAACAATACACCAAGGTGGTAGAAAATTACCAGAACAGCTCGCTGTATGAGGCTGCGCTGAATCGCCAGTTGGCCATGGCTACATCTGCCGCCAACGAACAGCTCAAGACGAAGGTCATGGGGCTGTGGGAAGTACCCATGGAGAGCACCGTGGTGATTGAGTGGTTGGAGACGGTAATCCGCAATGCGCCGTACAATGATATGTCTGCCACGGCGACATCTGTGTTGGCCGATTACTTGGTGAAGCAGGAGCAATACGAGGCCGCATGTGCCGTGTATACGCGCTTGGTGGAGAATTACCCGGACAGCCGCTATGCCCCCAGCGCGCAGATGATGGTGGCAAAACTGTGGGCCGCAAGCCACACGCGTGGTGACCAGAATTTGGTGAACTTGGCTAATGCGCAGGAGGCCTATGAGGAGTTCACGCTGCGTTTCCCCAATCACCCCGATGCGAAGAAGGCCTACGAGGAAGCAAAGAATGTGCGCCGTTTGCTGGTGCAACAGGAACTGGAGGTGGGCCGCTATTATTTGGAGCGCTCCAAGGAGTACACCTCTGCGATTTTCTGCTTCGAGAGTGTGATTCGCCAGCAGAAGGTGAACCCCGAGGCCGCTAAGGAGGCTGAGGCTTTGCTTGAGCGCGCGAAGCAAGCTGCCGCCGCCGCGACCAAGACGGCCGCATGAAAATGCAACGATTCCCCAAGCTTTCCATTCTACTCATGAAAAAACTCTCTCTCATTTCAACCGCTTTGCTGGCGCTGGTGCTGGGCAGCTGTGGCTACCATGTGGGTGGCTTGCGCAATGCTGCCATGAAGAATGTTGAAACCGTCTGTGTGGATATGTTTGAGAACCGCACCACGCAGTCCATGGTATCGATGCAGATGACTACGGCGTTGGCCGATGCCCTGCAGCGCGATGGTACTTTCCGCTTGGCATCGCCCCAATCATGTGATGTGCGCATTGAGGGTATTGTGAAGAATATCACCGCATCTTCGCTGATTACCAACCCGGATGATTCCTACATCAGCTCGGAGATTGGTTTGCGCGTGTATGTGGAGTACAAGGTGATTGATTGCCGCACTAACAAGGTTCTTGATACCGGGACTGTGGATGAAGAGGGTAGCTTCTTCAACGATGCCGCAGGCAATATCCAGACGGCTCGAGATGCTGCCATCTCCTACGCGACGCGCAAGGTTGCGACCAGCATCGTGAACCGTCTCACCATCCCATGATTTCGTACCCGGTCAGTTTTGTGGGTCTGCCCATCGGCAACCGCGAGGATATCACCCGGCGTGCTTTGCAGGTGCTGGGCGAGGTGGATTGCATTTGCTGTGAAGACACGCGCAACACGGGGATGCTGCTTTCGCACTATGGTATACGCAAGCCGCTGCTCAGCTTGCATGAGCACAATGAAACGCAGCGCGCCCCCGAGATTGCATCGCGCGCGCTGGCGGGCGAATCCTTTGCCGTGGTGACGGATGCCGGCATGCCCGGGGTAAGCGACCCGGGGTATAGGCTGATTCAGGAGCTCAAGGCGAGGGAGGTGGCGTTCACCGTGTTGCCGGGGCCATCGGCCGTGGTGACGGCTTTGGTCGGCTCGGGGTTGCCCTGTGACGCGTTTTTCTTTGGCGGTTTCTTGCCTGTGAAGAGTGGCCGCAAGGGGCAGATGCTGCAAGCGGCTGTCGAGGCGTCTCACACGAGCATTTTTTACGAGTCGCCGTTCCGTATTGTTAAGACGATTAAAGCCCTGGCAGAGATCGATGCCGACACGCCAGTGTGTGTGGCACGCGAGCTGACAAAGGTGTTTGAGACCTACCACCGAGGCACGGCGGCTGAGCTGCTGGCTGAGTTTGAAGCGCGCCCGCCCAAGGGGGAAATGGTGGTGCTGGTGGGTGGTCAGAATGCCCGCAAGGGAAAGTAGCGCCAATGCTGCTTTATTCTTGCCAAAACAGCTGGCTTGTGCAAGAATGAGGGTATGAGAAGACCTCCCATATCCGGGTTGGTGTTGGCAGATGGTTGGCTGGCACCCTACGAGCGTGAAATCCAAGCAAGACTGCGTTTGTATGATGCGCAGGAGGCGCGGTTGCGCCGGCGCTATGGGTCGCTGCTGGAGTGTGCGGCAGGGTATAAGCGCATGGGGTTCAACCGCGATGCGGCGAGTGGTGAATGGGTGTATCGAGAGTGGGCTCCCGGGGCCCGAGCACTGTACCTGATAGGCGATTTTAACGGATGGAATCGCGAGAGCCACCCCATGAGTCGGCGCTCGGATGGCGTGTGGGAGATTCGCATGCCGGGAGATGCGCTGCAGCACGGGCAGCGTGTGAAGGTGCATGTGGTGGGCGCAGACAACGTGCACCGCGACCGCGTGCCCGCTTGGATTCGCTACACAGAGCAAGATGCGCAGAGCTTTGATTATTGCGGTATCGTGTGGGAGCCTGCAACCCCGTATGAGTGGAAGAACAAGCGCTGGAATCCTGCGCAGGTGCGGGTGCCTTTCATCTACGAAACGCATGTGGGCATGGCGGGCGAGGAAGAGCGCATACACAGCTACCGCGAGTTTGCTGACAATGTGCTGCCGCGTGTGGCTAAATTGGGGTACAATGTGGTGCAAATCATGGCCATCCAAGAGCATCCTTATTACGGCTCATTTGGGTATCACGTGTCGTCTTTTTTCGCGCCCTGCAATCGCTTCGGCACGCCCGAGGATTTGAAGTATCTTATCGACACGGCGCATGGCATGGGTATTGCGGTGTTGTTGGATGTGGTGCACTCGCACGCGGTGAAGAACGTGGCCGAGGGCTTGAACAACTTTGACGGCTCGGGCGGGCAGTATTTCCACGCTGGCGAGCGCGATAGCTTCCACCCGGATTGGGATAGCTGCCTCTTTGATTACGGCAAACCCGAGGTGCTGGAGTTCCTACTGAGTAACCTGCGCTGGTGGCTGGAGGAGTTCCACTTTGATGGTTTCCGCTTCGATGGTGTCACGAGCATGCTTTACTTGCACCACGGGCACGAGCCTTTCACCGATTTGGGGTGCTATTTCAACACGCAGGTGAATGTGGATGCTGTGACTTACTTGCAGCTGGCCGCTTCTCTGGTGCAGGAGGTGTGCCCAGGCGCCTTTGCCATTGCAGAGGATATGAGCGGCATGCCCGGTCTCTGCCGCCCGCTGGATGAGGGCGGCTTCGGCTTTACCCACCGCTTGGCTATGGGGTTGCCAGATTATTGGATTAAGCTGCTCAAGGAGAAGAAGGACGAGGAATGGAGCGTGGGCGATATGTGGTATACCCTGATTAACCGTCGCTACGGTGAGCCCAATATCGCCTATGCCGAGAGCCACGACCAAGCCTTGGTGGGTGATAAGACGATTGCTTTCCGCCTGATGGATGCGGAGATGTACACCCACATGAGTTGCGATATGCAGAGTTTGGTGGTGGATCGCGGTATGGCTTTGCACAAGATGATTCGCCTTGCCACGCTCGCCGCAGGCGGGGAAGGCTGGCTCAATTTTATGGGCAATGAGTTTGGGCACCCAGAGTGGATTGATTTCCCGCGAGAGGGGAATGGAAACTCTTACAAGTATTGCCGCCGCCAGTGGAGTCTTGTAGATAACAAGCTGTTGCGCTACAAAGAGTTGAATGCGTTTGATGCGGCTATGCTGAAGCTGGCTAAGGAGAAGAACTTGCTGGCCGCCGCACCCGCCCGCCCCCTTAACATGGACGAGAATAATCAGGTGATGGCGTTTGAGCGCGGCGGCCTGGTTTTCGTGTTCAACTGGAATGGCAGCCGAGCAATCGCAGACTACCTGCTGCCGGCTCCTTTCCATGGTGAGTGGAAAGTGCTGCTCGATTCCGACGCCCCCGCTTTTGGTGGGTTTGGGCGCCAAGATCATGGTGTCAAACACTTCACGGACAAGAAGCAGAACTTGTCGCTCTACTTGCTGCCGCGTACGGTCATGGTGCTGGGACCTGCGTATCAGGGTGGGCGCTTGGGCTGATGGTGTTCTCGGTGGCAGAGTTTTCACCCTGGGTGAGCCAAGCCAGCGCGCCTGCGATGGCGGTGACGGCGACCATGACCCATTTGCGCCAACCGCTCAGGCTGCTGGCGATGGTGGCGCTGTATTGGGCAATGGATTTGCTGATGCTGTGTGTCAATTTCTGTTGCATAGTATAAAAGCGGGCCGTTGTTGGGCCCGCTTCATACTATGGCGCAAAGCAGCATCTGCTGCAAGTGCTCTGGCTTGTGCGCAAATGCTGCACTCCCTCTGGCTCAGTCGTTGAGTCGGTGCGCACAGGGGATGATTGGCTGCTCTTCCGGAGCTGATACAAGCAGGGTGAAGGGCAGTTGCGAGCGCTTGAGGGCAGAGCCAATCAGGCGGCGCTGCACTTGGCGGATTTCGTTTTCTTGCAGCTCGAAGTTGTTTTCGCGGATGAAGCGGCCAGCGCTCACATTGCAATCTGCCAAGGCGTGGATGATGATGTCCTTTTCGGGGGATTGCGGCTCTGCCAAGGTGCCGAAGATGTGGCTGTGGCGTTCCTTGTATTCCTGCTGCAGCATGTGCAGGTCCATCTCGTACAGATTGCCGAGGGGGGCCAGCATGCCACAGGATTCGCCGTATAGGGTGAATTGCCCCAGCATGATATCGCGGCGGCTCAGCGGGCAGAGCAACAGCAGCCCGCGGCTCTCGCTGTAGGTGCTGAGCATGCTGGCTCGCAGGCGTGCTTGCAGCGCTGGTGTATCTTCCTCTCCCAGCTGTGCGCAGGCGCTTTGCAAGACTGCTTGGTCATCCAGCTTTTTGCATGAAATCCCGAGTTGCTCGGCTGTGGACTCCGCATCTCCAAAGGTGACACCTTCCACATTGGCGCTGCCCAGCGCATCGATAGCCAGCGCCGCGAGCAGGGTGGAGTAGGGCGCATCCATCGTGAAACAGACGCCACCATAGCCATACTGGCGCACAGTGTCGCGTATGCTTTGTTGAAGCATGCGAGCTAGTGTGGTGGCCTCGGGCTCAGGCTGAATAGCGGCTTCTCTGAAGGGCGGCACGATGCTGGCCACGCGGCTTTCTGCATCGAACCACGCCAAACGCAACAGGGTTTTGCCCTGTGGGTTGTAGATGCCCGAACCACCACCAAAGATCAATTCTTCCGCCGTGCCTACGCACCCAGCATAGATGACGGTTGCTTCATTGTTGATGGCTTCGTTTCTGCGGCGGTGGGCTTCTTCTTGTAAGAGGTCCGTGTACCAAGGCTCGGAGCCCACGTGGATGATGATATCGTAGGCGTCTAACCCTGGTTGCAGGGGAGTGTCATCCGTGGTGATGTAGAGCTGCTGCCCATCCCACTCAATGAGCTCACCATTTTCCAGCTCCTCCACCACGTCGTTCTCCAGCAGGTAGGGAGTGAGGCGGGGGGTGAACGACGCTTCCTCCTCAGCAGCATCAACATCATCTGGCTGTGTGCTGTATGCGCCCAGAATCAGGGGGGCATCCCCCAGTTCGCGGGAAAGCGTTTGCAAAGCACGCTGCATTTGCTCTTGGAATGAATCGCGAGAGACTAAGTCGTAGAGCCCAGGTCCGCACAAAGCGTGTGCCGATGCCACGACAAGCTCTGCGCCGTGGTCTTGGCAGGTGCGGTAGCCTTGCACGATGTGGCGAAGGTTGTTGGATAAATCTGCCGTGCGGGGGGAGTTTTGAATGATACCTACTTTCATGTCGGGGGTGTGTCAAACACCCCGGCTGATGGATGAGCTCTGCGCTGGCAGAGCGTTTCCTCAAACCGGGGTGGAATGGGTGTGTATTAGAAGAAGTTGATGGGCAGGGCGGAGCCCGTTTCACCGAGGGTGAATGAAATGCCTACACCTGTTTCCTTTTTACCGCCGTTGTTGCGCAGGAACAAGGAGGCGCCCACATACCAAGGACCAGAGCGGCGGAAGATGGAGTATTGTTGGATGGGGAAGCGCTTCTCCTCAATATCCCAGTACCAGCGCCCGTAGAAAGAGTATTTCTCGTTGAATCGCAGGTTGGCCTGCAAGTACATCTGGCTGGCATCCCGGTGGAAGGGGTGGTTGTTGAGGTAGCGGTGGCCCACGCTCCCTTCAAACCAGCGCACCGGGCGGTAGGAGACAGACGTGTTGTACTGGCTGAAGCCGTCGCCCTCGCGGATGGTGGGAGTCTGGCTTTCGAAGTTGATGCTCAGGCGGTCTGTGGGGCGGAAAGTGACCTCGGAGAAGAGGTTGGAGAAGTTATTGGGCGTGTTGGGGTTCTCTTCGTTGTAATCAAGGAAGACATGCCAGTGCAGCAAGGTGTAGGGCGAGCCATCCACCGTGGTAGAAAACACATTGTGCGCACCAAAACGCCATACTGACCAAGTCCCCCAAGCATCGATGCTGGTGAATCCAATCAAATCCAGCGACATGGGGTTGTTGGTGCTGTTGCCCAAGAAGTTGGACCATGTGTCAATCTTGGGCACAAGGCTGTTGGAGGATGAAATGTTGCAGTGCGCAACGGTTGTGTAGGGGTGGAAGATGTGGGTCAAGCCCTTCATGCCCAGTTTGGGGATGCGGAAACTGTCGAAATGACGGTGGAACTTGATGTCGAAATCGCAAGCTGCGTATCCCAAGAAGCGGTTGTCTGCGCCTACGCCTTCCACATCATAGTAGCCGCTGTAGCCACCACCTGCTTTGGGGGTGACATTGAGGAAGCGCAGGATGTTGAAGCTGGTCGAGAACTCGTGTGTGCTGTGGAATCGCAGGTAGGCCTGTGTGTTGAGCAAGCGGCGGTAGTAATCCTGCATCTCCTTGGAGCGCAGGTTGGCCAGTTGCCATTCGTACTCAAACTTCAGCTCGGATGGCAGGTACTGCTGCATGGCTGCCAAGCTGTTGCGCGTCTCGTAGCTGATGTTGCTGTCGCCAATAGTGGTGCGTGCGCGGTAGTAGGAGGCTTCCAAACGCTCGTCCGTGGCGTAGAAATCGTTGGTGGCAAAACGCGTGGTGAGCATGGTTTGGCTGCGGCGTGTGCGCCGTTCCAATCTCATGGTGTTATCAGGCTTGTCGTTGTTGCGCCCGATGTCTTCAAAGAAGTCGCGCAGCATGTATTGGTCGCTGACGGCGTTGATGTTGGTGCCCAAGGTCCACTGCGCGTGCGGGTTTGCATCCAGCGCCGGCTTGTCCAGATTCCACAGCGTTTGCATGGCCAAGCGGTAGCGGTTGTGGCGTGTGTGCTCGCGCGGTGTGGTGGTGGGGTTAATCATGGGGTCGGAGTCGGCTGCATAATAAAGCGATACGCCCGTCATTTCAGGAGCACGCTTGCTCATGTCCACGTTCTCAAAATCAAGGCCAAAGCCCAGGCCACGGCGTGTGCGGTAATCAACCTTGGCGGTGAGGATATAATCCGCAACAGGCATGCCGTTTTCGACGCGGCGATTCCCCATCAGGAAGCCGTAGCTGTTGAGCAAATAGGCACCCCAGATTGATTTGGCACCGGGATAGGGCAGGTAGCCCTCTCTCGGATTCAAGGAGTGTGAGAAGGTGAACCAGCCCAGTACCGGCACGGGGATGTCCGTATCTCCTGCGGCGATGCTCAGGCGGGTCAGTCGCCCATAATCACCGGGGTACACGGTCAGCTCGCCTGCGCCTATCCATGAGGAAGGATCTTGCACGTCTTCGGTCGATACATAGGCATCATGAATTTTCATGTATTGTTTACCCTCTGCGTCTTTGCGATATTCGATGTGGGAGCCACGCACCAGCAGACCTTGGAGCTTGGTGCGTACATCGTATATATCCAGCTCTTCCGTCTTCCAGTTGTAGCTACCTTTCTCTGCGCGTGTGAGCGTTTCGCCCTGGTACACAATGAGCGGCCCCGTGAGCGAGGCGATGCTGTCGTCTAACCCGGCTTGGATGGTGCGGGCGTTCACATCTGTTCCATCGCTGGTGCGGAGACGCACGTTGTTCTCGCCGCCCGTGTAGGTCAGCACGCGTTTGTCTTGGTCAAAAGAAATGCTACCCCCTTCATTTTGAATGGAAAGAGACTCGGGGATGGTGGGCTTCCCCAGTTCGCTGATGTTGCGAATGGCCATGTCGGTCAATTCCATGGCCGGGTTCTCCATTTCAGGGGTGTTGAGAACCTGCGAGGGAAGGGGAAGAAACTTTTCTTGGGCGAGAGATGGGGCTACAGAAATGCCTGCTGCGATAAGGCAGAGAATGCATCTTGCAGAGAAGTAGGTAGAGCTGTTTGTCACGCGTTACATTCTGCCCTAAACTGTATGATTTGTCAAGCTTTCTAAAGTATCTATTTCAGCTTTCCTTGTTTCCGCAGTAGCGTTTGAGAATGCGCTCTGGCGTTTTGGTCAAATCAACCAAGACGAGGCAGTCGAGCGTGCCCCCAAAATCCTCGTCAATGCCAAAGGAAAGCATCTTGCCACCCAAGCGCAGATATTGACGCAACAGGACGGGAATTCCCTTGCCATCGGGCTCTATGGCTGAGACGCTGGCCACGAGAAGTCGAGGGTCTGCCATGCCTGCGGGGAGAAGGCGCGCGTCCTCGCTGAGTAGTTCGTATGCGCGGGGCGGGTTGTATGCGCGCACCATGCCGGCGTATTCCTCGTGCATCTCGTGTTGCTTGAGGTAGGACAACATCAGCGCGCGCGAGGTGTGTGTGTAATCTTGCGATACACTGACGGTGCCGTACATATAGCGGTATTGCGGGTGGCGGTTGAGGAATTGGCCAATGCCCATCCAAAGCGTATCAAGAGAGGCTGGCAGGCGCTGGTATTCTGGGGTGATGAAAGCTCTCCCCATTTCTAATCCCTGTTTGAGTTCTTCTACCAGTTTGGGGTTAAAGCGGAAGAAGGCTGCGTTGTAGATGCCTTTGACCCCTTTTTCTTCGATAATCTTGTCGGTGAGCCCAATGCGGTAGGCGCCAGCCAGGCGTTTGGCTCGCGAATCCCACATGATGAGGTGGATGTAGTGGTCGTCATACGCATCCAAATCCGAGGGCGTGCCGGTGCCTTCGCCGACGGCGCGGAAGGTTCGCTCGCGCTCAATGCCGATTTCCTGCATGATTTGGGGGATTTGCTGCGCAGAGACAGCATAGACCTGTAGGCCAGAAGCTCGGTTGGTGTAGTAGAGAGTCTCTGCAGGCAGGGCGTCAATTTCTGCTTGCAGCTCTTCTGCCGGGCGGTGTGGCGCAATGGTTTGCTGGATGCCAGCGGCTGCGCTTGCAAAGCTTTTTTCGGGGTAGCGCAGCAGCATGGATTGCAAGCGCAAAAAATCGGAGAGTCCCTCATCAGTTTCGACCATGCTAATCGTGTGGGCGGGGATGGGTTTGCCCAGCTTGATGGTGTGGCGCATGCGACCATCGCGCAGAATTTCTCTTGCCAAGAAGTTGGCGCGCACCCCTTTAGCTATGGTGCTAAGCACTTGGAAGAAGATGCCCGTGCGCCCCGCGATGTGCATGGGCACCACGGTCGCTTTGGTCTTGCGGATGATGGAGGCGATGTTGGTCTGCCACGGGTCATCTATCACTCGGCGGTCGCGGTGTGAGTAGGAGGCGGCTGAGCCGCTGGGGAATACCAAGATGCAGTGCCCCTCGCGCAGCCATTTCAGGATTTCTCGCATGCCTGCCATGTTTGCGCGCTTGGCCTCCTCTCCGCCATACACGTCCACCTTGATTTGGTAGGGGCGCATGCCACGCACGCAGTGCAGCCACTCGTTGACCACGATGCGTACGTCGTCTCGCACGCGCATGGCGATATCCCCAAACATCAGGCCATCCGACATGCCGTGTGGATGATTTGATACGATGACACAGGGTCCTTCTTTCGGGATGTTTTCCAGCCCCTCAAGATCGTAGTTCAGGCTCAAATACTTGCAAGCCAGCTTGAAGAAGTTGTCGGTGCTGCCGGCCTCCCAGTCATCTTCGATATGGGCGTGTGCCACGTTGAGTGCGTGTAGCCCCAGCTTGCGCTCGCCCCAGTTGATAAGCCATTGTGGCAGTTTGTGCCCGCCTTTTATTTGGTCTGCCAAATCTGCCATTTTAGGTCTCATATCGTTGCGTGGGTAAAATGCTTGTGTGGGTAAAGAATGCGTACGCTTGTGCCTATACTAGCATAACACACGCATGGGGTCAAACGCCAAATGAATCGAAATGCTATTTCAGATGACTAGGAGTGGCAGGCACTTGCCCAAGCGAGCTCAAAAGCGCGAATGGTGCTAGACGCAGAGGCGATACCGCGCCCTGCAATGTTGAAGGCTGTGCCGTGGTCGGGGCTCACCCGCAAGCGGGGCATGCCCAATGTCGCGTTGACGGCATTGTCGAAGTCGAGCAATTTGAGGGGGATGAGAGCTTGGTCGTGGTAGGGCGCCACCACCCCATCGTATTGCCCTGTGGCAGCTTCTCGGTACACGCAATCTGGCACGCAGGGGCCGCTGTATTCTGCTTGGTTTTCTTGCGCTTGAAGCAGCCCGAGCGCAGGGGTGATGAATTGAGCTTCTTCTTGCCCGAAGGCACCATTTTCACCATTGTGCGGGTTGAGGCCTGCTAGTGCAATGCGCGGGCGCGCGATACCTGTGCTGCGTAAAAAGGCCGCTAGGGTGGATGCTGTGCTGGCGATTTTTTCGGGAGTCAGCAGGCGCGGTACATCGCAGAGAGCCACATGCGTGGTGCACAGCGCCACGGTGAGGCGTTTGCCCGTGAGGCACATGACAACCTCTCGCACCCCCATGCGGTCTGCAAAAAATTCGGTCTGCCCAGGGTAGTTGAAGCCCACCTTGTGCATGGCCTCCTTGCAAATGGGGGCGGTGACAACGGCATCTATCTCACCGCTGCGGAGGGCTGCCGCGGCTTGTTCCAGTTGCTCGAGCGCGGCCATAGCCGTGTCGCGCGTGGGCTTGCCCGGGGTGCAAGCGATGCTTTTGCCCATGGGCTTGCAGCAAATGTGGCCGGGCAGTGCAGCTAAGGCTTTTTGGATGACTTCTGGGCCGATACCAGCTTGGTCTCCCAGCGTATAACCAATGACGGGGGATTGCAAGCTCATGGGGTCACTTCTTCGGCCGTTTCATCATCTTGGAGGGCAGGTGAGCTGTCTGGCTTGCTGGTGGAAGCAGCCTTGTCATCCTCTCGCTTGATTTGCGGACGATAAGAACGCCGGGTGTTGATGTATTCTGCGTTGGCATCTCGCGGTTCAAAGCGCAGCTCCGAGTTGACGGAAACGTGATAAAAAATCGTGATAACAAGAGATAACACGACCAACAATAGAACCATTCCTGCGAGACAGCCCTTCATACGCTGCTATTCTACACGCTTTGCGTTGCAAAAGCAAGCCTGCTTTGCACTCATGCTTCTTGCACCAAGGTGCGTTCGACCATGGCGTAGGCATTGTGGTTGTGGATGGATTCAAAGTTTTCTGCTTCCACCCGGTACCAACTGAAGGCGTTGTATTTTTCTGTGGCTACAGCGATGTTGCGCACCAAGTCTTCCACAAAAACAGGGTTTTCGTAGGCATGGTCGGTCACATATTTTTCATCCGGCCGTTTCAGGATGCTATACACCTGGCAGCTCGCGCAGCCTTCTATCAGGTCAATTAAATCCTCAATCCACACGGCTGCACCCGAAAAACGCACCGAGTAGGTGACGATGCCACGCTGGTTGTGGGCCCCGTGGGTGCTCATAGCCTTGGAGCAGGGGCAAAGCGTGGTTACTGGAACCTTGACTGTGAGGGTGAATGTGCCCACTTTGTCGCGCTCTGCGTCAATGACAAAGCGTACTTCATAGTCCATCATCCCTTCCATGCCAGACACCGGAGCTTTCTTGAGGCGGAAGAAGGGAAACTCAATTTCCACGCGTGCGCGCTGCGCGGGCAATTTGCGCAGCAAGCGGTTGGGCAGGCGCACGGCTGAGTGTACATCCAAATAGCGGCGGTGCTCATGCAGCGCCTCCACAAAGCGGCTCATGTGGGTTCCCTTGTATTCCTCCGGCAAATCGACCATGAGCGCCAGAGTCGCCACGGTGGATTGGGTGCGCTGCTCTTTGTCGCTCACGATGATAGGGTAGCGCACATCGCGCACACCCACGCGGTCAATAGAAATTTGGCGGGTGTCTTTCTCGTTTTGCGTATCTTTGAGCTCTTTCATGC
>JAZTYM010000014.1:0-20293 GCA_045637025.1 Akkermansia sp. | reverse complement strand
AGATGGAGTTGTCGGCCGTCACCACGATGAAGCCTTGCTCCAGCAGCCAAATCATGTCGTTGGTGTAGGGAGCGTATGCCTCCGAGGATTCGGGCGTGCCGCTCGGTACTCCAGAAAGCTCGGCAAACATGGCCTCAACCTTCTTGCCGGAGTTGACCTTGCACCACTCGACAATGGACACCATGCGGTCAGCCAGCACGGTGTCGGCAGGGATGGTGCGCACGCGGCTGGGGCCTGTGAAATGCTTGCCCTGCCACTTGTAAATGGGCATGTGGTGGCGAGCCAAGCCATGGCAGAGGTTCGGGATGAGCATCTGCGGGGAGCGGCGAGTCTTGTCGGACAGGATGGCTTGGTGCGCAGCCAGACCAGGGGAGAGCAGCTTGCGCGGTGTAGCACCGTTGATGAATACCTTGTCCGTGGTCTCATACACCTTGGCATAGCCGTTGGCCAAGAAATCGGCCTCTACGGCGCGTGTGTCTTCCAGCACCACATCCTCTGCGCCTTCGCGGGTGGGTTTCCACACTGTTTTGTGCTTGGCTGCTTCCAGCCAAGTAGCCACGGCCTCTTCGCTCTTGTCCAAGCTAATGCGGTTCTTGAACGCATCCAGCGGCATGTTGGCATACTTGCTGCGGTACAAGCTCATGAGAGCAGCTTGGTAGCCGTGCCAGTTCACGGGGCCAATCACCTCGCCGCCCATGCTGCATGTTGCAATGGCTGTGAACGTGCCCTTGGGTGCTTCTGTTTCCACCTGTTCGGTGGTGTAGAGCTCTGCAAACCACGGTGCATCCCACATGTAGGACACCGCTTCTGCCTCTGTCAGCCAGCATGCGCCATCACCCTTGGTGGAGTGAATCAACGTGCTGCCACCCTCTTGCTTCATGTATACCAAATCGTAGCGATCCTTAGCGGCCATCACCACGCGGGCCAAATCCAGCAGAGAGTGCGCGCGCTTTTGCTTTTGAATTTCCTTGGTGAAAACTTCCAGTATCGTGTTGCAGGGGCGCAGCTCCACGCGGTACCCCTCTGCAGGCTGGGGCAGCTCCTTCTGCGGCTGCTCGCGGCGGCGGTCGCGCCCCTTCTGCATGTGTGGTTTGCCTCCCTGTTCGCGGTTATTGCGGTTGAACGGGCGCTCTCCACCCTGCTTGCGTCCGGGCGTGCGTTCGCCTCGGGGCTCGCGAGTGTAGCTTGCCGGTACCTTTACGCTTGTTTCCGCGCCTTTTCTGGCCCATGCTGGGCCAAACTGAAATCCCGTCAACTCTGAAAGGTCGAAGGGTTGATTGCCTCCCTGGATGTTTTCGTCCATAGTTTAATAAGTTGTCGTCGCTCTCTAAGCCTACCCTTATTTTTCTCTCAATGCAACCTTTTTTTGCGCCCCAAACCTTGATTTTGCGCAGAATTTCGTCTTTGAGTGGTGTTAGATGTCATTCTGCCTGTGAATCTGGGCTCATTACTTTTGGCGAGGTGCTTTTGGTTTATTATACCGAGCATCATATTTATCTTTCGACATGCAGAGATATATAATCATTTCGATAAGTGAAATAAACGATATGATGAGGAAGCCATCTGGGAAGGCGAAGATGGTAACGGCACAGTAGATGATACCCCACAGTATTTTCCCATGGTAGAATTTGTGCGCACCAAAGCAACCTAGGGTAAGAGCGAGAAGGGCTGCAATGTACTTAGATTTCTTCTTCGTCGGCGTTGGGTCGTTCATCTCGCCCTCAGTTTCGCTGGGGGGGACTGTACGCTGAACGGGCTCGGTATCGGCACTCGGTGCTGGCTCGGCGGTCGTTGGCTCGGCATACACCGCTGCGCTTGGCGCGACAGTAGGCTCTTGAGGGGATTCAACCTGGGGTTGCGGGGTGGGGAACACCGTGTCAAGCGTGGGCTTTTCTTCGTACACCTGCTGAGGCTGGAGCGGAGAAGTGCCAATCGAAGCATCTGCACACCACAGGGCGGCCCCCATGGCCACCGCTTCGCGAGAGTAATGCCAGTTGTGCGCAGGTAAGAGGCATGCCCCCTCCAGTTTTTCCTTGATGCTCGGGATTCGGCTGCTACCACCCACCAACAGCAGCATCTCAGGCTTAAGTTCTGCCGGAATGCGCGCGAGGAGGGCCTGTACTTTTTGCGCAGCTTGGTCTAAGTCATTCTCGATGAGCGCGTGAAAATCGGCTCGGCTGAGGTGAATCGGGGGGCAGACACCGCCTTCGTAGCTAAGGCGCAGGGTTGTCTGGTCCTTGGCGCTCAGTTGTTCCTTCGCGCGGCGTAGTTTCGGGAGCTGAGACGTGTGGTTGAGCTTTTCTACCCCCAGATTGTTCAGCTTGATGAGGGAGTCATTCCACAGCTTCTCGTCAAACTTTTCACCACCCATGGTGTTGTCTCCATCGGTGAACTGGCGGTGCGTGCTGATGTGGTTTCCTTGGCGTGTGACGAGTGCAATATCAAGCGTGCCGCCACCCCAGTCTACGATGAGAGCACTGCGCTGGAAAGCTTGGGCGGCATTGAGTCGGCAGAATGCCAAGCCCGCAGACTCGGGCTCCGTGGTGAACTCTACATGAACAAATCCAGCTTCCAAGGCTGCCTGTTTGAGTTCATCACACTGAGTGGGAGAGAACTTGACGGGACGGGTGATGGTGACGCGTTCGACAGGTTCGCCGTGGAAGACGAGAGCCTCGACTTGGCTGCGAATGTAGCTCAAATACTCTTTCACCAGTTCTCTGGCTGTCAGCATGTATGGCCGCCCTTCTTTCAAATACATGTGCAGGGGGGTGTCTGACCCAAGATGCATCTTAAATCCGCGTAAATAACACCCACTGACATCTTCCAGCATATCATCGGCCTCATCACCAAAAAAGAGTTGCCCTGCAGAGTCGATATATGCTGTGGTTGGCAGATATGCGGCATCTCTCCCCAGTTTGATGACCTCGGGGGTCAGCGTCTGGGGGTTGATGTGACTGACGAGCGTTTTTGTCGTGCCAAAGTCGATTCCGATTGTATGTATGTTCATGTGGGGTGCTTGATGTTAGATGTGCTGTTGTCCAATCCACTGCATGATGGTCTTGTGCAGTTTGGTAGCCATGGATTTATCTACGACAGAAGGAAGGGTATGCAGTCGGTTTATTTGAGGTAAAAGCGTGACAACATGCTGAAGACTGATATTTTGGGGCGTTTCAGCGTTGGGTAACATGGATTTGACGTAGCCTGTGAAATCCTGAGCCACTTGTTGCGTCAACCCAAGCCTTTCGTACTCCTCCAACCAGGGGATGAGATCATGCGCATTGGTGATGGCATCGGACCATTCACCGATACGCGTACGCATTCTATCAATGGATTTGTACGCGCTTTGCAAATGGTGGAGTTGCTCGATTTGATTGGCTCGTTTGTTGTCCATCCAGCGGAGAAGTTGTTGCTCGGTGGTCAGATGCTCCATCACGCGAGCCATCGTATCAATCTCCTGAGTCTGGTGGGCAATCTCCTCCTCTATAGCATCGTATACTTCATCCATGACGCGCCGAGCTCGGGCGCAGTTCTGCTTTTGCTGTATGATGGTGCGCTTTGAGAAAATTTGGCAATCCAAGACAGACTCCAGCTTTTGGAGACCACTTAAGGCATAGAGCAATTCTGCGGGAGGGGCATCTGGATGCCGGAAAATGTGGCGCAGTGCGATGCGGAAGCTAGGCAGCGGGCAGCCCAAGTCTTTCGCTTGCTGGTACAGCATGCGGCGCGGCTCTTCTTCCTCCCATTCCTCTTCATCGCCCAATACCTCAATGAATTCCTCCTCGTCATCAAACGTGCTGATGATGTGGTTGCAATTCTCCCAGAAGCTGGGTGGTGCCGTTTTGGCGAGGAGTGCCAAGGGGGCACTTACAGGGATGACCGTCGACACAAGATCACCCATGAATTGATGGATGCTCTTGGCTTTGGCGCAGATGGAATCCCAGTCATCCTCATCCCAGAAGATGTGATCCCATTTGTGGAGCACGGCCACACTGTTGTCTAAGGAAGAGCCAGGTAAGCACCCTGCGCGGAAAGTCTGAAGGTCAATTTCATCGCTTTCTCGACCTGTTGCCGAGAAAACATAGAGCAGGGCATCAGCCGCTTGCCCATTGATGAATTGTTTGGCTATGGTTTCATGCCCTACCGCTGTGGCTCCTGTTCCTGGTGTGTCGGTGAGGTGTATGTCTTTTAAGGCGGGAGCATCCGAGTAGAGTTCAAGCCAAGATGTGCGCCTTGCTCGCTCTTTGACCTCCTCGCTTTTTCCGCACCAGCCCTCTTGAAGTCGCTCTAAAGGCTGCGTCTCAGGCTGTGCATCTTGCCAATGAATGGTAAATTGTTTTAGTCTCTCCCCTGTTGCGTATGTGATACGGTTGATAGTAGCAGTTGTTTCTTCTACGCCTGTTATGGCCAATTGTTTGCCCATCAGTGCATTGATGAGAGTGCTTTTCCCGGTTTTCATGCGCCCGAAAATGGCGATATTAAAGGGCGCTTGCAAATTGTTGGCAATAGCTCGCAATTCCATTTCTTTCTGCCGCAAGAAGGGGTGCGAGCTAAGAGCATGGGCCAACTGCATGAGTTGCTCACGGTAGGAGATATGCACCTTGTTAGCTGCTAAAGTAGAGACTGTAGTCATAGCGGATGGGGCAATTATGCTTTTGCGGGGAGCCACGGCTCAATCGTTTTCATGATGGTGCGCAGCTGCACCTCATCGCGCGCGAGTTCGAGCTTTTGCTCGTTGATTTGCGCGGTGGAAAGCTGCCCTAATTTAGCCATTTCCTTGCATTGTTGTCCCAGTTCTTTTGTGCGGTCATTCAGCAAAGAAACTAAGGTGCTTGTGTATTCGTGCTTCAGGGAGATGAACATGTTGCTCATGTCTGTAGCCAAGTTGGAATATATATTGGCAATCGTTTGCCGCACCGCCCCAATGACTTGTTGTTTTGTTGCTTGCAACTTTTGCTGCTTGAGTTCCTTTGCTCTGAATACGACAATGGCTATCGTCAAAGGCGCGGTCACAAGGCTTGCGCCGCTAATCGTCAATGTTGCACAGCCCACCATGCAGGCAAGGACTGTTTTGCAAACGCTTAATGCGCCAACACCGTTGCCCACCAGTTGCTTCACTTTTTCGAACTTCGTTTCTTTTTGTTTCAGCTTCTCTGACATGTGGTCGAGGGCGTGGTGGTCGAAATGGTTGCTCTGCTGCTGGGGCAGTTGGCTGGTAATGGCTACTTCTTCTGCAAGTGCGTGGTATGCCTCGAGCTTCTTTAACTGCTCTGTTACGCGCTTTTCTGTGTGTTTCTTGATGGTTAAGTAACAGGCTGATTGGTGCTCCGGCAACTTGTTGTTGATGGATTCTACAACCTCTTGTAACTTTTCTACGGAATCAGCTGCGGTAATTTGCTCCTCCAACTTCTGTTGTATGAGGCCATTGGGCTTGATGTGCCCCAAAATCAGTTTGCATTCTTGCATGATTTTTTGGAGACCTAGTTCCATTTCTGCTTTGAGTTTGGGCATGTGTTCACGCTGCCATTGCGTGAGAGCCTGCTGGGTGTCCTCCAGTTGTTTCTTGATGCTAGCTTGCTCATCTGCACTATTGCTCAAGATGGTTGCCTTGCGTGTGGCTACAAGGCTGCCGATGCTATCCAAAAGCGGCCTTGACAATTTGATGGCTTTTTCTGCCAATAAATGGTGCTTTTTGACGAGGAGATTGCTATGAAAATAGGCCATCAATTCTGCGTATCCACTACGCTCCAGTTTTTTCGCGTTGGTCTTATCGTCTGCTGAAAATTTGCGCAAGGAATCAACCACAAAATAGGGGATGAGCTTAGAGGGGGTGTTGAAGGCTCGGGAGAGGATGTTCAGGTTGTTTTCTCGGCGCGCTTCTCTTGCTTCTTTATCAACGGCAGAGGCCTTGGTCTGGACGAAGTAGAGATGCGGCGTGATTTTGCGGACTGTATTAAGGTGTTTGATTTCCTCTAGCCCAATGGGCGATTCCACGCTGTCTGTCACAAAAAAGACCGCATCGGCTCTGGGTACATAATTCCACGTTATTTTCTTGTGCTCTTTGTATAAGCCGCCAAGCCCCGGTGTGTCGTAGATGACAATACCTGTCTTGAGCAGAGGGGAGGGGTGGATGACCTCGATGAAGCTCACTTGCTTCTTGTTAGCTGGGTTGCCTGTTTCGGTGCCATATTCAGCTAACTCGTCTTTTGTAATCCACAAGGAGTCTTTGCCGGCTTCGGGCTCGAAAAAGACGCGGTATGCGTGTTCTTTGCCGTAGTGAATCTTGAAGACGGTAGATGTCGCAATGTCTGACGCGACAGGTACGAGATCCTTGACTCCCAAAAAGGCATTGATGAATGATGATTTGCCTTTCTTGATTTCACCCATGACAACAACACGGAATAATCCAGCTCCCCATCTCTTTACTTGCTTGACGAAGTTTTCTTGGATGGGGTTGCCTGTCATTTTATGCTGCAGTTGCACAGCTGAAAGGATGGCGTTGGTAACTTGATCCATAATAAGGAAGCGTAGTTAGGTGGTGGCGTAGAAGAGATGCAGCGCTTTATAGGTTGATGATTTCATCTACGTCGTCAAAAATAGACTCTAGCAAACTCTGAGTACTCTCCACAGGCGTTTGGTCCGTTTTGTGTTTCGCTGCTAGCATCGTGGCCGAGCCAATCCGATGCGAGCCTACCATGCTGAGAGTATCGCAAATATCGCTCATATCATCGCGGAAAGACATGCTTCTGAGCGCAAGGCTCATATCATGATTTGAGCCTTGTAGGCAAGTGTATGGCAAGGGGATACTTGTGGCTGTATAATGGCAGTTGCTATCTTCCCATGCTTGCAGGAATTTTTCCATAGGGTATGCCACGCCTTTGCCGTTGGGGACACCCGAATCATTGATGATGACCATGGGATGGGTGGGATTGCTTACATCTATACCCGTCACAACTACAGCATGATTGGCGCCTGCTTCCCCAGAATCAATGCCAAACGTGCTTTCCATCCACAGCCTAAGCTCGGCCATCGGCCCACAATCCATGAGCTCGGCAGAATCAACCCCCACGATGACACCGTGCCCTTGTGAGAGTTCACACGCAAGATCTGCAACGGTTGCGTCTACTACTGTGTGGTTGGGAATGCCGTGGAACTCCATCATTTGCCCGATGACATCAATGGGTGTACCAACCCCAGGCTGGTACCAGCCATTGGTGGCAGAGATATACATGGCTTCTTCTTGTGAAAGCGGATTCTCCACAAAGGCATTGATAATGGAGCGCTCTGCTTCAACGGCACAATTGTCTGGCGCTATTTGTGTCTCGCACTCGAGCGCATCGGGGTCGCCGATGGTGGTGTTTGCCATGTCGTCTGTGGTGTCATAGTCGTCCACATAGACGATGTCGTCGCTCAAATCGGACTCAAATGTTAGCTCAGACTCAAGAAGCAGGTCTGGCTCCAGCACCATGTCTATCTCATGAAGTAAGAAATCTTCTTGTATAAAATCTGTTTCGAAGCTATCAAACATCTTGTTGCTCGGGTGGTGTTATAGCGTTGCTTTACGCTATCTTTGCCTTTTGTATTTTCACTTCTTGCTTGCGCAGAAGTTTTCCCTTGTACTTGAGACCTGTGGCTTGTTTCGCGGTTATCACAGGTGCTTGCTCCTCTGCTAAGCAATAATCAATCTTGACGGCTCGCTGGGTGTCAGGATTCCATGTGTCGCAATCCAGCAGCTCACACCCTTTTTGCTCTAGGGTGGCTCGAATCATGCCGGATAACTTGGCAATGCTTTCTGCATCAGTCCCTTTGTACGCGTTGTGGATAAGTTTAAGCTCGTCCATTAAATCAACCATCAACATGGCTTCTTTTTCAGGGTTGCCATGCTCTTCCTCAATTTCCTCGAGCCGATCCAGTATAAGCCCTTTCACATCTTCATCGACGATACGCTGGGCCCACTCTTCCAATGTCAGTTTTTCTGCTTCCATGTTGTTTTGCAGAGGCTCGGTTGCTCTCTTTTCAGCTGTTTGTTTAGGGCTTTTACCTGCAGCTTTGCTGCAATATGCCCACCCCGCAATGACAACGAGTACCAAAGCAAAAATGGGAGGGAATATCACCTGCGGAGAAATACTCATATGCTCATTGGTTTGCCTAGAAAAAAATAGCAAATCAATGAGTAAAAATCAACAAAAACTTTATCGCAAAAGCGAGAGCGTCGAATGTGTCGCTTTTACTGTGCTTTACTTTTTGCCTCAGTCATACCTCATGCAGGATGCTGCTACCACCTTTCCCATGAAAATCTCAACAACATTGACACCTCATTTCTAAAAATGGTAGAAACTGGTTTGTCCTTCATTTGGTAGGACATAGCCAAAATCTTCTTCCTCCTCGTTGGGCACTTGGGGGATATTCTTTGGTCGGTTTGGCGTATCAGAGGCGTCTTTCGTCTTTTGGTATGTCTCTTTGTGAGCACGCACGCGCAACCCATTCCTTTTGATTTCCTTCAATGCGGCAATCTCGGTCGGAAGTTTTTTCAGTTCATCCTCTATGGCTTGGCGTTTCTTCGTTAACCGCGCCACAGCCTTGTCGATGCTGTGGTAGCGTCTATTGCCGACGGGCAGCCGGTGTTTCACCATACCGTCGTAAGATTCATGCTTGCAGCTTCTTTTCTTGTTTTGCAACGAGCTACTTCGGTTATTGCATCTGCACGTATCGCAATCGTGGCAGGCTTCGTGCGAACGAATCATCTCTTCTATTTCGCGAACTTCTCTGTTCAAGCTCCTGCTTTTTTCTTCCAGCTCCTCTATTTTGTCAACCACTTCTTCCAGCGTTTCGGGCAGGGCATCATCTTCGGCCGTTGTCGGGTTCATTTGCTCTTCCAACGCATGGATAGAAGCCTCGTTTTGTTCTATTTCTTCTTCCAGTTGAGCAATCTTGTCACTCACCATTTCCTTATTGCGCTCCAACCCTTCAATTTGTTTTTCGTGGCGCGAGCCAACGATAAAAGAAAAGATAGAGAGACAAGTTGTTGATAAGGTGAAAGATTGCTTTTGATTCGTCGACATCCGCGCCCCCCGTTGGAGAGGAATGCTCCCCAACGGGGGTGCCGTTATATAGAGAATCGTATGGTGAAGAACCTGTCCGTACGATGCCTTTTTCTTCACCCGTCAATAGCTTCGTCTTTTTGTTCTAGGGTGTTGAGCAATGGAAGATGTGATGGATGGCGGCGGGGCTTACTTTTTAATGATATTGGCCCGAGCAGGGGTGAAATCGAGGAGGATTTTGACGGTGTGGGGATAGCCCTCTTGGTCGGGGGTGACGGTAACGGTGTAGTAAAACTTTCTCCCTTGTGCGTCAGAATAGAGGCCCTTGCAGGGGCTTTTGTCCCACTGCCGCGAGAGCTCGCAAAAGCGAATGTCGTTGATAGGGGCGTATAGATCGCCGAGGCCGCTGTATTGGATATGCTTGGCGGCTTTTTCCAAGCATTGGCAGAATGGACCCGATGTGTTGTGGGTGTTTTCAATAACGTATTGACCGTTGAAAAGGCGGATGCCCAGAGCCGCGCCCTTGTAGAGGTCGTGCATGATTTTCTGGCGATGGCCGTTGTGCTTTTTGTAGAGGTCGCGGGCTAATCCGCGAATGTAGGTGCGGTAGGGGGCCTCTGGGGAGTCTTCGAGGACGACCTCATGCTCATACACCCATTGCACGTTGCTGCGGTGTTTGGCGTTAAGCGTATCGAGGAAGGCGGGGGTAGCGGGGGCAGTCGCTTGCGGGCAGCACGGTGCGGGAGATGCCTGAACGGCGGGTGTTTTGCATGTTACAGGGAATTTGTTGAGGTGCTTTTGGGCTACGGCATCGCCTTGGCTTGCTGCTATGGCGTATAATTCCGCCGCCTTTTGCAGATTTTGCGCGTAGTAGATGCCTTGCCGGTGCATATCGCCCAAGTAGACGAGGGCACGCACATCGCCGCGCTGGGCGGCTTTCTCCCACCAGGCAATGGCGCCGGGTATGTTTTTGGGGGCGCCGTTTCCCTCGAAGAGTCGAATGCCGACCTTGCGCATAGCGGTCACGTCTCCGAGGCGCGCTCTTCTCAGCAACTCTGAGGAGGATTGAGCTGTTGCGAGAGAGCCCACACCAAGTGCCAGCAAGGCGAGAAACATGTACACAAACCGCATAGCTGTGATAATATATAACGAAAACGCGTTAGTCAACGGAAACTTGCTTGGTGGGTGGTGCTATTAGACGTCAATCGCCTCATCCTTTTGCTCCTGAGTAATGGTGGAGAGCTCGTTTGTGAGCTCTTCTTGCATCTCGGCGGGGATGTCTTCTTTCTTTTGCAGGAACAAAGGCGTGATGGCCGCGATGGCCATGGCGAGGAGCCCCATGTCATCCATCCAGCCGATGACGGGGATGATATCGGGGATGCAGTCTAGGGGGCTGATGGTGTAGAGCAGCACGGCTGCCAAAATGGCGATGTTGCGCGGGGTGAGGATGGCGTCGGCCTTGCCGTGGCGGAGCATGTTGTAGATGAGGTTGACGCGTTTGAAAACTGGGGATTTTTTGCCCGCTGAGCGCAGCCATTTTTCCGCCGTAGCTATGATGACTTGGCGGTTTTCGGGTTGTTTCATGCGCTGGACCCATTCGGATTGCTCAAAATCGGCCAGCGTTTTGAAAATCTTGTCCTTGATGGTGGGGGTAGGGGGAGCTTCCTCAGCTTCTGCGTCAGGGGGCTCTTGTGTTCTGGGCTCGGTGGGGGCAAGCTTGGGCTGGAGCGATTGCAGGATGATGGGGTGCAGCTCATCTGCAGAGAGTGGACGCTTGTCTACCCATGCGTCGAGGATGAGGGTGAGCAGTTCTTCCAGCCGCTCGGAGGTGATGGTGGCCTGGACATGCAAATCGGCATCGGTGCCCCCCATGGATAGGTGCCACAACTTGCGGTCTGCCGTGGCGGGTTCGAGGGTGAGCGGGCATCCTATTTTATCACTGGCTATGGAGATAGCTTTTCTGAGGGCCGCCCGACCAATCACGGTGTCGGAGAGCAGGTTGATTGCCACGTGTTGCGTTTTGTGCAGAAGAGCTTTAATCATGGTGTCTGTTAGTTGTCTAGAAAAAGAGACTCCGTTTGGAGGCCGAGCGATGAAAGAAAAGAGCACATTGTTGAGAAATGTGCTCTTTTTCGTTAAATTGTGTGGCTTGGGGCTCAGAGCTGTACGGTTTCCACTCCATCCCATGAGGTGCAGGCGAAAGCCCCAATGCCGGGATCGCTTTCGCAGAGAAGGACGGCGCCGCGCAGTGAGCGTGCTGCCAAGATTTTGCTGCGGTCGGCAGCGGAGAGTGGCCCAGAGCTAGATGTTTCTACGATGAGGGGTTGCATGTGGCCATCCTTGTGGCAAATCATACAGCGGTGGGGCTCTGTCGATGTCTCGGAGATGAGCAGGCAGCCGGCGCTATGGATGTCTTCAAGAGAGGTCCAGAAAAATCCACCACTAGCATCGTGGTTTCGGGTGTCGGGGTAACGACAGTTGCGGCAGCGGTAGCCAAGGATAGGTCCGCGCAGCTCCTCGACAACCCCGCATGGCGCTGGTGAGAGCTTGCCTGATGGGGTTGATGTGACCTTTACTTCTGTGCGGTGTATGGCTTGTTGCAACTGCTGAAGCTGGTGCCCGCCGCAGTTCGGACATGTAAACGTGATATACATGATTGATGAAGTCTCTTGACGGAGTTAAAAATATAGCAATCTGGATATTCTGTCAATAAAAAACTGACGGTTAGCTAAAAAATTGAGAGTCTAGGAGAATATCGGCTTGCAAAAGTGTGGCGTTAATGATATATTGCGCCACGTGAAGGCGCAAAATCAAGACGAGTTGAAGTTGAATGTCAAGTTGTGGCTCAAGGCCAACAACTACAGCTACGCTTGGCTTGCAGGAAAGTGCTTCGTGACAGAGGCAACCGTGCGCAACTGGATGGCCCGCAAGGTGATTCCGGCTTCCAAGGAGTTCATCATCCGTGAATTGATGAAGGAGATGCCTCTGGCGTTGCCTTCTCGCGTGCAGGTGACGGAGGAGACGCATGTGACGCTGAGCTTGGATGCCGCTACCCGCCGAGTGCTGGAGAAAAAGGCATTTGCCCAAGGCAAGACGCTTGCCGAGTTCTTGGCCGATGAGGTTCCCCGCTTGGGCGGCGAGCTGGAAGATACGCCTGAGGCCTGATGCAGTGGGGGGATTCCCCGCATGCCCAACAAGGATGCAAACCGCGCAGCCCAGCGCGGTTTTTTTGCCTGGGCATAAAAAGGTGTGCGTGCTGAAATGGGCGTTTGACAAGAGCTAGCTTCGCGTGTAGAATGTGAGAAAGTTCAAACTGCTATCGCAAGAAGTATATGGATGTCGTATCTTTGCCACCTGGAACACAGATAGGTAATTATAAGATTCTCAAAGCCCAAGGGCAGGGGGGATTCGGCATTACATATATTGCGTGGGACAAAGGCTTGGAGCGCAATGTGGTGCTCAAAGAATGCTTTCCTGCGACGATATGTCGCCGAACAGATACAGGCGGCTTGGTGCCGCAACAAGAGCACTTGGCGGATATGTATGTGGCGGCGATGGCAGATATGCGGCGGGAGGCGATGATGCTGGCCAAGCTGAGCCACCCTGGCATTGTGCCGGTGTATGATGTGTTTGAGTCGCAGGGCAGTTTGTTTTACGTGATGCCGTGGTTGAACGGCGGTAGCTTGAGGGAACGCATGGAGGCGGCGCAGGAAGAGGAGAAAGCCATTGACCCGCAAGTCGCTACAGCGTGGTTGTTGGATGTGCTGGATGCTCTGGTGTACCTGCACCAGCAGGGGGTGATTCACCGCGACTTGAAGCCAGATAACATTGTGTTCAATGCGGAGGATAAGCCCGTGTTGATTGATTTTGGCTCGGCGCGCAAGTATGTGGAGCATTCTGTGTCGCAGGGTGAGTTTTCGTGGCGATATGCCGCGCCCGAGCATATCACAGGCAAGGGGGAGTTGGGGCCATGGACAGATTTGTATTCACTGGCGACGACATGGTATGAGGTGCTGAGCGGCTGCGATGCTGAGGACACGGTGCGCCGCCTGCAAAAGGATGAGTTGGTGCCGCTGCACAAGCTGAAGGGGGCTCGCCAATGGCCGCGAGCTATGGTGGAGTCTATCATGCGCAATATGTCATTGGATGCCGCAGAGCGCTGTGATTCGGCGGAGCAGTGGCGCGATTGGTTGCGCCAAAAGGCTACGCCGAGCGGCGTGAAAGCCAAACGCCGCTGGTTGCGCATGCCCATGTGGGGGTGGTATTTGCTGATTTTTTTTGCGGTGACTCTGGGGCGTTTTGGGGGGCATCTTTATGTGAAAGAACGTCAAAACAAGCCCCCCAGCAAGGGATACATGTATGTGGATATGCCAGATGGCTCTCTCATGGTGGAGTCTGAGCCCGGGTCTTTGGATTTGAAACCCGTGCTCTTTATCCCCTTTAACTCGGAAAAATCAGACGGAGGGCAAATCGATGTCGAGGGTGCGCAGGCGGCGCCACTAGGCAGCCCTGATTTCATGAACAAGCTGTATGCCGATTTTTGTGAGCACAATGCCGAGCGTATTCAGCTGTTTCGCACTGCGACAAATGCGCAGATGCAGCAGCGGCTCGCGAACGAGCAGGCTTTTGAGAAGAAACTGGGCAAGTTGGCAGAGGAGCTGCTGCCCCAAATCCGCAAGACCCCGGGCTTGATGGAGCCATGTGTGGATTTAAGTAGTAATACGCTTCGCCTGCAATTGGAGCTGTCAGAGCGTGTCAATGCGCTGTGCCGCGAGTTTGATATCCATGACCAGACGTTGGTTGCGCAAATAAATAGCGAGGTGAAGGCCATGCGTGAGATATTGGCTGACCCTGCAGCCCACTACTCGCGGGGGACAACAGATGAGTTATCGCGCTTGCCCCTGTTGAAAGGGCACTTGGAGCAAGAAATATTGAAGCCGGTTGAGGATTTTGCAGCAAAAGAGATGCCGTGGCGCAATCCCCAACTCATCATCGATGAGTGGAGCAGCCAGAGCGGCGCCGATGTAGGCCCGCAGCCGTAGTGCTACTTAAAGCGGTTCTTCGGTGAACTCGACACCGAGGATGCTGATGTCGTCGTCCTGCTGCGGTTTGCCCGTAAATTGCTGCATGCCGGCCAAGGCAATGTCGATGGTCTCGCGTATGTTTTGTGGAGCTCGCTGGCTCAGGAAGTCCATGATACGCTGGGCGCCAATCTCCTCACGCTCGCCATTCATGGCCTCGATGAGCCCATCGGTGTAGAGCATGAGTTTGGTGCCTGGTTCAAGCACGATTTCGCTCTCGCGGTACATGGCAGATTCCAGTAGGCCCAATGCCGGAGAGCGGGGGATGGGCGGCAAGAAGGTGGAGCCATCGGGGCTGAGGATGATGGGCGCAGGATGCCCAGCCCCAGAGAGGGTGAGGCGGCGCGTGTTGAGATCCAGATACACGTAGCAGGCCGTGGAGAACATGGTGATGTTGGCCTGGCTGAAGATGCGGTAGAGCTGGCGGTTGAGAGAGGAGAGCAGCAGACCGGGCGTATCTGCCAAGCTGGAGGCCTGCTCCATGAGCCCGCGCAACATGGAGGCTATGAGCGCCGCGCGTACGCCGTGCCCCATCACGTCGCAAATCAGCATGCCTATGCCAGATTCACCCACGGGGTACACATCATAAAAATCCCCAGCCACACCGCTGGAGGGCATGTAGACATGGTGGAAGCTGGCCAAGCGGCGCATCCCTTCGCACTCCCACACGCGGTCGGCTATGCGCTGGGGCTGCAAGGCGCGCTGCACCTCGCGCGCAAGGCTGATTTCGTGTTCCAAGATGCGGTTGCGTTCATCCAGCTGCTGGGCTAGGTTTTGGTAGCGGTGCTGGGTTTCGATAATCTCGGTCACGTCGGACGAGATGCCCACAATACCCTTGACGGAGCCATCAGAGGCGTACCACGGGAACTTGGAGATGCGGCTCCATGAACGGTTGCCGCCCTTCCATGTCTCAAGATGAATGCGGTTGGTGATAGGTTTGCGGCTTTCCATCACCTCCAACTCTTCTTGGCGCGCCACGGTCGCATCGGCAAAGAAGTTGGTATCCTTGCTGCCGATGAGGTCGGACGGGGTGGGGACACCCATTTTGCGCGCTGTGGCCTCATTGGCCAACACAAAGCGTGATTCGCGGTTTTTGAAGTAGATGTTGTCCGGCAGGTAGTTAATGAGTGTGCGGAAGAGGTCTTTTTCTTCCATCGCGTGCAAGTCTGTCATCTTGCGGCGGGTGATGTCGACCCACACGCCGACGAGCCGGAGGGGTTTCTTGTGTTCATCGCGCTCCAGCAGACCATTGACACGAATCCAGCGCCAGCCGCGGGAGCGCTGGTTGAGCAAGCGCACCTCCACGCGCAGGGGGGTGGTCATGGGCCAGTTGAGGTAGCGCTGCACCTCGGAGAGGAAGAAAGCGCGGTCGTCCTCGTGGATGGTGATTTCAGGCTCGGTGAAGATGTTGGGAGCGTGCTCGCGGATGGGGAGCCCCATCATGCGCAAGCATTGCTCGGTGTAGTAAATCTCACCGGATTCCAAGTACCAGCAGTACACCCCTTCCTCCGCTGCGCGTAAGGCTTTGCGGACAATTTTCCAGTTGAATACCCCTGGCACAGACTGGGATGCTGGTCGCTGTGGCTCGCCACGGTTCATTACTTTACAATCTACGCCAAAGTGAGCGCTCTTTCAAGCAGAAAGCTTGCAAATGGTGCCAAAATGTGAAAAAAATGGCCAAGAGAGTCCAAGTTGGGGGGATTTTTCTTTTCCTTTACAAGAGGAGGGAAATCATGTAGCATAGCTGCGATGAGAGCGTTGCTGAGTATAGTGTGTGCGTTATTTGTGTGGAGCGTAGGCAGCTGTTCGTCGGCTACGCCGCGAGGCGGGGCCGTGAAAGCGAACCAGCAGGGTGCTTGGTCTCAGTTTTCGGATTATGATTCTGCTCTCAGCTATGCCTTCAACTGCATGCGGAAGGGCCAAAATCCCGTTTGCCTGCGGGTGAAGAGTGATGGTCCTCTTATCGCCCAAATGCTCGCGCGCGACTGTGTGAAGTACGCGATGATTACGAAGATTAACACCGTGGCCATGGGCAATATGGTGACTCTGCATTTGTCCTATGTGGATGATACTCTGCTGCTGGCCGCTCACCGTGGAGAGCTTCCCGAGTCTTCGTTGACTACGTCCCAGCGCAATGCTTTGCACAAGATTCAGGGCGTGGTGCGGGATATTGTGAAGAAGAATTCTGATGAGTATGCTCAGGCATTGGCGATGCACGATTACATCTTGCAGACTAGTGCGTACGATACCAAGATGAAAACATGGAACCACGAAACGGTGACGGTTGATTTGATTAACACCCACCGCTCTGTGTGTGATGGTTATACCCGCTTGTACCACATGATGCTTTCGATGGCGGGTATCGAGAACATGATTGTGGTAGGCTCGGGGGATAAGAATGTGTCTCACTCTTGGAATCTGGTGCGTATTGATGGCGCTTGGACTCATGTGGACTGCACCTATGATGACCCCGTGCCGGATGAGCCAGGGCGCACGCTGCGCAATTATTTCGGGATGCCAGATTCGATGATAGCCCGCAATCATACATGGACTCGGGCAGATTATCCCAAGGCCGCATCATCTTCCCTGTATTACCCCACGACGCGTGGTCTGCGTTTCAAGACTATGGCGGATTTCCTGCGCTATTGTGCCAGCTATGCCGCGGCGGGGCACAAAAACATCTGCGCCTATGTGCAGGAGCTTGATTCCTCCAGCGCGGACGCCAAATCAATGGTGGAGAAAACGCAGAACCAGTTGCGTCTGAATGTGGTGAATCGTATGCAGGTGGATGCCGCAACGCCGGGCATCCTCTACTGCCAATTTCGTTGAGTTCCGCACCTGTTGCGCGGCTGGTGGGGGACATCAATCTTCCAGCTCGCGGAGCACAAGGTCTGGATGGCTGAAGGGATAATGGTAGCTAGAGAACGTAGTACCCAGCCCCAGCGGTTCCCAGTAGGCGCGCATGTTGGCGGGCGGGAAGATTTCGTCCTTGTCTGCGATGTAAGCTTTGTCCCACTTCAGCGCTGTGGTGGTGTTTTCCTTGCTCCACGCCGCGAGATGTTCTAACTCGGCAATTTTTTCGAGCGGGTCGCGCTCGGGGTAGGGCCCTGTGGGCATATATCGGCTGGCGTCTTGGTGCTCAGCCGCGGCATTGACTCCCCCGCTGCGGACCATGTTGCGCATGGTGCGCAGCACGACGCGCAAGCGCATGCCATAGCGTTCATCAACGGGGTAGGGTGTGCCATTGAGTGCAATGGCCTTGTGCAGCGGGATTTGGCGGCAGACTTGCTCAGAGACCCACACGCCAAAGGACCAAGCAAAGAGGTAGATGCGGCGGTAGCTCCCCAACTCATCTGCCGAGAGGGGGGTGATATCCGTGTAGTTGCAAATGGCCAGAATATCGTACCCCTCGGGGCAGATGTGCAGGATGGCATTGGGGCTTGCCGCCCACCCCAACATGTAGAGAATGAGGTCGCGGTTGCCTTCTTGCTTGAGCCAATAGCGCTGCATGGCTTGCGTTATTCTGCGTATTCCGCCCAAGAGGAGCTGGTCTCCCACACGCGCACGCGCTCGAGTCGCACGCAATCGCGCACGGGGTAGGTGCAGCTACCACTGGCTGCGCGGCGCAGGGCTGCAGCAGCATGCTGGTACACCGCATAGGCCATGGCCTCGCTGGTGGGGTCTTGCTGTTCAAAGGGGATGATGCGGTCGCCGTATATGGAGCGGAATTGCTCGTAGTGCGGGTCTTGGGTATTCATGCACAAGGCATGGTCAAATTGCTCCAAGAAATCGCCCATCATTTCTTTGATGGCCTTGAAATCCAGCACCATATCTTGGCTGTCTAGCGTCTCGGCACAGAACACGAGCACCACGCTGCGCGTGTGCCCATGCGGGAATTGGCAGCTGCCCGGGTGCTTGGAGAGCAGGTGCCCGCTCTCCAATTCAATGCTTTTGCAAATGCGGAACATGCGGGCTCTCAAGCAATAGGCGTGACCCCTTTTTTGAGGATGATGTTGCCGTATTTAGCGGTCTCGCCGCTGACGACGACGGCATAGGCCTGCTTGGCGCGCTCGTAGAAGGCGTAGCGCTCCACTCGCTCGATTTCCCCAGTGTAACCCATGGCTTTGCGGTATTTTTCTTCTACCGCAGGGTCAAGCGTATCACCAGGCACTGCTTCCATCATGATGACGGGGGTGGCATAGCTGTCCAGCTCGAACAGGGGAATCATGCCTGCCAAGAGAGCATCAACACCAATCCCATCGGCCCGGAGGACGTTGGCGTTGAATGTGTGACCAGGGAAGTGGGCATCGGAGAGCACAATCTCATCACCATGACCCATTTCAGCCATGATTTTGAGCAAAGACGGCGAGATGACGGGGGAAATACCTTTCAACATAGCAGATGTATGCTGCCACAGTTTGGGGGCGTTGTCAATGCCGAACTTTAGCGAAAAGCGCGTGGGCTGTGGGGGGTGGAGGCGTTGCCGCGGATTCCCACGCTGCCACGGTTGTTGTAGTAGCTGCGGGTCTTGGAAGCAACGCGTCGCTGGAGCTTATTGCCCGGCAGGCAAGCCGAGAGGCAGGGCAAGAGGTGATCCATGACCAAGATGTTGCCATCTGAGGTGATGTGGATGCGGTCAGGTGTGCGGATATTGGCAACCTTGCCGTCTTGCATGGTGGTGCGGTGCAAGTATTTGCCGTTGCCGTCTGCCAAGGTGCGGCGCATGTTGAGGAAGTAGATGCCTTTGTATCTGCAGGTTTGAGCCATCAGGTTGGTGATGGCGTGCAGGTTGTTGTCAAACGGCTGCTTGCTCATGACGGGGGGGCTCATCATGATGAGGGTGGCATTGTACTTGCGAACAATGCGGAAGATTTCGGTGAGCTTCTGGTAGTAGGCTCGCTTCCATGTGAGCGAGAGCGGGGCACCCGCTTCGGGCATGTTGTATATGTTTTGGGTGTCGTTGGTGCCAATCCACATCACAACAATATGTGGCTTGTGCGCAATCATATTTTCCTCCAACACCTTGGGCCAGTTGTAAAAGTCTGGGCGGGCAAGTCCTGTGGAGCCTTTCCCTATGGGGATGAGCGTGAGATTTTCGTAGCCGGCTAGCGCGCGCTTCAGCTGTGGTCCCATGCCAGCCATGAGTGAATCACCTGTGAGCAAAACTCGGGTAGGCTGCGGCACAGTGCCCTCACCGTCGCGTACCAAGGTGCGGGTGACTTCGGCCGCCTGGGCCAAGGACACGGCGCAAAGGAGCACGAGCCCCATCAAAATGGTTCGAATCTTGTTCATTGCTTTTTGCGTTTTTTCTTTCGGGTAGGTTCTTTGCGGGATGATGGCTTGAACTTGACTGTCACCAGCAGCGGGGCGGGGGCAGTTTTCTTGGCTTCATCATCGGTGAGACACAACTCAGGGTGGGTTGCGCTGAATTCTGCCAAATTTTTCTCAAGCACAGGGAGCAGCTGGTCGATGAGGGCGTGGTTGCCCTCGGGGGAGAGGTGCACCTTGTCTTGTCTGCGCAGACGCTGAATCTTGCCGTCGGCCCCTTTGCGGAAGGCAATGAACTCTCCTTGCTCATCCGCAAAGGTCTCATTGCTATCTACAAAGGAAATACCCATGCGCTCACAATGCTCTCTTTGGATGCGGGAGGTTTCCGCAAGCTGGCGTGCATGCTTGCCCATGACGGGCAGTCCAATCCATATGACCTTGGTGCCGTGCTCTTTGGCCGTGTCTACAATCTTTTGCATTTCTTGGCCATACAAATCAAACCACTGCTTGCTGCCAGTCGGCACATAGGTGCTGCCTTGCTTGAAAGGTTGACCATCATTGGCGCCGATAAAGACGACGAGGAAGTTCGGTTTGTGCTCGGCCAGCACCTCACTCATGTGGGCAGGCCAGTCGAAGAAGTCTGCGCGGCACAGGCCCGTGGAATACTTGGCGGACAAGATGAATTGGAGACCCTTGCGGTGGTTGAGTCGGCGGTGAGCGCGGGGGCCCATGTCTTCCATGAGCGAATCACCCATGAAGACAATCTTGCAGCGCACGGGGGGTGCCTGCTTGGGTATCTCAATAGCGGGCGCAGGTTCTGGCGTTGTCTCCGTGGCTACTTGTTCCGTTGCGTCGGGGGTAATAGCAGGTGTATCTTGCTCTGCCGCTGGGGTGGGTGCCGAATCG
>JAZTYM010000013.1:0-8430 GCA_045637025.1 Akkermansia sp. | reverse complement strand
CTCACCCAAAAATCCTCTGCCCCCACCGCTGAGGTTTCCCCCTCCGTCATCGTGGCTCAGGGTGCTACGGCGGTGAACATGGCTCCCGTGAACATCAGCACCTCCGAAGGCCTCGACTTCAACACCGATATCGACATGGGCCTCTCCATGGATGGTGACTTGGGCGCTGGCCTGGGTGATGGTGGCTCGGGCTTGGGCTCTGGCACCGCTGGTGGCTCCGCTCTGACGGGCAACCTCTACGACTTGAAGCGCACACGCACTGGCTCCGCTCCGCGCGATGGTATCAAGCTCGACGAAGCTGGTCACGTCGTGGGTGGCGACAAGTACAAAGTTGCAGAAGCCCTCCACAACTTCACCAAGAACTGGTCCGCAGGTTCTCTGGAGCGCTACTACAAAGCTAAGAAGCCGCTGTATGCCTCCAACTTCCTGATGCCCAGCTGCCAAGCAGGCTATGCTCCTATCGCCTTCGGTGAAGATGAGAAAACCTTCAAACCCGCTGCATGGGTGCTGGTGTACCGTGGCAAGGTGCGTGCGCCAAAGAGTGGCAAGTTCCGCTTCATCGGCGTGGGTGACGACTTCATCGGCGTGCGCTTCGACCGCAAAACCGTACTGGAAGCAGGTTGGATGATTCCCAGCTTCTACGAAAAAGGCAGCTGGTCATGCGGTGATATGGGCGTCAAGAAAGAATACAAGGACGCCATCAAAGCGGGCTCTGACAGCAAGCACCGCGGCTACCAGATTATCCCCATGGACGGCATTTCCAACTGGAATGCAGGCCCTGGTGGTTTGATTGGTGGCACCGTGTTTGAGGTGAAAGAAGGCCAAGTATACCCGATTGAAATCTGCATGTCGGAAATCGGTGGTCTCTTCGGTTTCGCCCTGTTGATTGAGGAGCTTGACTCCAGCGGCAAGAGCAAGGCCAAGTACGACAAGGGTGGCAAGGTCACCAACCCTGAGAAGCACTTCGACCTTTTCCGCACCAACTTCTCCATGCCCAACGAGAAGGAACTGCTGGACCTCATCAACAAGACCAAATACAAGATGAAGAGCCTGCCCATGCCCAAGTACAACTCCGACTCCCTCATCTGGACGGCAGTTCCCTAATTCATCTGCATACCTTCATTATTCTGCCGGGTTGAGAAATATCTCAACCCGGCGTTTTTTTTCATGCTGCCCAACTTTCAGCTTGAGAGGCAAGGGGCTGAGATGATAGACTGAAAGCCCACTTGCTATGCGCCACTATGTTCACACCCTGCTTCTGCTCCTTGGGCTGCTTTTCGTCAGTCTGGGTGGGATGGCGCATGCCGCTCAGAAGTGGAATATCTACCGCATTGATGGTGTGGACTATGTAAAACTGAGTGACGTGTGGAAATTCTACCAATTCAGTCCCAAAAAGGGCAAAGAAGGCTGCGTATCCTACGGGGCGGGCAAGCGGGTGATATCCGTGCGGCCCTCGCGCCAAGATTTCTACGTCAACAACTTCCGCTACATCCTCTCATTCCCCATCAAGGATGCGGGCGGTCAGCTGCTCATTTCGACCATCGACATGAAAAAGCTGGTAGACCCTGTGCTGCGCCCCCGGCGCACCCAAGCAGAGCCGGTAACCACCGTGGTGGTAGACCCGGGGCACGGTGGGCACGATGCTGGCGCGGTGAGCCCCTATGCTCGCGAGAAAGACTGCAACTTGGCCGTGGGTCTGAAGCTTAAAAAGCTGCTGGAGGCAAAGGGGTTCAAGGTCGTCATGACCCGCAGCAACGACACCTTCCTGACGCTGCGCCAGCGCGTTGAAATAGCCAACCGCACCCCCAACAGCCTCTTCGTGAGCATCCACCACAACTCAGGGCGCCGAGCTGCGGCGGGCATCGAGACTTTCACCTTGGCACCGCAAGGCACCACCTCGCCCTTTGCCAAAACACGCCGTTTTGCAGAGCTCGAGGGCAACAACCAAGACAGCGAAAACATAGCCTTGGCCACGGCGGTGCACAGCCGCTGCATCTTGGCCAGCAAGGCCATAGACCGCGGCATTCAACGTGCGCGTTTCTCCGTGTTGTGCACCATCGAGCGGCCCGCCATCTTGTTTGAAGGCGGCTTTGTGTCCAACCCTGAGGAGGGGCGCAAGATATCCACCCCCTCCTACCAAAACATGCTGGCGCAGTGTATCTGCGAGGGCATTGTGGCCTATAACCAAACCTTATCCGGCGGGCTGCGCCGCACCCAAAAGAGCCGAGCCTCCCAGAGCAAGAGTTCGCGCAGCAGAAGCATACACGGCAACAACGAATACCGCGGAACCACCCGCCTGTAACACGCACCACTTGCTATGATTTTGCCACGCCTCCTTCCCTGCTTTCTCCTGCTGCTTGCCGTGCAGCCGCTGTGCTGTCTGCCCGCGCAGGCCAATGCCACCGCATGGAGCACACAAGAGGTGAATGGCATTTCTTACATCCCCTTGGAGAACCTGCGCAGCTTCTACAAGTTCACCCCGATGCAGCGCAAGAACCGCAGCAAAGCCATCGCCACCATCGGCAACAAGGACGTGTGCATCGAGTTCGGCCCAGCCCTGCGTGACACCACGATTGGAGGCACACGCTGCCTGCTGAGCCACCCCTTGCGACACAGCGATTTGGGGGATTACCTCATCTCGCTCACAGATATGGTGAAGCTCGTCGACCCCATCTTGCGCCCCACCTACATCGCCGGGCGCCGCGCGGTGCGCACCATCATCATCGACCCCGGTCACGGCGGGCACGATGCTGGCACACAAAGCAGCTGGGTGCGCGAGGCCGATTGCACCCAACTGGTAGCCACCAAGCTGAAAGAGGAGCTCAGCCGCCGCATGCCCGAGCTGCAGGTCATCTTCACCCACGAGCAAAACCAATACCGCTCCGAACAGCAGCGCGTCGACCAAATCAACAGCGCTGATTCCCCCATCTTCATCAGCCTGCATCTCAACAGCGGCCGCAGCGATGTGCGCGGCATTGAAACCTACACCGCAGCCCCCGCTGCCCCGGGGGAGCAACCGCGCCCCGGCAATGTGCATGATACCGCCAATGCCGCCCTAGCCTATGCTCTCCAGACCGCTCTCATCAAGGGGACGCAGGCGCAAGATGGCGGTTGCCGCCGCGCCCGCTACAGCCTCCTCAACTCGGCCAATTGCCCCGCTGCCATGGTGGAGCTTGGCTACGCCACCCATGAGGAAGAGGGCAAAGCTCTCGCCACCAACGAGTACCAAATCAAGCTGGCTCAGGCCTTGGCTGAGGGTATCTGCAACTTTGCGCGCATGGCAGACCCCGCCACCAAGCTTGCTTTTGTGGAGCCTCCCAAGGTAGAGGAGCCCCCCACCCCGGTGAAGGCAGATATGCCGACCCCCAAGCCAGCCAACACCAAGAAAGCGACACGCAGCAAGGCGAAAAAAGAGCCCAAAAAGAAGGCTCCCCAGCGCAGCAAGAAGAAGAACAACAAGCGCCGCCGCTAAGATTCGCCGGGAGCTTACGCAGGCTCCGCGGGCACTTCTTTCGCCCCAGCCAATTTCTTGCGCGCATCTTTGCGAGCCGCAAACACTTGTTCCTCCGTGGCGCCCAAGCTGCGCAGAAGACCAGCCACCATACTGAGAGCCACTTCCTCTTCACCCGAGTACACGTCGGTCAACTTGTGACCACGCAGCTGCTGCGCGTTGCGCATGTAGGTGGTGTGAGCCATCACCGAAATCTTGGGATTGAGACTGCGGGCTGTCTCAAAAATCTCCTTGGCAGGAGCCGCCGCAGAGGTGACAATGATAGCGCTGGCGCCCTCTACCCCGGCGGCAGAGAGAATGGAGCGCAGGCGAGCATCACCATGCAGCACGCGCATCCCCTCGCTTTGCAGGCGTGTCACGGTATCGATATTCATCTCCAGCACCACCACGTCCAGATTGTAGCTGGCGAGGATATCCGTCATCAACTCACCGCACGGGCCGTGGCCCACCACAATCACGCGGTCGCGCTCCTCTGAGGGAAGCGGGATTTCCATCTGCCCCTTGCGGTGCGAGACCCCGATACCGCGCTCCTCCATCTTGCGGATAAGTGCTGGCACATAGCGGAAAAGCGCAGCATTAAGGGTGATGGTCACGATGGCCACACCCGTGATGATATTCACCGCGCTGTGGGGCAACAAGCCGAAGCGCTCGCTAGCCACCAAGGCGGCCAAAATGAAAGAAAACTCACCAATCTGGGAGAGGGAGGTACCCACCACCACACCCAAGCTGCCGGGGCGGCGCAACAGGCGAATCACCATGTACGCGCTGATGGGTTTCCACAGCAAGGTGAGCGCCAAGGTCCCCAGGGCGAGCGGCCAATGCTCTACCAAGCCCATGAAATTGAACCCCATGCCCACCGACACAAAGAAGAGCACCGCAAAAGCATCGCGCATGGGCAAGGCATCTGCCGCGGCGCGGCTGGCAAATTTGCTCTGTCCCACCACCATGCCGGAGAGGAAAGCGCCAAACACCATGCTGGCGTTGAACACCTCTGCCGACAACACCGCCACACCCAGCGCGATGGTGAGCACGGAAAGGGTGAAGAGTTCGTTGGAGTTGTTGCGCGCCACAAAGGTGAGCACCTTGGAGATGAGATACTTGCCCACAAAGGCAATGCAGAACACCATGAGCAGCAGCTTCCATGTCATCCCCCACAGGGCAGACCACAAGTCATCTGCGCTAAACACGGCTTTGCCCCCGCCCTCGGGCAGCACAAACACTGCCGGTAGCAACACAAGCAGCACAATGGTGAAGATATCTTCCATCACCAGCCAACCCACGGCGGTGTGGCCAGAGGGGGTGTGCAGCAAGCGGCTATCCTCCAGCACGCGGGTGAGCACCACCGTGCTGCTCACGCACACACACATGCCAAACAGCAAGGCTGCCACCCAATCTGCCCCCGGCACCAACGCATGGTACACCAAAGCCCCGCTACCTGTCCACAGGGTCATACACAGCAGCGAACCAGGCACCGCCACTTTGCGCACAGCAAGCAAATCTTTGAAGTGGAAGTGCAAACCCACACCAAACAAGAGCAAGACCTCGCCGATGCTGGCGAACTCGTGCATGATTTCGTGCGGATCCGCGCTGATGCCCCACCATGGCTGCGCTGCCAATATGCCCGCCAGCAAGTAACCCACCAACGGCGACAGCTTGATGCGTTGGGCAATCATGCCCAATACCAACGATAAAACAAGCGCAATTGCCAGCGTGTATATCATACCAAGACGCGTGCCCAAATAACTTTCAAGTAGCGACCTTCAGGGTAGGTGGAGAGGAAGGGGTGATCCCAACCGGGCCCCGTCATTTCCATGATTTGCAAGCGGCGGCCCAAGCGCTGAGCGGCTTTGATGACGACCTTCTCAAACTCCGCCGGCGAGACCAAGCCCGAGCAGGAGCAGGTCACAAAGATACCACCACGGCGCACACATTGCAGACCCAGCATGTTGAGGTCGTTGTACTTCTTAAGCCCTTCTTCCTTGGCCTCGTCTCGACCCAACACAAACTTGGGCGGATCCAGCAGCACCACGTCAAACAACTTGCCATTGCGCACCATCTGGCGGGCATACACAAAGGCATCGGCATGCACAAAATCAATGCGCAGCGGCCCCTGCGCGGCGTTGATGTTGGCATTGCGCTTGGCCATGGCGATGGCTTTTTCATCCAAATCCACCGCAGTCACGGATGCCGCTCCGCCAAAACGCTTGGCCATGATGGAGAAGCCGCCCGAGTAGCAGCACAAATCCAGCATGCTCTTACCCTGCACCAAGCGGGAGAGCTTGAGACGGTTCTCACGCTGGTCGCAGAAGAAACCCGTCTTATGCCCCTCGGCAAAGTCGACCTCGTAGTTGGTGCCATGCTCCACAATGCGCACGCGGCGCACCGGGTCGCAGGGCGGCACTTGGCGGGTGTCGATTCCCTCCATGCGGGCAATCCCTTCATCCACCGTGACCACATGGCGGCTCGTGCCACACAGCTCGTGCAGCAGGGGCAGCCAGCGCGGCAAACGCTGCCACACGCCCAGCGTGGTGACTTCTAAGCTCAGCACATCGTTGTAGCGGTCCACGATAAGCCCACCCAGGCCATCCGAATCCCCATGCACCACACGGTAGGCGTTGGTCACATCATCCAAGTGGCAATCCTCGCGGCGCCATGCCACAGCACGGCGCAGCGCTTCGTCCAAATCTTCTTCTTTCAGCACCTCTCCACCGTGGCGCAGCATGCGCAGCGGCGTGCGGCTCTGCGGGTTCCAAAAGCCCCCGCCAAACAGCTCGCCATTCTTATCATACACGTTGATGAGGCCGCCCTTCACCGCGTCGGGGCTCACGGCTCCCAGCATGCGGGGAAACACCGCAGGATTGTAGGTAAAATACTTGAGCTGCACCCACGGGCGCACCCATTGTTCACTCCCCTCCGGCATCTCGGCCGCGGCAGGCTGACGCACGGGGCGCGGTGTTGCAGCGGGGCGGGGTTTCTTATCGCGGAACTGCGGCTTGCGCACGGGCTCTTTATGGTACCAATCACTCACGCGCTCATTCTACACACGCACACGCGCGATGTCAATCACGTATCCTGTCTGAATTCCCACCCCGCGAGCCTTCATTCACTTGCGCCAGATGCAGGCATCCACCCGCGGAAACACGCGACAGCACCCCCATGCCACCAGCACCGTGCAGATGGCACAGGCCATTTGGTATAACAGGGGAGCCTCCACCTGCCACCCCCAATGCTTGCCCACCAGCATCGGAATCCGCTGAAAGATATACAAGTAGAACAGCCCCACTCCCCCGCTCCACACCAAAAAGGCCGGGGTGCGCGCAAAACGCATGCCTGCAAAGAAGAAGCATACGCCAAAGGAAAAGACCACACACCCCACATTCTGCACAAGCACCAGCATAAGCGGTGGCACTTCACCAATGATGTGGAGCGTCAGCTGAAGTGTCAATACCCGGTACAGCCCCCACCCCACAAGGGCCACTACGCTCCCCAGAAGCCACACAGGACACGGGATGGCGCGCACTTTCTTCTCCACGCTCCCTTGGTAGAGACAAAAGAGCATACCGGCCGGTATGCAGAGGCACGAGTCCACCCAGTACCCACCCTTGGGCAGGAGGAGCGGTATCACCCCCAAAAACGCCGCAGTCACACCACCTACCACAAGCGTATGCCCCCAGCGGTGCAGACACGCGTAGCTGAGCGCAATCATCACATAGGCCACCAAGGAGACAAAGATGAACCAGTTGCTATTGCCTATGCTCGACCACGCACAGAGCGAGCGAAGCACCCGCAGCGTATCATAGTGTATACCCAGAGCATACTGCACCGCCCAAAAGAGGCCGACAGCCACAGCAAAATGAAACAACACTTTACTAAAACGCTGCGTCACCAATTGCTTGGAGTAGGCCAGCCCTTTTCGTTGCAGTGAAGACATGATTCCATACCCCGAAAAAAAGAAAAAGGGAGCCACCATGGTTTGCCCCATGCGCCCCACTACCGCCAACACGGGGATATCCCCAGCCGTGCAGGGAGACTGATAGGTCTGCAAATGCGCCATGAAGACAATCCAGATGAACAAGCCGTTAATCATGCTTGTGCGCTCGCGGCTCAGATAGGCCCCATCGTGCGGCAGCTGAGCCACCAAGGTGGGCCGCCCCCACAACAGGCTAATCACTAATGCACACGCAAGAATACAATACATGGCTTTATCTACGTATGGTTCTATCTCCTCTGCCGCAGTCTATATAATTCCTCGTCCCTTGTAAAGAAGAACCGCGCATCCACCCGCCATCACTGCCGCTCGTAGAGACAGAACGGGGCATAATCTGCCGTGGCAGGGTAGACGGGGAAATGCGGAGGATTCAGCTCCACCTGGCGGTAGAGCGTGCCGCTTTCGGCAATCAAAGCCTCGGTGGCAGCAGCTCCGTGGGCCGTGCATACCAAGTACCGAGGCGGCGTGTGGCGCAGGCATTGGAGCATCTCTTGGCGGTGCTCTTCGTAGCCTTCGCGAGTCATCTGCGGCACAAAATGGCGGATAGGGGGGGTAGCCCCCGCCAGACGGTAGAGGTAGATGCAGGGGGCCGCCTCGGTGCAAAGGAAGCTTTGTCCTTGCAAGCGCTGCACCAAGGCCGCAGTGGCCTGCCGACTCTCAGCCAAGCCTTTCTCGGGCTTGCAGGCCGCCACATAGCGCGGCAGCGCCACAGCAACACCCACCACCGCCAGCGGCAAAAGCACAGCAGCCCTGCACACCCAGCGGCGCAGCGGTGCCCACACGCCCACACGCTGCAACAATAGCCACCATGCAGCCAAGCTCAGGGCTACATAGGGAAAGAAGGAAAAATAATAGTGCAGGAAATGGTGCTCACCCCCAAACAAGGCGACACCCCCCAACACAAAACCTGCCCCCAACACCGCATAATACT
>JAZTYM010000012.1:0-6658 GCA_045637025.1 Akkermansia sp. | reverse complement strand
GTAGCCTTGTGCTGCACCTCTGCCCATGGTACACACCGGCTGGGTATTCCCCGCTTGATGCCACCCACTCACTTCGTTCGGGGTTCTCTCTCTCTTCTTCCGACCCAACCCAGCGTTGCGTCGCTGCGCGACTTCACGCTGGGCTATGTGATGCCGCCCGCCATGCGGCGGGCTCCAAGCTCGGCTCGCCCGCTGGGCGCGCGGGTGATTCCCCAGCTGACACGCTCGATAAACGCAACTGCGGACCACCCGCCCCCCCTCTGCGAGCCGCAGGCGAGCGGATTTGTGAACCCCGAACGGAAGTGAGTGGGTGGCATATCTTAGCCCAGCGTGGAGCCACGCTCGTGGCGGAACGCTGGGATAGGCAAGAAAAAGAAATGGAACCCCGTAGCGCAGCGAAGCGGGTGGCATAAAGCGTAGCCTTGTGCTGCACCTCTGCCCATGGTACACACCGGCTGGGTATTCCCCGCTTGATGCCACCCACTCACTTCGTTCGGGGTTCTCTCTCTTCTTCCGACCCAACCCAGCGTTGCGTCGCTGCGCGACTTCACGCTGGGCTATGTGATGCCGCCCGCCAGGCGGCGGGCTCCAAGCTCGGCTCGCCCGCCGGGCGAGCGGGTCATTTCCCAGCCGACGCGCCAGCCAAACGCAACTGCGAAGCCACCCGTCCCCCCTCTGCGAGCCGCAGGCGAGCGGATTTGTGAACCCCGAACGCAGTGAGCGGGTGACATCCCTTAGCCCAGCGTGCAGCCACGCTCGTGGCGGAACGCTGGGATAGGCAAGAAAAAGAAATGGAACCCCGTAGCGCAGCGGAGCGGGTGGCATAAAGCGTAGCCTAGTGCTGCACGTCTGCCCTTGGTACACAATGCGGGGCTCAGGGAATGACGCGGAGCAAGCTTGCGGGCGCGTTTTTTTGTCATTATACTGCCAGTATCATGGAAACATTGGTATCAAGCGGTATTATCGAGTCTTATTTTAACAAATTGCAGAGCAATTTGCAGTTGGATGCCGCCATTGTGGGCGGTGGGCCCTCAGGCATCGTGGCGGCCTATTATCTGGCCAAAGCTGGGCACAAGGTTGCGTTGTTCGACCGCAAACTATCGCCAGGTGGCGGGATGTGGGGTGGCGCCATGATGTTCAACGACATTGTGGTGCAGGAGGAGGCGATGGATATCGTGCGCGAGCTGGGGTTGAGCTATAAGCCCTACCGCGAGGGCACTTACATCATCGATTCGGTGCATGCGACGGCAGGCTTGCTCTACAAGGCCACACAGGCTGGCGCCACCATCTTCAACTGCTATTCGGTGGAGGATGTGGTGTACAAGCAAGGCCGCGTGGGTGGCGTGGTGGTCAACTGGACCCCGGTCCTGCGCGAGGGTCTCCATGTCGACCCGCTGACGATTATTGCCAAGACGGTTTTGGATGGCACGGGGCACGATTGCGAAATCGCCAAGACGGTGGCCCGCAAGAACGGCGTGAAGCTCAACACGCCCACGGGCGGTGTCGTCGGGGAAATGAGCATGGACGCCGCCGAGGGCGAGCGCTCCACCATCGACAACACGAAGGAGATTTACCCCGGCTTGTTCGTGTCGGGCATGGCCGCCAACGGTGTGAGCGGCAGCTTCCGCATGGGCCCCATTTTTGGTGGCATGCTGATGAGTGGCAAGAAGGCCGCCGAACTGATGGGGGCAGCCATTGCCCACAAGGCATGAGTTCCTTTTGAGAGCCCCGCAATGGGGGGGGCGTGATACACAAGCTACCCCACCCACACACGTTCAAATGATTTGGCTCGCCCTGCATGCACAGGGCGAGCCAATCTTTTGACATTATTTCGAGCCTCCGAATCGCTTATTTGCGACGACGACGTACGGCCAGGGCGGCGAGCGCCAGCAGGCTGAGGGTCGTGGAGGTCGGCTCAGGAATGTAAGCGGTCATGTAGGAACCGATGACGGCGCCTTCCACACCACCCACATTGCCGAACTCGGCGGGGATGTTGTTGGTGCCGATGCCGTTGATGGTGAGGTTCACGGGGGCGTTGCCATCCACTCCGTTGAGGTCGAAGTAGGTGCTACCATCGGCCGTGGTGAGGGCCACATCAACCAAGGTACCAATGCCGTACTGCTCCATGAGCTGCTGCCACAGCGAGTCGGTCACGGTGGCGGCCAGCGTGCTGGCAATGCCGCTGTAGGCGCTCAGGTCGGCGATGTTTGTCGTGAGCGTCAGCACACCATCGGCGTAGCCTGTGGCACCCGTGATGGTCACCTGAGTCAGTTCGGTGGCGGGGGCCACATCCTTCTCCAGCGTGAGGACCAAGTACTTGGTGTCGTTGGCCATCAGGGCGACGCTGGAAGCGGGGTCGCTCGACATGGCGCTCAGCGTAGCGGTGTAGCCATCAATACCGGTCAGGCCGGTGAAGTTGATGGTTTCATCGGCGGTGATACCACCCTCTGCAAAGGCGAGGGTATAGGTGTAGGTGCTCTGGGCGGTGGTGGTGTCCAGGGTGAAGCCGCTCAAATCCACGGTAGCGCCGGTCATCACCAAAGAACCCGTGAGATTGAGAGCGCCGGCACCATTGAGCGTGAGGGTGTTGGTCACCGTCACATCGCCCGTACCGGTCACCTTGGTGGCGCCCTGCACATCCATCGTTTCCACGTTCACCGTGTTGTTCAGCGCCACACCTTCAGCAGCATTCACCGTCAGGGAGTTGGCATCAATGGCGCTATTCACAGCCACGGCGCTCTTGGTGTCGCCCTGGTCTGCATCGGAGATAGTGACAGCCAGCGTGCTGCGTTCGGCTCCGGAGATGTTGGCCAAGTTGATGGTGGAGGAGCCTGTGAACTTCACAGTGGCTGAAGAGGCTTGTTTGCCATCTACATCATCCACACGGAAAGAACCATTCCACCCCGACACATCGCCACTGAAGACCCATGTCTGCGCAAATGTGCCAGCCTTATTAGCATCAGCGCCTGTATAGGCTGCAACAAAGTTGCCTGCGCCCGACACATCGCCAGCGAAGGTCTTGGTGTTCCCACCCCAACCGTTGTTGATGGTCATATCACCCGTCAACAGGAGATTAGCGGTGTAGGTGTTGGAGTACTGTTCAAGATAGCCCGTGTAGCCATTGACAGTCTGAGCACTCTCACCCTCACCCGTGGTGTAGGTACCAATCTCGATGGTGGAGTTGGCATTGCCATAGTTGTTGAGGTTGAAGCCATTTTGAGCACCCGCGACCACCACTTTACCCGTCCATGCAGCCTGGTCCAAACCAGTCACATTGGAGGTATAGTTGCCCTTCATGTCATAGGTGCCAGCACCTGTGAGGGTGATATCGCCACCGCTCTTGCTGCCGATGCGGCTGAGGGTAGCCCCCTGCTGCACCTCGATGGTGTTGCCAGAGGCATGAGCCGCCAGGCTGCTGATGCTGCTTGCGCTGCCATCTTCAGCGCCAGTCAGGGTCACCTTCACACCTTCGCCCAGGGCGATGCCCGTGGTGGTCAGCTTGCTCACCGTCACCGCCTTCTTGAAGGTGGTGGTTTGGCTGGCGTTGTCCACAATCAGGTTCAGGTATGCCCCCGTGCGGTTGATGGTGGCGTCCACCACCGTGGCAGAGCCTCGCAGGGTCACCTCAGAAAGCAAATCAGCGCCAGCACCATTGTTGTCGGTGCAGTTCAATGCGCCATGCCAACCGGAAATGTCATTGGTGAAGACAAACTTGTTGGGGCTGCCACCCGTGCGGGAGAGGTTCAAGGCACCGTTGCCAGAAATCTTACCAGCAAAGATGTGCTCCGTGCGGCTGTTACCATTCTGGAGGGTCAAATCACCCGTCAGCTCGATGTTGGTGTTGAATGTTGTCGAGGTGTCGGAATTGCCAGCCAGATAACCGAACAAGCCACCTTCTGCAATCTCAACCGTGGAATGAGCATTGCCCAAGCTGTTGAAATTGATGTTCTGAACAGAATTGGCGTTGTTGGAGCTATTGGCGGTGAACACGCCACCGTACAGGGAGACCGTGCCCGTCCAATCTTCACCCAAAGAGACGTTGCCAAGCGGAGCAACGTTTGTGGGGCCCTTGGCTACTTCTCCCAGATCATAGGTGCCGCGACCAGCCAAGGTCTGTGCCGAGTCAAAAGAATCGCCGCCCTTGGAAAGAGTAGCACCCTCCTTGATGACGATGAGACCAGGAGTCTCTGCCTTGATAGCGCCCACCGTTGTGTCGCTGGCCACACCATAAGCATCGGTCAGCTCCGTGAAGTAGGAATTGTCGGTCAGAGCCTGTGTGGTGGCCGAGTCACCGTAGGTGATGCTGGTCACGTTGGAGGTACCGCCATTCACCACGGTGTATACCTTGTTCACTTGGGTCAAGCCATTGGTGGTGATGGCGTCATCGCTCCAATAACAACTCCAGGCCAGATTGTTGATATCGGTAACATGCAGGGTAGCACCACCAGAAAGGGCGAGTGTGCCGTTGGTGTTGTCGATGGTGGTGTTGACAGAAAGCTTACCAGCACCAGATACATTCCATGTGGCGTTGTTGATGATGGCATCCTGGGCAACCAAAGCGACGGTCACAGCGGACGCCCCCGGGTTGATGTACCAGTTCTGCTCGCCCGCTATCGTGATGTCGCATCCAGCATTAGCGGGGGTGTTGTCCAAGGTGAAGGAACCCGCAAAGTATGAATTGCTGGTCGCACCCGCCTGACCGTAGTAGATGTTGCGATCAGCCGAGGACCAAGATTTAATCTTGGCACCGCTGGCGCTCTCCTCCACGATAAGTCCACCAATGCTCATGTTGTTGAACTTATAGCCGTAGGTGGTCGGAGCCACAATACGCAGCGTGTTGAAATGACTGTTGGCGTAGATGTCGCTCCATCCAGTGCTTGTCGCCTCGCCAGCCACGTCCCAGCTAGCAGGCGTTTCGCCCTCTGCGGGGATGATGGTGGAGACATACATGTCTGCCAAGGTATCATTCTTGGCCGTTGCAGACATGGTGTACACCGTTCCTGTGTAGCTGAGGTCTGTGGAGCTCTGCGGGGCGGTCACTTCTGCGTGCACCATGGGCAGAGCCACACCAAGAGCCATCACCGCCGTCAGGAGCGATTTGGGTAAGTGTAATTTCATGTTGTAGTGTTATATTTTTAGCGTTAACGTATTGTGCGTTGTAGCCTCTCGCGCGTTGAGCCGACAACACACGCTACGCGCGAAGTATAGCTTTTCTCCCGCCCCATGGCAAGCTGAAAAATGCTCAAAATAAGCAAAATAAAGCAAAAAAAATCTAACAACTTCCACCACGAATAAACCGAGGAACTATTTTGGATTTCGAAATTGCACATTGGAAAGCTCGGCTCGCCCGCTGGGCGAGCGGGGCATTCCCCAGCTGACACGCCAGCCAAACGCAACCGCGGCAAGAATTCCACCGCGATGAACGCACCATGCGCAACTGCAAAGCCGCCTGCCCCCTCCTGCGAGCCACAGGCGAGCGGATTTGTGAACCCCGAACGCAGTGAGTGGGTGGCATCCCTTAGCCCAGCGTGAAGTCGCGCAGCGACGTAACGCTGGGACTCCCGAGATAAGAATATCGAACCCCGTAGCGCAGCGGAGCGGGTGGCATAAAGCGTAGCTCTAAGCTTTGCGGCTGCTTTTGTTAATACATTCATGAAAAAGGACAATGATATAACAGTTTCGTTCTTGTATTATCATTTAGATGGTGATAGGATGGCAAATACAGTATGAGTCATTCGTTTACCAATATCACTATCCACTTGATTTTTCACGTCAAAAATACAGAAAGCATGGTGAAAGAGAGCCATCTATCTGAATTATTCCAATACGTTGGCGGTGTGATACGCGCCATGTCGGGTCGTGTGTATTTGGTTGGCGGTAGGCCTGATCATCTACACATTTTAACTTCATTACCAATGGAGATGAGTGTGCCCGATTTTGTACGCAGCATCAAAGCCAATGCTAGCAGATGGATAAAAGGGCTCGATGTTTGCTACAATTGTTTTGCATGGCAGAAAGGTTATGGCGCTTTTTCCGTGAGCGAATCCAGCAAGGAGGCCGTCATGCAATATATTGCGAATCAAAAAGAGCATCATACGCGACAATCCACGGTAGAAGAGTTTAACGTTTTTCTGCGAAAGAATGGTTTATTAGGCGAAAACAAATCCTAACGCGACAGCCCAATGATGTAGCATAGCATCATATAATGCAACCCTTTATGCCACCCACTCCGCTGCGCTTCGGGGTTCTTGTGGTTTTCCTTCTGAGTCCCAGCGTTGCGTCGCTGCGCGACTTCACGCTGGGCTATGTGATACCGCCCGCCATGCGGCGGGCTCCAAGCTCGGCTCGCCCGCTGGGCGAGCGGGTCATTTCCCAGCTGACACGCCCGTCAAACGCAACCGTGGCAAGAATTCCACCGCAGTGAACGCGCCATACGCAACTGCGAAGCCACCCGCCCCCCTCTGCGAGCCGCAGGCGAGCGGATTTGTGAACCCCGAACGCAGTGAGTGGGTGACATCCCTTAGCCCAGCGTGCAGCCACGCTCGTGGCGCAACGCTGGGACTCGCGAGATAAGAATATCGAACCCCGTAGCGCAGCGAAGCGGGTGGCATAAAGCGTAGCCTTGTGCTGCACCTCTGCCATTGGTACACACCGACTG
>JAZTYM010000011.1:0-4436 GCA_045637025.1 Akkermansia sp. | reverse complement strand
GGTGTTTTCGCTGCCTTCCTCATCCTCTGGAGAGGGGGTAGTCGGCATGATGCGAGCAATACGCTCCACGGGATTTTTGGTGACGATATTGCCGAGGACGGCGCGGTTTTTCACGCGGAGTCGGGCGAAATCGAAGGGAATGGGACGGCGCAGGCGCTTGACTTGGTTCTTGAGGTAGACATTGACCGAGAGAGTGGCGCTGTCGTCCTCTGTCGGGTGCACCGAGAAGAAGAAGATGCGACTGCCCTTGGTGCCTTGGGTGAGTTGGTATTCCTTGTCGCGGGTGAAGCCCCCGAGATGGAAGCGCTTGGCGTAGGTGATGCCATCTTTGCCATCGCGGTAAATCATGTTGAAGACCCAATCATCGCCCGGGCGCAGCACGCGGATGTCTTGGAGCTTCTTGCCTACATAGAACTTCTCTTGGATGCGGCGCACCATGAGCACGCCTTGGTTGTCGATGGTGAGCACATCGCTCAGGGTCGAGCACTTTTCAACGGGTTCGCCCTTCTTGACCCCATAGCCAGCAAAGCCCTCTTCGTCAATGTAGAGAACTTCGTTTTCGACGGCAGCCTCCGCACGGGAGATGGAATCGAAGGTGGTGATTTCGGTGCGGCGCGGCCAGGCTTCGCCGTATTTCTTGCGCAGATTTTCAAACCAGCGGATGGTGTAGCGGGTGAGCTGCGCCAGATGCTTGCGTGTTTGGTCGATTTCCTTTTCCAGGCCGGCAATGTGCTTTTCCGCCTCGTGAATCTCGTATTTAGCAATTTTCTTGATGCGGATTTCCGTGAGCCGGATGATGTCGTCGCGCGTTACCTCGCGGATGAAATCAACCACAAAGGGCGCCAAGCGCTCGCCAATCTCGGTGATGGATTGCTCCCAGCTATCGCTCTCTTCCAGAACCTTGTAAATGCGGTTTTCAATGAAGATTTTTTCCAAGCTGCACTGCATCCAAGCTTCTTGCAGTTCGGCCAGACGCACTTCCAATTCCTGGCGCAGGATTTCGCGGGTGTCGTCCACGTTGTGCTTCAGGATTTCCGTCACCCCCATGAACACGGGTTTGCGGTCCATGATGACCACGGCCTTGGGGGAGATGCTCACTTGGCACTCCGTGAAAGCGTAGAGCGCGTTGCAGGTTTTTTCTACGTCTGCCCCAGCGGGGAGGTACACGAGGATATCTGCCGTGGCGGCGGTGTTATCCTCGATGCGTGCCACCTTGAGCTTGCCCTTTTCCATGGCCGTCTCGATGCTCTGGATGACCGATTCGGTGGTGGTGCCAAAGGGGATTTCTGTGATGCGAATGAGACGCTTGGACGACGTGTCTAACTTGGCGCGGCAGCGCAAGCGGCTGGTGCCCGTGCCGTCGTTGTAGGCGCTCACATCCAGCAGGCCGCCAGTAGGGAAGTCGGGGAAAAGGGTGAATGGTTCGCCGCGCAGGTAGCTGATGGCGCCATCAATGATTTCATTGAAATTGTGGGGCAGGATGAGGCAGTTCATGCCCACGGCAATGCCCAATGCGCCTTGCGCCAGCAGCAGGGGGAACTTGACGGGCAGGGCTACGGGTTCCTTGTTGCGGCCGTCGTAGCTGAGCTTCCACTCCGTCACCTTGGGGCTATACACCACCTCTTTGGCAAAGGCCGACAAGCGCGCTTCGATGTATCGCGGTGCGGCGGCGGCATCACCCGTCAAGATGTTGCCCCAGTTTCCTTGGGTTTCGATGAGCAGGCCTTTTTGGCCGAGTGTCACCAATGCGCTGCCGATGGAGGCATCACCATGTGGGTGGTACTTCATCGTGTCGCCCACAATGTTGGCCACTTTGTTGAAGCGCCCATCATCCATGCGCTCCATCGAGTGCAAGAGGCGGCGCTGCACAGGCTTGAGCCCGTCCCCAATGTGTGGCACGGCTCGCTCCAGAATCACGTATGAGGCGTACTCCAGATAATAATCCCCAAACATGCGGTGAATCGCGCTGGGGTTCTCCTGTAAATATACCGGTGTATTATCGTGGCTCATACGCTCTAGGCCATAGTCTATCAAATTTTTTGCGCCATTTCAAGCCCCGAAAATTAAGGAATGAGCCACTATTGTGTCACTTGGTTGCGAAAGTTTGGGGGAAACGTCTTTTTTGTCGGGATGAAGGGCGCGCGGTTGGCTTGTTTTTTATCATCGCGTCAGTATTGGCACAAAAAACTTGCCACGCTGCATCATCTGGGCTACAATGCGTGCGCATCGGCGATATGCCCGACTGGATGGGTGGCAGAGCGGTTGAATGCAGCGGTCTTGAAAACCGCCGAAGGTTTGCGCCTTCCGTGGGTTCGAATCCCACCCCATCCGCTTGAACTGAGGGAATGTGTTGTGTGACACGTTCCCTCTTTTTGTTCGCAACGAAAGCAAAAACTTGTCATCATGGAGCTGGCGGATCAGGAGTCAAAGATGCTGCGTGTTTTTGGGCGCGAGGCGTTTCGCCCCGGGCAGCAAGAATTGTTGCGCGCTGCTTTGGCTGGCCGTAATTGCCTGGGTGTCATGCCCACGGGGCACGGCAAGAGTTTGTGCTATCAGATGGCGGCCGCTTTGTTGGATGGTTGTACCTCGCTCGTGGTGTCGCCCCTCATCGCGCTGATGCGAGAGCAGGTGGCGTATCTGCAGGGGCTGGGGATAGCGGCGTGGCGGTATGATTCGACCCTAGAGGACACGGAGCGCGATGCCCTGCTGGCAGCCTTGGCTGGGGGGCTGGTGCAGTTGCTGTATGTCGCTCCCGAATCGCTGGAGAACGCTGCCTTGCAGCAAGCTCTAGTTGGGGTGCAGTTGGGTGTTTTTGTGGTCGATGAAGCGCATTGTATCTCGGAATGGGGGCATAGCTTCCGCCCCGATTACCTGAAGTTGCCCCGCTGGTGCGAGCAGCGTTCGTTTCACGCCATCATGGCATTCACCGCCACGGCTACTCTCCGCGTGCGGGCTGATTTGTGCCGCGCTTTTCATATAGAGGATGCAGACGTGGTGAGTATTTCGCCCTATCGCCCCAATATCACGCGACAAGTGCAGGGGTCGCCCGACCGCATGGCTGCCTTGTGCGCTTTTTTGCAGGATGACGCGCACTTGCCTGCTATAGTATATGCGCGCACGCGCAAGGGGTGCGAGGAACTCGCCACCGCCTTGCAAGCTTCTGGGTTCGATGCCGCCGCCTACCACGCGGGACAGCCAGCAGAGTTGCGCGAACAACTGCAAGATGCTTTCCTAGTCAACGAGCGGCGCATCTTGGTAGCCACCATTGCGTTTGGGATGGGGGTGGATAAGCCTGATGTGCGCTCGGTGGTACATTTTAATGCGCCGTCGTCCCCCGAGTCGTATTTGCAGGAATCGGGGCGCGCGGGGCGAGATGGCGCACCGGCGGTGAGTCTCGTGTTGTTGCATGGGGACGATGTGCAGGATGCCCGCAACCGCATTTTCGCCGCCGAGCCCGATGCCGAGGGGGTGTTGCGTGCGAGCCGTTGGCTTTTGCCTGCGGCGCCGTCTGTTGTCTCCCTGTGGGAACTAGGGACCAGCTGCGATGTGCCAGAAGACGTGCCGCTCCGGTTGCTCACCCATTTTCAGCAAGCTGGCTTCATCTCGGTAGAGGGGCGTGGCTTTAAATACTATAAGGTCAAGCCGCTGTTCAACATGGCCACGATTTTGGATGGGCGCGGGGCAGAAGAAGTAGCCCAACTGCGTTGGCTAGACGCGCACCGAGAGGGAGAAGTGGCCGATGCCGCAGATGCTTGGCGCTGCTCTTTTGCGGAGGCAATGGCATTTTTGCGTGAGTGCGAACAAGCGGGCGAGTGGAAAATAACCTTCCGCCAGCAGGCTCTCTGCCTCGTGCCTCTGGGCGGGGGAGATGCGCGCTCTGCCGCCACCATGCTTTCTGCGGCCTATGCCCGCCGCCGAGATGCGGATGGTGAGCGCTTGCAAACCCTGCTGAATATGCTAACCGGGCGTGTCTGCATCAACGCCGCGTTGGCTCATTATTTTACGGGCGAAACACCCGACGCCTGTGGGCATTGCGCCGCTTGTTGTGGAGGCGAGGTGCATGTTCCCCCCGCGCAAACAAAGACGCTTTCCTTGCCGCCCGATGCGGAGCTGCCAGAGTTCTCGCGCTCTGCTCAGCGTAGGCGTTTCCTGCTGGGTATCGCATCCCCCGGGCTCATGGCGCGCCGTCTTTGGGCTCACCCGCACTATGCTTGTGCTGCGGGCTCGGCTTGGGATGAGTTGTGAGAAAAAAACGCAAGCACAAAAACGCCCTCACTGCGTTGCAATGAGGGCGCTGTTGTGTACGACCGACGCGATATGCGCACTGCGGTGAAAGTCCGCGCGGAGCCGCGATGATGCGGAATCCCAGACCTGAAGAACAACTGCGGGGAGGTAACAAACCGTGGGAAAGGAAGTTCGAGGGGAAATCCCGACTG
>JAZTYM010000010.1:0-39538 GCA_045637025.1 Akkermansia sp. | reverse complement strand
AACCCTTAACCGCGCGTTCTCAGGCCCACCCTATCCGCCACCCCCCCCTTTTGATGGGGCATCGTTCTGTGTTTGATGAAGGGGTGGAAAAAGCGCTTGCTCACATGGGCAGCTCGGGGATGATGCTATCCTCTGCCGGAGCTGGCGGTGGGGTGTCGAGGGCGCTGTCCTCTGCCGGGGCTGGGGGAGGCGCGGGTGGCTCGCTATCGCTGGCGGGGGCTGGTTGCTCGTCGGGCTGCTCGGTCTGCTCATCGCTGGCCTCAGGCGTGTCCTCTGCGTCGGTGGTGTTCTCCTCTGTTGCGGCACTTTCTTCCTCTGCCGGAGCAGCGGGGGCCTCTGCGCGGTTGCCGATATCGATGATATTGATTTCAGGGGGGCAGAAGAAGCGCATGCCGCAGATGCTGCCGATACCGCGCGAGACGACCACGCGGCGGTTGCCCTCAAAGTCGAAGAGCCCCGCTGGCATGGATGAGCGGAAGGAAATGTACTGCACTGGGTTCTTGAAGGGGTTGCCAATTTGGCCACCATGCGTGTGGCCGCAGAGCATCAAATCCCAGTCATATTGGCGCACCAGCCAGCGGCTCTCCGGGTCGTGCGAGAGCAACAACACGGCGCTTTCTTCTTCTCCCGTTGGCAACATGCAGGAGTGTGGGTCATCATCGCCCTCATTCCAATCGCCTAGGCCGACAATGCACACGGTACCACCAGTGGGTGTTTCCCAGTTGCGGGCCTCATTGCGCAGCAGGGTGATTTCCGCTGTTTGCAACACGCGCTCGAGCTGCCCCAGCTTCTCATAATCCTGATTGCCCAAGATGGCGTAGACGGGGGCTATTTCGGCCAATTCGCGCAGGCCGTTGATGAGCCAGCGAGTGCGCATGAAGCGCTGGTCTGCCATGATGTAGTCGCCCCCCAGCAAGATGAGGTCGGGCTTGGCCCTCTGAATCTGCGTTATGGCTTTTTTCAGCTGGCTGGGGTTGTTGTGAATATCACTCACAAAGGCAATGCGCATCGGGCCTGCACCTGGGAGGGCATCCTCTGGCAGTTGCAGGTAGTTGCATTCCAAAAACTGGGCCCCCATTTTGCCGTAGTACACGACGATGCTGCCCAGCACCAGAGCGCCGATGACTCCCGTGGCTATGTAGCGGCGGAAGTTGCGCACGGTGTGCTTGAACAATCGCTTGATGAATTTCATGCCTCGGTCGCAGGGTTGAGGAGGGCCAGTTCGGGGTCGGTGAAGATGCCATCCTTGCGGATGAGTTCATCATCAAACCAAATTTCGCCGCCACCGTATTCCGCGCGTTGGATGCACACCAAATCCCAGTGCACCTGGGAGCGGTTGCCGTTGTCGGCGTTTTCGTAGGCGTTGCCCGGGGTCAGGTGGAAGGAGCCAGCAATCTTCTCATCGAAGAGGATATCGCGCATGGGCTGCAAGATGTAGGGGTTGACACCCAGCGCAAACTCGCCGATGTAGCGGGCGCCTTCATCTGTGTCCAGAATCTTGTTGAGGGCTTCTTCGTTGCCGTTGCAGTGGGCTTCCACGATTTTGCCATTTTCGAAGCGCAGGCGCACGCCATCGAACGGAATGCCTTGGAAGAGGGTGGGGGCGGTGTAGTGGATGCAGCCGTTGATGGAATCGCGGATGGGGGCGGTGAACACCTCGCCGTCGGGGATATTCATCTCGCCTGCGCAAGGAATGGCGGGCATGCCCTTGATGGAGAAGGTGAGGTCTGTGCCCGGACCGGTGATGCGCACGCGGTCGGTCTTCATCATGCGGGCTGCCAGTTTCTCCATGGTGGCACCCAGCTGGGCGTAGTCTGCCAAGCAGCAGCGGAAGTAGAAATCCTCAAAGGCCTCGGTGCTCATGCCTGCACCCTGAGCCATGGCCGGGGTGGGCCAGCGCAGCACACACCATTTGGTGCGGCACACGCGCTCCTCGTGCACGGGGCGCATGTGTTTTTGTGCCAGCGCCATGCGTTCCGACGGCACGCTGGAGTTTTCAAAGCTGTTGTGTCCACCGCGAATCGCGATGTAGGCATCCATGGCCTGCATTTCGGCCAGTTCAAAACCTGCGATGGAGGCGTATTGGTCATCGGTAGCGCCGGTGAACATCTCGCGGGTGATGCGCCCGTGGCGCAGATTCACATGCGGATTGGCCCCTGCTGCGCGCACGGCGCGTATGAGCTCAATGCCGATTTCGTCGGGGGTGTCTATCAGCTCCAGCAGCACATGCTCGCCGGGTTTTACATGGCAAGAGTGGGTAATCAGGTTGCGGGCCAGTTGGGGGATGCGTGGGTCGGTCATCGTGGTATGTTTGGTGAGTTGAGGGGTGAGAAAAAGGGGATGTTTAGAGGGAAAGGGGGGTGGTCAGGTGCAGCAGGGCTTCTTTCATGTCCTCCTGTGTCACCTCGGCTGAGACAACGGGCTTGCCCTCGCCTGCCAGCAAGACAAAGCGAATGGCTCCGCCCACAAACTTCTTGTCGGTGGCTACCTTGGCCAATGCTTTTTCAATCTCCACCTCAGCCGGCAGCTGCAGGGGCAGCTCCAAAGCCTGCAAGGTGGCAAGTATCTCTCTCTCTGCGCGGGCGCTCAGACCTGCGCGCTTGCGGGACAGGTGGAGCGCTGCTCTCATGCCCAGACTCACCACCTCGCCGTGCAGCAACTCGCCGTAGGGTACGCTCGCCTCGATACCATGCCCCAGCGTATGCCCAAAATTGAGGAAGGCGCGCACACCCTGCGTCTCTTTCTCATCAGCCTCTACCACGCGAGCTTTGATTTCGATGTTTTCTGCGATGATGTCAGGCAGGCGTTGGAGCGTGTGCAGGCTAAATCCTAAATCCAGTTCGGCCGCGAGCTCGCGCAGGGTGAGCAGCATCTTGGGGGCGCGAATCGCAGCGTGCTTCACCATCTCTGCCATCCCCTCGCGCAGCACGCGCGTGGGCAGGCTCATCAGCGTCATCGGGTCGGCCAGCACCATGCGCGGTTGGTGAAATGCCCCCAGCAAATTCTTGCCACCGGCCACGTCCACCGCAGTCTTGCCCCCCACAGAGCTATCTACCAGAGCCATCACGCTCGTGGGGACTTGTACAAAAGGAATCCCGCGGTAGTAGATAGAGGCCAAGAAGCCGGCCATATCACCCACCACGCCACCGCCCAGGGCCACCACAAAGCTGCTGCGGTCGTGGCCTGCGGCAATCATCTCATCTGCCAGCGTCTCGACTGTTTGCAGGTTTTTGCTCTGCTCACCGGCGGGGAAAACATGGGTAGACACGGCAAAGCCCGCCTCTTCCAAGCTTTGTTTCACCTGCTCGCCATACAGCGGATACACGTTCGAATCTGAAATCAGCGCAGCCTTGCCTTCCAAGCGCAGACGATTCACATGGTAGCCCACAGATTCCAGCAGCCCATTGGCCACAAGTACATCATACGAACGCGTCCCCAGAGATAAACTGACAGTAGGCATGCCTGCATTATACCCCCACCCCGCGCGCGTGCAAGCTCATTATGCCTTGCTGACTCGGTTTGTTGGGATTCTGTGGGGCGGGGAAACAAAATCGGCTCGCGCTGCGGGGGCAGGGCGAGCCGAGAGGGTGATAGGGATGTGTGGTGGATTAGTTGGCCACGATATTGACGAGGCGGCCAGGTACCACGATGACCTTGCGCACGGTCTTGCCGGCGATGAGCTCTTGCACCTTGGGGGTGGCCAGGGCGGCAGCTTCAGCTTCTTCCTTGCTGGCATCGGCGGCAAGAGTAATCTTATCGCGCAGTTTGCCGTTGACTTGGATGACGATTTCCTTGGTGTTTTCCACCAAGTATTCGGGGTTGAAGCTGGGCCAAGCTTGCTGGCAGAGGTAGGCCGCGGGCAGGGCGGGGAATGCCACACGCAGCTGGGCGTAGAGCTCTTCTGTGATGTGGGGGGCAAAGGGGTTGAGCACATGCAGCAGTTGCACATAGTCGCTGAGCGCCACGCTGGTGGCTGCGGTCATGGCATTGGTGCATTCCATCATCTTGGAGATGGCGGTGTTGAAGCTCATGGTTTCGATATCTTCGCCCACCTTCTTGATGGTCTTGTGTACCTCCTTGCGCACGGGGGTGACTTCGCCGTTGTCGGCATCGGTCACTTTGCCAGAGAGCACCCACTCGCCCTCCTGGTTTTCCTGCATGGCTACACGCCACACACGGGCCAAGAAACGGCTGATGCCTTCCACACCCTTGGTTTGCCAGGGCTTCACTTCCTTGAGCGGGCCCATGAACATTTCGTACATGCGGAGGGAGTCGGCGCCATAGGCCTTGACGATGTCGTCGGGGTTGACCACATTGCCACGGCTCTTGGACATCTTTTGGCTGTCCTCACCCAAGATGAGACCTTGGTTCACCAGCTTGTTGAAGGGTTCGTTGGTGGAGACCAGACCGTAGTCGAAGAGCACCTTGTGCCAGAAACGAGCGTAGAGCAGGTGCAACACGGCGTGCTCGGTGCCACCCACATACAGATCTACACCGCCGGGGTTGCCGCCACCCATCCAGTATTGCTCCACCTCGGGGGCAACAAAGGCTTGGTCGTTGGTGGGGTCCAGATAGCGCAGGTAGTACCAGCAGGAGCCAGCCCACTGGGGCATGGTGTTGGTCTCGCGGGTGTAGGTGTCAGAGTACTGAATCCACTTGGTGGCCTTCACGAGCGGGCCGCGGGGGTCGCCACTGGGCTTGAAGTCCTCCATCTCGGGCTGGAGCAGGGGCAGCTCGCTTTCGGGGATGGCGTAGTGGTTGCCGTCCTCGCTGTTCCAGACGATGGGGAAGGGTTCGCCCCAGTAACGCTGGCGGCTGAAGAGCCAGTCGCGCAGCTTGTAGTTGACCTTGCCGTGGCCATAGCCCTTTTCTTCGAGCCAAGCGGTCATCTGCTTTTTGGCGTCGGTCACGCTCAGGCCGTTGAAGTGCTCGGAGTTGACCATGGTGCCGTCGTAGCCACAGAAATCTTGCCAAGGGGTGTCGGCGTTGTCCGGCTGCACCACTTGGATGATGGGCAGACCAAACTTCACGGCGAATTCGTAGTCGCGGCTGTCGTGGGCAGGCACGGCCATGATGGCACCTGTGCCGTAGCCTGTGAGCACATAGTCAGCAATCCAGATGGGGATTTGCTTGCCGTTGACGGGGTTGGTAGCGTAGGCACCAGTGAACACGCCCGTCTTTTCCTTGCTCAGCTCGGTGCGTTCCAAATCGCTCTTAGCGGCGCAGGCAGCCTGGTAGGCTTCCACGGCGGCTTTTTGCTCGGGGGTGGTGATGGAGGGCACCAAGTCATGCTCGGGGGAGAGCACCATGTAGGTAGCGCCGAAGAGGGTATCGGGGCGGGTGGTGTACACGGTGATGGTGTTGCCCTGGCAGTCGAAGTTTACTTCTGCACCGGTGGATTTACCAATCCAGTTGCGCTGCAGCAGCTTGATGCTTTCGGGCCAATCCAGCGGCTCGAGCTCGTCGATGAGGCGCTCGGCATAGGCGGTGATGCGCAGCATCCACTGGCGCAGCTTGCGGCGCTCCACGGTGTGGCCCTTGCTCTTCCATTCTTCAGCCTCTTCGTTGGCCAGCACGGTGCCCATGTCGGGGCTCCAGTTCACAAAACCCTCTGCCACATAGGCCAAGCGCACGTTGTCAATCTGTTCGCGGGTCCAGCCCTTGGCTTCCAGTTCGCTCACGGGGCAAGCCTTCTTGAGCTCTTCGTTGTAGTAAGAGTTGTACAGGCGCAGGAAAATCCACTGCGTCCAGCGCACATAGCGGGGGTCGGTGGTGGCGATTTCGCGGTCCCAGTCGTAGGAGAAGCCCAGCATTTTGAGCTGGCGGCGGAAAGTGTCGATGTTGGCGTAGGTGGTGATGCTGGGGTGTTGCCCCGTCTTGATGGCGTACTGCTCGGCAGGCAGGCCGAAGGGGTCCCAGCCCATGGGGTGCAGCACATTGTAGCCATTCATGCGCTTGTAGCGGCTCACGATATCGGTGGCGGTGTAGCCCTCGGGGTGGCCCACATGCAAGCCGGCGCCACTCGGGTAGGGGAACATGTCCAGTACATAGTACTTGGGCTTGCTGGCATCAAAACCAGCTTCCCCGGGGTTGGCTACCTTGAAGGTCTTTTCGGCATCCCACGTGGCTTGCCACTTGGGTTCAAATACATCAAAAGGATACGGATTCTTGCGTTCGGACATGTCGCGCGGCATTATCTTACAGCTCTCGCTGAAAATCAAGCGTTTTTTGCGCGTTTGCTTTGGCAGTATGCTGCAAATGACTTGCGTTTGCTGCATCTTTGCGGTAGGATGGGGACATGTTGACGTACACGGCACCGGCGAAGATTAATTTGTCTCTGAAGGTCTTGGGTAAGCGCGATGATGGTTTCCACAAGGTGGATATGATCATGGCACGACTGGATTTGGAAGATGAATTGGATTTTCATAACTCACGCACCACCACCTTGTTGTGTGATACGCCCGGCGTGCCTACGGATGAGAGTAATCTAGTCTTTCGCGCCGTGCGAGAGTTCGAAAAAGTATACGGCCGCAAGGCCAAGCAGCGTATCACCCTCACCAAGCGCATCCCGCACGGAGCCGGCTTGGGTGGTGGCTCTGCCGATGCTGGGGTAACCCTGCGCGCGCTCAACGAGATTATTGGTACTCATTATGATGTCGATGAATTGGTCGCCATGGCTGCCAACTTGGGGAGCGATGTACCCTTCTTCCTGAATCCCGTCATCAGCCGCTGCGCGGGGCGCGGTGAAATCGTGAAACCTCTCCCCGCCTTTGCCGAATGGAGCAGCCCGGTGGTCTTGCTCAAGCCGCAATTTGGGGTAGCTACCCCCTCAGCATACAAGAGTTTTGCGGGGTCGCATCGTTTGCAGGGTATTCCCTATGGCGTGCAAGAGGTTGATGGACTGCGTCTTGTGAATGATTTGGAGCGCCCCGTCTTCGAGAAGTTCCCCGTGCTGGGTATCATGAAGCGTTGGATGCTGGAGCAGGAGGGCGTGCGCGCTGCGCTGATGAGTGGCAGCGGCTCCACGATGTATGCCCTCACCGAGACTCCCGAGCAAGCCCGCGCCTTGGCTGCTGCCGCGCTGGCAGAGCTGGATTCGACTCTTTTCACTTACTGCGGCACCGTGAACCCGCAATGATACCCGCCGACGTAGCAGACGAGACCAACCGCCGTATCCTGGCTGTGGCAGAGGATAGGGTGCAGGGCTTTCATGCTCAGCCGTTTGATGTGATAGCTGAACGCTGTGGTTTGCCGGTGGAACTGGTGTTGGAGCGCTTGCGTGCTATGCTGCAAGCAGGCACCGTGCGCCGCATCCGTCAGACGCTGCTTTCGACCAACTTGGCTGAGGGCGCTTTGGTGGCTTGGAAACTCCCCCCGGAGCGCTGCGAGGAGGCTTGGGTGTGGCTGCAACAGAACGATCCCTTCACCGGGCATATCGTCTTGCGGAGTTGTGAGCAAGCGGATGCCCCAGGGGGTGATTACCGCCTTTGGACGACTCTCAAGGTCCCGACTGGTAGTAACACTGTGGAAAATCATTGTCGCTTGTTAGCCAAGCATATAGGGGCAGAGAGTTTTGTACCCTTGCCCGTCGTGGGGATGTTTGCGCTAGGGGTGGGGCATGTGCGCCGTGCGGGGCTCAAGCCCGGAGACAAACTGCCCGAGCCACCCGCCATGCAGGGGATTTCTCGTCCTGAGCTGAGCGCGGATGAGTGGGCGGTGTTGTTGTCGCTCAAAGAAAGTTTGGACCTTGCGGAATTGGTGCGCGAGCCGTGGCGCAAGCGCGCGGAGCTGCTGGGCATGGACTACGATGCATTCTTGCAACTGGCTGCCAGCTTGGATGAACGCCATGTGATTGGACGTTTTGCTACCTTTCTGGACCATACCCGCAAGCCGAGCCGCCATGCTGGCACGGGGGCAAGTGGGCTCTTTCATTGGGCTGTCCCCGAGGGGATGGAGGAGCGCGCCGGTGCGGAATGCGGCCGCCATATCTGCATGACTCATTGCTATTGGCGCAGTGGAGGGGATGTTTTTGGGGGTGCTCAAATCATGGGCGTGGTGCATGCTCCGACGCGGCAAGAGGTTTTGGCGCACAAGGCTGCTATTGATGCTCACTTGGCGGATTGCGGTATCCCGCTGCTCCATACGGCTGTGTTTTGGAGCGAGAAAGCAGAAATTCGTCCTAGCGAAATTTCTCCCCGCGCGTATACGCAGTGGCTCCTCGGCGTAGAAGCTCAATGAGTTCTCTTGTTTGTTGAGGCATTTCGTTGTACAGGGGGTGCTTTGCCTTATTTTTTTCTTTTTCAAAGCTGCAAATGCTCGTTTTTTTGTTCAAATGTATGAATGATACAGCGTTTTATTGATGTTGAAAAATCTCACAAGTGTAAAGGTGAAATGTTGATATTACTTGCCTTATCTCCTACTAAAAAAGTAAGGTTTTACTAAGAGTATGACCGAAAAAAGTTGAAAAATTTTGAACGATTTTGCGATGATAAACCTTGACGAACGACTCGCGCAGGCGTAGGATAATCACGCGCGAATTTACCCCCTTATATACCCCCAATGAAACTTCGTCTCCCCCATCTTCTTCGTCGATTGTTGATATCCGCCATGACCGTCACGGGTGTGACAGTGGGCACATCGAATTCGAATGCCTCCATCATGAACTCGGATGTCTCGCTGGTGACCTATGCTGACTTTGGCCAAAATCTGGGTTGGTACAAGACAGATGCTGATGCCAATGCCTTGTTGACCCACCTGCGCCAGCAGCAGGGCGGCGTGACGATTTCTTACCTCGGCGGGCAGGAGACCTACACCCTGCAGCACGAAATGGGGAACTTCACCGGTGCGACGGACAATGGCGCATTCATGGCGCTGGGGTACAATGCCACGGTGTCTGTGCAGCACAACGGTGTGTTTGCAGGGAATTTCACTGCGCAGTATGTAGGGTCGGACAACGCTGTCTTCTACCAAGGGATTGAATACCGCATCGACAACAGCGAGACATTCTTGCACTCACCCAAGGGTGGTTATGATGGCCGCGGTAACGGTGGTTTTGACCACAAGGTGACCCGCATGAGCAAGGTTATCACCGATGTAGAGGGTGCAACGCTCTTCTCTGGTACATCTGAAGAAATGCGCAACTACGTGGTGGGGGAATTGGTATACCACGTGGGTGCTGGCACCATGCAGATGTATGATGCAGAGACGGGTAAGCAAAGCGGTCTGACGGGGGCATACAACTACATCGTGGGTGGTATCGAGACGGCTACCCATTCCCAGTCGCATGCCGGTGGTGATGTGACTTACATCCACTTTGAGCGCGAGGGACACGAATCTATCACCGTCAGCGATCCTTTGCCTTTCGCTGGGCAGCAGGGTGACTCTGGTTCTCCCATGTTCGTGTACAACGAAAACACGGGGCAGTACGAATACATCGGCGCTGTGGCCTACATTGGCGGCAATCAGACGCAGATTTGGGGCGCGATTGACTATGTGCGCGGTGCTCTGACTCAGTACGATAAGGTGGTGAAGTCGAACGATAGTGTGTCTGAATTGCATATTGGTGCGGTTGATGTTGCTGGTCAGCAGATTACGGCAGATAGTGCTGCGTATAATTACGGCATGAATCAGACGGTGACAACAACACCTTATACTGGTGCTGTGAAAGATGCCAATGGCAATGTGCTTCAAAATTTTGTAGGTGTTCAGACAGATATCAATACATGGAAGAATTTGTCTTCCATTCGTGATACGGACAATTGGTATAGTTATAACAACGACTTCTTGAACGCCGCTCCCTACATCTCGGGGACACACGCTACCGAGGACAAGGATTTGACTTATGCTGATTTGTTTGTGACGGAAAATCTTGTTTTCGCCGCAGGCACAGCTCAGACCAACATTGTGTTAGATGCCACGGTGGACTTGGGTATTGGCTATGCCCACTTTGGTTTGGATGGCACGATTGACAACCCGCTTACCAGCGCTCGCTATGACATTTCTGCGAAGGGAGATTACCAGTTCAACCACGCGGGCTATGTGATTGACCGCGGGGTGGACGTGTACACCACGCTCAATGGCCACCAAACGCTGGAAAATGGCGACTCCTACATGTTTGAATGGCGCAAGACGGGTGCGGGCAACCTGCACATCGAAGGCTCGGGCGACAACGACATCTTCTTGAACGTGGGTGGCGAAGGTAAGACCTACCTGAACCGCGAGAATGGCTACGCCGCATATAATGTGCTGGCCAACACTCACACCACAGTTGTTATCACTGATGCCAACCAGATTTACCGTGATTTCACCTTTGGTCACCAAGGCGGCGTGCTGGATATGAATGGCGACAGCATGGAGTGGAACAATGATAACGACGGCGCGGCCGACGGTTTCACCATTCATGCTCAGGATGAACAGGCCATTGTGGCCAACTTGAAGTCTGGCTCCACGACTACTCTCACTTGGACACAAGGCGGCGCGCAAACTTTCTTGGGCTCCTTTGCGGATAACGGCAAGGATAGCGCCCTTAAGTTCGTGTACAATGGTGGCGAGGATGCCTCCTTGACCCTCCACAGCATCAAGACTCACCTCACCCATGCCAATAGTGGCATGGAGGTGCAGAGCGGCACAGTCACCCTCGTGGGTACCAACACGGTTCATGGCAAGGGCTCCCTCACGGGTACCAACGCCAATCGCTACCACAGTGATTTGGACTGGCACTATGCTGATGCTACTGCCAACGTGACCGTGACGGGCGGCACCTTTGAGCTGGGTAGCCATGCTCGCCTCACTGGCAACGTGACGGTGCAGGCTGGCGGCACTTTCCTCATGCGCGAGGGCGTGCAGCACGCGCAGGAGTATGTAGAAGGCAGCACCGTGTTGATGAACACAGGCGCTATCGACAAGTTCTATGGCCTCAAGGGCAATGTGTCGCTGGCCTCTGGTGGCACCATGCGTGTGGAGTACAATGAGGGTGTCACGGTCAACAATACCTACGCTGGCAACATCAGCGGTGCAGGTGCCGTGAGCATCGACCTTGGGGCGGTAGACGCCATGTTCACCCTGGCTGGTCGCAATACCTTTACCGGTGCCAAGTCTCTGGAGGAAGGTATCTTGATTGGTGCCAACGTGGCCGCCATGGGCAATGTGGGCGAAAGCCAGTGGCTCATTGGGCGAGATGGTACCTTGCAGGTGGCATCTGGTCTTACGGCAAACAATGCTCTTTCTTTGATTGATACGGCCTCCACGGGTACTCTGGCCCTCACGGAGAACATGACGGGTGTGTTGGACATGAGCCAATCTCACACTCATCTCTTTGTGGGCGCCGAGATGGGCAAGACCGTGCAATATGGTGCTAAGGAAGACACCCTGAACACCACCTCGGACAACACATGGAATCTTGGTGGCGGCGGCGGTGAGCTGGTCGTCAACGCGGCGCTGCAAAATGCCCAAGGTACCTTGGTGCTGGGCAATGGGCAGGGGCTTGGCGGTATTGTCACGCTCACCAACACGGGCAACAGCATCGGCGCTATTACGTTCAATGCTGGCGTAACACTCTCCTTCACCGACACTGCAGCCCTGGGCAATGCGCGCATTGATTTGGTGTACGGCTCAAGCTTGCTGGGTTCGGGCAATTCCTCGGCCCTGCTGAACTTGGTCACAGATACGTCCAAGGGCGCTATCTTGTTGGATCGCGCTGGTAATGAAAACTTTGACCTCTCTGGTCACAGCGTGGCTCTGGGCAGTAGTGGCAATGTGACCTATGATGGCAAAGTCTCCGTGGATGAGGATGGGATATACCGCTTCGGTGGTGGTTCTGGCACCCTGACGCTGGCCCAAGCTTTGGCTCGAAATGGTGTCAATAACCTGGAAATTGACGGTCAGGGGCACAGTGGCAGCAAGATTGTGCTCGGTGCGGTATCTGATATCACCGGTGCGGTGACGGTGCAGGGCTCTGCACAGGGCAGCGGTAGCATCACGCTGGGCTTTACCGCCAATGATGCGCTGAGCTCTGCCAGCCAGACCACGATCCGCAAGGGTGGTATTATTGATTTGGGTAGCACCACCCAAACATTGACCAACTTGCAAGTGAGCACCGGCGGCTTGCTCACGGGTGGAAAAGGCAGCACCGCTGTCTTTAACATGACGGGTGAACGCATCCAGTATGGCAGCATGCTGCTCGACCAGGCTGAGAAGGTGGGGGCAGCTAATCTGGTGCTCGCCAGCACGGATAATACGTGGAATCTCTTCACCATCAAGGAAGGTACGGTCTTTACCCGTGTGGACAACGCGCTCTCTTCCACCGGTATCACCCGCGTGGAATCTGGGGCTACACTCAACATGAACACATGGAACGCCGATGGTTTCCGTGGGCGCACCATGCATGGTAATGTCTTGCTGGCTGGTGGTACTCTGGCGGCTGGTGATGGTTCGTATGATATCATTTTCAATGGCACGATTTCCTCTGAAGTGGGGATGACGGGCCACATCAACGGCGGTGCTAAGTGGGTGCTGAACTCCTCCGACAACAACCGCGATGGTGGTACGATTCAGTTTAATGCTGCCCGCTTGGAACTCAACCAGGGCTACGAGCAGTATATTGGCGGTACTTTCGTGGTGGGGGGCAACACGATGGCTCTGCACAGCAATGGCGCCACTGAAAACATGCTCAAGCACTTCAATAGCTTGAACGTAGCTTCTGGCAAGACGCTCAACATCACCGAGCGCACTTGGAATACCATCTGGCAGTTGGATGAACTGACGGGTGAGGGTACCATCAATTGGGATTCCACCACCACGCACTCCAAGACCGCCCGCATGATTCTCGGCGGTGAGGGTGAGTTCTCTGGCACCATCAACATGCTCCGCCGCTATGCCGATGGTGGCCGCACGCACCAAGCATTCATTGAAATCAATGGCGAAAATGCCGTCAGCGGTGCCACGCTCAACTTCTCTGGCACAGGGGCCCAATCTCAGGCTAGCTTGGCTATCAACGCCGACAATGTGAATGTGGGTGGCTTGCAGAGCAACGTGTCCATCGGTAGCAATGCTGGCGCTAACTATGCCCACATTTATGCAGGTGCCGCGCCCGAGGATGCAGCCTCTACCGCCGCTCGTGCTGCCACTCGCAAGGCGACGCTGACCATCACGGGCAGCGGTGATTACACCTACGCTGGTACTGTGGGTACCACGAGTGATACAGCCACCAAATCTCTCAATGTCACCATGGCTGGCACCGGTACGCAATCCTTTGAGGGCGGTACCTTTGTGGTGGGTGATTTGACCGCTAAGAGCGGCAATCTACGCGTGCTCACGACAGGTCAAAACACCTTCACGGTGATGGGCGATATCAACCTGCACCAAGGTGGTACCCTGACCCTCTCTAAGGGGACGGATGACTCAGACTTGTTTGCTGATTACACCTTGGGCAGTGGTCATACGCTCAACGTGCTGCAAGGCTCTACAGGGTCGGCTACCCTCAACGCCAATTTGGTGCTGGGGGGTGGTACACTCAACTTTGATGGCAAGGCCCTTTCGACCAGCTCTCCTCTGCTGAACTTGGCAGATGGCTCCAAAGTCACCTATGCGGACGGCACCTCTTCTCTGGTGATTACCCTGAGCAATACGTCTAACTTGTACGTTGATAATTCATCTTGGGGTAGCTCCACAACCTACCAGCTTTCTTCTGAAGACTGGAGCGGTATCTCGGCCTCTTCCATTACCTTGGCCAACATGCCGCACCTCAACGCTGTGTTCAACGCATCGGCCTCGGGCTTGTCGCTCACATTGAGCTATGCTAATAACAGTAGTGTGTGGGCTGGTAACTCCACAAGCAGGTTCTGGACGCCCGGCACCTTTGGTGGCACTGTTGGTGGCGTGTCATCCACGGGCGTTGCTGTGTTTGATGACTCGGCAAGCTACAATGATGTGATTGTCGACAAGTCCTCCTCTGGCTCGGTTGTGAACGTGGCCAAGATGACCTTCAATGCCTCGGAAGATTACACTCTGACGGCAGACAGAGTGTATGATGGTGTGGAAGTGCAGCTGAATGCCTCGTCCTTGGACCAGTTGGGTTCGGGCACAACCACGCTGTACGGCAACATTGTGGTGAGTGGCGAAACCGCGATTGCCAATGGTAACTTGGTGATTACCCGCGCGGGGCAGTTGCAGGGCTTAATTGGTGGTGAAGGTATGCTCACCGTGGACGCGGGGGCAAATACCATCAGTGACCTCAATATCAAGCAACTGGGTACGCTGAATATCAAGTCGGGCACATACTCTCTCGCCGCCGATGCCAATAACAACGAAATTAACAATATCAGCAAGACCGTGGTGGGCTCTGGCGCTACGCTGGCGCTGTCTGCCAATGCTACGTTGAAGTCTAACATGGAGCTGGCCGGCACCGTATCCATGGACGCAGGTGTCCTGAAGGGTCAGGTAGCCCTTACCGGCGATGCAACCTTGGCGATGACTGCTAATCAAACAGAGATTGAAGCAGCCATCAACGGTGCAGATTACACCCTGACCAAGACTGGCTCTGGTAAGCTGGTCTTGAAGAATCAGGAGGCAAACCTCAAGCAGCTGAAGGTGGAAGCTGGCACCCTGCAAGCGGGTGGTCAACTGGTGGGCCTTCAGTCCCTGCACATGGGCCAAAACAGCGTCTTGCTCTTCGATTGGGGTAGCGGCGTGAAGTACACCGACGCGCTGAACACGGAAATCGTGATGGACAAAGGTAGTACCATCAAGGTACTCAATGCTGGTGTAGGCACAATTGCCGCAGATGTGAAGTTGGCCGGTAGCTATTCTTTCATCCATGGTGGTTACTACGGCAGTAACTGCGCCATCTATGGTACAATTTCCACGGATGATGCCGCGAAACGCACACTGACTCTGCGCAATGAAGAGGGACACCAGTGGACGATTGCTTCCAATATCTTGGATGGCAATGGTGTCATTGCTCTTGCCACGGATAAATCCGGCGGCCCCGATCCCAACATTGTCCTCTCTGGTAACAACGCTTATTCTGGTGGCACCATGATTGAGTATGGTACCATCACCACCTCTCACGCCAATGCGTTGGGTACAGGTGTTGTCAGTCTGGGTGGCTATGGCTCGGATTCCGACGGCAAACTGCTTCTTAACAAGAACTTGACGATTTCCGCTGTTGCATCTACGGTGGATTATAATGATAACATCACCACTGCAGGCACCATCAGCCTGAACCGCAAGACCCTGACGGTGGGCGCCTATGATGCGCAGGATGCTGTGTATGCTGGTTCGTTCAATAACTCGCTCATTGGCTCTATTGCCAAGATTGGCAGCAACAGGCAGGAGTTCACCTCGGCCACGGCCAAGGTGGAGAATGTCTCTGTGCAGGGTGGTAATTTGGTGTTCTCCAATGAGGCTGCGCAGATTGTGGGTGATATTGAAGTGGGCACCGAGTCTGGCGAAGGCGCGCTGACCATGGCTGGCAGCTACACACTGAGTGCAGAGCGCACGCTCTCCATCCTCTCCACCGATCGTAGCACGCTGGGTGGCTTGACACTCAATGGCGGCGTCATGGCCCTGTTGTTTGACGACTCGGCTACCGCCGAGACCGTGGCCCTGACGGTGACGGGCGAGGTCCATGACGGCTCGATGACCATCCTTCTCAACGGCGTGATGCCCACAGCAGCAGGTGAATACCTGTTGGTAGGTGGCAACTGGGCCAATGTGGGCATCGGCGGTATCTCCGTGGCGGTGAATGATGCTTCTGCCCAGCAGTTGTATGCTGCCCGCAGCGCGGATGCAACGCCCGAGCTGTACTCCAGCGTCAAGACGACAGATTCTGGTTTGTACTTGGTGCTCAGCGAGGAAGCTCCCGTTGTCAACTCCAACATCTGGGCCCCCACTGAGGTGGATTCGGACGACATTTGGAGCACCACGAGCTTCTCCCAGTATGATGCCTCTGCTCTGGGCGATGATGTTATCTTTGATGCCAGCGCTATCGATAAGACGGTGCGCGTGACAGAGAACGTGAGCGTGAGCTCCATGAGCATTGTGGGTGGCGGCTACACCTTCTCTGAGGCAGGCCAAATCAGCACCAACGTCTTGGAGGTTTCCGGTGCCGAAAATGGTGCGTCGACGATTGATAAGATTCATGTGACAGATACCATCATGGTTGATGGCTCTGAACTCACCATTTTGCAGCTTACTCCGCACAACCCCTCTGCACCCATTGTGCTGACCAATGCGGCTAAGCTCACCATTGGTGACGACGCCAACCGCTACGTTTCCTTCTCTGGTCAGGTGACGGGTGATGCTGGTTCTCAGCTGCATCTCTACACCAAGAAGGTACACAATGGCTACTGGGGTGAGGACGGCACAGTGCAGCTGCTGGAAGGTTCTACCGTGCAGGATGTGTACATCCACGGTGACTTGGCCCTCAATATCATTGCGGGCTCTCAGGGCTCTCTTGGCGATAAGTTCACCAATGTACAAGCCGCCAACCTGCACATGGAGGCAGGCAGCCAGTTGGTGGTGCGCGCTGAGGAAGGTACGGGTATCACGCCCACCACAGGCAACATTGTGCTGGGGGGCGATTTGAGCATCGTCACCTACTCCCCGTTGACCACGGCCACCAGCATCACCTCCAACTTCACTCAGGAGGCTGATGCCACGACCAACCTCAAGAAGATGGACACGGGCAGCATCACCCTCTCCGGCTCTATTGATGTGGATACCATCACGGTAGAGAAGGGCACGCTGAGCTTGACTGGCAGCAGCATTGCCTCCAGTGCATACTCGGTGGCTTCTGGCGCGACGCTTCAGTTTGCCGGCGCGGCAGATAGCGCTGCGGCTACCTCCGCTTTGCTTAATGCCACAGGTGCTGGTAACCTGGTGCTGGATGGCGTGAGTGCGACTTGGAATTATGATAATGACTCTGATCTGACGGGTAAACTCACGCTCCGCAACGCCACGCTGACGACCCATGGTTTTGATGGTAATGTGAACGATTACAAGTCGAAGAACACGGCTAACCTGTCCTCGTTCTCATCAGTCTTGTTGGATAACGCCTTGGTGAAGTACGTTGGCGCCACCACCACGTTGAACAATGTGACGGTGTCCGCCAATGGTGCAGAGTTCAACATCCGCGATATGGGCACCACGGATACTGATGCCATCAAGTTCGAGGGGACAACCACCTTGGAAGGCACGCTCAAGTTGTCCACCACGGGCTGGAAATCTCAAATCAACATCGCAAGCTTGACCGGCTCTGGCACGCTGAATGTGGAGGGTGCAGGTGAGTATGTGCGCGTGAATCTGGCTTCCACCTCCGATTACACGGGTAATATCACCGTGTCGGGTAGCCAAGGCCGATTGATTCTGGAGAACTCTGCGGAAACAGCCTATGGCTTATCGACCACGACGGTGACACTCTCCAGCGGCGGTAGCCTGTACATGAATGGCAGCGGTGCTCTTACACTCAACAGCAAGCTTGTGGTCAGCTCCGGGTCGACGAGTGTCCTGCGCAATGACTCGTACGTAGAGAGCATGCGCCGCACTCTGGCGGCTGTGGAGATTGCTGCTGGTGCTACGCTGGAATTGCAGCAGGCCAGTTGGAATACCATTTGGAATATCAACGACCTGAGCGGTGAGGGTAACTTGCAGTGGGCTTCCACAACGAACCATAATACGACTTCTCGCCTCATTCTGAGTGGCGATGGTAGTGATTACACGGGGCAAATCATCGTGAATCGTTCGTATGATGCTGAGGCACGTCGTTACCAAGCCTACGTCGAATTGGCATCGGATGACGCCGTAAAGAACTCTCTCATCACTCTGAATTGCACGGCAGCCCAGAATAAGCAGAATGCCATGACCACGCTGGCGATTAACACCGCCAATGCAAAGGTAGGCGGGCTGGCGAGCGATGAGTATGCACACATGTATGCTGGCGCATCTGTTGCACAAGGTAATGCTGGGCAGCAAGCCTCCACCGCAGCTCATACACTGACCATTACTGGTGATGGGACTCAAGAATTCAAGGGTACCATCGGCACCAGCACGGAGACAGAGACAGAACACTTGAACTTGGTCATGATGGGCGAAGGCTCGCAGACCTTCAGCGGGCAGGCCTATGTGGGCAATGTGAGCGTGAGCAATGGCTCCCTGATTCTGAGCAATGCTACGGTGGATGGCGATGTCACCGTGAATGGTGGCGCGCTGACGATGACAGGCAGCACCTACACCTTGGGTGAAGGTGATATGCTCTCTGTTCTCACCACTGCCACCGACAGCGTGCAGCTGGGCGGTCTCGTCTTGGCTGGTGGTGAGATGGTGTTTGATGCCAGCATGCTCTCGGGCGATACGGCCGCGCTGAGCGTGGGCACGTTGAGCCTGAGTGAGGGCACCTCCACGCAGCGTATCAGCTTCCATAACGATAGTCAGCTTGAAACAGGACTCTACCTCCTCTCTGGTAACTGGCTCTCTCCAGATGGCATCGACTACACTACCGCCGGATTAAAACATGGTACTGGTAGTGTAATCGTGCAGGATGGTGGACTGTATCTGGATTATACTGCTGAGCAGAGGGAGTATACTTGGACGGGTGCTACCGATGGTAACTGGAACTACAGTAGCCTGAATTGGGACAACACGCCTGATGTGCCTGCGGATGAAGCGGTGAACTACCGTGCCGATCGCGTGGCTATTTTCAATACCGATGCCAACGTGACTGTGACTGAGGCTGTGAATGTCTCCCAGCTCATCGTTCGCGATGAGGCGACCGTTTCTATCACTGAAACGGCTATGCTGACTACTCAGTCCATTGAGATACAGGAGGGCGCTACGCTGTCTTTTGAAACAGTCAAAGCTGGCTACAACGGTGCCAATATCAGCGGTGCTGGTACAGTCGAGCTGAAATTGACAAACGAGGCCAATGCGTTGAACGTGGGCGAAGCGTTTACGGGTGAAACCTATGTGAAGGCGGGCAAATTGTCTGTCACGAGTGATACAAAAGTGGGAACAACCCTGCGTCTGGCAGATGGTGTCAATCTGCAAGCTAACGCAGTAGACATATCGTTTGACTTGGTGTTGGACGGCACAACATCTGTGCAAAACACCGGGACGACCTGCTTCCGTGGGTCGGTAACTGGTGATGGCACGTTTGCTCATGGAGACACAAATGGTTACTTTGAATTCTATGATGAAGTAAACATGGGTGGTCTTACTCATGTTAATTGTGGTACGTGGGGACGTGAGTATTTCAAGGATACGGCTACAATTGGAAATGTCGAAATAAATGGCGGTGAAATTCATTTCGAAAAAGATAGCACAATTGGCACCTTGACTCTCCGCAACAACAATACTAACCATGTGAAGTTCTACGCGGGTGCTACGCACACCATTGGGGATGTCTCAATTGCTGGTGGTTCGTTGGTTTTCGAAGGTACTGCTGATATCACCACCGCCACCATCTCTGGTGGTACGGTGAAGTTTGTGCAGGACAGCATAGGGTCTGACAGTGGTACTATTACGATGACCGGTGGCAAGTTGGAATTGAATAAATCTGTAGCTAATGCTGCCCAGACGGTTTATAGTACGCTGATTATCAACAATACAGCAGCGACGGCTGATTCGAAGACAACGGTGACTCTGGATAATGTAAGCGGAAAAGACAATATGACGCGCACGCTCAGTGCCGTGCAAATTGCCGCGCACAACATTCTGGATCTGAAGCAGAGCGGTGGTTGGAATACAATCTGGAATATTAATAGTCTTAGCGGCGAAGGTGAATTAAAGTGGTCCTATAATCAAAATCACTATGATACCTCTCGTCTGATTATTTCTGGCGATAATGACTTCAGCGGCCAAATTACATTGAATCGTGTAGCGGGAAGTAGCACAAACTGGGGGTATTATTTAGCGTACGTTGAATTGGCTCACGATGGTGCAGCTAAGAACGCAACAATAGCTCTGAATGGTACGGAGAACAATGGTTATGCCGGCTTGGCTATTTCTGCGGATAATGCCCAAGTGCAGGGTATTAACGGTAGCTATGCACACATTGTGTCTGGTGCCTCTCCCATTGATTCTGCTGGGAACGGTGCGCCTCATGCCTCAACAGAGTCCAACACGCTGACGATTGTCGGTAGCGATGAGTACGCGTACTCTGGTACGATTGGCACGGCGGCTAGCGGAGCAAATCGCCTGAGTTTGGTGATGAGTGGCACCGGTCGTCAGTCCTTTACTGGGCAGTCATACCTCCATAACATTACAGTAAACAACGGTATCTTGGCTTTGGATGGAGCAGACGTGAGCGGGGATGTGACGGTACATGCTGGAGGCAGCCTCACACTGTCGGCTCTTACGCTGGGTGCGGGGCAGACACTTTCCGTGCTGACGGGCACGGCTGGCACGGTCTCCTTGGGTGCGCTCACGCTTTCAGGTGGTGAATTGACCTTCGATGCATCCCTGTTGAAAGCGGATGAGGCGGCCTTGGGGCTGACTGGCGTACTGACCATGACGGAGGCCTCCAACTACACTGTTAATGTGGGGGCAGGAAGTGCTCTGACAACCAGTGGTAGCTACAAGTTGGCCGATGGTGATTGGAGTGCAGCCGCGGCAGAGGGCATTAGCTTCACGGTGAATGGTTTGGCGTATGGTGGCACGGGTACCATCAACGCCACGGCAGATGGCTTGTTCCTAAACTATAGTGTGGACACTATTTATACATGGACAGGCTCCGCTGGAGATAACGCTTGGGGTACGGCCAACTGGGATACTACCCCAGGAGTGGAGGATGATAGCACGGAGTTTGGTGATGCCGCTGATACGATTGCCGTCTTCCGCAGTAATGCAACTGTCAACGTCACAGATGCCGTTACCGTGGGTACTGTATCCATCCTTGATGGTGCTGAGGTTACTCTGGGTATGAGCGGCGAGGGGGCCTCCTTAACCGCTGGCGAGGTGTTGGTGGAGAATGGCAAGCTGTCGATTGCCCTCAACACGAACATGACGGGTATTTCCTCCATCAAGGTGGCGGAAACCGGTGTGCTGGAGTTGGGTTACGGAGCTGCTATGAACAATGCGGATGATCCTGTGGACATCTTGCTGCAAGGCGGTACCATCAACCTGCGCAACGGTGCAGGAACGCACCACACGCTGCATGCCTCCATCACGGTGGATGAGGCGGGTACCATTGCTGGCTCCCTCTACGGCGGTGATTCAACGGTTTCTGGTAGCATCACTGGTACTGGCACCCTCACTTTTGCCAAGGAGCTTGTTGACCATGGCTCCAACCCGATGACGGTGGCATCCACCATTACCAATGGTGCGGAGGGTGCACTCGGCTTGCATGTTGTGGATACCAACGTTGTCCTGAGTGGAACCAACACCTACACAGGCGGCACCGTGATTGGTCGAGACGGCAAGCTCACCATTACTAATGTGCGCGGCTTGGGTGGCTCGCAGACGGATGCCTCTCTCGGCTCGGTTAGTGGTGAGGGTACACTTGCGCTGAATATCAGCAATGGTGGACGCGTGCATGCCCTGAATACGGGGAATTCTGCCACATTGAAGGATTTCACCGGTACAATCGAGATTCAAAAGGGCATTTTCCAAGTAGGTGCGGGTAATACCAGTGGCACTGGGGCAGATGCAACGTTCGATGTGTCCAAGGTTGTTGTGTATAATGGAGCTACTTTTGTCACCCACTTTGGCTATGGTGCCAATGGCATTGGTCAGACTGGAGAGAGCCGTTTGTTGCCAGCTCAAATGGATTTGATGAGCGGTGCGACTCTCCAGAATATCGATGGTCTTGTGAACTACGCTGGAGATGTGCGATTTAATGTTGATGCTGAGGGTGCATATACTGATGGTACGGTGTCGATTCGTCAATATTGGTCCAAGACCCTCACCTTCTCTGGTTTGTTGGCTGGTCAAGGTACGGTTGAGCTGTATAGCTCAGAAGCGGGCAATGGCAGCGCAACCTATGTGTTGACCCATGAAGACAACACCTTCAGTGGTACGTACAAGTTGACCCATAAAAATGGTTCCAACCGAGAGACAATCATGGTTTTGCAGCACCAGAATGCGGCTCAGTTTGCTACCATTGATTTGGCTGGCACCACGGGGGTCTCCAAGCTGCAACTGGATTCTAGCGCCACGATTTCAGCCTTGCTCTCCACTGATGCCGACAACTTGGTCACGACCACAGGGGCCTATACCCTGACAGTGAGCTCGGGGAACTTTGCTGGTAAGCTGCAAAATGGCACGGGTACACTCTCCCTTACCAAGCAGGGTAACGGCACGCTGACCCTCTCTGGCGCCAACAGCTACACGGGCGCAACCACCGTCTCGGGTGGTACGCTGGAGCTGGCTGGCGCGGTGAGCATGGCTGCAGAGAGCGCTATCTCCTTGGCCGATGGTACTACCCTCCTGCTGAATGCGACCAACGACGCCGCTATGACGCTGGGCAATGCTATCACCGGCGAGGGTAAAATCAAGAAAGAAGGTAGTGGAGAGACCGTGTTGGCAGGCAATGTTGATATCGAGGGATCGGTTGAGTTTGGCTTGACGAGCAAAGATGCACAGGCAGGTACACTCAGCTTCGTGGGTGAAAGCGTCGCGCTGGGTGGCGTGCACATGGCGTATGGCACGCTGAACATCGGCGATGGTGCGAATGAAACCATGGCGGTGTTGGGCCGATTGGAAGCTGGTGATAGTCCGTCTACGGGTGGATCTGCCGTTGTAAACGTGAAGCAGAACGCTACTCTGAGCATCACTGGTTCCAAGAACGATGGCAACGATTACCGTCAGCATACGTTGTTATTGGGTGAATGGGGCCAGAAGACAAACTTGCACGTTGCAGGTGTGTTGTTGTCCAAGGATGCTAAGGTGCTGGTGGGCGATCATTCTGCAGGCATCACCATCCAGGATGGTGGTGTGATGGCGGTGAAGGGCATCACCCATGCCAAAAATGACAAGACGGCCAACAGCATTGAAGTAACGCTGGAAAACGGCGGCAAGCTCATCTTGGGGGATGCTGGCATTACCACCAACAAGGCCTTCAGCGCTACGCTGGGTGCAGGCACGGTGGGCATGAGCGCCGCAACCACGACGATTACCGAAGACCTGACGCTGACCAGCGCCGAGGGTACCACCTTCGATACCACGCAGTACGTGTTTGAGACCAACGCCAACGGCGTGGCCACGGATATTGTGCGCGGCACAGAAGGGGGTGTCATGACGCTCACGGGCGCTATCTTGGGTAACAATGCCAAGATGAATGTGGTGGGTGCCGGCACATTGAATGTGACAGGCGCTGCTTCGCTGGGGTATCTGGATGTGGCCGCAGAGGCTACGGTCTCCTTTGCTGGTGGGCTGATGAATAGCACTGAGGTGAATGGCGAAACCTTCAAGTCTCCCGTGCAGGTGACAGGTGCTGGTAAGCTTCAATTGCTGGCCGGTGCAAGCCCGGTGGAGGCCCGGTTGCAGATGGACGGCTACACTGGACGCTTCACAGTGAGCAATAGTGCTAACCTGACAGCGGATATCACGGTGGCCCAGACGGTGGATGCAAGCCCCACGCTGGAAATCACCGAAGATATTATCGATACAAGCCTGAGCATCGCTCTTCAAGAAGGTGCGACTCTGCTGGTTGATTTGGCGGGGAACAATACCGTCAATATCACTGAGCTGGGCGTAGCTGATAGCGCGGTCTTCAAGGCTGTTGGCGGAACAGCTGATGGTTCTGGAACGAGTATCTTCAATATCAATGAACTCTCCAGTCAGGGTGATCTGAATCAGCTGAATGTCGTCACCTTGGAGAACGCGACCAATGATTTCACCATCTTCAATGTGGAGAATGCTGACTTCAACTCCTTCATGGGTAATCTTGTCCTCAAGGGGAATCAAGCGGTGCTGAACCTTGACTACACCTACGCTGCTTCCGATGAGGTGCCGAACCTCAGCATGCTGGTAGAGTTCGACCGCACGAATGCTGCTGCAGAGGGTGAGCAACAGGCTCTGGGTATTGTGCGCACAACCTATCTGAAGGGTATTCAGGGTGGCGATGCTTCGAGTGTCATCGTGGCGGGGCATGTGACAAACAAGACGAGCAAGTTCGAGTCTGCGGATGAGGACGCAACCATGAATCTGGGCTGGGGAGCGGGTGCTGGTGAGGTGTATGAATCCGCCGCCACCATCAAGAACAACCTGAACGTGGTGAAGCAAGGCAGTGCCAAGCAGATATTCACGGGCGATACCACGGAGTTCGATGGTACGGTGCTGGTGGATGAAGGCGAGCTGGCCTTTGGTAAATCTGAACTCCAGACGGCAGATACGACCGTGGGCAGCGGTGACGCATCCTTGTGCTATGGTTACGATGCTGACCACACGGATGGCCGCGTGAAGGTGACAGCCAACAATAGCTCGAACGTCGCTACGCTTGGCGCGGTACAGTTCAGCTACGATGAGGCTGCTGATATGGTGACAATCTCCAGCCACACCCCACAAGATGGTGAGGAGAAGAAGACTGTGACCGCAACGAACAGCCTTATCACCATTGCTGAGGGCGCTAGCCTGACGGTGGATAGCATGATTATCTCCGACAGCAGCCGCCTTGCTGGCACGGCTCCCGCTGCGGCTGCTTATGCGCTCCGCAACGCGGGCGGCGTATCTGAACTCACGCTCACGGATTCTACTGTGGTGCTTGGCTCGGGTAATGCCTCTGTGGTGGGCGATACGACGGCCCAGACGCTGGCTGCCTTGCAACCCATGGGTGGCAATGGCCAGGCCCTGACGATGGACGGCACGAGCAATGTGATGAACATCACCAGCAACGCGCTGAGCAATTTGGTACTGACCAGTGGCAGCAACTTCGTGGTGGACTTCAGCCAGCTGCTGACGGTGTCTGACCTGCGTGGTGTTGACTTCATCCAGCTGGACTTCAACAATGTCTCCATTTCCACCACGGATATGAGCATGACGGGTCTCCTGACCACCAGCACTGGCGCTCAGTTCTACATGAACGCCTACTTCGTGGGCGAGGCTGTGGCCGATGTGGGTAGCATCTACTTCGATGTGCGCTCCATTCCCGAGCCGACTTCAACGACGCTCAGCATCCTGGCGCTCGCTGCTCTTGCCGCACGCCGCCGTCGTAAATAAGCGGTTCGGAGGCGTCCCGCCACGGCGAAAGCAAGCAGGCATAGCCCCCGGTCAAGGGGGCATGCCTGACGCGAAGACGGGCAGAAAGAGAGGCCTCCTAGGGGCCTGTAGAATGTATACGAAAGCGCACCCGCGGATTGACCGCGGGTGCGTTTTTGGACAGGTGCGGGAGCTTGGCGGGTGGGGGATTTTGCAGAATTTTCATTTTTCAAGCTTCTGGGTGCATTCCTCTTGACCTTTTTTGTTGTTTGGGGTAGAAAATAAGCAGACATGTTAAGGAAAATTGTGATGACCATGGCGGGATGCATGCTGCTGACGCAGTGCCATACGATGAAATCGGATTGCGAGGCACTGCAGCAGCGCGAGCAGGAGATTGCTGCGGAGCAAAAGGGCGACTTCTATGTGGGCCGCCGCTACTATGTGCCGCTGACCCGCTTCTGGGGCTACCTGCGCGAGCCCGGGCAGAGCTGGCGTAGCTCTCGCCTCGTCATCATGGATGAGAGTGTGGTGCGCACGCCCGACCGCGGCTACGAACCACCCGTCGAAGGCGCTATTTTTGGCACAGATCAGAATGTGGAGTATGTGGTGAAAGGTAGCTACACCGGAGAGACGGCCTATGACCCAAACACGGACCAAGTTTTGCCCGTGTTCAAGGCCACATCGTACACGGTGCGCAATCCTGAGCCGGGGTTCCTCTTTGTGCCGTCGGAAAGGCATGATGACAATACAGTTACGCTGCTACCCAGTATCATGCCCACGCCGCAGCAGTGTGCTGCCGCGATGCAGTAAAAATATGACGCGCATTTGACACGCCACGCGCGCGTAAATCTGCTACAATGGAGAAAAATTAAGGAAAACTGAATTAAATTTCATCATGGCACAATCAAAGATAATCGTAGGGTTAGAGATAGGCACCTCCAAGACCTGTATGGTGGTGGGAGAGGTGCGGCCAGATGCAACAGCCGCCATCATCGGCATTGGCGAGGTACAGAGCGCCGGCGTGCGCAAGGGTGAGATATTGGATTTGAGCATGGCCCGGCAGTGTGTGTGCGATGCTTGGCAGGCCGCCCAGGACCACGCCGATGTGGACATTCTCAACGTGTTTATGTCCATGACGGGCGAACACATCTACGGCGAGAATAACGTAGGCTCGTTCCGCTTGCCTGATGATGAAGACATCATCGATGAAGAGCACGTGGAAAACGCTCGCGAAAAGGCTGAGAACTTGGAAATCACGGCAGATCGCTTCAAGCTGAACAGCGAGCTGGGTAATTTCTCTGTGGATGGACGCGAAGCGACGCGCCACCCAGTGGGCTTGACGGGCCGCACGCTGGACGTGAACTGCCACGTGATGCACGGTATACGCTCTCGTCTGCACAACTCTTTGGTGTGTGTGCGCGAGGTGCCGCTGGAGGTGGAGGACTTGGTGTTCGCCCCGCTGGCCACGGCTCAGATGGTGCTGACTCGCCAGCAGAAGGATGCGGGTGCGCTGCTGATTGACATTGGCGGCGGCACCACGGATTTCATCTGCTACCAAGGCGGCGATGTGGTGGCCTCTGGTTGCATACCGGTGGGTGGCGAGACCATCAACCAAGACATTGTGAAGCTGACGGGGCAGCGCGTATCCAAGAAGGCGGCAGAGGTGCTCAAATGCACTGAGGGTAACGCCTTTGGCGACGTGAAGGACCGCTCGCTGGCGCAGTACAAGAGTGATTTGGGTATGCACGATGTGGCTATCCCCCGTGGCGAGCTCAACCGCATCATCCGCGACCGCTTGGCTGACACCCTGCTGCGCGTGCGCGACCGCCTGCCCGAGGAGGTGATGCGCCAGCATGGCATGAGCATTTATTTCTCTGGTGGCACGAGCCTGATGCGCGGTTTGGACAACTTGGCGCACTACATCTTCAACGTGCCGGTGCACCAGCCTGTGCCGCAGGACCCCTCGCAGCCGCATTCCTACCTGGCCGACCCTCGCTATTGCACAGCCATTGGCCTGATTCGCTTTGCGCAGCGCTATGATGACGACATCTTGCGCCGCCCGCCCAGCAAGCTGGCAGCATTCTTCTCTCGCTTGTTCCGCCGTAAATAATCAACACGCTTTTTTCACACGCTCATGCTTCCCTACCAAACCATCGGTAAAAAAGAGGAGGGCATCGCCATCGTCGGTATCGGCGGGGCTGGTGCCAACATTCTGCAGTGCTTCGGTTCCTCTAGCGCGGACAATGTGCGCCTGTGCACCATGTCGCTGGATGAGCGGGTGGGGCGCTCGTGTGGCAATGTGAACTTCTTGCTGCTGGGCTCGGGCATGAACCGCGGGCTGGGCTCCGGGGGCGACCCCGAGGTAGGCCGCATGGCGGCTCAAGAGAGCTCGGGCGCTATCCGCGAGTTTTTGAAGGATACCCGTTTGCTGGTATTGGTGGCGGGCTTGGGCGGTGGCACGGGCTCTGGCGCCGCACCTGTGCTGGCAGATATTGCCCGCGAGGCAGGCATGTTCTTGGTGTCGGTGGTGCTCATGCCCTTTGCGTTTGAGGGGCACCGCCGCCGCGAGCAGGCAGACCGCGCGCTGGAGGAGATTGCCCGCCTCTCCGATATTGTCTACTGCTTCGAAAATGACTACATGGAGGACCTCTTCACGAGCCGCTCGGGTGCCCGTGCGGTGTTTGAGGAGGTGGACCGCTTGCTGGCCAAGGCTGCCGCTTCGGTGCCCATGCTGGCTTCTTCCCCCGGTATGATCAATCTGGGCCTAGATGAGCTGGCCACGGCTCTGCAGAACAATGATTCGCGCTGCTTGTTTGGCTCGGGGCAGGGCTATGGGCCCCACCGCGCAGAGGATGCCGCCCGCGCGGCTGTGGAGTCTCCCCTTGTGGCATACCACGGGGCTATTCGCTACGCCCGCACGGTGATTGTGCATGTGGCTGGTGGCGATTCGATGTCGCTCACAGAAATTCGCAAGGCGGTTGAGACCGTGCGCGAGTCTCTGGCAGACGAAAAGGTGGATATCTTCTTTGGCACCACGGTGAAACCGCACCTGGGGGATGAAATGCGCGTGACCCTCATCGCCTCCATCGATGCCGAGGAGTTCAAGGAGGCCTTGTTGAACCCGCCCGAGCCCCTGCGTGTGGAACTGCCGGAGGAGGAACCCACCGCGCAAGAAGAACCCGTGGAGGAGCCTGCTGACACCACTGCGGAAGAGCCCACCGTGCTCTACGAGGATGAACCCGAGACGGTGCCCCCCGCACCCTATGCCGAGCCCGAGCCTGCTACCACTTTTGAGCCTGAGCTCGCATACGAGCAGCCCGCCCCGCAGGAAGAAGCCCCTGTGACCGCTCCTGAAGAATCAGTATGGCAGCGCCCCAGCCATGCGGGTGCAGAGTTTGCCCCGCTGCGCCAAGGTGAGCTGATGCCCCGCAACCCAGCCCCTGAACACACGGCACGCGTGCGCGATATCTTTCCCGAGGATGGCAGCACGCCTGAATCCCCGCGCGTGTACTCTCCTGATGCTGTGCGCCGCCGCCAGACTTCCAATGCGTCGCAGGACGATTTGGATACCCCTCCATCCCTCTCCCTGCGTTTCAATGACCTGAGGGATATGTTCCCGGATAATTGAGCCGCCGCGCCTCGGCCATGGACGCCTACCTCATTCTTTGCCACGACCACCCCGCTCAGGTGAATGCCTTGGCGCGTTATCTGGTCGAGGGCGGGCACGAGGTGTTCATCCACATCGACTCCGCAAGCTGCATCCGCGATGCCGTGCAGAGCGGGCCGCGCATTCACCTGTTGGAGCGCACTGTAGCGGTGCGCTGGGGTGGCTGGGAGATGGTGCAGGCCATGCTGCTGCTCATGCGCGCGGCAATGGCCTCTGGCGTGCCCTACCGCTACGTGCACCTGCTGAGTGGGCAGTGCTTGCCTGCCAAGCCGCGCAAGCGCATGGAGGCCCTGCTAGACGCCGCTGCGGCCGCGGGGCGTCAATTCATCGAATGCCACGAGCTGCCGGCGCCCCAGCGTTGGGACGGCGAGGGGGGGAGCTACCGCATGAAGGTGTGGTACCCCCGCTGCATGGTGAGCAAGTATGATGCTTCTCACAAGTTTTTCTGGCGCTACACCCATATGTGGCTGCGCCTGGGGCTCAAGCGCCCGGGGTATTGCCTCTTTGCACCCTTCTATGGTGGGGACCAGTGGTGGTCTCTCACAGCGGAGTGCGTGCGGGCTATCTGCGAGTACGACCGCCGCCACCCCCTGATGCGTTTCTTCTTCCGCAATACCTTTTGCAGCGATGAGCACTATTTGCACACCTGCATGGCACGCGCAGGCTTTGCCTCTGCCGCCACGGGAAGCGCCGCTCGCTTCATCTGCTGGCCCTCGTTCCATGCAGCCTCGCCGCGCCTCTTGCAGCGCGAGGATTGGGATGCGCTGCGAGATTCCCCCTGCCTCTTTGCTCGCAAGTTTGAGCTCACGCCGCGCGAGCTGGAGGAGTATTTCTCTTGGTTGGAGAGTCAAGATTAAGACTGCTGGCTCGTCTCTGCCGAACTCGCGGGCGTGTTTACGATGAATTCCACATCTTCCCGCCTTTTTTTGCTTGTCAACCTCACTTTCAACAGGTAGGATAATCTCCAGACAAGGCTCTTTGTGCTTTTTCGGGTGCAAAGAGATTATATATTATTTATTTCTAACGATTTCAAGATTATGGCAAATCTTAACAAAGTGATGATTATCGGCAACCTGACAGCCGATCCTGAGGTGCGCACCACCCCCCGTGGCACGAGCCTGACTGAGCTGCGCTTGGCGGTGAACCGCGTGAGCAGCGGCATGAACGAGGGCGAGCGCCGCGAAGAAACAACCTATTTGGATGTCACCTGCTGGGGCCGCACGGGTGAGATTGCTGCCCAGTACTTGGCCAAGGGGCGTCCTGTGTTTGTCGAGGGGCGCTTGCAGCAAGACACTTGGGAAGATAAGCAGACGGGGCAGCGCCGCAGCCGCATCCGCATCGTGGCGGAGAACTTGCAGCTTTTGGGTGGCCGCGAAGGCGGCGAACGCCCCGCTGGCGGTGGCTCCTACCAGCAGCGCAATTCCTACAGCAACAATGGCGGTGGCTACGGTGGTGGCAATGGCTATGGCAACGGCGGTGGCTACAATAACGGTGGCTACAACAATGGTGGTTACAACCAGCAGAGCCGCCCGCAGCAGCCCCAGCCCCCCATGCCCCAAGAGGCGGATGATGACATCCCCTTCTGATGCGCGGAGCTTTTGCCCCCCTTTTAACCCTCCTCTGGTGATGATTTCCCGAGGAGGGATTTTTATTGGTGCTGCGAGCGGCGGGCACAAAAAAGCAGCGGTCTATTGACCGCTGCTTGAAAATGGGTTGGAAGCGCGAAATTAGGCCTGCTCGTCGGTGCTCTCGGGGGTAGATTCCTCAGCAGCTGCGGTGGGAGCGGCGGCGGCATCTGCCGAGTCGCTGTTTTCGGGGCGCTCGCTGGCGGCGCTCACCATGAGCTCGCGGCCCATGAAGGGTTGCCCATGCAGCACTTCTGCGGCGCGGCGGGCGTCGTCGAGCTGGAACATCTCGATGAATGCGTAGCCCTTGCTCTTGTAGGTGCGCGGGTTGTAGATGATTTCGACGCTGCGCACGTTGCCAAAGCCCTTGAAGAGGTCTTCCAGTTCGGATTCAGTAGCCTCATAGGAGAGGTTGCCGACGTAGAGGCGGGCATTGCGGGTGGGCAGGGTAGAGGTGGCTCTGCGTTTGCCCTTGGCGGCGGGGTTGCCCCCGTGGTTGTTGGTCTTGGCAACGCGCACTTTCTGCGGTGCATTGTTGCGGTTGTTGCGCTTGCTATCATTCTGCTTGCGCGTATCCTTGGCGGCATCCTTCTTGCCAAAGCCGAAGAAACGCAGGAGGCGGGTCAGCAGAGAAGGCTTCTTCTCTGGCGCAGGCTCCGGGCGCGGCATGCGGTGGCGGCGGCGGCGGTTATTGTTGTTGTTCTGACGGTGGCGAGAGCCTTGCCCTTGCCGCCCGTGTGTGTAGTGTTCAGCCATGTTGGTGTGTGGAGTAAGTATGAGCCGATAAACGGTTGTGTCGAGATACGCTGACCGTCGGCTTGATGTTGAGTGCGTTCGCGGATGTCATGCAGAAAATCGAAAATACACCGATTTTCTATACATCGCTCCCTAAATTCTAAAGTTTATCAGCGCGTTGGCAAGCTTAAACTGCGACAGTATCAACAGAATATGCTTTATTCTTGGTTTGTTGGCGTGCCATCACCTTGCTTGGGGCTGGATTCTGAGCGTGGCAAGGTGCGGATATTGTCCACATCGTAATAGCCGCAGGCCATGGTGTTGGGATATCCTTTAAAGGTGTCGCAGAAGAGAGTGGGCTTGATGAGGTTGAGGCGGTCCTTCGGCGTTGTTTCGAAGGGGTAGGGGAGTTCCAGCGTGCGCTCACCAGCCTGAATTTTTTGGTGGATGCGCTGGTAATGAGCGGCTCTGGCAGGAAGGTAGGTGTAGACCTCGGCCGCGGCTGGTATGGTGATGTGCAGGAGATAAATCAGCAATGAAAGTGCTAGCGGCAGGCAGGCTTTCCATGGCAAGCGCAGCACGAGGAAGCCTGAGCAGGCTATGATGGTGAAGATGGGCGGCAGGAAGCTCGCTCTTCCGGGGATGCCCGACATGATATATGCGGAGGCGCTCATGAAGGCGAGGGTGAGTCCCGATGCCACGATGAGCAAGATGCGTTTGCGTTCTGTCCGGGGCGAGGTGAGGAGGCTGAATACGGCGAGAATGGCGCAAACGATGAGCGCCAGCCCACAACAGGCAAGGAACTCGGCCATGAGCTCGGGGATGAAAAGAGCACGGAGAATCACGGGGAAATCGCCAAAGTATGCTTGGATGGCACCTGCGCTCAGGATGTGCACATTTTCTGATGTGATGCTGCATGCGAGGTCGAAAGCCTCTCCGAAGGGCATGTCGGCCACGTTGATGGAGAGAGACTCACTAGCAGACAAGGCGCGGCGCGAGTGTGCGGGCGAGCCAAAGAGCATGAAAGCACCACAGATGCTGCCCAAGCAGCCTGCAAATTGCGGAAGTAAACACTTTTTCTTGATGAAATTCACCACACAAATGCCCACGCAGCATGGAACTAATATGCAGGTGACACAGTCGATGGACCATCCTGCATACAAGCCAAGAGCAAACATGGCCGGTACGGTCCAGCGCCATCTCTTGGGGTCAAATACCTGATCTGCCCGGTAGAATGACAGGAAGTAGCAGATGCCGAGAAGCGGCCACAGGTAGTTTGTTGAGGCGGTGTAGCATCTGAAGTTGCGCCAGCAAGAACCGCCATCAGGCTGGATGAGAAGGAGGGATAGGGTCAGGATGTAGAACGCGATGCCTTGGGGGCTGCAGATGCTTTCGCCGCTGCGTTTGATGAGTCGATACAAGGCAAAGGGGAGCGCCACGATGAAGAGGGGAGTGATGAGGAAATGCTGCCAGCGTATCTCGCTGATACCTGTCAACCCTGGTATGATTTCACCAAAGCGGCTGACCCAGTTGCAGTATTTCCACGCGACGTGTTGCAGGTGTTCTTTGAGTGTTGCATTGTATGGGTGCGGGTAGAAGAAATCATCCCCGCCGAGCCATGAGAGGGAGAGCACGAACGCCAAGAAGAGGTAGAGAGAAAGACTCAGCAGCAGCAGGATGGTGCGGCATTTCTTGCTCCCGTGCGTTTGCTGTATGCTGCCTATGGGATGCGCCTCGATGCGGTTGTAGCGGGCGTAGAGGCATGCCAAGCAAGCACAAAAAAGAACGACTATGAAAAATTTAATGATGAATGTGAACATGAAAATGGGTGAATGGGGCAATTACTGTCTTATCCAACGACTGATGGCGTGTGTTAAGGGGCAAAATGTGGTGAATGCGTGGGGAATTTTGCGTAAGAAAGAGCCTTGAATCTTTGCAAGTTTGAGACGCTCACTCCACCCCATTTCCCAGTAGAGAGCTTGCTGGCGCAGCGTGGTAAATCGCGTGCGGAAATAATCAAGCAAGCTCTGGGTATCAGGGTGTGCCGCCGTGTGTTTTTCGAGCTCGGCGAGAATGGGGGCGTGGCTGGGGATACCGCGCTTGTAGTATAGGCGCATCGCTTTATCCTTGCGCAGTATTTGCCAGATACTTTGGCGAGAATGGGTATCAGAATCGGAGGAGATGTTGTTGGCGTGCCGGCGGTAGTATAGGAGGATGCCGTTGCGGATAATCACAAATTGGCCGAGCATGAGTGCGCGCGCGGCAAACATAGTGTCGTCCAAGACATTACACTCTGCGGGCAAATCTCCAAACTCTGTGAAGATGCGGCGCGACATGGTCATCATGCACCCCCACCACTCAAGAGCGCCGGGTTTCTTGTGGGCTCGCAGTTGCGTCTTATCGACGACGAGGTAATCGAGCTCATCGTCGGGTGGGTTGTTCTCGGGGGTGGGCGTGTGCTCAAAGGGGATGAGTTTGCCGGAGATGGCGGTGGCTTGCGGGTGACGCATGATGGCTAGCGCCGTGAGCCGCGTTCTATCCGGGTGCAAGATGTCATCACCGTCGACGCGCATGAGCCAATCGCCGTGGGAAAGGGATACGGCTACATTCATATTCACTGCCACTTTGGCATTCACAGGGCAGCGGTGGACTACGACGCGGTGCGGGCCTTTGTAGGCGGCCGCTTTGCGCTCCATGACGGCAAAGGTATTGTCGGTGGAGCAGTCGTCGCAAAAAATAATTTCAAGAGGCCCGTCGTATTGCTGGGCGAGGACGGAATCGGCACAAGCTTCCATGTATGCCGCTTGGTTGTAGCCCATGACCAAGATGCTGATGAACGGAAGCTGAGAGGTTGGCGATGCGTCCATAGTAGAGAACAAAACTCCCCTGCCAAATTGCTTCGGCAGGGGAGGTGATGAGATGAGTTTATCAGGAGTATACACCCACGGCCTCAGCTGCACAGGCGATCATGTAGTCGCGGTTCAGCTTGGCGATGTTGTCTACGCTGATGCCCTTCGGGCAAGCGGCTTCGCACTCGTACTGGTTGGTGCAGTTGCCGAAGCCCATGGCGTCCATCTGGCGCACCATGGCGAGCACGCGCTTGTTCTTTTCGGGCTGGCCCTGCGGCAGCAGGTTGAGGTGAGCAGCCTTGGCGGAGGTGAAGAGCATGGCGGAGCTGTTCTTGCAGCTTGCCACACAGGCACCACAGCCGATGCAGGCCGCAGCGTCGAAAGCGGCATCAGCCGTCTTCTTGCGTACGGGCATGTTGTTGGCGTTGGGGGCAGGACCCGTGCGCACGTCCACAAAGCCGCCAGCGGCAATGATGTTGTCCAGCGCGGTACGGTCTACCACCAAGTCACGCAGCAGCGGGAATGCAGCAGCACGGAAGGGCTCAATCCAGATGGTGTCGCCATCCTTGAATTGGCGCATGTGCAGCTGGCAGGTTGTTACCTTCTTGCCACCGTGGGGCACACCGTTGATGGTGAGGGAGCACATGCCGCAGATGCCTTCGCGGCAGTCGTGGTCGAAGTGAATGGGCTCCTTGCCCTCGTGAACAAGCCCTTCGTTGACGATGTCGAGCATCTCGAGGAAGGAGGCGTAATCCGGGATGTTGGTAGCCTTGTAGGTTTCGATGCGGCCCTGAGCCTGAGCATTCTCCTGTCTCCAGACCTTGTGCGTAAGATTGTGGTTAGCCATAATGTTATGTAATAAGTTTGCTGTTGATTCGAATCTTTACTTGTAGGAACGGATAGCCAGGTGGACGTTCTCGAAGGTGAGATTTTCCTTGTGCAGCACGGGCAGTTCACCCGGGCCCTTGTATTCCCAGCAGGCCACGTAGGCGAAGTTTTCGTCATCGCGCTTGGCTTCGCCGTCAGCCATCTGGTGTTCAAGACGGAAGTGAGCACCGCAGGATTCTTCGCGGTTGAGGGCGTCGTAGCAGAGCAGGTCTGCGAAGTCGAGGAAGGCGGCTACGCGCCATGCCTTTTCGAGCTCCTGGTTCATACCCTCGGTGGAGCCTACGACCTTCACGTTGTTCCAGAAGTCCTCGCGGATAGCGGGGAGCTTGCTGATGGCGTGCAGGAGGGATTCCTTGGTGCGGCCCATGCCTACGTCTTCCCAGATGAGCTTACCGAGTTCGCGGTGAATCTCGTCGGGGGTCTTGGTGCCCTGCACACCCATCATCTTCTGGATGCGTGCCTTCACTGCGTCCTCAGCTTCCTTGAACTCGGGAGCAGCTGTGGTGATGCTGCCGGGCTTCTGGGTGGTGAGGTAGGTGGGCAGAGTGGAGGAGATGACGAAGTAGCCGTCGGAGAGACCCTGCATGAGTGCGGAAGCACCCAGACGGTTGGCGCCGTGGTCGGAGAAGTTGGCTTCACCCAACACGTGCAAACCAGGGATGGAGGACATGAGGTTGTAGTCCACCCACAGACCGCCCATGGTGTAGTGGGAGGCGGGGTAAATCATCATGGGCTGCTCGTGCGGATCCACGTCGGTGATTTCTTCGTACATTTCGAAGAGGTTGCCGTACTGGCCGACAATCCATTCCTTGCCCATGCGCTCGATGGCGTCCTTGAAGTCGAGGAACACGCCACGACCCGTTGCGGCTACGCCACGTTCGTCGTCGCATGCTTCCTTGGCTGCGCGGGAGGAAATGTCGCGGGGAGCCAGGTTGCCGAAGGAGGGATACTTGCGCTCCAAGTAGTAGTCGCGCTCGCTCTCAGCCACGTCGGAGGGCTTCATCTCGCCCTTGCGAATCTTGGCAGCCACTTCGCGGCTCTTGGGTACCCAAATGCGACCGTCGTTACGCAGGGATTCGGACATGAGCGTGAGCTTGCTCTGGTAGTCGCCCTTGACGGGGATGCAGGTGGGGTGAATCTGAGTGAAGCAGGGGTTAGCAAAGTAGGCACCCTTCTTCCAGCAGGCGCAGGCAGCGCCCACGTTGCAGCCCATGGCGTTGGTGGAGAGGAAGAACACGCGGCCGTAGCCACCTGTTGCAAGCAACACGGTGTCACCAGCATAGCTCTTGATTTCGCCTGTCACCATGTCGCGCACCACGATGCCCTTGGCGTGGCCATCAACCACCACCAGGTCCATCATTTCAGTGCGGGGGTACATCTCGATGTGACCCTTGCCAATTTCCTTTTCCATGGCCTGGTAGCAGCCAAGAAGAAGCTGCTGACCCGTCTGACCGCGGCTGTAGAAAGTACGCTTGAGCTGGGAACCACCGAAGGAGCGGTTGTCGAGCAAACCACCGTATTCGCGGCCGAAGGGCACGCCCTGAGCCACGCACTGGTTGATGATGTTGCAGGATACTTCAGCGAGGCGGTACACGTTGGCTTCGCGAGCGCGGAAGTCGCCACCCTTCACGGTGTCGTAGAAGAGACGGTAGACGGAGTCGCCGTCGTTCTGGTAGTTGTGAGCAGCGTTCACACCGCCCTGAGCAGCAATGGAGTGAGCGCGGCGGGGGCTGTCTTGGTAGCAGAAGCACTTCACGTTGTAACCCAACTCAGCCAGCGTAGCGGCGGCAGAGCCACCAGCCAGACCCGTACCCACGATCAGGACGGTGTACTTACGACGGTTGTTGGGGTTGATGAGCTTGGCTTCGCGCTTGTACTTGGTCCACTTTTGCTCGATGGGGCCGTCCGGGATACAGGAGGACGGCATGTAGTCGCTTACGGGAAACTTGATATCGTTCATATTGGTACGATCTGTTGTAGAATTAGTGAAGGAGGCCCGTCAGGAAGGCAACAGGGATGGAGATGAAAGCACCGCACACCACAATGCCGAAGAGAACGGCGATGATGTTGTAGAGGGGGCGAACCTTACGCGTGGCAAGACCAAAGGTCTGCAGGACGGACTGCACACCGTGGCGCACGTGCATGAAGAGGCAGCAGATGGCAACGATGTAGAATGCAGAGCACCAAGGATTAGTGAAAGCAGCCTTGATGTGGTCGTAGCAGTTGGCAGGATCGCCGTTGAAGGTGAGCTGCCACAGGTGGAATGCCAAGAAGCACAGAATCATGACACCAGTAAGGACCATTGTGCGGGAGGAAAGGGTGGCCTTGAGCGTACCTTCCTTCTGGTAGTGGGTACGGGCGTTGTAGTTCTCGTACTTGAGCACCAGAGTGAGCACAATGTGAATCAGGGCAACAGCCAAGAGACCAAGGCGGATGGCCCAGAGCAGCCATGCGGGCATGGAGTGCAACCCGGTGGCATAGTAATCAATCCAGGAAGTGCCACCGCAGCCTGCGCAACCACCGTAGATGGTCATATTGCCGGCCAAGTGACCCACCAAGAACAGGAGAAGACACGAACCCGTGAGCGCCACAAGAATTTTGCGGCCAATCGAGGACGTGACGAATTTGCATGCTGTGGTGATAATATCGTTCATATGCGCAATAACGTCTTTGCGGGCTTACTCTACCTCATTTGGGTGCAAAAAGCAAGCACCAATCGTCTGGAAAGGGCGAAAATGCTCAATTCGCGCCACTGGGAATGAGCAAGAGAAGGGCAAAGATTGCCAGCAAGATGGCAAAGAGGGTGTCGATGCCTCTCGTGTGGCGCAGGTAGGCGTTGCGAATGGGAGCCCATTGCAACAGGGTGCTCCACAGCACCCAGCCACCGAAACTGGCTACCTGAAGCCCCAGTACCAGCGCCGGGGTGTACCAAGAGAAGGTGGTGCCGTGCATTTGCAGGGGGCCCAGGGCGAGCCCGCAGATGAAGAGGGTGCACTTGGGGTTGAGGATATTGCAAAGGAAGCCTTGCCCTAGGAGGGAGAGGAGCGGTTCGCGTAGACTGCGCGTGGCCTCCAATTGGACGCTACTCGTCGTTTGGCGGCGCGGGAAGATTTTCCACGCCAAGTAAAGCAGCCAGCCGGCGGCTGCCATCAGGACGTAGGAACTCCAATCTTGTTGCATGAGCCATGCACCTGCGGCGCAGACAAGCAGGGTTTGCAAGAAGAAGCCGAGGGTGATGCCGGCGCCCACGGCATAGCCCGCGCGTTTGCCTTGGGCCAATGCGGTGCGAAAGACGAAAAAGACATCTGGCCCGGGGCTGAGTTGGGAGAAGATAAGCAGCCCGCAGACGGATGCAATGCTGAGGATGGCCTCGCTCATGTCTGGGGGGCTAGTCTGCTTGGTTGAAAGCAGGAAGCGGTGAGACGAGATTGCCGGGCAGGGGGCGTTTGCCTTGGCGTATGTGGGGGGCAAGGCTGGCGCCAGTTTCGAATCCGTGGCGCATCATTTCCAATTTAGCGTCCAGATTATCGGCGTGGTTGAGTGCAATGGCCTCTGGTGTTTTGGGAACAACGGGTGAGCCAAATTCTAAGCTACCGTGGTGGGATGCCACGAGGTGTAGCAGGTGTAGGCGCACGTGGTCGGTGGGAGGCTCAAGGGATTCCCACGCGGCTTTTCGCTCATCGGTGAGGAGGCGTGTCCAGAGCTTGTTGATGACTTCGATGCCAAGCGAGATATGCCCCAACAGTTCGCCCGTTTCTGCATAGGGCATGGCAAGCCCGTGCTCGGGATAGGCGTTTTCCCACATCTTGCCACAGTCGTGGAAGAGGGCGCCAGCCAAGAGTAAGTCGCGGTTCAGGCTGGGGTAGGCGGAGCATATAGCGGCAGCGCCACGCATGACGCCAGCGGTGTGTTCGACTAGCCCGCCGCGGCGGGCGTGGTGCACGCTACGAGCCGCACCTGCTCGGCGGAATCGGGCCTCAAAGTTTTCTAACATGGCGCGGCAGAGTTGTCCCAAGCGGGGGTCTTCTAGGCTGTCTACCAAGTCGCAGATGCAATCCCAATCTTCTTCTTGTCGCTGAGCAAGTTCTTCGCCCCCGCTCATCATGATGTGCTCTTCTTCTGGGGTGAGGGGGCGCGTTTCCAGATGCGCGGCATCGATGCCGTAGTCAGACGTTTGCCACGTGGCGGTCACGGCGATGCTGGCTTCTTCTTGCAACCCCATGAAGGAGGAATAAGCCTCGCTGTTGTCCCAAATTTTGAGGGTGATGGAGGCGGTTACATCGGCCAACTGAATCTCGAGGTAGGGGCGCCCTGCCTTGGTGGTCTTGGTGGTTTTGCGGGCAAGTTGTGCGAAGATGGTCCCGTAGCTAGGAGCATCTGCTATATCTGTTTGCAGGTGGGAAATACTATCGTATTGCACTCTTGCAGTTTACACCGCGGGGGCTCATTCGTCAACACCTTTCATGCGTGGTTAGGCATGATGCACGGACTTGTTTATTCATTCTCTGGAAGGGGGGATAAAAAATCCCCACACAGGGAACTGTGCGGGGATGCGGAAATGGAATGGCTAGCCGATTAGGCTGCGGGTTCTCCTGCGGGGGCAGGAGCGGGCTCAGCGGCGGGAGCGGGTTCTTCTGCGGGGGCAG
>JAZTYM010000009.1:0-16641 GCA_045637025.1 Akkermansia sp. | reverse complement strand
CGGGGGGGGGGTGTTGGTCCTGGGGGGGGGGGGGGGGGCATGGGCTGGTGCATGGTATGCTACCCTGTGCGCATGGGCTGCCCCTGTGCTGGCCGCTCTCTCGGCCATGCTGGTGCTGGCTGCGCTGTGCTGGAGCCACTGGGGGCGTTGCCGCGTGCCGCAGATACCCGACTCCCGCTATCCGCAGGGCAAGGTGCTGGTGCTGGCACCGCACCAAGACGATGAACTCTTGCTGGCGGGTGGTATTTTGGAGGATTTGGCGCTGGAGAGTGAGGTGCACGTCCTCTTCTCCACCAACGGCGATTTTACGCCCCGCCGCTCGCTCTCTCGCGAGAAAAAAGGCCGTCGCCTAGCAGAAGCTTGCCGCGCCATGCAGGAATACGGCATCCCCGCCGAGCGTGTGCATTTCATGGGCTTTGGCAACGAGTGGCAACCCGAGCGCAGTGGCAAACTGGGCGAGCGCTACCTGCACCTCTACCATGCCGCGCCAGATGCGGTGCAGCAATCCTTCTCCGGCGAGTCTGAGACATGGGGCACAAGCGCGGTGCCCTGTTTGCAAGCTGGCGTGCCCTATACCCGCACCCACTTTGTGCAGATGCTGCGCGGGGAGCTGGCACGCCTGCGCCCCGATACCATCATCTGCGTGGATTACGACGTGCACGCCGACCACCGCGCTCTCTCCCTCCTGTTTGAAGAAGCGCTGGCTGCCGAAATGAAGGCAGATGCCAGCTATGCCCCCTTTGTGCTGAAGACTTTTGCCTACAGCTGCTGCTGGAACACACCGCGTGATTTTTACCGCCCCAATTTGCTGAGCACACCCCGCCCCATGCAAGGCGATGCCATGTGCGAAATGCCCGCCTACTTGTGGAGCGAGCGCCTGCGTGTGCCGGTGTCTCGCAGCTGCATCACCCGCGTGCTGCCCGGCAACATCCTGTACGAGTCCTACATGCAGCACGAGTCCCAAGCCATCCCCATGGAAGGGGTGAAAGAGCGCATGATCAACGGCGACAAGGTGTACTGGTGGCGCCCCACTGGCAATCTGCTCTTGCAGGCCCAAGTGCAGGCTGAATCGGGGGATGCCGCCGCCCTGCATGATTTCCACTTGTGTGGCGCAGCCGATATCACCAACCCCGATGAGCTGCCCACGGCCACTGGCTGGTTCCCCGAGCCCGGGAAAGCCCGCGCCCACTTCACTTTGGCTGCGCCCTCTCCGGTGGCGCAACTGCGCCTGCATGCTGTGGGGGGCACGGATAGCCGCATCGACCAAGTGCGCCTCACCCTGAGCAATGGTACCCAGTTGGAGCTGGGACCGCTGCCGCCCAACGGCTCAGCCTTGGTGGTAGATACAGGCTGTGCAGATACCCTGACAGGCTTCTCGCTAGAGCTCGTGACCACCAGCGGCCCCCGCCCAGGGCTGGCTGAGGTCGAGGCCTATGCCGAGCCGCCGCGCCCGCTCTGGCGTGTGGCCAAACTGCAAGATGCCGACGGCCACTTCATGTACGACTACACCACCCCCAGCAACGGTGAGTTGTGCTTCTCGCTCTACACCTGGCCCGATGCCGCCGCTGCACCTGCACACCGTGTGTGTTGGGCGCTGCGGGATGAGGTGCGCGAGCTCCGGCTCGACACCGATGGCCTATACCACCTGAGCCTGCACCCCGGCGAGGAAGGCGAGCTGCAAGTGTACTCGCCTGCGGGCTCGCTGGTGGATGCCGTTCGCGTGTGCCATGCCTCAGCACTCTGCCGCATGGGGCACGCGCTCCTGCGCAAGCTTGATAAACGCATGCGCGCTGCCACCCCGCGCAGCATGGCTCATTACTACCGCTACACCCTCTCTCAGCTCTTCCAATAATCTTTTCCCTATGCACATTGGTATCCTCACACAGAAATGGGACAGCAACTACGGCGGCATTTTGCAAGCTGCCGCCCTGCAGCGCGTGCTGCAACAGCTCGGCCACCAAGTCACCGTGCTCGACCGCCGCGCGGCTGATTTCCGTGTGGGTTCCAAGCGATTTAAGGACCGCGTCAGCGCCGCTATGGAGCTCTTCGGCCTGCACCGCCTCAAAACGCTCGCACGCCTCAAGGGCTTTTCCCCCTCGTTGAAACAGCGCGCCCTCTTGCGCCAGCACCAACCGCAGGAGGCCTTCATCTCCCGCAATATCAACCTCTCCCCCCTCTGCCACCACCCGGTCTCGCCCCAAGATGCCGCCGCTACCGGCGCCCAAGCCTGGGTGGTGGGTAGCGACCAAGTCTGGCGCTACGCTTACCAAAACGCCATCCGCGATTGCTTCCTCACCTTCTGCACCCCCGAAGTGCGCCAAAAAAGCATCACCTATGCCCCATCCTTTGGGCACGATACGTGGGATGCCCCTGCCGAGGACACAGAAGCCTGCCGCCGCCTGCTGGCAGATTTCAAGGCTGTCTCCGTGCGCGAGGAAAGTGGCTGCGAGCTCTGCCAGCGCACATTTGGCCGCGAGGCTGTCTTCATGCCCGACCCCACCTTGCTGCTCACCGCAGAGGACTACTGCCAGATGAGCGAGCTGCCGCTGGAGCGCCCGAAGGGAGACTACATCGCCTACTACGTGCTGGACATGACCCCCGAGGTGCGGGATTACATCCACCGCGCGGAGGCTGCCACTGGGCTCAAGGCCGTGGATATCATGTTCGACATCCCCGCCGATAAACGCCGCAAAAAAGATAGGAAAACACCCTTCCGCTCCGTGGAAGAATGGATGGATTTGCTCAGCCGCGCCTCCTACGTCATCACCGATTCGTTCCACGGCTCTGTCTTCTCCACCCTTTTCCGCAAGGATTTCGTCTGCTTGGGCAATGTGCACCGCGGGGGCGCTCGTTTTGAAACCTTGTTTGGCAAGCTGGGCCTCTGGGACCGCATGGTCGAGCCTGAAGCAGCCTTTGCATTGGCTCCCATCTCACCCGAGCGTTGGGAGACCATTCACGCCGCCGTGGCACAACTGCGCCAGCGTGGCCGCTCTTATCTGGAAGAAAACCTTAACTAATAGTATACTGATATGAAATGGGGATGGAAACGAGAACGCCAGGGCAAGACCCTGTATTTGTTCGGCAAAGCAGTCTATCATCGCAAGCGCAAGCAGACCATGGAAGATGTCATCAAGATGCTGCGAGACATTAAGACGATTCACATACCTGCTACCGCTGCGCATCCAGCCGTTTTTCATAAATACAAAAATTGCTTGTTGGGGAAGGACCTCGTGTTTATTGCAGCAGGTCCTACGCTCGATAAGTACACGCCCTTGCCTGGGGCCGTGCACATGGGGGTGAACCGCACCTACCAAAGCCGTATCCCGCTGGATTATCACGTGGCTTTGGGGTGGCAGCATGTGCCGGATGAGGACCTCATCAACTACCGCGCCGGGCTCTGCACCAAGTTCTACGGCTACTCGTATGAACCATACAACAGCATGCGCACGTGTATTGATGCCGGTGAGCTCGTAGAGCGTTTCTACTTCACCATGCAAGGCTGTGGTACCCCTGATATGATACCGCATAACCCCGAACACGCGCCCATCATGGTGATGGAAAGTGTGGTCACAGGTGCCATGCAGATTGCCTTGTGGATGCACCCCCGCCGCATTTACCTCGTAGGCTGTGATAGCGATAGCTCGGGTTATTTCGCCACTGAAAAATCCGATGTGCCCCAAAAACTAGGAGATACGCGCATGCGCTTGGCTTGGACACGCGTGAAAGAATTTGCAGATGATTTGTACCCCGATGTGGAAATCATCTCCATCAACCCCCGTGGCCTGCGCGGATTGTTCCGCGACCAATACATGGTAGATGGCGAGTTGTCAGATACCCCTCCTGCTTCCAAATGAACCCTGATTTCCCAACTTCTGCTGCAACGCCCAGCGTGCCCCAGTTGCCCGCTGGTGCTCATGCGTGCACAGGGTGCGCCATGTGCGAATCACTGTGCCCCCACTCGGCTATCCGCATGCAGCTGAATGAGCAGGGTTTCATGCGGCCCGTGGTGGATACGCAGCGGTGCATTGGCTGCCGCGTGTGCGAGAAAATGTGTGCCCGTTTGGATGCTCCGCCCCAGCCGCAAGATGCTGCCGTGAGCTACCACGAAGGCTGGGCTCACCACACCGAGACGCGTCTGGGGAGTTCGAGCGGTGGTATCGTGCCCCTGCTGGCGCAGTGGATGCTGAAGCGCGGGGGCTGTGTCTTTGGCGTGGCGATGGAAGGCACGCAGCAGCCCAAGTTTGTCTGCGTGAGCAAGGTAGAAGATTTGCCCCAGCTGCGGGGTAGCAAGTACCTGCAAGCCGATGTGAGTGGTTGCTTGGCTCAAGTGGCGGAGAAGCTCAAGCTTGGCATTCCCGTCTTGTTCATCGGTGTGGCATGCCAAGTGAACGCCCTGCGTGTGCGCTTTGGCTACAAGCAGGATTTGCTGTATGCAATAGACATCGCATGCTATGGGGTGCCCTCTCGCAAGTTGTTTGATGCTTGGCTGCGGGAGCTGCCAGAGCAGGGCGCCCAGTTGACCCACATCGAGTTCCGCAACAAACACCACGGCTGGCGCGAGTATGCCTTCGCGCTGCACGATGCTTCTGGCCATACTGCTATCCAGCCCCGCCGCTCGCATCCCTACATGCGCGCCTACCTCTCGGGCTTGGCTCTCAACGATGCCTGCTACCACTGCCACCATGCCACAGATGCCCGCCCGGGCGATGTGTCCCTTGGCGATTTTTGGGGGCATGCTAAAGATGCAGAGGCCGATCGCCTCGGCGTTTCCTCCATCATCTGCCGCACCGCCAAGGGCCAAGAAATGCTGCAAGCCGTGGCAGCACAGATGCACTTGGCCCCCATCTCCCAAGCCGATGCGACCAAGGGGAACGATGGCTTTGCCAATCCCCCTCGCCAAGCGCCGCTCTCCCGCACCATCGTGCTGGCAGAGCTGGAGCACACCACCGTTTCTGCGCTCTGCAAGCGCTGGCTTGTCAAGCGTGGTATTCTTCCTCGCCCCTTCTTCCGCATAGGCAAGAAGGTATTTACCGTCCCCTCCTTTATCTATAAGAAATTTCACCGTATATTCCATCGTTAATTATGCTTAACATCAGCCATTTTATATCCAGTTGTGTCACAGAGCGTCCCGTGAGCATGTTTCGCGGGGATATCGAGGCTCATGCCGATGAATTGAAGGCCGAAATCGGCGGCAAGCGCGTGCTTGTCATCGGTGGTGCAGGTTCCATTGGTTCTTCCTTCATTCGTGCCATTTTGCCCTTCAAACCAGCTTCCTTGGTGGTGGCTGATTTGAATGAAAATGGTCTTGCCGAGCTGACGCGCGATATTCGCTCCACGCATGGCATGTATGTGCCGGCCGATTACCGGGCTTATACCCTCAACTTTGCAGACCCCATTTTCGAGCGCATCTTCCGCGAGGAAGGTGGCTTCGATATCGTGGCCAATTTCTCTGCCCACAAGCACGTGCGTAGCGAAAAGGACAAATACTCCGTGCAGGCTCTCATCGAAAACAACGTGCTCAAAGCCCGAAAGCTGCTGGATTTGCTCAAGGAATTCCCCCCCGCACATTTCTTCTGCGTATCGACCGATAAAGCCGCCAACCCCGTCAATATCATGGGCGCTAGCAAGCGCGTGATGGAGGACATGATCATGGCGTACACACCGTACTTCAAGGTGACTACGGCGCGTTTCGCCAATGTCGCGTTCTCCAATGGCTCGTTGCCCGCAGGCTTTATCGAACGCCTGATGAAGCGCCAGCCTCTGGCTGCCCCTGCGGATGTGCGCCGCTACTTCGTGTCCCCCGAGGAAAGTGGCCAAATCTGCATGCTGGCCTGTATCTTGGGCAAAAACGGCGAAATCTTCTTCCCCAAACTGGGCGAGGAGCAGATGATTACCTTCTCCACCATCTGCGACCGCTTCCTCAGTTACTTGGGGCTTGAGAAGAAGGAATGCGCCAACGATGAAGAAGCCAAGGCCTTTGCGGCGACCATGTCTCCGGATAGCACGGTATACCCCGTGGTTTATTTCCAGAGCGACACAACGGGCGAAAAGGGATTTGAAGAATTCTACGTGCCTGGTGAAAAGATTGATATGGATCGTTTTGCCTCCTTGGGAGTGGTGACAGAAGTGAAGAGCCGCCCCATGGCAGAGCTGGATGCCTTCTTCGATGAACTCGGAGGCCTCTTCCTTGCCCCTGATTTTACCAAGGCCGATGTCGTGACCGCCCTCAAGCGTTTCTTGCCCAACTTTGAGCACGAGGAAAAAGGAAAGAACCTTGACCAAAAAATGTAACACCATGTCATATCAACCTATTACAGATTTCATTCACGACCTGTACGGCACCCCAGATTTTGTGCCGCTGCACGTACCGACATTTGCTGGCAATGAGAAAGCCTACCTCATGGAGTGCATCGACTCCACTTTCGTGTCGAGCGTGGGCAAGTTTGTGGACCGTTTTGAGGAGGAGGTTGCCCGCTACACCGGTGCCGCAGCCGCGGTGGTGTGCGTGAGTGGCACCAACGCCCTGCACATGGCCATGATGCTGGTGGGGGTAGAGCGAGACGACGAGGTGCTCACCCAAGCTCTCACCTTCGTGGCTACTTGCAACGCCATCAGCTACATCGGGGCACACCCTGTCTTCATCGATGTGGACCGCGATACCATGGGCCTTTCCCCTGCGGCTGTGCAGAAGTGGCTGGAAGCCAACGCCGAATTGCGCCCCGATGGCTGCTACAACAAGACCACGGGTCGCCGCGTCAAATGCTGCGTACCCATGCACACCTTTGGGCATCCCATGCGTGTGGATGAGCTGGCTGCCATCTGCGAGCAATGGCGTATCGAGCTGGTCGAAGATGCGGCAGAAAGCCTGGGTAGCTTCTACAAAGGCAAGCACACGGGCACCTATGGCAAGGTGGGCGCAATCAGCTTCAATGGCAACAAGACGATTACCACCGGTGGCGGCGGCATGCTCTTGTTCCAAGATGTCGAGCTCGGTCGCCGTGCCAAGCATCTCACCACCCAAGCTAAATTGCCCCACCGATGGGAGTTTGTGCACGACCACGTGGGCTACAACTACCGCATGCCCAACATCAACGCCGCATTGGGCTGTGCCCAGATGGAAACGCTGGAGCAATTTGTGCTCAATAAACGCGAAACAGCCGCCCGCTATGCAGAGTTCTTTGCTGCGGTGCCCGAAATCACCTTCGTGACCGAGCCTGCAGGCGCGCGTGCAAACTACTGGCTCAACGCCGTGTTGCTGCCCGACAAGGCAGCCCAGCAGAGCTTCTTGGAGTACACCAACGACCATGGCATCATGACCCGCCCTGTGTGGGAGCTCATGAACCGCTTACCCATGTTCTCTCATTGCCAAAGAGATGGCCTGCAAAACACCATCTGGCTGGCCGATCGCTTAGTGAATATCCCCAGTAGTGTAAGATAATGCCCCTCCAACGCCCCATCATTCTGATTGGCGGTGGCGGTCACTGCCTATCCGTCATCGAAGCTGCCGAAAGCGCCGGTATCACCATTCTCGGTATTCTGGATGCTCCCCACATGGTGGGGAAACAGGTGCTGGGATACCCCGTGGTGGGCTGCGATGCTGATATGGGGCGCTATGTGGATGAGGCAGATTTCATCATCTGCGTGGGAGCTATCCGCAGCGCCGATGCCCGACGCCGCTTGTATGCCCAAGTGCAGCAGGCTGGCGGCCGGTTGGGGTGTATTGTCGCCTCTACGGCGCGGGTGTCGGCTCATGCTACCATTGGCGCGGGCACCGTGGTGTTGCACCATGCGCTCGTCAATGCTGGTGCCTCCGTGGGGGAAAACTGCATCATCAATTCTGGCGCTATCGTGGAGCACGGCTGCTGCGTTGGGGCGCATGTGCATCTTTCTACCGGTTCTGTCATCAATGGTGATAGCTCGGTGGGCTCGGGCTCGTTTGTGGGCAGCCGGGCAGTTGTTTACCAAGGTTGCAGCGTGGCAGAAAACTGCATCATTGCTGCGGGAAGTGTCGTGCGGGGGAATCTGGATACCCCTGGCATGTATGCCGGCAATCCAGCGCTATTGAAATGAGTGTATGAAGAATAAGGTTTTAATTATCGCTGAAGCGGGAGTGAATCACAATGGGTCGATGGAGCTTGCGCGGAAGCTGGTGGACGCAGCGGCAGAAGCGGGCGTCGATATGGTGAAGTTTCAGACTTTTAAGGCTGAGAAGCTTGTTACAATTGATGCTGCACAAGCAGAATACCAACAGAAAAATACTGGTAAATCGGAGAGCCAGTATGCCATGCTCAAGCGCTTGGAACTCTCGGAGCGCGACCATGAAGAATTGATAGCCTATTGCCAGCAGAAGGGGATTCGCTTCTTCTCGACGGCATTTGATATGGAGAGCTTGGATTATTTGCGCAGCCTCAATTTGGGGATATGGAAGATTCCATCAGGTGAAATCACCAATTACCCATATTTGAAAAAAATTGCATCATACGGTGAGCCCGTTATCCTGTCTTCTGGTATGTGCAGCATGGATGATATTCAGGCCGCGTTGGATGTGCTGACGAGTTCGGGGCTGAGCAAAGACGACATTTCCTTGTTGCATTGCAACACAGAATACCCCACGCCTTGGGGAGATGTGAATCTGAATGCCATGCCTGCTATGGGGAAGTACTTTGGGGTGAAGATGGGGTATTCAGACCATACCCAAGGTATTGAGGTGCCCATTGCGGCCACAGCTTTAGGCGCTACCATCATTGAAAAGCATTTTACCTTGGACAAAACCTTGCCCGGACCGGATCATCGGGCCTCATTGGAGCCAGATGAACTAGCCGCAATGGTAAAGGCCATTCGGCATATTGAACAGGCCCTGGGCTCATCTCAAAAAGACGTGACGCCGTCTGAGCAAAAAAACATGCAGGTCGCTCGGAAAAGCATTGTGGCGGCCAAAGATATTTGCCGTGGAGACATTTTGCTAGAGGATTGTCTGGCCGTTATGCGCCCAGGCACGGGGATTTCTCCCATGCGCTGGAATGAGGTGGTAGGCAGTGTTGCCACGAGAGACTATAAGAAAGGAGAATGTATCGAACGATGAGAAAAATTTGTGTAGTAACCGGTACCCGGGCTGAGTTTGGCTTGCTTAGCGGAATCATGCGGGCCATTCAAAATCACCCAGATTTAGAATTGCAGGTGATAGCGACCAATATGCACCTTTCTCCTGAGTATGGGTTAACCTATCGGGAGATTGAGCAGGCTGGTTTTACGATTCATAAGAAAGTGCACATGCTTCTTTCTGCTGATACGGACAACTCCACAGCCAAATCTGTTGGATTGGGCCTTATCGGTTTTGCGGATGCCTACGAAGATTTGAAACCCGATGTTTTGTTAATTTTGGGCGATCGCTATGAAATACTCGCAGCGGCTTCAGCAGCAATTTTTTACAAGATTCCCATTGCTCATTTGCACGGTGGCGAAGCGACGGAGGGTGCCTACGATGAAAGTATCCGGCATGCTGTCACGAAGATGAGCCACTTGCATTTTGCCGCAACCGAACCATATCGACAGCGTATTATTCAGTTGGGCGAGCCTCCCGAACGCGTCTTTTGCGTGGGGGCACCGGGTGTTGAGAATATACACAAGGTCCCTCTCATGAGCCAAGCCGAATTGGAGGAAAATTTGGGCTTCTCATTTGGAGAGAAAAGCCTTCTTATCACCTATCATCCTGTGACTCTGGGCCACCAGAGTGCCGCCGAGCAAAGCGCGGCATTACTGCGCGCGCTCGATGCGTTCCCTGAATACAAGTTGTTGTTCACGATGCCCAATTCTGATACGGATAGCCGTGTTATTGCCGACATGATTCAGCAGTATGCAGCGCAGCAACCTGAGCGCACGGCTGTCTATTCTTCGCTGGGCATGAAGCGCTATTTGTCGGCCTTGCAATACGTGACGGCAGTTGTCGGTAATTCGTCAAGCGGCATTATTGAGGTGCCTAGCTTTGGCATTCCTACCTTGAATATTGGGCCGCGGCAGCAGGGGCGCATCGCTGCCGAGAGTGTATATCATTGTGGTTCTACATACGATGAGGTGGTGCAGGGCTTGCAGCAGATTCTTTCCCCTGCATTCACGGATATGGCCCGCCATTGTCAGAATCCTTATGATATCCCCGGCACGACTGACTCCATCGTCAATACCTTGGCTTCGGTTGATTTGAATCAGCTCGCTATTAAAAAATTCTATAATCTCGTATGAAAAATCTACTCGTCATTATTCCCGCTCGCGGGGGCAGCAAGGGTATACCCGGCAAAAATATCAAGCCCATGGGTGGTAAACCCCTCATTCGGTATTCCATCGATGCCGCACGCTCTGTGGTGGCAGATGAGCAAATTTGTGTGTCGACGGATGACGCGGCCATCATCTCTTGCGTCGAGGAATATGGCCTGAAAGTGCCTTTTGTGCGTCCCGCTGAGTTGGCTACCGATACCGCAGGCACCAATGGAGTGTTGCTGCATGCTTTGGAATTTTATGAATCAAAAGGCATGCAGGTGGATGCGATTTTGATGCTTCAGCCCACATCTCCTTTCCGCAGCTGCGAACAAGTCAGGCAAATCCTTGAGGCCTATACTCCCGAGGTGGATATGGTCGTCTCTGTGAAAGAGACTGCCACGAATCCTTACTATAATTGTTTCGAGGACGATGAGAAGGGCTTCTTGCGCATCAGTAAGGGGGATAGAAGTTATGTGCGCCGTCAAGATGCACCCCCTGCTTATGAGTTCACTGGGTCGCTCTATGTCATCAATCCCTCTTCTATTAAGTCAAAGGGGCTGTTTGGTCTCGATAAAATCCGCAAGTTCGTGACCAACGATTCTTATTCCGTTGATTTGGATACATTATTCGATTGGAAAATGGCCGAACTGCTCCTTCAAGATAATTTGGTAAATATTCCGTAATACATTGATTTGACATGACAAATATTAATAAATGTACACTGTCCGTGCAGTCCAATGTATTGGATGCACTAAAGAAGCTGAATAGTTCTTCCGCTCTCACGCTTTTTATTGTGGATGAGGCGGAATCCGTCATTGGTACGGTGACAGACGGTGATATTCGGCGCGCCTTGATAAGTGGCGCGACTTTGGATTCACCCATTGGGGATATTTGCATCCGCCAGTTTGAGGCCATCCGAGGTGGCGACTTTTCGCCCGATGACCTTTCGCGTATTCGCCGCAAGAACATCCACGTCGTGCCGGTGCTTGATGCCGAAAATCGTATCGAGCGCCTCATCGACCTGCGAGAGGTCAAGACCATCCTGCCGCTGGATGCCGTCATCATGGCGGGGGGCAGGGGCGAACGCTTGCGCCCGCTGACGGATACCACCCCCAAGCCGCTCCTCCCCCTCGGCAACAAGGTCATCATGGAGTACAATGTGGACAACATCGCCTCCATGGGTATCGATAACGTGACTGTGTGCATCCGCTACCTGGGTGAGCAAATCCAAGCCTTTTTTGGAGATGGTTCAGCCAAAGGCTTGCGCATGCGCTATGTGACCGAGGATAAGCCGCTGGGCACACTGGGTGCTATCACCCGCATTGACCACTTTGAGCACGATGTGGTGCTGGTGATGAATTCGGACCTCTTCACCGATATTAATTTAGAGGAGTTCTACCTGCATTTCCTCCAAAGTGGCGCCGATATGTCTGTAGCGGCTACCCCGTACAACATCTCCGTGCCCTATGCCGTGATGAAAACGGATATGGACCGCGTCACCTCGTTCGAAGAGAAGCCCACATACACCTACTATTCCAACGCTGGTATTTACCTGATTCGCCGCAGCCTCATTGAAACCATGACACGAGATGAACGCTGCGATACCACGGATTTGATGGAAAGACTTCTGGCTAGTGGCGGCAAGCTCACTTATTTCCCCATTGTGGGGTATTGGCTGGATATTGGCACCCCCGAGGAGTACCGCAAGGCCAAGGAAATCATCAAGTACATCAAGCACTTTTCCTGATTCCGCCCAAGCGCTTTCGTTGTAAAAAGAAACAGCACCTCGCGTATGGTTCGCGGTGTGCTGTTTTCTTTTCTTGTAACCTCCGCATGGAGGTGGGGCAGCCCTTACCGGGCGTCGGGGTGATTCTGCTGGAAGAACTCCAGCTGCTTCACCACGCAGCGGTAGCGGTGGCGCATTTTGGATTGGTGGTGGAAGCGGCTCAGGAATCGGCCTTTGCGCAGGGCTTGCTGCAGTTCCTCCATGCTGGGGTAGGGGTAGGTGTAGACAAAGGTTCCCTGCGCTTTTTCTAGCTCTGAGCAGATGAAATCGAAGCGTTCTTGGTGCTCTGGGCTGCAACCCACCTTGCGCACCGCGATGAGGAGACGCACCGTGTCATCCCACTCCAGCAACTTCATGCTGGCTTTCCCGTACCATCGGCTTGAGCAGATTTTGAAGATGTCGTTAAAGAAAGTCACCGATTTGGTGTTGATGGGCTGGGTGGCGAGCTGGCAATCGATGAGCACCACCCGACCATTGCGGTATAGCATGTTTTTGATATCGGCATCTCGGTGCACGATGTTGGCGCGCTTGAGCGCCTGGTAGATGGTGTAGATGTCTTCCACAATCTGGGCCTTTTGTTCGCCCGTCAATGCCTCCCCGCTTTGCAGCAGCGATATCAAGTCCTTGCCAGGCACATATTCAGCGCTGCAAAAGGAGAAGGTATCCCCCGCGTAATACGCAAGTGGCTTGGCAAAGTGCTCGGGGGCTTGTTGCCACAGCTCAAGTCCGCTGCGATACTCGTTTTCACTCATATCTGCATAGCGACACGCCTTGATGAAAATCGTCTTTCCCTCTGCATCTTTGGCCAAGTAGATGGAGTTCATGCTGGTAGCAAAGCGCTGGTGCGGAGAAAAGGGGCGCACATCTGTGTAGCCATAGTTCTTTTTCAAAAACTTGCAAAAGGCTCTATGACCCGTCAGAAAAGGGAGAAATGGTATATTCATGAGGCGCGGCGTGAGCGTGTTTTAAGTGATTGGCTCTATCTTACACGCCCGTGTTTTGAGTGTCAATCTCTATCTGCCTCACACCCCATGAGGAAACGCGGGAGCTGGTTTGAATCTCAAAATGAAAATTGCCAATTTCAAATGGAGAAGCTCCGCGCGCCCCGCTGGCTGGCATCAAGCGGGGAATACCCAGTCGGTGTGTACCAAGGGCAGAGGTGCGGCACAAGGCTACGCTTTATGCCACCCGCTCCGCTGCGCTACGGGGTTCCATTTCTTTTTCTTGCCTATCCCAGCGTTTCGCCACGAGCGTGGCTGCACGCTGGGCTAAGGGATGCCACCCACTCACTGCGTTCGGGGTTCATCAATCCGCTCGCCTGTGGCTCGCAGAGGGGCGGGCGGCTTCGCAGTTGCGTATGGCGCGTTCATCGCGGTGGAATTCTTGCCGCGGTTGCTTGATATTCTTGATTTGTGGTATTGCATTGTCAAGGGGATTTGTGTACAATGTTGTCATGGCCATCAAGCTGAAGCCTTCTGTACCGACGACTCTCACTTCCCCCCGCAAAAGCAAATCACCCGCCGGCCTCATCGTAGGTGTTGTGTTGGCGCTGGGCTTGCTGGGTGGGGGCGGTTATTACTTCTACCACACGCAGCAACAAGCCAAGGCCGAGGCCATGGCGCGCAAGGCCGCGGCCGAACGCCGCGCACGCGAGGCTGAGGAGGCCCGCCGCGCGGCGGAAGAAGCCCACCGCCAAGCTCAGGCCGAAGCTGCACGCAAGGCCGCAGAAGAGGCCGAGCGCCAAGCTGCAGAAGAAGCCGCCCGCAAGGCCGCAGAGGAGGCTGAGCGCCGCCGCTTGGAGGAAGAAGCCCGCCGCCGCCAAGAGCAAAGCGATGAGCCCGCAGAGGACACCCCCCAAGAGGCCCCCGAAGTGCCCTCGCACTACGCCGCCGAGCTGCCGCTCACGGGGTCGGATTGCAATCTGCCTGTTCATTTGACCAGCTTCAACACGATGGTAGATGGCTTGTTGAGCCGCGGTGATTTCGATGCCTTTGCCGCCGCGTTCAACCCTCGCATCAAGGCCGCGGTGCCGGAGCTCATCTCGGGGGATAAGCTGGGGCACAGCGTCTATGCCCGCTGCCGCAACTTGGTGCAGGCCATTGACTTGTGCTTGCTGACGGACATGGCCGGCAGCCAAGTGCTCAGCGAGATGCTGGCACCCAGTGCCAAAGAATACACCAACGGGCCGCAGGCGCCCAAGCTCTTCTTCCAGTGGGCATTGCGGGATAAGACGCAGCCGCTGCACACCCTGCTGCAAAACTTCATGATGAACGAGGGCAACCCCGCCAACATGGGCTATGCCATCCGCCTTTTCTTTGATTTGTGGGAGCGCACCCCCGCCAAAGACCGCAGCAAGTACCTGAACTTGGCCGTTGCCTGCTCGCTGGTCTCTCCCGCCGCCGCACAAGCCCCCACCAAGGTGCGCAACTCCAAGAGCCCCGCGCTTTCCATGGTGGAGGTCTACGACTACTTCCGCGAGAAGGACGCCGCCAAAAAGCTGGTCACAGATATCAAAAAGCTCAGCGTGAGCCAGCTTCTCTATGTGGTGGACGTGCGCCTGCCGCGCTCTGAGTTTGAATGGGTGCTCAACAATTTGAAATACGGCCAAGCCAACTGGGGCGAGGCCTATGCCTCTATCCGCTACCGCATGGACCGCGCCACCCAAAAGGTGGATCCCTACACCAGCTACACCTTCGCAGAAATCCGCAAAGAAGGCGGCATCTGCATGGATCAAGCCTACTTTGCCCACACCACCGCCAAGTGTGCCGGCATCCCGGCGGTCTACATCGTGGGCGATGGCGACCGCGGTGGCCACGCGTGGATTGCCTCGCTGATAGATGGGGTGACCTGGCAGCAAACAGGCTCCTACGGCTACAAGACCGGCCGCTTTGCCAACAGCTGCTCCGGCCGCTGGCTGCATGAAAGCATGCTGCTCAACCAGACCAAAAAGACCACCGATGACAAGATGGAAAAAGCGGCAGACGGTATGTTGCTCTCCTCCTACCTCATGCGCATCGGCAGCAGCGCCGAGGCCCGTGGCGCCGCCAAGTTTGTGACCTCGGCCTACCCCTTGCTCACCGCCGGTTGGGCCAACCGCGTACGCGTCCTCGCCTTCGACAAGGACAATATGCCCGAATCTGAGGTCTGGCGCTCTATCAGCCAAAATCTCATGCGCCATGGCCGCAAAAATGGCGAGCTCATCGACCTTGCTACCGAAGTGGAGGACAAATACCTCATGGCCAGCAAGAGCACATCCTCTCAAAAGAGCTCCATGAAGCGCAGCATGGACACCCTCAAGCGCACCGTGGGTGAGGGCCGCTCCGACCTCATCGTCGAGGCCATTGAGCGCCAAGGCCGCCTCCTGAGCGAGCAGGGGGATATCCGCGGGCTCTCCGTCCTCTACAAAAAGCAGCTCAAGGAATACACCAGCCGCGGTGATATTTTCCAGCAGCTCCTTCACCAGTACATCACCTTCATGGGCGAGGAGGCCACCGACCGCCAGTGGAAAGCCATGGCCAAAGACGTGGAAAAACTCTTTGAAAAGCATGTGCGCTCGGGCGGGGGAGACCACTTCAAGCTCTCCAAGGAGGTTGCCATCCAAAACCTGATTGCAGATGCCTATGAGCGGGCGGGGGATGTCAAAAAAGCCAACAAGATTCGCGAGGAGGCCGACAACCGTATGCAAGCTAGCCGCGACCGCTACCAAACCGAAGAATAATGCAAACAGAGTGCTGTATCAACGTGCAGGGTGCCCGCGTCTACCTGAGCGGGCGCGAAATCCTGAAGGGTATCGACTGGCAGGTGCGCCGCGGTGAGCGCTACTTTGTGCTCGGTGCCAATGGTGCCGGCAAGACCACGCTCGTGCGCATGCTCATGGGCTATGCGTGGCCCGTCTTTGGCGCGGTGGTCGAGGTGCTGGGGAAGCGCTTTGGGCAAGTCAACCTGCAAGAGCTGCGCAAAAAAATCGCGTGGGTGAGCCCCCTCATGCACCAGTGGCTGGGAGACCGCGAGTGGACGGGCCGCCAGATGGTACTCTCTGGCCCAGATGCCACCATCGGCCTCTTCCGCGAGCCGACAGAGCAAGAAGAAGCGCGCGCCGCAGAGCTCATGCGCTCCCTGCGCGCAGAGCACCTCATGGACCGCCCCGTGTGCACCATGAGCTCTGGCGAGCAGGTGAAAGTCCTCATCGCCCGTGCCCTCATGACCAACCCCGAGCTCATGATTCTGGATGAACCCAGCGTCTTCCTCGATATCGCCGGCCGCGAATTCCTTCTCAACACCATCGCCGACATGGCCGCCGCTCGCCCCGAGCTCACCCTCATCTTCATCACCCAGCGTATCGAGGATATCCTCCCCATCTTCGACCGCGGCATGATTCTCAAAGAGGGCCAAATCATCTCCAATGGCCCCCGCCACGACGTCCTCACCGAACCCAACCTCCGCCAGGCCTTCGACCTCCCCATCCGCCTCATCCATGCCGCCAATGGCCGCCTCTGGAGCGTGATTGATTGACCCCACCTACGGGAAAGAAACGCCAAGCTTCACATTTTATGAATAAAATCCCCACCCCCCCCCAATTCTTACTTATTGCATGTAAATGGCTT
>JAZTYM010000008.1:0-17621 GCA_045637025.1 Akkermansia sp. | reverse complement strand
AAGCCCGGCCAGCACATGGGCCGCCCCGGTCAAGGCCACGGTAAGCCCGGCCAGCACATGGGCCGCCCCGGTCAAGGCCACGGCAAGCCCGGTCAGCACATGGACCGTCCCGGTCAAGGCCATGGTAAGCCTGGTCAGCACATGGACCGTCCCGGTCAGGGTCAGCAGCAGGTTCAGCGCCCCAATCATGGTCAAGGCCAGCAGCAGGCTCAGCGTCCTGGGAAGGGTGAAGGCTCCAAGCCTACACCTGCACCTCAGCCTGTAGAGCCGGCTCCTGCACCCAAGCCCATAGATCCGGTTCCTGCACCCAAGCCTATAGATCCGGTTCCTGAGCCTCAGCCTGTAGCTCCGGCCCCTGCGCCCGCACCGGTTGACAAGCCTGCAGCTCCTGCTCCTACGAAGCTCTGCATGTCCTGCATGATGGGAGATACCCTCATCAGCAAGTGCACTAACAAGAGTTGCCGCAACTATGGCAATCCTCCCAGCGCTGCTAAGTAAAGGTTAGCTCTGTGCTTGATACAAAAATGAATCATCAAAGCCCATCTGCTTGTGCAGGTGGGCTTTGATTGTCATGAGGGTGAAAGAGGCTCTTCCCGCTGCCTTACATGGGCCACCATATCATCCTATCGAGGGGGATTTTTTAGCGGGGAAAATGCGCTCAAAAAGCAATCGGGGCTTGCTCTCTAGTAAGAGCGTGGTAAAATGACTTGGACGGAGCAGCTAGAGCCCCTCCGAACAGATATGATACGCTTTGCCTCTACCGATAGCCGCCGAGAAACGGGTAATATCAAGTGGGATTTGCAGGGTCCTATTCCTTTTGGTATTGCGGATATGGATATTGAGTCTCCCCCGTGCGTGGTAGATGCTTTGCAGCGGCGCTTGAATCACCGTTTTTATGGCTATGCTTTCATGACGGATGAATTGCGTGAGGCTATTTGCGCGTATTTGCGAGACCGGCACGGTGTGAGCGGGGTTAAGCCCGAGTGGCTGCACGCGCTACCAGGCTGTGTGCCTGCGTTTACACTCGTAGCGCGCACGGTGTGCCACAGCCCCGAGCACGAGGTGATGGTGTGCTCACCCGCCTATCCGCCCATGCTGCATTGCCATGAAGATGCCCGCTGCCGTTTGCTGACGGTGCCCTATGTGAATCGCGACGGTTTATGGCAGTTTGATTGGGAAGCGATGGAGGCCGCAGTGAGCCCCAACACGCGTTTGTTTTTGCTGTGCAACCCCCACAACCCCTTGGGCCGCGCATGGCGGCGAGACGAGCTGGAAAAAGTGGCCGCTTTTTGTGAGCGCCATGATTTGATTTTGTGCTCGGATGAGATACACTGCGATTTGGTGTTGGATGAAGGGGTGCAGCACCAATGCGCCCTCACGCTGCCAGAATCATTCTTGCAGCGTGTGGTGATGCTGAGCGCCCCGAGCAAGACGTTCAACATTGCGGGTATCTGTTTCACCTACATGGCCGTGCCGAATGCCGAGTTGCGCGCAGCCATCTGCAAGACACAAGGTCACAGCTTGCCCACGCTCAATGTGTTTGCCTATGCCGCTTCTCTGGCGGCTTATACACAGGGATGGGCCTGGCACGAACAACTCATTCGCTCCCTGCGCATCAACCGCCAGACGGTGTATGATTATATAGCGGAGCACATGCCCCAGCTCAAGACTCGCCACCAAGAGGCCACTTATTTGGCGTGGATTGATTGCTCTGCTCTGGGGGTAGAATCTCCCCACAAGTTTTTCTTGGAAAAGGCAGATGTGTATCTGGACAACGGTGCCAATTTCGGCTCGCCCCAGTGCGTGCGTCTGAACTTCGCAACTTCTCCCGAGCTGCTGCTCGCGGGGCTGAACGCCATGCGTGAAGCTGTGCAGGCGTTGCTTGATTCTCGTATGTGATGCCAATTGCTATGAAATTCTACATTGTCACGCCTACGTTCCGCGCCTTGTCTTGGTTGCAGCGTTGTGTACGCTCGGTGGCTGATCAGGCCGCAGAGGGGGTGGAGGTGCACCACCATGTGCAAGATGGCGGCTCGGATGATGGTACGGCTGAGTGGCTGCAGACTTGGCAGCAGGAGCAAAGCGGTAGGGCAGGGTATGTGTTCACCTATCAGAGTGGACGCGATGCCGGGATGTACGATGCCATCAACCGAGCCTGGGCCCTGTTGCCGGATGATGCGGATGTGACGGCTCACCTCAACAGCGATGAACAGTATCTGCCCGGGGCTCTGGCTGGTGTGGCTCGTGCCATGCAGCAGCACCCCGAGGCCGAGGTGGCGCTGGGTACCTATATCATCGTGGATGCTGACAGCCGCTACATTTGCCACCGCCGCCCCATCATGCCCCACCCGTGGAGCAGCAAGACCGTGTGCGAAATTATCACCTGTTCGTGTTTTCACCGTGCGGATGTGTTCCGCCGCCATGGTATACGCTTTGATGCGCGGTGGAAAGCCATAGCCGACGTGGTGTTTTACCGCGATTTGGTGCATGCTGCACCGCGTTTCCTTGTGTTGCCTGAGTTGCTGACGAGCACTTTCACGGTGACGGGTAGCAACTTGGCGTGGACCGAGACTTCTCGCCGCGAGTGGGATGAACTTTGCCAAGAAATGCCTTGGTATGTGCGCAAACGCCACCATTTTGCCTACCGCTGGTGTAATTTGAAACGCCGCGTGCAGGATGCACGTTGTGCCAAGCCTCAGGAGTATGCTCTTTACTTGCCCGGGGAAGATGAGCGCCACAGGGTACCTATTCTATCACCTACATGCGTATGGGGGCTGCGCACTCAGGGTGAGTCCTAAGATTTATGAATGTGGATATATATGATTGCGTCTCGTACGCCATCGTGCTGGTAGCCATATTGTTGGCTTTGGCGTGGTTGCGTCCGCACCCTTCAGATTACAAGCGCAGCGTATTGGCGGCCGTGGCCTACATGGGGCTGCTGCTGGTGTTTCTTCTCCGTGCGCCAGATGTGAGTGTGGGTCACTGGTGTACGGTCTTGTTGTACCGAGGGGATGTACTCGTGGTGCTGTTGGGGCGCTATCTACTGAAAAAAACGTGGCGAGAGAGCCTTCTCGCCTTGGCCATCTATGGACTCGTGGCGTGGGTGATAGACATCTTGGCTGCTGTGGAGGCCTACGGTGAAATCGGTGCTGGATATCAGGCTCAATTTGCGGTATCTAAATACCTGTCTGTCCTGTTCGATGGGCTTATTGTGTGGTTGTTTGCTCGCTCTGCCAGCTGCTCCTATGGACGGTGTATGTTGCTGGCTGCTGCGGCTTCTCAATGCACGTTCTTCGCTTCATGTGTCGTGACACAGGTGCGCTTGCATATATTCACCCCGGTTGATCTGTTCATGGGGGACATGAGTATGGTGTTGGTGTATGGTTTGATGGCTCTTAGGTTTTTCATACCCTTCGCCTGCTATGCTCTCATGCTGAGCGGGGTGTTCCGTCTGTCTTGGAAGCGGAGTCTGTTGTGCGCATTCGCGATTATTTTGCCCTCGCTGCTGTGCACGTTGTTTTTCTTGTTCACCGACATCTCGGTGTTGTAGCCAGATTTATCCCTTCTGCCGTATGTGGGGGGACAGCCATGAAAACCCCGTGGCGATGGAACATCACCACGGGTTAAATGTTTGCTTGTATCGGGGGTGTCACCCCAACAGGATACCGACGGTGAGCAGCACGCCGAAGATGAGGATATTGCGCGCGGTAGCGGCAAAGCAGAGGTCGAGCTCGGGGCCTTGGTCGATACGCATGATGCGCCGCCATGTGTGAAGAAATGGTACTAAGTAGATGATGGGTAGCAAGGCCGCCCAGGTGCGCCCCCATTGCAGCATCAGAAGACAAAGGCCGATGGCCAAGAGCCCCAAGAGGAGGTATCCCCAGCGCCCCACCGCAGGGCCGAGAATCACAACGATGCTGCGCTTGCCGTTGGCTTTATCTGCATCGCGGTCGCGGTAATTATTGAGCACGAGCATGGTGTCTACAATCAGTCCGCAGGCTATGGAAACACAGATGATATCAGGCGTGAACTCACCGCTTTGCAAGTAATATGTAGCGCAAGCTGGTACGACGCCGAAGAAGAGGACAACGGCTATATCCCCCAGCCCGTTATAGGCGAGGGGGAAGGGCCCCGCGGTGTATGCCAGCGCTGCGATGAGACAGATGACTCCTGTAAGAATGATGAACTGCCAGTTGCCAAAGAACATCAGCGCGCACCCTGAGATGCAGGCGCAGAGCCCAGCAACGATGATGCCCCACTTCATGGCCTTGGGGGTGATGTAGCCGCGTGCGTACATGCGGTCTGGGCTCAGGTAAGCGGGGTCATCCATGCCGTTATGGAAATCACAGTATTCATTGACGAGGTTGGTCACGATATGCAAAAAGATGGCAGTCAGCAGGCAGAGTAGAGCAATCTGCCAGTTGAGGCATCCGTCTGTATAGGCCATGGCGGAAGCTACAAGGACGGGGATGGCGGAGCCGCTGAAGCTGTTGGGGCGGACGCCTAAGAACCATGCTTTGGGTGAATTGGGGGTCATTGTGTCGCGTTTGATTGTATAAAAACATCCCCCACGGTAGAGACCGCAGGGGATGAGGTGTTGAGAATGAATGGATGGGTGTTTATATCATCTCCTGCAAGCTCAGCTAAAGAGCAGGGGGTAGGTGCCCATCAGGATGATGATAATGCTGCAAGCGGTGAGCACGGCTGCCGTGACGGCGGGAACGCGCAGGGGCTTGTCGCTCTCCAGCGGCTTCTCCCAGTACATGGCGCGCAGCACCTTGAAGTAGTAGTAGAAACCTGCGGCAGCGCACACAATCATCACAGGAAGCAACCACAGCAGGCCACTCCAGTTGCCCATGGCTTGAATGAGGGCGCAGAAGGAATAGTACTTGGCCAAGAAGCCCATGGTGAGGGGTACACCAGCCAAGGAGGCAAAGCTCACGGTGATGAGGAAAGCTGTGCGGGGGTTGGTCTTGCCCAAGCCGCGGAAGGCGGAGATTTCCTCGCTACCGCGCTGTGTGCGGAGCATGGCAATCGCGAAGAAGGCGGCAGCCGTAGCCAAGGCGTAGGCCAGCAGGTAGTTGAACACGTAGGGTTCAATGTCGCCACCGAGGTTCACGAAGAAGATGAGGATGAAACCAGCCTGACCAATAGAGGAGTAGCCCAGCAGACGCTTGGCGTTGTGCTGACCAATTGCTCCCAAGTTGCCAATCAGCAGGGTGGCAGCAGCCACGATGGAGAGGCTGTGCACCAAGATGCTCACCGTGCCGGGATAGGCCTCGGCAAAGGGACGGAAGGGGCGCAGAAGCAAGCAGAGAGCGGCAAAGCCAGCTGCCTTGGAGGCAATAGCCAAGAAGTTGGAGGTGGGGGTGGGGGCACCCTGATACACATCCGGAATCCACATGTGCATGGGGGCAGCGCCTACCTTGAAGAGTGCGCCAGCCAGCAGCAGAGCCACCGCCATCAGGAAACCTGTGCTCAGGTAGCCGTGAGAAAGAGCAGTGTGTGCCATGAGCGGATCCAAATCGAAGGAACCCGTCGTGCCGAAGTACCAAGCCGCACCAAATACCAACAGACCGGTGCTCATGGCACCAAGGATGAGGTATTTGACACCAGCCTCGATGGAACCTTGGTTGCGGCGGAAGTAACCAGCCAGCACGTAGGAGCTGAGGGTGATGACCTCCAAGCTCACGAAGAGCATAATCAGGTCTTTGGCCTGGCCCAAGCAGCAGATACCTGCGCAGGCGATGAGGGGCAGGGCATAGAACTCGGCGGTGCCGTCTTCATTCTCTTTGCCTGCGATGGATTCGCAGGTGACCTTGCGGTAATCGTAGGCGAGAAGAAGGGTGAGGGTGGTAGCGGCACAGGCAAGGAAGCCAAACCAGTTGGCGTATTCCCCACGAGCCATGAGGCAGGTGATGACGAATGCCCCAGCTGCACCCACCAGCGCGTAGATGCGCTTGGGAATCTGCGGCAGGAACGCATCTGCCAGAAGGATGATGACGGCCACGGCCACGAGTGCGAATTCGGGCGCGAACTGGCACCAGGTGTAGGATGAGAGTGTAGTATCCATGTTGTTCAGTTATGTTTTGATTGACCGTGTTATCAGAGGACGGGAGGAATGATGCCGAAGATGACGATGAAGATCGCCAAGAAGGTGGCAGCAGCGATGTCTGCGCAGCTCAAACGGGTGGCACGCTCGGTGGCGAGGACGGTGTTGCCTTCGAAGATGCGACGGAATGCGCGCAGCATGTAGATGGCGCTGATGACCAAGCCCCACAGGGCGAAGATGAGCGTGAGCTGCACCGGACCCAAGTTGCCAAACCAAGCAGCGATGCTGCCAAGTATGCAGCCATCTACCTGAGGTGCACCGGGTGTCCACCCCTCAAAGCAGGAGATGAAGATGGTGAACTCGCCAGGGAAGTTGGCCAACAGGGGCAGACCAATCGAGGCCATGCCAGCCAAACCAAAGAGGAAGCCCAGAGCCGGAAGCTTGCGACCCAGACCACCCATGGAGTCCAGCTCCAAGGTGCGTGTCTGGCTCTCAATCTGCCCGCAGAGCAAGAAGAGCATGGCGATGGTCAAGCCGTGTGCCAGCATGAGCAGGGAAGCACCCTTGAAAGCAAGTTCGTTGGAAGCACCCGAGGCCACGTATGCGGCAAAGGCCAAGAAGATGTAGCCCATGTGCATCACCGAGGAGTTACCCAGCATGTTGTCCAAGCGAGTCTGGGAGACGGTGACATAGCCCACCCAGAGGATGTTGCCGAGCAGGAGAACAAGCAAGACGTTGTTCCAGCAGCCAAACAAATCTGTGCAGGCAGGCCCAAAGACGTAGGCCAAGGTGAACAGACCATACAGACCGAACTTCTTGAGCACACCCGCATGCAGCATGGCGATGGGGGTGGGCGCGCTAGCATAGGCAGGAGCTGCCCAGCTGTGGAAGGGGAACAGAGACACCAGCGTGCCAAAGCCCACCAGCAGCAGTGCGGCGATGAGGCAGGTGGAGGTGGGTACGATTCCCTCACGCACGTTGGCGGCCATGTCCGTGAAGCTCCAAGCGCTGGTTTCTGCGCAGAGCAGCAGCAAGCCAGCCAGCAGCACCATGGATGCCAAGCCCAAGTAGATGGTGGCAGACCAGCCAATGGTGCGGCGATCCCCGCGGCCATAGAAGCCAATCATCACGAAGGTGGGGATGAGTGCCAGTTCGTGGAAGGCGTAGAAGGAGATGATGTTGTCGGACATGAATGCGCCGATTGCACCAGTGGAGAGCAGCAAGGCGGAGATGCTCCAGCTGCGCTCAGCGTCCTTGTTGGGAGCCTTCATGCCAAGAATGGCGGCAAAGGTCACCAGAACGGAAAGCAGCACCATGATGCGAGACAGCGGCAAGTCCAAACGGAATTGCAAGGTGGAACCACCGAATGCCGACCAGCAGCTGCTGTCGCAGCACTCTGGGCAGAAGGTGGCGGAGAGCACCGCCCATACACCCAAGATGAGGGTGAGCGTGGCGCTGACGATTGCCGTGGCGCGACCAGGGGTGCGCAGCAGCCCAATGAGGGCTGCGGCAATCACGGGAATGAGAATGAGCCAAATAAGCATGGTTGTGAAAAAGGGTTAAAGGGTGGGAATGGTGAAGGCAAGGATGAACACGAAGATGACGATGCCGATGCCTGCCACAAGGGCGTAGGCGCGCAGCGAGCCATTCTGAATCCAGCTCAGCAGCATGCCAACCTTGGCGGTAAGCCAGGCAAAGCCTTGTACAATCACGCCACGGATGAGTGCGGCATCTGCAAACTCAATAATCTGTGCACCGTATTCCTGAATGCCACCGATGAGCCCCTTGTCGTAGATGGTGTCGATGTAGAGGCGCTTGCGCAGGGCGGTGGAGATGAAGTTGCCAGCCAGCGGGTCGGTGGTGCGCTTGCCCCAGCCGTAGACGAGGAGGGCAGCGACGATACCCAGTGCCAGCGAGCCCATGCTCACATAGAAGGGCAGCCCCAGTTCAAAGCCGTGGGCTTCAAACCCAGTGTAGGGTACCAAGAAGTCGGCAATGAAGCCATAGCCGGAGATGATGGCCATGACACCCAGCACCAGCAGGGGAAGAAGCATGGTGGGACCTGCCTCCTTGGCTTCGGCGGCACCGTGGTCGCGGGCCTGACCGCAGAATGCTACCAAGCACAGACGGGTCATGTAGAAGGTGGTCAGGGCGGCTACGCCTGCACCCACCCAGAAGAAGACGGGGCAAGTTTCGAGCGCGGCGTGCAGGATGGCCTCCTTGGAGAAGAAGCCGGAGAAGCCAGGGATGGCGATGAGGGCAAAGGTGCCCATGAGGAAGCAAAGCACGGTCAGGGGCATGCGCTTGGCCAAGCCACCCATCTTCCAGATGTCTTGTTCGTGGTGGCAGCATACGATGATGGCGCCGGCACCCAAGAAGAGCAGGGCCTTGAACCATGCGTGCGTGTAGAGGTGGAACATGGCAGCCTCACCAGCCAGCAGACCCACGGCCATGACCATGTAGCCCAGCTGGGAAAGGGTGGAGTATGCCAGCACGCGCTTGATGTCGTCCTGCTGCATGGCCATGAGGGCGGCCAGCACAGCGGTGATAGCACCCACGGAGGCGATGGTGATGCAGGCGGTCTCGGTGAAGGCCTCTGTGCCCATGCTCACTTGCAGACGCACCAGCATGTATACACCAGCTGCCACCATGGTTGCAGCGTGGATGAGTGCGGAGACCGGCGTGGGGCCTTCCATGGCGTCGGGCAGCCATACGTGCAGCGGGAATTGTGCGGATTTGCCAACGGCACCGCAGAAGAGGCAGATGATGGTGACGGTGAGCAGAGCCGGAGCAATGCTGGCGGCCTTGCCACCCATCTCAGCAAAGGAGATGGTGCCGAAGACGGCGAGCGTCAGCAGGATACCGATGAGGAAGCCGAAGTCGCCCACGCGGTTGGTGATGAAGGCTTTCTTGGCGGCATCAGCAGCGCTGTCCTTGTGGAACCAGTGGCCGATGAGCAAGTAGGAGCAGAAGCCCACCATTTCCCAGCCAATGAAGGTCATGGCCAGGTTGTCTGCCAGAACGATGGTGCTCATGCTGAACATGAAGATGCTCAGCCCAGCAAAGTAGCGGCTCAGGTTGCTGGAGTCGCCCTTCATGTAACCAAGGGAGAAGATGTGCACCAAAGAGCCGATACCTGTGACGACGAGCATCATGCGCATGGCCAGAGCATCTGTCACCAAGCCCATGCTGAGGGAGGTCATGCCCTCCTTTGTGGGCAACCATGTGTAAACATCAGGCGTGCCAGTCTGCATGCCGTTGAGGTAAGCAACGCAGAGCGCAAATGTTGCAATGGCCGAGAGGGTGGAAAGACTGGCAGCTGTGCGGGGGCATTTGCTGAAGCACAGCCAGTCAATTGCTGCCACGACCAAGGGCAGCAAGAGGAATAACCAGGGAAGATTCTGAATCATGGTTGGGTCGAAAGTTAGTCTTTAAGGGTGTTGAGTGCGGAGCTTTCCACCGACTTGCGGGCGCGGAACATAGCCACGATGAGAGCAAGGCCGATGGCAACTTCTGCTGCGGCAATGGCGACAATGAAGAGGGCGAGCACCTGTGCATCATACACGGGTACGCCTTCTACTCCCTGTGCGCGGGAGAATGCCACCAAGGAAACGTTGGCTGCGCTGAGCATCATCTCCAGACACATGAAGACCACGATGATGTTCTTGCGGATAATCACACCTGCTAACCCGATGGAAAACAGGATGCCTGAGAAAATCAGGTAATGAGCGAGAGGAGTCATATACGTGTGTGAAAATGAGGGTTAATCTTTGCGAAGCTTGCGACCCAGTGCCACTGCACCAACGGTGCCGGCCAACAAGGCAAAGCTGAGGATGACGAAGGGAATGTTGTACTTGGTGAACAAGCTCTGGCCGAGCAGCTTCGTGTCGGGGAAGGCTGTGGCGGCTTCGGCGGTTGCATCATCGGCGCCCAAAATCTTGGCGGCAACTGCCGGGCTGAGCTCGGGCATGGCGGCACCATAGGGTGCGAGACCTTCCGTCTGCGCCTTCTGGGCAATAGAACCGGGTGCCAGATCACCAACGCTCTCGCAGAGCACTATGGCGGGGCACTCACCGATGGTAGCACCAGGCAGGCTGATGGCAACTTTGGTGACGAAGCCAGCGAAGATGCCAGCGATGATGACGGCGATGCATGCCAACGGGAAGCTCTTGCGGGAGTGTTCTTCAGCCTTGATGTCGAGCATCATGATGATGAAGAGGAAGAGCACCAGAATAGCGCCAGCGTAGACGATGAGCTGCACAATGCCGAGGAATTGCGCACCCATGCCAAAGTAGACAGCGGCGGTGAACCCGAAGCAAAGTGCCATGTTCATGGCAGATGAAACGGGGTTGCGGAATGCTACCACGCCGAATGCGCACAGCACGGCGGCTGCGGCAAAGACATAGAAAAGAATGGAGGAAATAGCGGATTCCATGGTCGTATGATTATTTGTATTGATTCCACTTGTTGACAAGACCCTTGCGCGTGCCGCCAAGTTTGTAAAGCTGAGCTTTGTTGCGGATGGCGTCCTTGCGGTTGGTCAAGGTGATGAGGTATTCTTTGGAGAGGAAGATGGCCTGCTCGGGGCAGACTTCCTGGCACATGCCGCAGTAGATGCAACGCAGCATATCGATTTCAAACTCGGCAGGGGCCTTTTCCTGTTTCTCCATGCCAGAACCCTCAGCCACAGGACCGGGGGTCACAGTGATGGCGCGGGCAGGGCAAATGAACTCGCAGAGCTGGCAGGAAACACAGCGCTCGCGACCATCTTCGCCGCGTACCAAGGTGGGGGCGCCACGGTAGTACTCGGGCATGTGGTCATCCCAGCGCTGCTCCGGGAAGGGCATACAGGCACCAACGCCTTTGCCGTTGAATTCTTTTTTGCTGCGGCTCTTGCCCATGAGGGAGAGAGCCATGTGCTTGAAGGTGATGATGAGCCCCTTGACGAGTTCCACGACATAAATCTTGTCGAGGAAAGAGAACTTGGGGCGTTTAATCGGGACGTAGGACATAGTGATGAAAAGATGTCTAGTTTACTGGATGAAATAAAGAATGGCGGCGGCGAGGAAGATGTTGGCAACAGCCACTTCCAAGAAGACGAGCCAGCCCAGCTTCATCACTTGGTCCCAGCGGAAACGCGGAAGGGTCCAGCGTACCCACACGAAGAAGACGATGAAGGCTACCAGCTTGATGAGGAACATGAGGAATTGGCAGATGACGGCCACCCACTCGTTCCATGCGGAAAGTGCGGCGTCTGCCCCGAAACCGATGGACCAACCACCGAAGAAGAGGGTCACAACCAAGGCGGAGCCAATGACCATGGCGGCGTATTCACCCATGAAGAAGGATGCAAACTTCATGGAGGAGTATTCCGTATGGTAGCCACCCACCAGGTCGGTTTCACACTCGGCCATATCGAAGGGTGTGCGGTTGGCTTCTGCGAAGACGCAGGTCACAAAGATGACGAAGCTGATGGCGATGGGCGCATACATAGCCCAGCGCTGTATGGAAAGGCCCTCGCCCCAGAAGGGAAGGAGAGTCCAGCCGTTGTCGGCTTGGAACTGCACGATGTCTTGCAGGTTGAGCGTGCCAAACATCATGAGCAGGGGGATGATGGAAAGACCCATGGCCACCTCGTAGGAGATGAGCTGTGCAGAGGCTCGCAAACCACCCAAGAAGGGATACTTGGAGTTGGAGGACCAGCCTGCCAGAGAAAGACCGTAGACGGAGAGACCAGAGATGGCGAAAATCCACAGCGGGCCGATACCCAGATTAGCCACACACATGGAAATCTCGCCGTAGCAAGTGTTCACGGTGGAGGCAAAGGGAATGACGGCGGCTGCCACCATGGGCGGACCAAGCACCAGCATCGGCGCGATGGTGAAGTAGACCTTGCGCACGTACTTGGGGGTCAGTTCTTGTTTGAGGAAGAGCTTACCACCGTCCAAGCAGGGCTGCATGAGACCAAAGGTGGGGATTTCACCATCCAAACGCAGCCACTTGCAAAGGCGTGCAATCCAGCAGCTTTCGGGGATGCCGAAGAAGTGAAGCACATTTTTGAGGGGCTGCTTCTCCTTGCTGCCAAAACGCTTGAACAAGAAGAGAGGAATACCAGCGCGGTTGGGACCGGGGCGGTCCTGAATCCAGCCAGCGACGCGGCGCTCAATCCATACGGAAAGAACCACGAAGGCCAGAATCACGGCGAAGATGAGTACCAGCTTGATGACAGTGGTGAGCAGGTAGAACCAAATCTCGTTGCTCAGGACTGCGTCACACCATTGAAGGATTGTATTCATATTGTGATGGGGCTTCTATGGGTTACTTCTTGGATTTTTCGCGTTCGATGAGGGGGATGGTTACGCCTGTGTCGAGGATAACCTTGCCTTCGTTGCCAATGTTGCCCCAGGTCAGACCCTTCATGGGTTCGAACTCCAGAGCCATTTCTTCCAGGATCATCATCGGGCTGGGGCAGGCAATCACGCGGGGGCAATCGCAGCCGAGCAACTCGGTGAGTTCGCGCATGATGGACCACTCGGAGCGAGATTCGCCCAAGGGCTCGATGGCTTTGTTCAGGCGCTGGATGCGACCTGCTACGTTGATCATGGTGCCGTATTTTTCTGCAAATGTCACGCCGGGCAGCACAACGTCGGCTGCCTTGGTGGTGGCGTTCTCGCTGTGAGACATGACGAGCAGGTAATCAAGCTCGGCCAAATCCTCTGCGGGGATGCCGGCCTCCTGCGTCACGTCTTCGCCCAATACGATGAGGGAGCGGATGCTGCCATTCTTCACGCCGCGGCGGATGTTGGCAAGCCCTGCACCCGTCTTGTTGAGGATGAGCTTGGCGCCGTTGGTGTTGGGGTTGCGGTCTTCGCTGATGAGCATGCCGTCGTTCTCGCCCTTGCGGGGTACGATGTCGAACTTGGTGACACCCAGCTGGCGTGCCAGCGCGCGAGCCATGTAAAGCTCTTCGTTGGTCATGCGGGCAGAGGCGATGATGGCCACTTCTACCGGGGCGCACTTGTGCAGCTGCTCGACCACGAGGTTGAGCGTGGCATCCCAAGTAGAGGGGCGCTGCGGTGCCTTGGCGTCTGTTTTGACCAAGGGGGTGAGAATACGCTCAGGGGCGTTGATGTACTTGTAGTTGAGGCGGTGGCTGTCGGGCATCCAGCAGCTGTTCACCTCATCGTTCTGGCGCGGGGTGATGCGGTACACCTTTTGCTCGCGGGTCCAGATGTTGATGTTGGTGCCGGTGCCGCAGTTCACGTCGATGGTGGGTGTGCTCTTGAGGAACCACACGCGCATCTTGAAGCGGAAATCCTTGCTGGTGAGAGCGCCCACGGGGCAGAGGTCCACCACGTTCATGGAGTAGTTGCTGTCCAGCTGGGTGCCAGGATAGCAGCTGACGGCGTTGTGCGTGCCGCGGCCTACCACGCCAAGCACTTCTTCGCCCACGATTTCCTTCATGAAGCGGATGCAGCGGCGGCAAAGCACGCAGCGCTCTTGGTCCATGTTCACGCGCGGCCCGAGGGAGAGGTTCTTGCCCTTCTTGGTCTTGGCCTCGGTGAAGCGGTGTGTGCCACTGCCGTAGTCGGAGGTGTATTCCTGCAGCTTGCATTCACCGGCTTGGTCGCAGATGGGGCAGTCGAGCGGGTGGTTGGTCAGCAGGAACTCCAGTACGCCGCGGCGGGCCTCGGTGCAGAGTTTGCCATCGGTGCGGATACCCATGTTCTCAGCCACGGTGTTGGCGCAGGCGATGATGGCGCGGGGCATCCACTGGATGGTCTGGTAGCCATCCTCGTTGTATGTGGGGGTAGCGCCCGGTGCCAATCGCGGCGGCATGCCTTGCTCAACAAGGCACATGCGGCAGGAACCAGCTACGGAAAGCTTGGGGTGGTAACAGAAGCAGGGTACGTGTACACCCACGGAGTTGCAGGCATCTGCAATGCGGGTGCCCTTGGGGAAACGATACCATTTGCCGTTGATTTGGACATTGACCTTGCCTTCAGCAGCGGCCTCGTCCTTCGGCAGGAGTGCGGGTTTTTTGCTCATGCGTTCAAAAGGTTAGTCTTCGCGGGTCAGGAATTTACGAGCCTCGGCCGCCTCGGGAGAGTGGGGCTTGAGGGCATTGATGGGTTTGGTGAGAGCCAGGAATTCATCACGGAACTTGGTGGTGAAAGCCTGAGTGGGCCACGAGCATGCCTCGCCGAAGGCGCAGACGGTGCGCCCGCAGATGTTGTCTGCCACGTCTTTGAGCAAATCAACATCCTCCGGGGAACCCTGACCATTACAGATGCGGGTGGAAAGTTTGTACATCCAGGGGTTGCCTTCGCGGCAGGGGGAACACTGGCCGCAAGACTCCCATGCAAAGAAGCGGTTGAGATTGTTGAGCATCTTGGGCATGCTGCGGGTGTCGTCCATCACGATGACACCGCCGGAACCGCTCATGGAGCCGTGCTGGGCAATGCTGTCCAAATCCAAGGGCACGTCAAAGATGGTCATGTTGCGCACCGAACCATCGGGGTTGCGGCCCTTGAGCACCTCGTCGCAGCGCATCACCTTGGCGGATGCACCGCCGGGGATGATAGCCTTGAACTTGCGCCCAACGCGCGGCCCACCGCAAAGTTCATACAGCAGTTCGCCGTAGGTGATGGAGCCAGAGACAATCTCGTAGTAGCCGGGGCGCTTCACGTCGCCAGACACGCCGATGATGCGGGTGCCGGGGGAGCGCTGCGCGCCTTCTGCGGCATAGGCCTCGCCGCCCATCATCATGACCTGGCGCACTTGGCAGAGAGATTCAACGTTGTTGACGATGGTGGGGCAGCCATACAGACCGATGGCAGCAGGGAAGAAGGGCGGCTTGATGCGTGGATAGGGGCGCACGCCTTCAATGGAGTTGATGAGGCCCGTTTCTTCACCGCAGATATATGCGCCCGCGCCGCGGTGCAACACAATCTTGAGGTCGAAGCCAGATTTGAGAATGTTGGTGCCCAAGTAGCCCTTAGCTTCAGCCTCCTTGAGTGCAGTCTGCATGATGCGGGCTCCCTCGGGGAACTCTTCGCGCATGTAGATGACGGCGTAGTGGGCTTGCACAGCGTAGCAGGCAATAATCATGCCTTCAATGAGCTGGTGCGGGTCTTGGTGCACAATGAAGCGGTCTTTGAATGTGCCGGGCTCGGATTCGTCGCAGTTGCAGACGAGGTACACGGGCTTGGTGTTGCCCTTGGGGATGAATGTCCACTTCACGCCCGTGGGGAAGCCTGCGCCACCGCGGCCACGCAGACCACTCTTTTTCACTTCGTTGACAACATCTGCCGGTTCCATGGCAAGAACCTTCTTCAGGGTCTTGTAGCCACCGTCTTTGATGAAGCATTTGATGGAAGGATCGTACCCCTCGCGGTCGATATTTCTGAAAATACGGCGTGTTTCGCGAGGATGCGGTTCCTTACCAGGTTTGTAGGTAATAGCGCTCATGATTTCAGAGGAAGGGGTTACTTTTTCTTGTATTCGGCGATGAGCTCGTCAATCTTGCGGCGGGTCACCTGCGAGTAGAGGGTGTCGTTAATCATCACATTGGGGCCAAAGCCGCAGTTTGCCAAGCATTCTACGGCTTCAATGCTCCACAGACCATCGGGGCTCACGGCCATGGGCTCATCATCTGTCATGCTGGCAGGGTCAACGCCAATTTTGCCGCAGATGTAGGGGAGCAATTCCTCGCTGCCAGCCATGGCGCAGGCGATGGTGCGGCAAATGCGGATGTGGTACTTGCCGGGGCAGGTACGGTGAATGCCAGGGTAGAAGGTCACGATGCCCGCCACGTGTACGGGTGTGCTCTTGCACATTTCGGCAATCCAAGGCATGGCTTCGGGGCATACATACCCGAATTCTTCTTGGATGTGGTGGATGATGGGCAGGATGGCCGACTGTTCCTTGCCTTCAGGGTAGAGAGCAATCAGTTCCTTCGCCTTTTCTGTCAGTTCGGGGGTTACCTCAAACTTCGGGAAGTATTTTTCGCCCGGAGAGGGACGAACTGCCGTGATGGCGTCTATCGCGTTGGTGTTTTCGGACATGGTGGAAGGTAATCAGTTAAATGTTAACGGTCGCATTCGCCCTGCACAAAGTCGAAGGAACCCAAGATGGCGGGGATGTCGCTCACAAGGTGCCCAGGCACGAGCTCCGGCAGGATGGAAAGGGAGCAGAAGGAGGGGCTGCGCATCTTGAGTCGGTTGGCAATGCCACCGCCCTTGGAGTCCAAGAAGAAGCCCAGTTCACCCTTCGGGTTTTCTGCGGCAAAGTATACTTGGCCGGCAGGGGCGTTCACGCATTCGGTGCTCACCATGAACTGACGAATCAGCTCTTCGATGCCCATCATGGCGTCCTTCTTGTTGGGCAAGATGCCCTTGTCCAGCTGCACGCAAATGGGGCCACCGGGCAGAGTCTTAATCACTTGGCGGATAATGCGTACGGACTGGCGAATCTCTTCCATGCGTACTTGGAAGCGAGCGTAGCAGTCGCCTTCGTAGGCGACCGGTACATCGAACTCGTACTTCTCATAGCCCAAGTAGGGGTTGGTCTTGCGCAAGTCGCGGCACACGCCGCTGGCGCGCAGGTTGTTGCCTGTCATGCCGCATTGCAGGGCCATTTCGCGGGGAATAACACCCACGCCGACGAGTCGGTCAATGAAAATCTTGTTGTGCAGCAACAATTTCTCCATTTCATCCACGGTGCGCAAGGCGCTGTCGCAGAAGTCCAAAATCTGCTTTTCAATGCCCTTGGGCAGGTCGCGGGTCATGCCGCCGATGCGCGTGTAGCTGGAGGTGAAACGAGCACCGCAAATCTGTTCGTAGAGGTTGTGGACACGCTCTTTTTCTTCGAAAGCATAGAGGAATGCAGTCATGGCGCCTGTGTCCATGGCATACACACCTGTGCCCAAGAAGCAGGAAGATATGCGCGACAGCTCGCAGCACAGCACGCGGATGGCTTGGCCGCGCTCAGGCAGCTCCCAGCCCAGCAGCTTTTCAACCGCGCAAGCATAGGCGATGTTGTTGCTCATGGGGGCCAAGTAGTCGAAGCGGTCTGTGTAGGCTACATACTGGTTGTAGTGGCAGTTTTCAGCTATCTTTTCCATGCCACGGTGCAGGTAGCCAATGACGGGGTCGCAGGATACAACTTCCTCACCGTCAATTACGAGCTTCAAGCGAAGCACACCGTGTGTCGCTGGGTGCGACGGACCCATGTTCAGGGTCACCAGTTCGCCGTGGTCTTCGGCATCATTCTTCAGATAATCCAACGCTGCACTTGCCGCGTCAGGTACTTGTAAAATCTTTGTCGTGTTCATATGCTCGTATTTAGGGCCGCATCTGGCCACATTGGTGCCCCGTCATTAAACTACTTTTAACCCCGAATTTCAAGCCTAAAGTGCCAAATCAAAGTTTTTGTGGATTCTTTCTCGGTACCTTATCCTTATTCTTTTATGTTAGCGCAAACTAACACATTGCGCCGCTACAAAGCGCGCGGGGGCAGGGCTCAGAGGTTGAGGTCCAGCTGGGTGAAAGTATCCTCTGGGGGAGTA
>JAZTYM010000007.1:0-2401 GCA_045637025.1 Akkermansia sp. | reverse complement strand
CGGGTCAGTGAGCGGAAGCTGGCTGAGGGCAATTTCCAACGCAGCCATGGACTCCTCGTGCAGGCGAGCGCTGCGGTTGGTGATGGGGGCGGCCTCTCTCCCCATAGCACGGTTGAGAGCCGGCATCACCTCAAGCCGGAGGCGGTTGCGCGCTACGTCTGCCACAGCGTTGCTCGCATCATCCCGCCAAGTCTGCCCTACGCGCACCAAAAAATCTGTGATTTGGGCGCGGGTATACCCCAACAAGGGGCGCAACCACACCCGGCCTTCGGCTTCGTGCACAGGGCGCATCCCCCGCAGGCCTGCGGCCCCGCGTGCAAGGCGAAAAAGCACTGTCTCCGCTTGGTCATCGGCGTGGTGAGCCAATGCAATGACCGCATCCTCTCCCACGCTAGCTGCGACTTGTTGCAAAATACGGCGGCGCTCCACGCGGGCCGTCGTCTCCAACGATGTTCCGCGCTCTGCAGCCAGCGCGGGTATATCCACCCGCTCCGTGTGCAAGGGAATCTCCCACTCAGCGCATAGCTCTGCGCAAAAAGACGCATCGGCATCTGCCTCTTCCCCGCGAATTCCATGGTGCACATGGCACGCATGCAGGGTGCATCCCTGCGCTGCCAGCACCCGCAACAGAGCAACCGAATCACGCCCCCCGCTCAACCCTACCACGATGGGGCGCTGCAACCACTCTACGCAAGATGGCTCAGGCTGCAATGCACAGCCTGAGCCAAGACAAATCTCGCGTTGTTTAGTACTTGTAGTCAACGTAGAACTGGAACTGACCCGAACGGTCGATGGCATTACCCGTCTTGAAGGGAATAGCGTAGTCCACCGCCAGCGGACCCATGGGAAGGTTGATACGCAGACCAAAACCATAGTCGGCAGAGATGGCGCCCGTATCGAAGTCGAAGCTATCAGCATTCACGAAACCGGCATCCACAAAGGCGGCAAAGCGCACCGTTTCCACCAAGGGCACGGTGACTTCCAACTGCACGAAGGCAGAGGTATTACCACCCATGCTTTCATCCTCCGCAATGGCTTCATCCACCATACCTACGTCGCGGAAACGGAAACCACGCAAGTTCGTGGGGCCACCCAAGTAGCAGCGCTCAAACAGCGGAACTTCTTCCTTGCTATCCACCGTATCGACGGTCTCCACACCGAAGTTCACGCTGAAAATGCTATCCCAGAATGAGTTGTAGTAGACAGAGCCTGCCATACCAGCGCTGTAGGTTTCCACCGTGCTGCCCGGGCCGCTGTAGCCAGCCGTCATCTCAAAGTGGCCACCCTTGCGGGGAGTAATCATCGCATCACGCGAATCATACTGATAAGTCAGGTTGATGCGGCTGCGGGTGAAATCATCACAATGCTCGCGGAAGAAGATGGGCGCATCGCCCTCGGCTTCCAGGTTGAACTGCTCGATACGGTACTCCAGCTTGAGGGAGTTGTAGTCATCCAACGCCTTGCGCAAAGAAATGGCATACCCGTAGTTCTTCTGGCGGTAGTAATCGCTCATGTACGAGGAGTTGGAGAAGAAGATTTCATTCCCCAAGGCCAGTTTCTTATCCAAGAACCACGGCTCGAGCAAGTAGATAGAGGCGCTCTGGTACTCCCAGCCCACGCGGCCCGACAAGGTCAGACGCTGACCGCCACCCACCAAGGAACCACCGCCAAACAAACCGCGGATGTCAAAGTTCGACTGGGTGACGTTGGCATAGAAATACAGGCTCTCCACGGAGGAGAATGCCGCACCCACCGTGAACATACCCGTCATCTTCTCACGCACATTCACGTTGATATCGCGGTAGCCTGCCGTGCCAGAAGAGGTCTGAGATACCTCCACGGGCTTCTCGAAATAGCCCAGGTTTTCCAAACGCTTGCGGGCGGTTTCCAAGTCTACCGAGTTGAGGTACTGCCCCGGCTTGAGCGGAAGCTCGCGCAGGATGACATGGGGCTTGGTCTTGGTATTACCGCGCACATTGATGCGGCCCACGGCATAGCGACCGCCTTCTTTCACGTTGTAGCGAATGTCGACAAGGCGCGTGCCGTCCTGCTCGGTGCCCACCTCGTTGATGTCGGGGCGCACATCGGCATCGGCATAGCCCTTGGCTCCATAGTACTTGCGAATCATCGTGGTGTCATCCGCCACTTTTTGCAGGGAGTAAATATCCCCGCCCAGCATGCTCAAGCCGGGCTCGAGCTCCTGTGGGGTATAGACGGAGATACCGCCAAAGCTCACCTGGCGCACCTTGTAGCGGGGGCCCTCCTCGATGAAGACTTTCATGGAGAGCTTCTGGCGACCCGTCTTCACACCGTTGTCCGTGTATTCAACCTTGGCGATACGCGCACGCAGGTAACCATAGTTGCGGTAGTGGCGCACAATTTCCTGCAAGTCATCTTCCAC
>JAZTYM010000006.1:0-19939 GCA_045637025.1 Akkermansia sp. | reverse complement strand
CAACCCATGCCGGCAGTTGCCATGCCTGGAGCCCCCGCACCGGTTGCAGCTCCTGCGCCAGCACCTGTCCCCGCGCCGATGCCTGAGCCCGCTCCCGTGGAGCCCGCTCCCGCTCCCGTCATGGTGCAGGAAGCTAGCAGCTTGGAGCCCATAGACGACCAGCCGCCGCTCTTTGGCGACATGCCCGCCCCTGATATGCCTGCTGAGCCAGCGGTACCGGTGGAGCGCAACCTCACCCCGGAGGATTGGGACCGCATCTTGGAGAGTGTGCACAGCAAAGCACCGCTCAAGGCCGCCATGATTGGCAACAACCTCTTTGTGAGCGATGATGATGGGATGGTTATCATCGGTATTCACCCCGAGGATGTGAACACCCGCGATGCGCTGCTGAGCGAAGCTATCATGGAGCTCGTGCGTGAGGCTGCACAAGCCCTCTGCGGCCGCCGCATCAACCTGCGCGTGGTGTCAGATGCCAGCGTGCCCCCGCCCGTGGTGGAAGAAATGCCCCCGCTGCCGCCCATGCCTGCGCCCGCGCCCAAGCCGGTGAAGAAAGCGCCCGCACCTGCAGCACCGGTGGAGGAGAAACCCGCTGCGCCTGCGTCCCTGCGCCCCAGCGAAGAAGAATTCTACAACGACCCGCTCATTGAGCTTGCCCTCAAAGAGTTCCACGCAACCCTTATCAAAAACTAACCGTATCTCGCATCATGAATATCCAAAAGCTCATGAAACAAGCCCAAGCCATGCAAGCTAACATGGCTCAGGCACAGGCTAAATTGGCTGAAAAACAGTTTGTGGCAGAAGCTGCCGGTGGCAAAATCAAGGTGACAGCCACGGGTGCTGGCATGATCAGCGCCATCAGCATCGACCCCGCCGTCATCGATCCCGATGATGCCGAATTCTTGCAATCCCTCATCCTCAAAGCTGTGCAGGACGCCCTCACCGGTGCCCAGAAGATGGCTGAGAGTGAGATGCGCAAGGTGACGGGCGGCTTGGGCTTCCCCATGTAAACACCTTTCCCCCCTCTTTTTCTATGCAAGTTCGTGTGCCGGTTCTTGGTGTGTCTCTTTTGCTTTGCTCTTCTGCCGTGGCGGAGGATGTGAGCATGGGCACCCAGGCTGCCAAAATTGTGCCCGAGCAAGTTGCCGTGCTCACCCTGACGGAGAGAGGCCTTGTGACGGATTTTGCCAATCCAGACACGCGTCTGGAGCAGGGCTCTGTGGTGGCGGTGGTCAACAAGGAAAAATTGGCACAAGAAAAAGAGGATATGGAGTTGCAGCTCGCACGCGAGCGCATCAGCAAAAAGGATGAGCTGCGCAAGCTGGAAGCTGAAAAACGTAAAATCGAGTTTTACCTGCAACTCTCTGACAATGAACGCAAGTTTGCCAAAGACATGCTGCCTACCAGTGGCGAAGCACCCACACAAGAGTCTTTGGCAGACTTGGCCGAACGCATGGATTTGCTCAAACGCGAGCTGAGCACCGTGGAGCGCCGCAAGCGCGCCGAGTGGGAGGCCAAGAGCGAATCCTGCACCCTCAAGATGCCCTTTACGGGGCGCTTGCAATACAACGTCACGCTGCCGCAAGACGCCTCCAAGCCCTATGAAAACACGGGCATGGTGCAGACGTTTGCCACAGCGTGTGATGATTCTGCCTACTACATCACCGTCCCCATCAACCGCAGCGAGCTCACCCAGTTGCCGGCAGAAAACTTCCGCGCCGAGGTCAAATTGCCCGCCAACCGAATCTTGCGCGGCAGCTACGCTTTTCGGCGGGTGGAGCGTGCCAACTCGGGGGGCGATATGCTGGTGTATTTCTTTAAATTGCCCGTAGAGGATCACGCGACGGCTCATTCCATGCTGGGTAGCAATGCGCAGGCGCAGCTTATCTACGATGCAGGGGAGGGCGTGCAGCGCGTGCGCAAGGCCACCTTGGCCGCGCATCCTGCGGCGTCTCGTTGCGAAAACTGGGAGGAATTGGTGGAAGCCGCCTACCCGGGGCACCAAGTCGTCATCATCGCTGAGCGCGATATCATCATCTCCCCCCAGTCGCCTGCCCCCTCACCCGATAGGCCATGAAACTCATCTGCGAGAATATATCATTCGCCTACACCCGCCGGGAGCCGGTCATCGACCACTTCTCGCACACCTTTCGCCCGGGTATCACTATACTGAAAGGGTATTCTGGCTCAGGTAAGACCACATTACTGAAGCTCTTGGCGGGGTATCTGAAGGCACAGAGTGGGCGCATCATCACGCCCACGGGGGCCAAGGTGACATCCCGTCGCTACCACCGGCGAGACGTGGCATACATGTTTCAGGGCATCAACCTGCTGCCGCTCATGAGCGTGGAGCGCAACTTGCGCTTGGCAGCAGAGATGGCGGTGCTGCCCGCCAAGCAGTGGAAGCCGCGTTTCCAAAGTTTGCTGCAAGATTTGGGCTTGCAGGAACTGCGGAATCGCCGGGCCGACAAGCTTTCTGGTGGGCAGGCACAGCGTGCGGCACTGGCGCGCACCCTCATGAAAGACGCCCCCACCGTCTTGCTCGATGAACCTACTTCTGGGTTGGATGATACCAACACCAACATCATCAAACAACTCATCCTCAAAGATGCTGCCCAGCGCATTTGCATCATTAGCACACACGATAGCCGCTTGATTGAACTGGCCGATGAAATCATTGATTTTGACAAGCCTGTATCTTGCTAAAGATACCATCCACCGCTGGTTTTCGCGTGTGTCGAGCCCCTTGGCGCGCGTGCTGGTGGTGTATTTCCTGGGCTTGTGTGCGCTGTGCTCATTGGGTAGCTATGCACTGGCTACCAAGATTGTGCGAGATAAAATTATCTCCCGCGGGGGTGATTTAGTGTTGGTGAATATGTCTGCCTCGCGTGGGGCGCCTCAAGCTCAATTCCCGACCTTGGCAGAAATCAGCGAATTGCTGGATGTGGACTCCTATGCCCTGAATATGGTGGGTGCAGCCCGCATGGTCGGGGGACACCACGTGCCCGTCTACACCTTTTCCTTTGATCGGATAGGGCAATACATGCCACTGATGGCACCCAGCGGTGGACCCACGATGCTGCAAACCCCAGATGGCAAATACCCCTGCGGCCCCGCAGACGTGGAGTATCAAGGGGAGACGCGCACGATTTTTGTGCGCACCCTGCCAGAGGAGCACCTCCTGATGCGCCTCATCCACAACCATGGTATTCTGGTGCAGGCAGATTCCTTGCCAGAGAAGGAGGCGCAAAGCTCATTCTGCCAGATGATTGTGAAGGTGCGCAACCTGCAAAACACGGACTCTGTGCTCCGCGTCGAGCGCTATTTCAAGGACTACATCCGCCTAGAAAAGGCCAACGGCAGCGTGGTCTCGGCGGCTGGCTTGCTGGAGGAGCTCGATACCGTCCTCTCCAAACAAACGCTGTGCCGCTTGGCCTTTTGCCTCGGTATCAGCGGCATTGTGGGTATTCTGCTCACGGCCTTGGCCGGCATGGAGTACCGCCAAAATGAATACATCTACACCCTCATGAAGAGCTTTGGCATCCACCCCATCATGCTGGTGGGGGCTTTCATCGTGGAGAACATCTTTATCGTGGGTGTTTCTTTTGTGGCGGCGGTGGCCACCTTCATGCACTTCCAGAAAATGATTGTTTCGCAGCTGCTCAAGTTGGGGAATTACAGTCTTTCGCTCGGGGAAATTATGCCGGAAATCCAAATTATCGGCATGACTTTGGGCGTTTGTATTCTTGTTTCCTCCATCCCCATTATCATTGCAGCTCATAGGGATATAGGACGCGTGCTCAAATAATTTTGACATGATGTCATACATGTACGCATTTTCTTCTTGATTCTCTGTTCTGTTGTGGTAGAACTGACAAGTCATCTCCCTTTCGTGTGAGATTAAAACCTTAAACCTATCATACAAAAATGGATATTCAAGTTGCTGTCCTTTGCGACTACGCCGCCGACTATCAGGGCAAGCTCTGCGTGCAGGGTGCCTTCGATACTCTCTTTGCCCGTCAGTTCCCTGTCATTCACCCCGCTTGCGCTCTTGCTCTGCGTACCTGCATCGTTCCTGAGGATGCTGGTGACCACAAGCTCGGTATCTCCATCATCGACGAAGATGGTACCCCCATCGACAAGGAACGCATGCCCATCGTTGGCGACCTCAAGGTTGCTCTTCCCGAAGGTGCTTCCTTCCTTACCCGCAACCTGATCATGAACTTCCAGGGCCTCAAGTTTGAGAAGGCTGGTGTCTACACCGTTGAGGTGACCCTCGATGGCGAGACCCTTTCCCGCACCCCCATCCGTCTGGTGATGGTGCAGCCCGAAGCCTAATTGGGTTCTCACAAGATATTCCTTTCAAAAGAAGCCCCGTCATTCCTGCGCGAATGGCGGGGTTTCCTGTTTGTGAGTTGCTAGAAAAGAATTCCCCCCACGCCGAGAGGCGGCATAGGGGGAAATGGCAAAGATATGCGAGCTAAAAGGTAGAATGATTAGCTCAAATCCACGTTGCGCATGTCTCCCGTCTCCAAGAAAGCGGTCTGGAAGGCAAAGGCCTTGGAGAGGCTATGGGGCGTATGGCCCACGGGGGTGAGCTCCAAGTAGCGGCGCAACAGCGGGCGGTAATCGGGGTGGGCGCACTGCTCGATGACGATTTCGGCGCGCTCGCGGGGGGATTTGCCGCGCAGGTCGGCCACGCCTTGCTCGGTGACGATGACGTCCACATCGTGCTCGGTATGGTCGGTGTGGGAGACCATGGGCACAATAGAGGAAATGGCACCACGCTTGGTCACAGAGGGGCAGGTGAAGATGGTGAGCACAGAGCAGCGAGCAAAGTCGCCCGAGCCACCAATACCGTTCATGATACGGCTGCCGTAGAAGTGGGTGGAGTTGATATTGCCGAAGAGGTCTGCCTCGATGGCGGTGTTCATGCACACCACACCCAAGCGGCGGATAACCGAGGTGTTGTTGGAAATCTCAGCGGGGCGCAACAAGAACTTGTCGCGGTAAAAATCAAAGTTCTGGTACACCTCCTCCAGCATCTCATCGGAAAGCAGCAGCGAGCAGCCCGAGGCAAAGGTGCAGCGCCCACGCTGCATCAGCTTCACCACCGAATCTTGAATCACCTCACCATACATGCGGATGGGCGGGATGACGCTGGAATCTCCCAGCGCTGCCAGCACCGAGTTGGCCACGTTGCCCACGCCGCTCTGGATGGGTAGGAAGCCTTCCGGTATGCGTCCCATGCGGTATTCTTCCTCCAAGAAACGCACCACGTTGCGCCCAATCTGGTCGGTCTCGGGGGTGCCCTCCTTGAAGGCGGCAAAACCATCCGGGCTATGGGTGGGCACAATACCCACAATCTTTTCGGGGTCTACCTTGAGCACGCGGGTGCCGATGCGGTCAGCCTCGTGGTACAGGGGCACCAAGCAGCGGCCAGATTCATCGTGCGAGATGTAAATGTCGTGTATATCCTTGAGCTCTGGCTTGTGGTAGCTATTGACTTCCAAAATGATGCGCTCTGCCAGCATGCAGAATGCCGGGCTATTGCCCATACCCACAGTAAAGGTGATTTCGCCGTCATCCGTCACCTCGCTCACTTCCACGATGGCGGTCTTGACCCGCGGAATGTGCCCGTGGCGCATGGCTCGCATCATGAACGAGAGGTGCATGTCATTGTAGGCTATGTCCCCTTTGTCGATGGCCTTGCGCGTGACCGGGCATGATTGGTACGGCATGCGCAGCGATACCGCCTCCGCCTCCGATAGCAGCTTATCCACCAAATCTGTGGTAGAGGCACCCGTCATCAGCTTGATTTTGAATGGCCGACCCGCGGCGTGTTCAGCCTTGGCTTTTTCCGCGATGGCGGCGGGTATCTTCTTGAGTGCACCCGCATGGGCAAAACCGCTCATGCCCACACACTCATCATGTTCGATGAGCGCGGCCGCTTCTTCAGGAGTCAATATTTTGTAGCGCATCATGTTCCTTGACTACAAGTATCAGCTAAAGCTAGAGTTAAGTCAAGCAAATTCGTGCATTTTGCATAGAATAACAGCTTGCAATTTGGGGCGGGAGGAGTAGAATGGCACGGCCATGTTGCAAAAGATACAAAGCATAAGCGCGTGGTTAGCGCAGTATACCTCTCCCTTCGTGGTAGGGGTGGCTGTGGTGGCCTTTTTTGTACCTGGTATGTTTGAGTGGGTGCAGGGGGATGTGCAGGCGCTGGTGTTGGGATTTATCATGCTGACGATGGGCATGACCCTGCGGCCGGTTGATTTCAAGGTGCTGGCATCGCAGCCGGTGGATATTCTCATTGGGGCGTGCGCGCAGTACAGCATCATGCCGCTGGTGGCATGGCTGCTGGTAGAGAGTTTTGATTTGCCGCGTGGCATAGCAGCAGGGTTGATTTTGGTAGGCTGTTGCCCCGGTGGAGTTTCCAGCAACATAATGAGTTTCCTCTGCAGAGGGGATGTGGCCTACTCGGTGGGCATGACCACAGTTTCCACCCTGCTGGCGCCATTTGTCACGCCGCTGCTGGTGCTGTGGCTGGCTGGGGAGAGCATCGATGTGGATGCCCTCGGCATGTTTCGCAGCATCTTGTTTGTCACCATCTTGCCAGTGGGTGTAGGTGCGCTTTGCAATGGGCTCTTTGGTAAGAAAGCGGCCTATGGTGAGGTGTGCCGCATCATGCCCGGCCTCTCCGTACTGGGGTTGGCCTGCATCGTGGGCGGAGTCACGGCCGCCAAGGGGGCAAGTTTCTTCACCAGCGGGGCACTCATCTTCCTGACTATCTTCTTGCACAACACCCTCGGCTATGTGCTTGGCTATGTGGCCGGCCGTGCAACCCACATGAACCGCCCCAAGCGCCGCACCCTCTCCATCGAAGTAGGCATGCAAAATGCCGGTTTGGCCACCGTGTTGGCTGCCCGCCACTTCCCCGCCATGCCCGAGGCCGCCGTCGCCGCGGCCATCTGCTGTGTGTGGCACAGCATCACCGGCACCCTCTTGGCCGGGGTTTTCAATGCCATTGACCGCTGGCGAGGCATCGGCCAAAAGGTATGATGAGTCTTCACTATATACTCTTTATCGGCTAATTTAGCTTATAATGAGCCGATAAGGCAAAGAGTATTACATTTTCTCATGGGCGTGCACCAGAATAGTCACATGAAAAGCCCGCCACTTCCCCGCCATGCCCGAGGTAGGGCCGCCCTTGCCGCGGCCATCTGCTGCGTGTGGCACAGCATCACCACAATGTGAATATTCAGCCACATTCTACGTGGCATTTCTTTCACAGTCGCAAGCTTGAGGATGAGAGCAAAGTCTGCTTTATTGTCATCAAGTTAATTGCGACCTTATGCAGCGACAAGATGCTATTTTTCGGATGACATGCCAGGCAGGGGCAATGATATCATTGCTTTTGACCGTGGGAGTGTTTGCCCAGTTGATTGTGCATTCGGCAGATGCTTGGCAACATTTTGGCCTTTCCTTTTTATGGAGCAGTGAGTGGGACCCGGCGGCAGAGCAATATGGAGCGTTGCCTCACATATTGGGCTCGTTGCTGACAACACTTTTGGCTCTCGCAGTAGCGATACCGCTGGCATTTGCTGTCGCTTTGCTCATCACAGAAGCTCCGGATTGGTTAAACAGACCCTTGAGCCATTGTGTGGATTTGTTGGCTGCTATTCCCTCCGTCATTTATGGTATGTGGGGCCTTTTTGTGCTGGTGCCGCTGATGCAGGACCACGTTCAGCCTTTTTTGGCAGAGACGTTGGGTATGGTCTATCTGCCAGGTGGAGCATGGCTTTTGGGAGAAGAGGGCATAGGGAGTGGCTTTGGATTTTTGACAGCGGGTATCATTCTGGCACTCATGATTTTGCCCTACATGAGCGCGGTGATGCGCGATGTATTCCGGATGACACCGCCCATGTTGCGTGAGTCGGCTTACGGATTGGGTTGTACACGTTTGGAAACAACCTTGGATGTGGTACTTCGCTATGGCATCCGTGGCATTATTGGTGGCGTGTTTATCGGCATGGGGCGCGCCCTAGGAGAAACAATGGCGGTGTTGTTTGTCATTGGTAATCTGATGGAATCCCCTGCCGGGCTGTTTTCTTGCGGCACGACGATTGCCGCCACCCTTGCCAACAATTTTGCTGAGGCCACCGGTTTACAACAGAGCGCGCTATTTGCACTTGGTGTGGTGTTGATGTTGATGAGCTTCAGCATACAGTTGCTGACGCGCTATTACCTGGCTCGCACCGGAGCTAAGCGTGGTGAAAATATTTAACCTCTATCTTGATATAATGACTCCAAGACCTTTATTTTATCGCAAAGCGCTCAATCATTCGCTCAGTTTCTTTATCCTGTTTTCCATCTGTATTGCACTTGGTGCTATGGGTTGGATTTTGTACACTGTTTTCCAACACGGAGCTCCAGTCATCAGCTGGGAGTTCTTGACTGCCCCATCCAAACCCTATGGCGAGCCAGGCGCCGGTGTAGGCAATGCATTGCTGGGCACGCTGATGATGACACTGGGCGCGACATTGATGGCTGTTCCACCGGCGTTGGCTGGCGGTATTTATCTGGCAGAGTTCGGAAAAAGCAGTCGTTTGGCAGACGTGCTGCGATTCTGCTCGAATGTGTTGATGGGATTGCCATCTATTCTGGTAGGTTTGTTTGTATATGCCATGTTGGTGGCGACAACGGGGCATTTCTCAGGCTTTGCCGGTACAGTCGCACTGGCCATCATCATGTTTCCGGTCATCATGCGCACCACGGAAGATATGCTGCTCATGGTGCCTGATACACTGCGTGAATCTGCCTTGGCTCTGGGGATGACCCGCATGCGCGCCACAATGTGCATCGTGGCACGGAGCGCACGCAACGGGTTGGCAACAGGCATTTTGCTTTCTCTGGCCCGTGTGAGTGGGGAAACGGCACCCTTGTTGTTTACTGCGCTTTTTGCAGATACCTGGCCAGGTGGCTTTTTTACGGAGCCCACTGCCAGTGCTCCTGTGCTCATCACCGAGTACACGACCAACTCCCCTTTTGAAAGTATGCATGCTATGGGCTGGGGTACAGCCTTGATGATGGCTCTGTTTATCTTGATGATTAATATCGTAACTCGTTGTATCTTCTATGAAAAAAAACATTAAAATATCAACCCGCCATTTGAACTTTTATTACGGCAAGAACCAAGCGCTGTTTGATAACAATCTGGATATCTATGCCAACAATATTACGGCGGTCATCGGCCCGAGTGGGTGTGGTAAATCAACCCACTTGCGTATTTATAATCGCATTTTTGAATTGTACAGAAACCAGAAAGCAACTGGCGAAATTTTGTTGGATGGTAAGAATATTCTTGCGCCCGATGTGGATTTGCTGAAGCTGCGCCACAAGGTTGGCATGATTTTCCAGAAACCGACTCCCTTTCCCATGAGCATTGCAGACAACGTGGCTTATCCTCTGAATCTGCATTATAAGCTCAGCCGAAGCGAAATCGCAGACCGGGTGGAGGAGGCCCTGCGTGGAGCATCTCTTTGGGATGAGGTGAAAGACAAATTGAAATCCAGCGGTTTGGCGCTTTCTGGTGGCCAACAACAGCGCTTGTGCATTGCGCGTGCACTAGCGGCTGAACCGGAAGTGTTGCTGATGGATGAACCCACCAGCGCTATTGATCCCGTCGCTACGTTGCGTATCGAGGAGCTGGTGCTAGAGCTGAAAAAGAAATACACCATTGTCATCGTCACGCACAACATGCAGCAGGCTTCCCGCATCTCGGACAGAACGGCCTTCTTTTACAAAGGTCGCATTGTGGAGGAGGACGCTACCTCCACCATTTTTACCAACCCGCGTCACCAACAGACAGAAGATTACATTACCGGTCGATTCGGTTAAACATTCATCATAGCCTACATTTATGAATCATCATTTTATCACAGAATTGAATTATTTGCGCCAACAACTCTGCAACCAAGGGCGCGTTGTGGAACAAGCCATTAGCCAGGCAATACAGGCGTTTCAGACCGGAGATGTTGCTTTGGCATACTGCGTGATGGATCACGATGCCAAGATAGATCAGGAAGAAATCCGCATTGAAGAAGAGTGTCTGAAAACGTTGGCCTTGTACCAGCCCGTGGCAAGAGACTTGCGGACAGTGATATCGTGCATCAAGATGAACGCCTCGCTGGAGCGCATGGCAGATTTTGCAGGGCACATGGCAGAGCGTGCAGTACATGTTGCATCTTTGTCTCTGGGTGGCAATCAGGAAATGTTTGATTTTTCTCCCATGGAAAACCTGGTGCTCGAGCAGTTGCATGATACGCTGAAGGTCATCGAGACATCTGATGCCTGCCTCGCATACAGAATCATAGAGCGCGATGATGAGGTGGATGCCATGCGGCGTGAGCATCGCGTGCATGCTCGTGCTGCGCTTGCATCCAGCCCAGAGTTTGCAGAATATTTCATTGATTGCATAGGTCTGGCGCGCGATTTGGAGCGCATTGCTGATTTGGCCATCGACATCTGCCAGCAAATGGTTTATATGCAGACTGGCAGCATTGTGCGACACGCCTGATTCATTTCATCCTCATCCATAGCAAGGGCATCCCATGTGCTGCAGATGTGGCACATGGGATGAATCATATCTATGCCTTTCTCAAAACAACAGAGCCCCCTTGCAGGAAATACCTGCAAGGGGGGAATAGGAGAGCTGTAGCTGGGTGAGCTTAGAGCTTGGGCTCGATGAGCTTCACCACAGAATCTGGCAAGGGCACATAGTTGAGCTTGGTAGCCACCGGGGCACCCTTGGTGTAACTCCACATGAAGAAATCACGCAATTTGGCCTTCTTATCGGCAGGAGTATCCTTGCGCATGATAATGTAGGTCACACCGGTAATAGGCCAGCTGGTAGCGCCGGGAACATTGGTCAATTCCATGTAGAATCCGGGTGCGTTGTTCCAATCTGCAGAAGCAGCTGATGCCGAGAAACTGGCCTGACTGGGAGCAATATACTTGCCGTCAGCATTTTCCAGCATCGCGCAGGTCAGATTGGCTTCTACAGCATAGGTGTATTCCGTGTAGCCGATAGCGCCGCGGGTACGAGCAACATTGTTGCACACACCTGGATTCTTTTGCCCGCCGATGCCTACTGGCCATTTGACGGAGGACCCCTGACCTACCTTGTTCTTCCAATCGGCGGAGATTTTGGACAGGTAGTTTGTAAAGATAAACGAGGTGCCACTGGAGTCGGAGCGGCGTACGACGGTTATCTTGAGCTTCGGTAGGCGCAATTTGGGGTTGATGGCTTTGATGGCGGGGTCATTCCAGTTGGTGATTTCACCTAAGAAGATGCGTGCCAGCACATCCTGACTCAATTTGAGTTGCCCATTTTTCACGCCCGGGAGGTTGACAATGACAACCACGCCGCCCGTGAGCATGGGGTATTGCTCTAGCCCAGCGTCATTTTGTTGTTCCAGAGTGAGCGGGTTGTCCGAGCCCGCGTAATCCACCGTACCGGCCTTAATCTGGTTGAGACCAGCTCCGGAGCCCATGCTTTGGTAGGTCACCTGAGTGTCAGGGTTTTCCTGGGAGTACGTGTAGGTCCACTTCTGATAGACAGGGGCGGGGAAGGAGGCCCCCGCACCGGTGATGGTGGTATTTGCCTGTACTAGTGAGCACAGACCCATGGTAGCGATAAACAGATTCTTAAACATAATCAGATTGTTGGGTTATGAGGTTGAACAATAGTTAATTAGAAATCAAAGCGAACGGCAGAAGAGAACTGCCAACCCGTGAAGCCCTTGTTGCCCTTGGCATCCTTGCCTTCGGAGTTGAAGTATTCGGCGCCAAGCATGAGCTTGAGCATGTTCGGATTCTCGGGACACACATAGTAGTTTGCGCCCAGATAGAGACCCTGCAGCAAATCGCTGGTGCTTGAGTAGGTGGAGTTGGTGGTATAGTAACGGCTGTCGCCTTTAACGGCGTTGCTGCCGCTGGCCAATTGATAGCGCACGACGCCTTCCCAATGCGGGGAGAATCGATAGCTGGGCATAGCTACCAGACCAAATACATTTTGCGCACCGTTCTGGCCATCATACACGTTCAGACCCGCCAAGGCTTCTGCCATGAAGTTCAGCTTACCCTGTTTCGTTTCCCAGCTCAGGGCGAAGACATCTTCTGCACCAGGTCCGGCGTATGCAGAACCTTCGTTTACCTTGCCATCTTTGTGGAAACTGTGCATATAATCTAGGCGTAAGCTGCTGTCTTTGCCCGTGGCACGGGAAACGGACAAGCCAAGCGTGGCACTGTCGTCACTATTGAAAGAGGGCTCTAGCCAGGAAGTATCGCGCTGGCCATTGAGCCAGAGACCTGCGTTCCACCCCCATTCCGCTTTGGAGTCAGCATGGGATACGGAAAGACCGTACAATTTTTCAGCTTTCAGTTGGTTGACCAACACCGAGCGTTCCATGGTCATGATTTTGGCACTGGAGGTACGGTACTCAGCCATGTAGGCTGGTTTGTGTTTACCAAGCGTGAAGCTGGCAGCTTTCGTTTTGGCGGAGATGGTCAATTCATCGAGCGTACCTTCTGTGCGGGAGCGGTTCCACATGCCGTTGCTGAACTTGTTGCGGGCATCCAGACCGCCAATGTTCCAGATGCCTTTCAACGTAAAGTTCTCCAGCACCTTGGCCTGTGCTCCCAGGCGGAAGCGGCGCCATTCATTGTTGTCGTTGCGGTTGCCCTTTACCCGATCGCTACCGCCTGCCGGGTCGAGATATCCCCATTGATACTGGCCTCGCAGTTTCATAGAAAATTCCTGCAACCAAGGGTTTTCGGCATGATCTCGTTTGGCATCAAAAAGCTTGAACGCATCTTTCGTGTGCGTGGCAAGGTTGAATGATGAGGCCTGAGAGAGCGGCGCGGCCCCGATGGCCAGCGCCATAGCGATGATTTTGTTTTTATTCATATCGTCTTTTTTGTGTTCGGTGCCAACCGTAGTGGTGGTTGACATCTATGATTTATCGCCTTTTTTGTAGAAGTTCAAGCTCGCCATCGTGAGTCTATTGCCACAATGACTATGGCGGATTTGCCACATGCGCCCGTTGCCCAATCCCAAGTGGGTAGCGCCTTTTTCAAGGTGGGTGGGCTGACTGGCTTTGGGCTTGTCAAGTGGTAGAAAAAATGGTATGGTAGCGGCAGCGGGTAGGAGAGAACCGACCTGCAAGGCACACAGAACCACATCTTACATACTATGAACGCCATCCCCAACGTATTGGCCGGTCGCTATGCCTCCGGCGCCATGAAATCCATTTGGTCTGCCGAAGGGCGCATCGTGCTTGAGCGCGAGTTCTGGATTGCAGTGATGAAAGCCCAAAAAGACTTGGGGTTGGATATCCCGCAGGAGGCGATTGATGCCTACGAGAGCGTGAAAGGGCAGGTGGATATCGAATCCATCAACAACCGCGAGCGTATCACCCGCCACGATGTGAAGGCCCGTATCGAAGAGTTCTGCGATTTGGCTGGGCACCAGCACATTCACAAGGGCATGACCAGCCGCGACCTGACGGAGAATGTGGAGCAGCTGCAGGTGTGGCGCGCCATGCAAATCATCCGCGACAAGGCTGTGGCGGTGTTGGACCGCATGGCCAAGCATGCCGACAATTGGAAGAACCTGACCCTGGCCGCCCGTACCCACAACGTGGCAGCACAGGCCAGCACCATGGGCAAGCGCGTGGCCATGTTCGGCGAAGAAATGCTGCACTGGGCATGGGCTTGGGTGAGCATCATGGATCGCTACCGTGTGCGCGGTCTCAAGGGTGCCGTGGGTACCCAGTTGGACCAACTTTCCCTCTTTGGCAAGAATGCAGAAACCGTGCGCGAGCTCGAGGAGCGTATCTGCGCCCACCTCGGTATCGGCACCAAGTGGCTCAACGTGGGCCAAGTGTATCCCCGCTCCCTTGATTTTGAGGTCATTTCTGGCCTGGTGGGTCTGTCCTGCGCCCCCAGCAGCTTCTGCAAGACATGGCGTCTCATGGTGGGGCACGAACTCTGCACCGAGGGCTTTGCCAAGGGCCAGACTGGCTCCAGCGCCATGCCCCACAAGATGAACCCCCGCTCCTGCGAGCGCGTGAATGGTTTCCACGCTATCCTCAAGGGGCATCTGAGCATGATTGGTGGCATTGTGGGCGACCAGTGGAACGAGGGCGACGTGTCCTGCTCCGTGGTGCGCCGCTGCGTGCTGCCAGATGCATTCATGGCGGCTGATGGTTTGTTTGAGACCTTCATCACCGTGTTGGATCAGATGCAGGCATACGAGCCCGTCATCAACACCGAGCTGGACCGCTACTTGCCCTTCTTGATGACCACCACCATCATGATGGCGGCGGTGAAGCGTGGCATGGGCCGCGAAGAAGCTCACGAGGTGATTAAGGAACACGCTGTTTCTGTCTCCAACGACCTGCGCAATGGTGCTATCTCCCGCAATGATTTGCTGGACCGTCTGGGTGCAGACGACCGCCTGCCGCTTTCTCGCGAGGAAATCCAGCAGATTTACGATGAGAACGCCGGTGACACCGGCATGGCTGCCGACCAAGTGGACGGCTTTGTCGCCCTGGTGGGTGAGATATCAGCCATTTACCCCAATGGCGTGGGCTACGTTCCCGGCGCTATTCTTTAAGACCATACAGACCCCCGCGCTCTGCCCATGCATAACCCCCCGGAAAGCATCCTCTACGCGAATGAGGCCTACTGCCTCAGCTCGCTGCGTTTGGAGCAACCGGGGCTGGTGGCAGAGCTGACGGGGCCTGGGCACAGCATCCTGCGCATCACCCGCCATGGAGAGGTGCGCGAGGTGCAAATACCCGCCGTGCCCCGGGAAAAGACGGGCTACCGCGGCAGCATACCTGTGCTCAATGCCATGTATGCTCTTGCTGCGCATGAGATGCAGCAAAACATCAGCCCCGATGGCTTGCTGCTGGCGGGTGCATCGTGGCACACTGCCTGGACCCGCGATACCGCCTATGCTGTGACGCTGGGCGCCGCCTATTTGGAGCCAGAAGCCTGCCGCCGCAGCTTGGAATCCCGCGTGAAGAACGACCTCATCGTGCAAGATACCGGCACGGGGGGTGGTTGGCCAATCTCGACCGACCGCGTTTCATGGGTGCTGGCGGCGTGGACCTATTACTTGGCGAGTGGCGACCGCGAATGGCTGGAATACAGCCTGCGTGTGGCCATGAACACCATGGCACAGGATGATGCGGTGTTGACCTGCCACGGGCATCTGCGCCCGGGTGAAACTTCCTTCATCGACTGGCGCGAGCAGAGCTACCCAGCGTGGATGAATGCCGCGGAAATCGGCGCATCCTATGCTTTTGGCACCAACGTGTTGCACTATGTGAGCCGCCGTATTGTTGCCCGCATGCTTTGTGAGCTGGGGCGCAGCAAGGAAGCCACTCTTTGGCAAGAGGAGGCCACCGCCATTGCTGCCGATGTGCAAGAGCATTTCTGGAGCCGCGCCACCCAGAGCTATGGCATGATGCGCACCGAGCAGAGCTTGGAGGAGAGGGTAGATGCCCTTGCCACGGCACTTTCCGTCATCACCGGACTCTCGAGCGGAACCCAGGCTCACCAAGCCATGAACAGCATCCCGCGTACCCCGTGGGGCACTCCTGTGTTTGCGCCGTTCAAGGAAGAAGAGCGCGCCGCCTATCACAACCGCTCCATTTGGCCCTTTGTGGAGGCCTATGTGCTGCTGGCCCATGCCGAGCTGCAAGACACCCGCGGGGCAGCGCAATCTATGGCAGCCATGCTGCGCGCAGCCATGGCATTTGGCACCAACAAGGAAAACTTTGAGGCCGTGAGCGGAGAAGCCAGCGGCACGATTCAGAACTCTGACCGCCAGCTGTGGAGTGTGGCAGGCATGCTGGGCATGTATTACTTTGGCTTGTTTGGCATGCAGTACGAGGGGGACAACCTCGTGTTTGCCCCTTGCGTACCCAAGAGTTTTGGCGGCAGCCATTGGCTCACCAACTTGCGCGTGCGCGACATGGTGCTGGACGTGCACATCAACGGCTACGGCACGGAGATTTGCTCCGTCCGCATCAACGGCAAGGCCGCTTCTCCCATCATTCCGCTGGATACGAAGGGCCGCCTGCAAATTGAATTGGAGCTCATCCCCACAGAAGATGAGCAAGAAGCCCCCCCCGCCTACCCCGCCGCGGTAGATGACCTGCCCACTCCGCAGTGGGAGGAATGCGGCCCCGCTTTGCTCAGCTGGAAACCCGTGCCCGGTGCCACCAGCTACTGCGTGTATGCCAACGGCACAGCCATCTCTACCACGGGTAGCCCCGTGTATGTGCCGTCTCCCACGGCTGCGCATTATACAGAGTACCGGGTGCAGGCAAGCTCTACCACCAATGCCTCTGCGCTGAGTCGTCCATGGGAGTATTGCCGCCCAGGCGCGCGCCAATTGTTGGCACCCACCCACATTGGCGAGCAAGCCGAATACACAGTCGAATGGGAGCGCGCATGGCTGGACACGCGCCCCTGCACAGCGCATTTGAACTACGAACCAGTCACGCTGGCTGCTGGAACCTACCGTATTCGCATCTGCTACGTGAATGCCACGGCCTCCCGCCGCGATGGCGACACCTGCGCCCTGCGCCAACTCTTCCTCAACGGCCAGCCTGGCTCCATCATTCCTTTCCCCCACAATACCGAGCAGGATAACTGGGATGCCTACACCTATACAGCGGGCTTGTCCATGCAGCTACCCGCTGGGGTGCACACATTCTCCCTGCGCTATACCCCCCTCTGCGCCAATACCGCCGGCCACACCAACCAATGCATGGTGAGCCACCTTGAAATCACCCGTTTGGCTTGATGATGCCCCACCCCATGACAGATGACACCACCATAGCTGCTGTGGCCACCCCGCCTGGCACCGGCGCCATTGCCGTGGTGCGCATGAGTGGCCCGCAGGCACACGCCATTGCTGCGAGCTGCTGCGGGCGCGAACTGGAGCCCCGCCGCGCCACCTTGGTGCGGCTGCGTAGGCAAGACGGGGTAGTGGTGGATGAGGCCGTGGCGACCTTCTTTGCCGGCCCTGCCAGCTACACGGGCGAAGATGTGGTCGAGATTTCTTGCCACGGCGGTATGTTGGTGACCCGCCGCGTGTTGGAATGCCTGCTTCAAGCGGGGGCTCAGCCCGCCGCTCCTGGCGAGTTCTCCCGCCGCGCTTTTGCCAACGGTAAATTAGATTTGACCCAAGCCGAAGCGGTGATGGATATCATCTCTGCCGGCAGTGACCTTGCCCTCCGCGCCGCGCAAAACCAGCTCCACGGCGCCATTAGTTCCCGCGTGCAAACGGCTGCCGATCGCCTCATCTCCACCGCCGCACATCTGGGAGCCTACATTGATTTCCCCGAGGAAGAAATATCTCCCGACACCACAGACCAACTCGCCGCTGCCATGCTCGAGGTGCAGCAGGACCTGCAACAGCTGCTGGATACGGCCGATGAAGGCCGCCTCCTGCGCGAGGGTGTGCGCACCGCTATCATCGGCGCCCCCAATGTGGGTAAATCTAGCTTGCTCAACATGTTGCTGGGCTACGAGCGCGCCATCGTGAGCGATGTGGCAGGCACCACGCGCGACACGATTGAAGAAGGCGTGAGCCTGGCTGGCCTGCGCCTGCGCCTCACCGACACGGCTGGCTTGCACGAAAGCGCAGATGCCATTGAATGCGCCGGTATGGAGCGCAGCCGCCGCGCGGGGGCCGAGGCTGATTTAGTGCTGGAGGTGGCAGACCTGACCCAGCCGCCGCCCGCTCCCCTGCCGCTGCCCCCGGGCAGCACCCGCCTGCTGGTGCTCAACAAAGCAGACTTGACCCCGCACCCCGCGTGGGATGGGCAACCGGGCATCCGCATCTCTTGCCACACTGGTGCCGGGCGCGCTGAGCTAGAGCAGGCCATTGCCGCCCTCTTCCTCCACCACGATGCCTCTGCGGCTGATTTTGCCGCCATCAACACCCGCCACCGCTTTGCCTTGCAACAGGCGCTCGAGGCCCTCGACCAAGCTCGCGCTTCCCTCCTCGCGGGAGACTCCCCCGAGCTCACCGATGTGGACCTCCGCGACGCTCTCGATGCCCTCGGCTCCATCATCGGCCGCATTGATACGGAAGATATCCTCACCCGCGTGTTTGCTACCTTCTGCCTCGGTAAATAAGCGAAAAAGACACGCCCTTTATCGTAATTCTTACATTTCAAACGGCTTGTTTGAAAGAATTTTTACAGTTTAAGTGGAGTTTTGCTTGACGCGAAGCCAAATTCGTGTAGAATAGCGCTCCGCATAAATCTTAACCCCCAATAAAATTATGTCCAGAATCTGCAATATTACGTTTGCTATGCCTCACAAGGGCCGCCGCATTCATCGCTCCGGTCTTGCTAAGAAAAAGGGTGGTATCGGTCGTCACGTCACCAAGGTGGTGAACCGCACAGTTTATCCGAACCTGCAGGAAAAGCGTATTTGGGTCCCCGAGCTCAACGGTGGCAAGGGTGGCTACATCCGCATGAAGCTCTCCTGCAAGGCTCTCCGCACTATTTCCAAGAACGGCGCCTTCAATACGCTCAAGAAAGCTGGTATCCTTTACTGATTCCAGTAAATTTCGTTCATATTTTTTGAACGTATTGGCAAGTTCGCGTGTCTTCCATACAAGACCATACAGGATTTGCTACTGAGCTGTTCCGAAACGAACGCGGATGTATGCAGGATTCCTCCTGTTAATCACATCACTGTTTTCGAAAAAATGACATCCCCCCAGACCAAAATCGCGCTTCGTATTAACGACGATAACCTCAACCACCACTTGTGGAACAACCGCGGTGTGTGGTGGTGCCACGTCACTGTTCACAAGCCAGATGCTACGGCTGAACGCCTTCGATTCTCCCTGCGTACGCGGGATATCAAGAAGGCTCGCACGCTTCGCGACCGTATTTTTGCGGACATCCAGCGTCATTTCGGTATAGCTGCCTGATGTGGCCCCGAAAGGGTTCTACTCCTCAGATTGAAAACTCATTGAAACCGCACTAGGTACTCCCTAGTGCGGTTTTCGCTTGCAGAATGCATTGATTTTCCATGCATCATGGCACACAAAGTCGCGTGTTGTACGGATATTATGCTTGCATTTAGAAGCCAAGGTGATAGATTGAATGCAGGCACACCCGCCCCCCGCAGGTGCGCCCCCCAACGAACAGACTTATACGACAATGGATATTCTTCATGACAAGGACGCCGATGTGAGCGTTCTGAATGGCAAGACCGTGGCAGTTATTGGCTACGGTGCTCAGGGTCGCGCACAGGCTCTTTGCATGCGCGATAGTGGCGTGCATGTCATCATCGGTCTGCGCCCCGGCAAGAGCTGGGATGCTGCTGTGCAGGATGGCTTCGAGGTTATGCCCGTAGATGAAGCCGCCGCCAAGGCCGACATCATTCACATTCTTCTGCCCGACGAAAAGCACGGCGAGGTATACACCAACCAGATCAAGCCTGGCCTGAAAGCTGGTAAGACCCTGTGCTGCTCTCACGGTTTTGCATACGTGTTCAAGACCATCGAGCCCCCGGCAGACGTGGACGTGATCATGGTGGCACCCAAGGGCCCGGGCACAGAAGTGCGCCGCGTGTTCGAGGAAGGCTTCGGCTGCCCTGGTCTCATTGCCGTGTTCCAGAATCCCACGGGCAAGGCCCGCGAGGTAGCACTCGCCATGGCCAAGGCCGAGGGTCTGACCCGCGGTGGCGTGCTGGAGTGCACCATGCAGCAGGAGACCTACGAAGACCTCTTCGGTGAGCAGAACGTTCTCTGCGGTGGTCTTGTCGACCTGATGAAGTATGGTTTCGAGACTCTGATTGAAGCTGGCTACCCCGCTGAGATGGCCTACTTCGA
>JAZTYM010000005.1:0-78070 GCA_045637025.1 Akkermansia sp. | reverse complement strand
CGCCACGCACATCGGCGGCGTGTGCCGCGGAGGCTCCAACCCGCGCCGCGCGGGTATGAACCTGAGTGTAGGCGCTACACACGCCCTCAACGAGAGCTGGAGCCTGAACGCAAGCTACAACATGGAGTTGCAGCCGCGTGCCAACGCGCACAACGCCAACATCGGTGCGACCTACCGCTTCTGATGCTGCTACATGCTATTTATCCGCAAGCCCCGCCCAAACGGCGGGGCTTTTTGGCGGACAATCTGTCTGTGAGTGTTCTTTTCGCTTAAATGGGCCGAGCCAAGGCGAAAAGACTTGACTTTGCGGAGCTAAACAGGTAGTCTTTTGCGCGTCACAACAAGACAAATCTTATAACTATGTCCCGCACACCTATCATTGCTGCAAACTGGAAGATGAACATCGGCCCCGCAGAGGCCAAGGAGTTCCTCGCTGCATTCAAGAATGAAATCACCTGCGAATGCAAGGCTGTTGACAAGGTCATCGTGCCTCCCTTCATCACCATTCCCGCCGTCATGGAAGTTCTCAACGGCTGCACCTGCGTTGGCGTAGGCGCTCAGGACGTGAGCGACCGCGACAACGGTGCTTTCACGGGTGAAATCTCCACCGCTATGCTCAATGAACTGGGCTGCAAGTATGTGGTGCTTGGCCACAGCGAGCGCCGTCAGTACCATGGTGAGACCAACGCCTACATCAACAAGAAGATTAAGAAGGCTTTGGCTGCTGGTATCATCCCCATCTACTGCATTGGCGAGACGCTCGAGCAGCGCGAAGGTGGCCAGCTTGAAGCTGTGCTCAAGAGCCAGGTTGTGGAAGGTTTGGAAGGCCTCACCGCTGAGGAAGTGGCTGGCTTGGTTATCGCTTACGAACCCGTGTGGGCTATCGGCACCGGCAAGACCGCTTCTGCCGCTGACGCTCAGGATGCACACGCTTTCATCCGTGGCGTGATTGCTGCTACCTTCGGTCAGGACGCTGCTGACAAGGTGCGCCTGCAGTACGGTGGTTCTGTGAAGCCCGACAACGCAGCCGAGCTGATGAGCCAGCCCGACATCGACGGTGCTTTGGTGGGTGGTGCAGCTCTGAAGGCTGCTTCCTTCGCCGCCATCATCAAGGCTGCTGTGTAAAGCAACAGTTGATTTTCAGCATCAAGCCCGCAGCATTGCAAGTGCAGTGCTGCGGGTTTCTCTTTGCCGCGGTGCAGAAATGCATTGACATCAAAAAGCGCATCTGCCAGAATGAACGACGCAATGAGAAGGTGTGTTGTCGTGTTGTTGCTGGCTCTGGCCTGTGGGTGCGTGAACGAGGTGTGCGCAGCCCCGCAGGTTTCCCGTATTTTGCGCAAAAATAATAAATTAACGGGGCATCGAGATGGTATCAGCCGCACGCATGAGCCTGCGTACAAGACCCCCAAATATTATCCCGAAAGCTATCCTGAATATGGGCGGCGATACAGCTCGCCCGATGCCGGGTGGCAGCAGGTGCCACATCATGATGCGGCCTCCAACTCTACGCCGTCGTATGGAGTAGGCGGCCCACGCGCTGCGAGGAAGCGGCGCTATTAATTCTCGTCTTCCTTTTGCAGATAGCGTTTGATAAGCTTTCTGTCGGGCGAGGCCATGGGCGTGCTGTCCAACAGGTGCAGGGGGATGAATTCCTCGCCCTCCTTGGGGGTGGTAAGCGAGTTGCTCGCCAAATAGAGGTGGCGGGTCACGTTGTAGCGCGTGACGTTGTATTGCTGTTTGCAGATGTGAGGCAGGGCTCGCACCTCATCTTCTGCGCGCTGTGGAAGACGGTACAGCCCGGCATGGCGAGAACCTTCTCCTTGCTTTTCAAGGAGAAGCCCTTTTGGGGTGAGAAGCCAAATATCATGATGCTCAATGGCTGTCATCTGCTTTTGTGTCGTTTTGACGGGCAGCTCCGCTGGGTTTTGCGCTTGGCAGAATGCCTGAATGGGGCAAATGATACATGCGGGTGAGTGGGTGGTGCACACTGTCTGCCCCAGCTCCATGAGCGCAGAATTGTAGGCACGCGGCTGGGTTGGGTGCACCATTTCTGCGGCAAGAGCCCATTGAGCTCGCTTGCTCGCCGGTGTGTCGATGGGCGTGTGGTCATCGCAGAGGCGGGCAAAAACGCGGGATACGTTCGCATCGACGAGGGGAGCGGGGCGATTCCACGCAAAACTGAGAATGGCGCCCACTGTGTAATCGCCCACGCCGGGCAGGGCGCGGATATCCTCTGGCTCTTGGGGGAAGACGCCCCCATGTTTTTCGGTGATGACCTGAGCGGCGGCCCGCAAGGATTTGACGCGGCGGTAATACCCCAAACCTTCCCACGAGCGAAGGGCTTCTTCCTCGCTGGCTTGAGCCAATGCCTGTGGCGTGGGGAATTGCCGCATCCATTGCTCATAGCGCCCCAGAACGGTGGGAATAGTGGTTTGTTGCAGCATGATTTCGCTCACGAGAATGGCCCACGGGTCGGTTGTGCGCCGCCATGGGTAATCTTTGCCGCATTGGGTAAACCAATCAACAAGCTTTTGCGCTATTTCCTTGGTATGCGGGTTGGTCATGCGGGTGTTTGGTTTTGAGTGGTGTAGATGGAGACGTCAGCCCGCTTGGTACCCATCAGTTTCTGGGCACGCATGAGCGCGCGGCGGGTGGACATATTGGGGTTCTTGGGCTCGATGAGGAAGATGTTGCTCTCGCCCTTGCTGCAATCTGCTTGCAACACGTTGAGCACGCCACTCTTCTTCAAAATACGGAACACCTCTCGGCTGGCCCCCGAGACGATGATGTGGCGCCCTTTCTCACGGGTGAACTTGATGAGCTCCTCTAGCGCGCAAACTGAGGTCGCATCCAAGTTGCGAGCATTGCGCATACGCAGCACGATGACGGCAAGCGTCGGGTCTTCAGCGATACGCGAAACTTGCTTGCGGAAGAGATCTGCCGCGCCAAAGAAGAGGTCGCCCTCCACGTGGACGATGGAAATCTGGGGCAGACGCTCTGCTTTGTCGTTGAGCTGGAGCAGGGTCCCTTCGTTATCAAAGGTGTATTCCACCAACTCGGGCTTGGCGGCTTTGCGCAGGAAAATGGAGACGGAAATAATCACACCCACGAAGATGGCCACATGCAGGGGCAGCAACAACGCTGCCACGAAGGTGATGAAGAGCACGGCGGCGTCCCCCGGTGTGGAGCGGAAACAAATGCGCAGCAGCTTGCGGTCGTACAACGATACGGCGTTTGCCAGCACCAGCGCGGCTAACACGCTGTGCGGTATGCAAGAAATGAGCGGGAAGTTGGCCAAGATAAAGGTGATGCCCAAGCAAAGCAAACCGCAGTAAACACCGGAAAACCGCGTCGCAGCACCCGAATTGAAATTGAGCACCGAGCGGGTGAGGGATGCCGAGCAAGGCAGCGAAGTGGTGAAGGCGGAGCCGATGTTGGCCATGCCCACGGCAAAGGTGTCTTGATTCAGGTTTTGTGGCTCGCCTGTTTTAGCGGAGAGCGTTTTGCTCATCACCGTCTGCTCGAGGGTGGAAAGAAAGGCAATACCCAGTACAATGGGGAAAAGCTCTGCCAAATGCCCAGGCACCTCCCACACGGCGGGCGGTGTGCACACCATGTCGCTCATGGTGAAGTCTTTGAGCATGCGTACATTGGTGAAATAGGCCCCCGTCCATGGCTGGCAGAGGATGTAGTTGAGCACGCTCATGGTGACCAAGATAATGGCAAATGTCGGCAAGAATTTGAAATAGCGTTTCAGGGGAATGAACATCAGGAACGCCAAAATACCCAGCACGATGGGTTGCCATTGTACTTTGTCCAGATTCGCGAGGATGGCCGCGCTCATGGAGAAAAAGGAACTGCCTGCATCAATGTCGTGTATGCCCATCACATAACGCAACTGCGAGGCGATGATGAGCGTGGCTGCCCCGGTGATGTAGCCCACCAAAACGCTGCGGCTCACAAATTGCAGCATTTCTGTGGCTTTCACAAAAGCACCAATCACGCACATGAGTCCAGCCAAGAAGACGATGAGCGGCACAAAAATGTGCGGGTGCGATTGAATGGCTGGAGATGATGCTAAGAAAAAGCTCGCTAGCATGAATGCCGTAGCGTTGCTGGGGCCGCTCACGGTCAGACTGCACCGCGTGAACAAGGGCGCTATGAAGGTGCCGACGGTGGCTGCCATGATGCCGTAGATGCTATCCAACCCAGCCATGGCGGCAAATGCCATACCTTGCGGTAAACCCACTAAGGCTACGTCCATAGCAGCCTTCAAATCACGCCCCGCTTTCTGGAGCGTGTAACCTTTGAGCGCGTGGCGCGCGGGCAGGGGGTCAATCATACCCTGAGCCACGTATGCTTTAAAGCCTTTCCAACCGTTGCGAATCCTGTGAGCGAGTACACCCATCCTGTCTAGCAATCTATCATATCCAATCCTTTTTCGCAAGTGAAGAATTGAAAAAAACGCAGTTCGAACGAGGCGTGAGCACATTTATTCTTGCAAATTGGCACGGATACGGCATAATATGCCCAGCTGCAGTCTGTATGGCTGCTCATGATTATTATCATCTCATCAACTGATTATGAAAACGCTCAAGCGATTCGTACTTGTAGGCGCTCCTGCTTCTGGCAAGGGCACACAGTCCTCTTTCCTCTCCGAGACCTATGACCTGAAGCCCCTGAGCACTGGCGCTCTGCTGCGTGCTGAGATTGCTGCTGGTTCCCAGTTGGGGCTGGAAGCCAAGAAGTACATGGATGCTGCCATGTTTGTACCCGATGAAGTGGTGAACGGTATCGTTGCCAAGTGGTTGGGCGAGAACAAGGATTGCGGCTGCCTCCTCGACGGCTATCCCCGCACCGTGTCTCAGGCTGAAACTCTGGATAAGAACCTCACTGAAATGGACCTTGAAGTCGACATCGTGGTGTACCTCAACGTGTCTCTTGAGCTGATTCAGGCCCGCATGCTCAAGCGCAAGGCTTGCCCCGCTTGCGGCGAGACAACCCGCAACGGCGAAGAAGTGTGCCCGAAGTGCGGTGGCGCCATGATTGTGCGCTCCGATGACAACCCCGAGGCTTTCGCTAAGCGTTGGAAGGACTACGAAACCCTGACCGTGCCCGTCATCGAGCACTACCGTGCACAGGGTAAGGTTGTGCAGATTGACGTGACTCAGGAAGGCGAGCCGCAGGACGTTTCTGCTCGCATCGCCGCTGCTGTGCGCGAATACTGCGAGAAGTAATCCTACTTCATTAAGCTTCATTTTATGGGCGTCTCCTGCATCAATGCGGGAGACGCTTATTTTGTGTCGTGTCTGTGTAAAATTTTCTGCTGGAAAAGTGCTTTCATTTCGTGTATAATAGGCGCGCTATGTTATCTGACCGCACCAAGAAAGGTATAGAGCGCGCACCGCATCGTAGTTTGATGCGCGCTACTGGCATGACGGATGAAGACATCCGCAAGCCCTTCATCGCCATTTGCAACTCTTTCAACGAAGTGATTCCGGGCCATGTGCACCTGAACAAAGTGGCTCAGCTCATCAAGGATGAAGTGCGCAAGGCTGGTGGCACCCCCATTGAGTTCAACCTGATTGGTGTGTGTGACGGCATCGCCATGGCACACCAGGGGATGAAGTTCTCCTTGGCCAGTCGCGAGCTGATTGCCGATAGCGTGGAGACCATGCTGTCTGCCCATGCCTTTGATGCTTGCATCTGCATCCCCAACTGCGACAAAATCGTGCCCGGCATGGTGATGGGTGCGCTGCGTTGCAACATCCCCACCATTTTCTGCTCTGGTGGCCCCATGGCTGTGGGCAAGGGGCGCAATGGCGAGGATTTGGACCTCAACAGCGTGTTTGAAGCTGTGGCGGCTTGCACAGCTGGCAAGATTTCGGAAGAAGAATTGCACTATGTGGAGTGCAATGCATGCCCCGGCGCAGGTTCTTGCTCCGGCATGTTCACCGCCAATTCCATGAACTGCTTGTGCGAGGTGCTCGGTTTGGCCTTGCCCGGCAATGGCACATTGCTTGCCCTTTCGGAGGAACGCAAGGAAATGTGGCGTGCTGCTGCCCGCCGCGCCGTTGAAATGGCTAAGCAGGGTGGGCCCTTGCCTCGTGATTTGATTACCGAGGCTGCCATTGACAACGCCTTTACCTGCGACATGGCCATGGGTGGTTCTTCCAACACCGTGCTCCACACCCTCGCCTTTGCCGCCGAAGCTGGTCTGGATTATGACCTGCGCCGCATTGACGAGATTTCCCGCCGCACCCCCAACATCTGCAAGGTGGCACCCAGCTCCCGCTTCCACATGCACGATGTGCTGCGCGCTGGCGGCATCATGACGGTGCTGGCGGAAATCAACAAGATTCCCGGTGCGTTGAACACGGATGCTCCCACCGTGAGCGGCAAGACGCTCGGCGAACAGATGGAAGGCCTTTCCACGCAGGATCCTGTCGTCATTCGCACGGTTGAGAACGCGTATTCTCAGGACGGTGGCTTGGCTGTTCTCTTTGGCAATCTTGCAGAGCAGGGCGGTATCGTGAAGAAGGCCGGTGTGCTCCCCGAAATGATGGTGCACCGTGGGCCTGCTGTGATTTTCGAGAGCCAAGAAGCTGCCTGCGCTGGCATCTTGGCAGACAAGGTGAAGCCTGGCGATGTGGTCGTCATCCGCAACGAAGGCCCCAAGGGTGGCCCCGGTATGCAGGAAATGCTTGCTCCCACCAGCTACATCATGGGCAAGGGCTTGGGCAATTGCGTGGCTCTTATCACCGATGGTCGCTTCTCCGGCGCTACGCACGGCGCTTGCATTGGTCACGTCTCTCCCGAGGCCGCTGAAGGTGGCTTGATTGGCTTGCTGAAGGATGGCGATATCATCTCCATCGACATTCCCAACCGCAGCTTGGTTGCCGAGCTGAGCGATGAAGAAATCGCCACGCGCCGCGCCACATGGCAGCCCACCATGCAGGAGGTCTCTGGCAAGTGGTTGAAGCGCTACCGCAAGCTTGCTACCAATGCCAGCCGCGGTGCTGTGTTGCAGTAAAAATCCCCCACACATAAACAGAATAAATACCCATTGATTAAAAAATGAGTGATACTACCCCCAAAACTAATCCGCTCTTCAAATACTTTTCGGAGTTTGGAGTGCTGAGAGACTGCGGGAAGAACTTCTGGCTCACGAACTTCATCCAGTTCTTCGACGGCCTGTCGTACTTCACGCTTATTATCGTATTCACCCTCTTCCTGAACAAGTACTGCGGTTTCAAGGATGCTGATGCTCCCTATTGGGTGGGCATGTACACGCTCTTTGTCTCCATGTTCGTGTTCGCCGTGGGTACCATCTGCGACATCATCGGCCTGCGCCGCACCTATCTCATCGGTTTCATCCTCTTGATTGGTGGCCGTTTGATTCTGGGCTTGGGTACTGATTTTGGCACAGGTTTCTGCGGTATTTCGCAGGATGATTCACGCTATTTCGTGATGGCTGGCATTAGCATTATGGCTTTTGGCACAGCTTTCATGAGCCCCTGTATCACCACCTCTATTCGCCGCTTCACCACGCTGCGCTCTCGCCCGACAGGTTTCAACTTCTACTACCTGTTCATGAACATCGGCGCATTGCTGGCTGGTTTTGCGATTGTGGACCCGCTGCTTGCTTGGCAGGGCGATGTGAATGGCTTGTTGTGGGTTATCAACTTTGGTACAGCCTGCAATGTCATTGCTTTCATCTTCACCCGCTTTATTGATGATGATTTCTATGCTGTGCCTGAGGAAAAAATCAGCCGCAAGGAATCTGCCGCCCGCCGTCCCTTGCAGCTCATCTGCGAAGTCGCTCGCGAGAAGGCTTTCCAGAAACTCATCGTGTTCTTGCTCCTCACCTTGGGTGTGCGACTGGTGTTCACGCTGCAGTTCCTCATCATGCCCCAGTACTACACGCGCACGATTGGTGACGACTTCCAGCTGGGCTTCATGAACTCCATCAACCCCTTTATCATCATCACGGGCTTGATTCTCATCATCCCGATTCTCAACAAGTTCTCCACCGTGAAGCTGATGATTAGCGGTATGTCCATCTCGGCTCTTTCCTTGCTGCTGATGGCTGTTCCCCCGCAGACCTATTTCATCATCCCCGGTATCGAAACAATCGGGCAGGCCTACTTTGTGGCCATTTTCCTGCAGATTGTCATCTTTGCTTCCGGTGAGTTGCTGTTCAGCCCGCGTTTCTCGGAGTACGTGGCACGCGTGGCTCCCAAGGACAAGGTGGCTTCCTACATGGCGCTCTCCGCTCTGCCCATGTTCATCGCCAAGCCTATCAACGGCGTGGTCGGTGGCTTGCTTGTTTCCTACCTGTGCTTTGATGGTATTGCCGCCAAGATGGACACTGGTCACATCGATTTCTGGCATTCTCCTGAGTTCATGTGGACCATCTATCTCATCATGGCTCTTATTTCGCCCATTGCCATTATTCTCACAAAGGATAGCTTCGTGACGGAGCATCCGGAGGAGGATTCCGCTAAGGATGCAGAAGCCGAAGCTCCCGCCGAGGACGCTGAGGAGAAACCCGCTGAAGCTTGCTAATCACTAGGAACCCCCATTCATACCATGTCTGACAACAACAACACGACAACAACGAACGAGGTTCCCAAGACCCAGTGGGGCCCCATTATCAAGGATATGTTCATCCTCGTTTGCGTGATGGCCTGCCTTGGCTATCTCTGCAAGCTGGCGATGATGCCCTTTGAGCACACCTCTCCCACCGACTCTCTTGTTTCCATCATCCGCAAGGGTGCTGTGAATCAGGGGAAGGATGAAACTTTCATCAAGGAGCTCACCAAAGGTATTTCTGAGGTGAAGAACTTTGTGAATTATCCTGACAATACAGGGCGTACGCCTTTGATGTGGACCGCATACTGCAACTTCAACAACACGGATGATGCCATCGCAAAGGATATTGCTCGTTTGTACTACGTCAAGGCGTTGCTCGCAACCCCCGGCATCGATGTGCAGGCCAAGGACCGCGATGGTTTCACCGCGCTGCACTGGGCTGCTTGGAGCGGTATGCCCTATACTTCCGTGCTTCTCATCGAAGCTGGTTTGGATATCAACGCCAAGGACAACAATGGCTATACGCCCTTGATGCTGGCCGCCATGCGTGGCAATGATCAGGTGGTGCGTATCCTGCTTTCTCTGGGGGCTGATGCGACACTGCGCAACGCCGAAGGCGAAACGGCTCAGCAGTTGGCTATCACGAATGAGGGCAATTACAGCAAGCGTGATGCCAAGGCCTTTGCGCTGATTTTTGCTCAAGCTCGCGAAGTTTCTTACCTGAACACGGTGAAGCTCTTCTCGGACGCTCCTGCAGCCAGCAGCATTGATGCGCTCAAGCAGGAGATGGATGCTGCCGTTGCTAAGGCTGAGGCTGAAAAAGCCAAGGCTCAGGCCGAAGAAAACGAGCCCTCTGATGCTGAGGAAGCTCAGGTGGAAGAAGCCGCCGGCGAGCCTTCCAATCAGGTTCAGTAATCCTCTGAATCCATACAATTTTGCCCCTGTCATCGGCCCGTCCGGTGCAGGGGCTTTTGCATGCAGTCAGAGTGTAGACTTGTTGGTGTAAAGTAAAGTTGTTAGAATGCGTGACATGAGAAGATTGTTGCCCATGTGGTTGATGATGGCGCTGCCGGTGGTGATGGCGGGAGAGCTGCCACCTCCCCCCATGTATGTATGCCAGCGGACACAAACTCCCATTGTGGTGGATGGGCAGGGTAAAGAGGATGCGTGGCAACAGGCAACGCTCCTGAGCCCTATGCGCGATATTGAGGGTGCGCAGATTGAGGATGAAACTCAGGTAAAAATGCTCTGGGATGATGAGCATCTTTATGTACTTGCTGAGATGAAGGATGAGCATCTGTGGGCAACTCAAGATGAACGAGATTCTATCATCTTCCATGATCCTGACTTTGAGGTGTTCATTGACCCCGATGGTGATTGCCTCAACTATGTAGAACTAGAAATCAACGCCCTCAATACGGTGTGGGATTTGCTTCTCTCTGCACCCTATCGTAATAATGGCTTGGCTCTGCACGATTGGGATATCCCGGGCTTGCAGCATGCCGTGCATTTGAATGGTACGCTTAACAATGCCAGCGATACGGACCAAGGTTGGAGTGTTGAGCTAGCCATTCCATGGGAAAGCATCGTGGCGCACTCGACACAGCCACGCCAATCAGAACCGCCCCGGGCCGGCACCATGATGCGGATGAATTTCTCTCGGGTGAATTGGCGAGTGAAACCCGATACCAAGCAACCTCATGGCTATTCAAAGCTCACATTACCCTCTGGGCATCATTTGCCAGAGAGTAATCATGTGTGGTCCCCAACCGGTATTGTCAATATCCACTATCCTGAAAAATGGGGATATGTAAAACTGAGCGACAAACCCGTGGGGAGTGGTCATGAAAGCGCTGTGACACCACACAACGAGGCGGCGTTTGCCCGCCTGCATGCCTATGCCAACGCCCAACATGCCCACCGCTGCAAAATGGGCGTTTTTAACACATCTCACAAGCAAGATGGGGTGCGCTCCCTGTTTCTTGCTCCGGAGTATTTTGTAGCGCAGGTATACTCTCCTTGCAGTAAGCAAACGCTGACACTCGACAGCAAGGGAAGCTTTGCTGTTACCCCGGAGGCCCCCGCCAGAGCGCCGCTCTATGTGTGGGTGCAAGGCAACAAGCATCAGGGGGATGAGGCGTGGTGGCTGCAGCATTTTTCGAAGATGGCGGAGGCTGGGATTCACGCTGTCATCATTGGTGGGCAAACCGAGCAGATTGCCGCCCTGACACCGCTTGCGCGCCGCAGTGGTCTGCTGGTATATGCATGGTTGTGGGCCATGAATCGACCCGATGATGCGACAGCTTTGCAGCACCCCGAGTGGTATGCGGTGAATAAGCTGGGGAACTCTTGCTATGCCCCAGAAAAACGACCTTACGTGGAGTACTACCAATTCTTGTGCCCCAATCACGAGGGCGCAGTGCAGCATTTGTTGCAGGAGGTTGATAAACTGGCCGCCATACCAGGCTTATCAGGCATACAATTGGACTACATGCGCATGCCTGATGTCATTTTGCCCCGCGGATTGTGGGAAAAGTATGGTTTGGTGATGGACCGAGAGCTTCCTGAGTTTGACTATTGCTATTGTGAGCGCTGCCAAGCGGCTTTTGCGAAAGAACAGGGAAGACCTGTTGCCGAGCATGCGGAGAGCGATGCCGCGTGGCGCGAGTTCCGTCTGCAGAGCGTAGCTCGTGTGGCAAATGCACTCTGCGACCGCATCAAATCTCACCACCTACGCTCGGCTTGTGCCGTGTTTCCTACCCCTGATTTGGCTAGCCAGCTCGTGCGCCAAGACTGGTCGCGTTTCCGCGTTGATTTAGCTTTACCCATGGCTTATTACTCTTTTTACGATGAAATGCCCGAATGGGTGGCAAAGGTTGCAGCATCCGCAACAGAACAAACGCAGGGTCGCATCCCAATCGCACCCGGTTTGCATTTGCCTGATAGCACACCAGCCCATATTCACGCTGAATTGAACAGCCTTCAGCAGATTAGCCCCGCAGGCATCGGCCTCTTCTGCGATGAGCAGCTTTCGCCCGATATGCTCAAGGCCTTGCGGCAGTGGTCTCAGGCTGATACCGAGTAGCACAAACGCATGTTTTTGAGTATTTCACTTGTCGATGCAGCAAAAATGAGCTATACTTCACCGCAGATTATGAAGCAACGCAAGGTCGTCATACTAGGTTCCACTGGGAGCATTGGCACTAGTGCTCTGAAAGTAGCGCGCGAGCATCCTGACCGCATGCAGGTGGTGGCGTTGGCTGCGCATAGCAGCGTAGACAAGCTCGCAGAGCAAGCGCGCGAGTTTGGTGTGAAGCATGTTTGCTTGTATGATGAACGCAAGATAGCGGATTTGCGAGCCAAATTGCCGGCAGATGTCACGGTGTATGCGGGTGAGGCGGGCTTGTGCGAATTGGCTCGTCTGCAGGAGGCGGACATGGTGCTGGTGTCCATCATCGGCACGGCGGGGCTCAAGCCCACGCTGGCAGCCATCGAGGAAGGAAAAGATTTGGCCATTGCTTCCAAGGAAATCCTTGTGATGGCTGGTGAAGTGGTGATGACCCGAGCCCGTGAGAAGGGAATTGCTGTCTTGCCTGTAGACAGTGAGCACAATGCCATTTTCCAATGCTTACAGGGCCACCAAGGTGGCAGCGAGCAGGTGAGCCGACTCATCTTGACAGCCAGCGGCGGACCTTTCCGCACTACCCCGGTCGAGGAGCTGCAACATGTGACGCTGGCTCAGGCTCTCAAGCACCCCACTTGGAACATGGGGCAGAAAATTACCATCGATTCTGCCACCCTGTTTAACAAAGGGTTAGAGATGATTGAGGCTCGCTGGTTGTTTGGTATCACCATGGACAAAATTGATGTGGTGGTTCACCCTCAAAGTATTGTGCATTCTCTAGTGGAGTATACCGACGGCTCTATTTTGGCCCAGTTGAGCGCCAGCGATATGTGTTTCCCCATCCAGTATGCCGTGACGTGGCCAGAGCGCGTGCAAAATACGCTACCGCACCTCAATCTGGCGCAAATTGCAAGCTTGCGCTTCGAAGAGCCGCGGTGGGATGATTTCCCAGCCTTGCGATTGGCTCGCATGGCAGGTACAGTGGGTGGTACGATGCCAGCTATGTATAATGCGGCCAACGAAGTGGCTGTGCAAGCCTTTGTGGAAGGCCGCCTGAGCTTCCCTGGCATTTGGCAGACCGTCGAAAAGGTGTTGGGCAAGGTGCAAGCCCGAGATTACCACGGCGAGCTCTCCATCATATTGGAGGACGATGCCTTGGCTCGCGAAATAGCGCGTAGCCTCATCTACTGATTTGGCGCTCACCATGCAGCAACGTATTTCCAGCATCGATGCCGTGCGTGCTTTGGCTCTGCTAGGCATTTTGTTGGTGCATAGTCACGACCATTTTAATATCTATTTCAGAGAGCTGCCTGAGAACGCTCTCGATGCCGTTACCAATTGGTTGTACAGCAACGTGCTGCTGGTCAAGGCGTTTATGGTGTTCGCCTTTTTGTTTGGATTGAGCTTTTCACTCCAGATGAGCAGGGCCGCCGCGAAGGGGGTAGATTTCCGACTCCGTTTTTGTTGGCGCCTAGTCCTCCTTGCCGTTTTTGGTTTGATTCATAGCTTCTTTTACTGCGGCGATATCCTCCTCATCTTTGCCATCACTGGCTTTTTGCTCGTCTTGGTGTGGAAACTGCGTACGCGTTATTTGGCTTTGGCGGCTGCCGTTTGTTTCATGCAACCTCATGCCTTGTTGAATTATTTGAATGGCCAGCCCGAAATCCTGTATGAATGGTATGAGAGCGTGTGCCAAGCTATGGGAATGCCTGGTGCTCCTGCAAGTGCCACTGCCACATGGACAGAAATGGGCTGCTGGAACATTACCTGTGGTGTGATGCACAGTTTCCTGTATACCCTGTATACTTACCGAATTTACAGCTTGGTCGGGCTCTTCTTGACGGGCATTGTGGCGGGGCGGCTGCGCTTGTTTGAATGCAAGCCCAAGAGATTGCTCTACTTGGGAGCCGCTGGTGCAGGAGCCTACATGGCAGCCTTGGTGTTCTTCCATGCGTGGGGCGAGGCCCATGGCATGCGTACCATTTGCAAATTGTGGATTAACCAAGCATTTGTGTTCATGTTCATTCCGCTTGCTGTCTGGGCGCTTTCACAGGCTTGGGCTCGGCGAGCAAGCGCTCTATTGCAGCCCATAGGCCGTTGTACCCTTACATGCTATATCATGCAAAGTGTGGTGATGCTCTGGCTGATATGCGGCTATGGCTTGGCCTTGGGTCCCCATTTAAGCACATCTGCCTACATGGGCATTGGCGCCTTGCTGTACTTAACGCAACTAGGCCTCTGCCACGCCTGGCTCAAGCATTTCAAATATGGACCCTTGGAAGGCGTATGGCGCCGTTTGACGCGCATGGGAATGTGAGCTCTAAGCCTAGGCTTCACAAAACGCTGCGGTATACGCCCAGTGTTGCCTCAGCGCTTTGTCGCCATGAGAACTGGGCTAAGCGTTCAGCTCCAGCCTGCAGCAGACGAGTCCTTTCGCTCGATGACGTGATGACGCTCTCGATGGCACTCGTCAGGTCATCTACCTTGTCTGGGTGGAAATAAATCGCCCCATTGCCTGCGATTTCGGGGAAACAACTGGCATTTGCACAGATGACCGGTGCTCCGCATGAGTACGCCTCCAGAATGGGGAGTCCAAATCCTTCATACATGGATGGATACACAAAGCAAAGTGAGCGGTGATATAGGATAGCCAACACATCATCGCTTACTTGTTTTCTGTGTACCTTGCCAGCAAGCCCGAGTTCATTCATTTCTTGCCATTCTGCTTGTGAGAAATCGGGGCCCCCAGCGCAAATGAGTTGCAACTCCTTGTCCTTGGCTGCAAGGTGCGCGAAAGCTCTCAGCAACACAGAAAAGTTCTTGTACCCAAAGCGGTGTCCCACAAAAAGGATGTATCGCTCTGGCAAATCCAACTTGCGGCTCGTGGCATCTGGCGGGAGAACGAGTGAGTTTCCATGGTACACAACGTCAATCTTGGCTTCATCTACGCCACAAATGTTGACCAAATCTTCTTTTGTTTTATGAGAAATGGCAATGATTTTGTCCGCGCGATTGATGAACTCCCTCTTTCTCAAGGCTGTAGGATCTGCCTGTGAAAAAGCATGGGGATAGAGCTCATGAATCATATCATGCACTGTCACAACAAGAGGCGTGTTGTGAATATGCGGTATGATTTCGGTGCAGTTTGTATAGGAAGGGTGGATGATGTCGTACTGACCTTGCTGGAGAGCTTGGAGCGCACGCTGGCGCATGATGTAGCGCTTAGCTCGGGTTTTGAGCCCCGCTGATGGCAGGCAGGACGCAGCAAGACGCATCCACCACGGTGCTGTCGGCGTTTCTTGGGCGGTCCTAGCAAAAAAGGACGATGCCGCCAGATACACGCTTTCCGAGTGCTCAATGGGCAAGTGCACGCGCACCCCCATTTGTTCATGCTGCTCAGCGAGCTCGCACACGTATCGAGCAATACCGCCGTATCGGCCATGATAAAAAATGTAGGGGTGAATGTAGAGTTCCATATGGGTATGAGGCGGTGGAGGTTGCCCTATTCAGGAAAATGGCTGATTATCGTTTATTTTCGTTTGCTCAGCAGCTTTGTCAGTGTGCGGTACATGGCAAGACACGCCGCAAAAAGGGGCATGGGTAAACAGCGCATCAGGTTAAATAGCCCCCGTTGCCCCAATTTTTTGGAGATGCGCAAGCGTTGCATCGTTGAGCCTCTCCAGTACGTGCTGAGCAGTCGACGGTGGTCGAGATTGCGGAATAAGGTGCCCATAAATCTCTGAGTTTGAGATTGGCTGGTGCTATCTAATTGTGTCTGCCGGTAGTCCTCGATTTGGCGGACTGTTTCCTCGATGGGGCGTAAAGTGATGTTGTAGTAGGTATCGTTGAAGCGTTCCAAACGCATGATGGCTGTGAAGCTGCGCTTGCCATCGTCGCCACCGCGGCTCATGTTGCAACTTCCATTGCGTATGTACATGGTGACGCAGGGAATATCGATACATTTCCCCAGAATGGCGCAACGGTACATGGAGACAACGTCGTCCACATAGTTTGCATCTGAGGGCAGGGGGCCAAATTGGCGATAATGCTTCATAGACCACACCTGATGCAAGCACAGATGCGTAGAAAAGCCTGTCAACGCATCGTATCCATCCTTGATGTCATGAATGGTGCATTGGGGAACTTCCTCCCGCTCACGACCTAATTTTGCCAAAACGCCAGCCTCTTGCTCATCGGTAAATGTCTCCATGCGGTTGAAGACATAGGTGGCTTCTGGGTGCTCGGCAATCGCCTTTCCGATGATACTGCATCTATCAGGTGTTGCCAAATCATCGTCATCGGCTCGCACAATCCAATCAGATGTTACGAACTGCAGGGCATGATTGGTATTGCCCGCAAGGTGCATGTTGCGGGGTGTCTGGGTGACGATGACTCGGCGCGTACCCGTGTAAGCGGCTACACATTCTTTGATGATGTCAAATGTGGAGTCTGTGGAGCAATCATCTGAAAAGATATACTCCAATTCACCCTCGTAGTCTTGGGCGAAGGCGGATTCGATGGCTGCACGCACATATTTCTCGCGATTGTATGAGAGAAAGACGTATGAAAGCTTGGGAAGCTTGTGCGCGCTCATGAGAAAAGAAAAGCCGCAACGGGAGATATATCCCGATGCGGCTTTGGGTAAAGGTCATTTACTTGTTGTTCACGCGAGCGAACTGCTTGAGACGAAGGCCATTCAGGTGAATGAAGCCGCTGGCATCATCCTGGTTGTAGTCTTCGTCCGTATAGTCGGCTTCCATGGTGGCCATGGCGTAGCTGTACAAGCTGTTGGGGCTGCGGCGACCAGCGTACATCACATTGCCCTTGTAGAGCTTGAGGCGCACTTCGCCATTCACCGTTTCCTGAGTCTTGGTTACAAGAGCCTGAATAGCCTCACGCTCGGGAGCGAACCAGAAACCATTGTACACCATGGAGGCGTAGTCGGGGATGAGGGAGTCGCGCACCTTCTGAGCCTCGCGGTCCATGGTGATGGTCTCGATATCGCGGTGAGCCGCCAGCAGAATGGTGCCACCGGGGGTCTCGTAGATACCACGGCTCTTCATGCCGACGAAGCGGTTCTCAATGATGTCGACACGGCCAATACCGTGCTTGCCACCCAAGAAGTTGAGCACGAGCATGATGCCAAGCGGGTCAAGGAGAGTGTAACCATCCTTTTCGCCTTGCACGTTGGCGGTTGCACCCACTTCAGCAATGATTTCAGCCAAGCCTTCAGTCTGCAGACCGATGATGTTGCCCTTTTCAAACAAGCACTGCAGGTATTGAGGAGTATCGGGAGCATCCTCAGGAGCGGTAGAGAGCACATACATGCCACGATCTTCTTCCTTCGTGGCGTCGTACCATGTGTCTTCCAGAATGCCTGCCTCGTAGGAGATGTGCAACAAGTTGCGGTCCATGGAGTAGGGTTTCTTCATGCTCTGGCGAATCGGAATGCCGTGTTCCTCGGCATACTTAATCATTTCAGCGCGGCCCGGGAACTGATCGCGCCACTCCTTCATGCGCCAAGGAGCAATCACCTGCAGCTTGGGAGCCAAGGCGTTAATGGAAAGCTCGAAACGAACCTGGTCGTTGCCCTTGCCCGTAGCGCCGTGAGCAATAGCATCTGCGCCTTCTGCCAATGCCACATCGACCATAGCCTTGGAAATGCAGGGACGAGCAATGGAGGTGCCCAGCAGGTAACGCCCTTCGTATACGGCGTTGGCCTGGAACATGGGGAAAATGTAGTTGGCAGCAAAATCAGCCTTCAAATCGCCGATAATGCACTTGGATGCACCTGTGGCGAGAGCTTTTTCGATGACACCATCAAGCTCCTCAGCCTGGCCTACGTCGGCACAGTAGGCGATAATTTCGGCATTGTACTTCTCCTTGAGCCACACCAGAAGAACGGATGTGTCAAGGCCACCGGAGTATGCAAGAACAATCTTCATGTCTACATCTGGCGCGGGGTTTACCGCGCGTACCCGAGCAGTATACGCTAGATTGCGTCACCATGGAAGTAAAATGTGGCGTTCTGTCACACTTTTTGGGTCAGTATGAGCGCTAACCTCGGCAAATCTTGCGCAGTTTCCACCCTGCGAGCAAGATGGGGATAAGTCCCATGATTGCCAAGAAGATAGCATTTCTCCCAAGGGTGGGGATGGAGCCAGCGTCTGTTTCTTGGTCAAGCCCGCCAAATGGAGGTGCTTGTCGGGGGGAAAGGAAGAAGCCACGGTGCTCTACAAGGCGGCCATCTTTTCGGGCTGTTTTCACACCTTCACGCAGGGCTGTGAGTTTGCGGTTGGAGAAGAAGAACTCGAGGGGGCTGTCAGTTAATTCTTCGGGGCGGGAGTCCAAATCCTCTTCCAAATTGAGCAAGTATTCCTCATCGTTCATGGTGGCAGCCTTGCGGACGCGGTGTAGCAGGATGCGAGCCTCGTTGGGGTCTGGTGCCGTGGTGTTGAGAAGAAGAGCCGCGCGCTGCACAAAGCGAATATCATCACTATCCCCGTGTTCCTTCACATAGTCACGGTGAGCGGCAATACGAGCATTTTCAATTTCCCATGGGTTGAACGATGTTTGCAACACGAACATCATTTCAAAAGCATAGCGGAGCGGGCAGAACTCAGCTATGAGGGGCACAGGCTTGGTGAGAATGTTGTGTGTCGTTTCATCCTGATACGCCACGCGGTGGCGCAGGTTAGACAAGGCGTTTTCTACGCTATCAGGGATTAGGTAGTCTGGCACACTCGGGCAGTATTCGTTCATTTCCTCAAAGCGTACCAATGCGCCGGCCAACAAAATTTGCGGCACGAGGAGTAGGGGAACAATGTTGAGTGCGGTGCGATCAGACCGCACAAAGGCGGACACCATGAGAGACATGGCTATGCCAACAAAGGCGGTTAATACCATGATACCCAGATGCGACCAGAACATATCGTGGATTTCCAGAATGAAGTTGCCCACGAGAAGGTACAATGCGCATTGTGTGCCGGCAATGCCCGTCAGTACGAGTGTTTTGGCTAGTAGATAGCCCGGCACAAATAGCTTGTAGTTGCTTTCGCGCTTAATCAGAGCTCGGTCTCGCAGGATTTCGCACGCAGAGTCTGTCAGGCCAAAGAACATGGCCAACACAATGGAGAGGAAGAGGTACTCGTTAATGTGAAGCGCCTTGTAATAAGAATAAGTTGTTTCTGATGCCGCTCGCAGGGTTCCAGCTATCAACAGCGCTAGCACGGGGCCTTCCAGCAACACGGCGTAAAGGCCCAAGCGGCTGCGGATGCGCCCCAGATAGGTGCGCGATACCCATAGTCTGAACAATCTCCACAGTTCAAGCGGATTGCGGCGGGAAACACGGGGGATTTTGCGAGCATTGGGGTCGGGAGACTCCGTTTTCTTGCCGAGGCGGTGCATTTCGCTCTCATAGCGAGCTTGCCAAAGCTCGGATACGGTTTGTTCAGATGTTTTTAAGCTGTTGTAGGAGGCTTCAAGCACCTCAAACACGTAGTCTGCACCGCCAGCAGCTATGGCCTCGGGCGGGATGATGAGTCCCATCTGTTGCGCTGCTTTGCGGAAATAGGTCATCATTTCCTCGGGCGAGCCCCAGAATGCCATTTGCCCCTTGGAGGTGAGCACCATCACCTTCTTGAAGCGATTGAGAATATTTTGGGCAGGGCGGTGCAAGGTGCACAGCAAAATGCGCCCTGATGCCATGTTCTCCAAGGTCTGGATGACCTTGTCGGCATCACCCGATGAAAGGCCGCTGATGGGTTCATCAATCAGGAACACATCTGCCGTACCTGTCAGGTCTAGACCTAAGTTGAGGCGTGTGCGCTCGCCATCAGAAATGGTACGCTCGCCTGCGCGCCCTACGTTCCGCTTGGTCAGGTGGGAGATACCCACGAAACTGAGAATAGCTAGTACTCGGCGCATGCGGTCAGCGTGGCTCAAGCGGGGACGACGCGCGATGGAAGCTTGGTAGACGTGCTCGCCCACGGTCATGGCTTCATCCAAAATATCCTCGCGGGGGATGTAAGCAATGTGGCGTCGGAGCTCGGCTGCGTGCGGCGTCATTTTTTCGCCGTTGTACAAGATTTCGCCAAAGGTGGGAGACAGATGCCCCGCAAGCATGCTCAACATCGTGCTTTTGCCAGAGCCACTAGGACCAAGCACGCATGCCATTTCACCGCGTTTGAGGCTGAAGCCAATGTTGTCGAGCACACGCCCCGCACGCCCGAAATCGCGGGTGAGACTTTCTACATTCAGAGAGGAAATGATGCTCGATTCTTCGTCCAGCACCCCGGCTGAAAAGCGACAACGCAGATATTGCACAGCGCTTAGGCCGATGAGGTCGCCATCTTTGAGCGGGGTATCACCCTTGACGGGTTCACCTTGGACCGTGAGGGTATGGGCCGCGCCCTCCAATACGCGGAGTTCGCCTGTGTTGCTGGCGCGGGAGTAGCGCACCTCGAAAATGGCACCCGGCGCCAAGCCCGGTGTGAGCATGAGCACACCAGGGCTATTCATGTAGGGCAAATTGGAAACGATGACCTTCTTCGTGCCAGGCGCTAATTGGAAACTGTGCCCAGATTCATCTTCTGGCTGCAAATCACCAAAGGCAAAGGGGCCATATCCTTGCACGGTGAACGGCGTGTAGTACGACGTGTTGACAAATGCACCAGCTTGCAGTTCAACGCCATCCAGTACGAACTCTACATCAGAATTAAGCAATTCGAGCTCAACATGCAAGCCAAAGTGAATCCGCGCAATGCTGTTGCGTTGGCGTTGACGAGAAATGGTTACGGTGTCATCCTTGCAGTAGACGTAGTAGATGAAGCGTGTGCCTGAATAATGAGATTGTAGGAAAGCGCGGATATTGTCGTAACCAATCGAAATGCGGGAGAGCTTGACTGCTTGGCCTGCCGAGATGGGCATCACGTCCCCGCGGTATAATTTTTGACCGCGCAGGGAAATGGGCTCGTCTCCATCATTGATAATCAAGAGCAGATTCACGCATCGGAGGGCGCGGAAGCGCACACCTGCGTCTTCTGCGGGTAGGGTGACATTGCCTTTGCCAATGTGGTCCGAGAAGCTGATGGTTTCAATCATCGGCTGTTGGGAAATGGCACCAGGCGTGCCAAACAGCCGCTCCAATGTGGTGCTGGCCCAGGGCAAGTTCAATCCCAATGTCACGCGGGCAAAGAGCTCCGGGTTTGTCAGGTCTCCGCCAACGCGGTGAAGCAGCGTCAGAATTTCCATAGCCAAGGCGCACCGCTCCGCTTCTGTGCGCTTGGCTGCGGCAAGGGTGAGGGTGGCTTCCAGCGGGTAGCGCGCCTCAAATGCGGTCATGAAGCGCTCTGCTAGCCACACGTGCTCTACGTTGGGAAAGTCGTAGCGCAAGATGTGCATCACCGTGTCCAAATCCTCATCGATATTGGCCTCTTTGACTCGCGCCATGATGGAGGCAAACATATCGACAATCACGCCTGCATGGGCTCGCCGAGATTCGTCTCGCGGCGCCATGCGATGCGGTACTTTAGCAAAAAATGAGACGAGGAAGCTCCGCAGATGAAGCAGCTTACGCTTCATCAAATACCAAAACGAGTAAAGTCGGGGCGTGGAGCGAATGTGCCTCATGATGTCGGTGTGTCTTTACACTTGGCGCCAGGACACCGCTTTTCCCACCCCGGGAAATTCCATTTGTACGGGAAATCACGGCACTGGACGGGCTTTACGTCTTGTATGCGGCATGTGTTCTCATCCGTCAGCATGATGCAGGCTCCATTCGGGGCGTCTATCAACGAAAGGCCACGGCGGTTGCGTTGCAAATGGCAGTATTCATTGATAAAATCCACCTCCTTCATCCCCAAATATTGGGCGATGGCCGTGATGTCGGCATCGGTGAGGCAAACATCTCCCTCCCAGCGGCAACAAGCTCCACAGCGCTGGCATTCATGCTCTATTTCTGGTGTACCTGAATTCATGCCTCTATTTAGCTTCGGACTTCCCACGGTTTGCGTTTGGCCTCAGTGATGTGGGGTGGACGCACATAGATGGGTTCTGCGGGCTGTGCGGCGCGGTTTTCTTGTTCGGCAACGCTCAGGCTATTCCACATGTGTACCAGACCCTCGGCGGTGGGAATGAGTGCACATTTTGTGGCACATACGCCTACTTGCTGCATTTTCTCGGCGCTTTCTGTGGTGTAGAGGAGGGTGTTTGGCTCTGAGGCGAGCTGTTTCAGCTCATCTGGAGAGATGATGGAAATGGAACCATCCGGGCGGCGTAGTGTCCAGCCGCCGCGCCGTGCATCTGATACAATGCAGGCTTCCCCATGAGCCATTGCTTCCCAAGAACAGAGCGCCACCGTGCGGGCGCCTGTCACCGTTGAAATGCCCACTGCCGCCGCCAGCGCAACTCTCACGCCACCATAGCTACCAGGTCCACTCCCGATGAGCAGCCAATCAGGCTTGCGCTGGCCCAACACATCCATTGCTTGCTGCAATGCTGGGAATAAATAGGCGTCGTGGTTGCGCTCTGTAGACCAGCTCGCTGAGCTGAGCACCACGCCATCTTCTGCTAGGCACAGAGAGGCCTGTGGGGTGGAGGTTTCTATGGCAAGAGTAATCATGCGTTGGTGAGTTTGGCTGTTGTCCACTTGCCGCGGGATACAACCTTAAGCGTGCGGAGCCCCGCCGCTTTGGCTACGGCAAGCGTTTCTTCTGCTTGTGCGTTCAGAATGCCGGAGATAATCAGTATTGCCCCCGGCTTCATGGCAGGCAAGATGCGAGGGAAAGCCTTTTGTAGCACCGTGGAGAATAGGTTTGCAAGCACAATATCAGAGCGCTCTCCACGTGCGGGCTCCCACTCAAACACGTCTGCTTGGAAGAGTTTCAGATTGTCTGCCCCACCATTGCGGATGATGTTGCGCTCTGCGACCTCCACTGCCTTGGGATCAAAGTCGAAGCTCACGGCAGAAGCTGCGCCCAAACGCAGGCCTGCTAGCGCGAGAACGCCCGTGCCACATCCTATGTCTGTGAGAGTCCAAGGTGATTTGAACTTTTTGGCCTCGTCACACAGCATGCGCAGGCAGGTGGAGGTGGTGGCGTGATTACCCGTTCCAAAGGCCATTTCCGCAGGGAAGGTGAGAATGATGCGGTTGGGGTATTTGCGGTGCAGTTCCTCCAACACCTCCGGCTGTTCGCTGGCAGAAATGACAATCTTGTCACGAATGAGCAGGGGCGGGGTGTTTTCCGGCGCCGTAGCCGCCACCCAGTCCACATCCTTCAGCTGCGCGGTAGAGCCACCATAACACGCTTGCAATACAAGTGCTTCCTCGGCGGTTTCGGTGTACACTTCCACTCGTATTTTTTGCGCATTAAACTCCGCAGAAAGGACGGCTCCCGGCATGTTTGCCGTGATGTCCTGCCATTTTGCCTCCTCGTGCTGAGGAACAATTTTATGCCAAAGCCACATGATGATTTATTTTACGTTAATTTCTGCAGCAGATGCACCACTACCTTCCAAGGCACGCGTGGGCGTGAAGCGGAAGTATCGTGCATCCGTGGGTTCGGGTAAGTCGATTGTCAACTCAATGGGGTTGGCTCGCAAGTTAGAGAACTCGCCCTTGATAGTCTTCCATTTTTTGCCATCAACGCTGGTTGCAAACTCGTAGCTATCTGTCATGTTTTGCAGATTGCCATCCTGACGGGGCAGGTAGGAGAAGGAGGAAACTTTCATCGTCTTCTTCATATCAACGACAATCGCTTCATTGTTTGCGCCTTGCCAGAAGGTGTCGGGGTTGTTATCAAAGGCAGCCGCTGCCGACTCGGGCGTTACGCTCCAATTCTTCTTGGCTGCATTAAACTCAAAGACGTACTCTTCTGCGGGGGTACCATCCGTGCTGGGCATGCGCAGCAATGAGAGCTCCGAAATGCAGGGGCATGCGCGCGATTCTTTGATGTTGAGTCGCACTCGGTCTGTCGTGACGGGGGTATTCAGCTTGCGCATGACTTGGTTGCCAATCGTCTGACCACCACCGTCAATTTCTTGCCATTGACCATCGATAAAGGCGTCGATGGTGAAGGCAGACACGCGTTGGCCCAAGCGGATTTGCTCGCGCACACGTACCACGTCGAAGGTGGCAGGCTTGGGCAAATTGATTTCGATAGAGCCAGTTTTTTCTCCATCATTGGTGCACCAATAGCTCTCAATATCGCCGTCGGTTACATTGTTCGCTCCAAATTTGGCATCATCTCCACGCACAGTCGTAGCGCTGGCCTTGGCACCCAAAGCAAAATCATGAGCCAACAGCGCGCGACGCATTTTGCCAAAGGTGAGCAGAGATTCTACGTCTGCGGCATCCAAACGGCCTGTTTTGTCGGGAGCCACATTCAAGATGAGGTTGGCACCACGTCCCACGCTATCCAAGTACACCTGCATCAAGTGCTCAGGAGATTTGACTCTCGGAGCCTGATTGGCATGCCAGAACCAGCCAGCGCCGTTGATGGGCGTGTCGCCTTCCAACGAAATCCAACGCTCGTTGGGGGTGTCTTTCTGGACGACGTTCCAGCAGGGATACTTAACATGACCCTTCTCTGAGCCACCCCAGATGACATCGCCGTGCTGACCCGCCCCCCAGATGATGCAATCCGGTTGCAGCTTGCGGATGTTTTTAACAATTTTGGGGAAATTGTAATAATCGCTCGCATTGCCGATGTTGCGGTGTTCTTTGGCTCCGCCGTAGTAGCCGTTGCCACCATTGGCGCCATCAAACCAAATCTCGAAAACGGGGCCGTATTTCGTCAGCAACTCTTGAATCTGCTTGTAATACACACGCAGATAGCCTTTTTTACCATAGTCTGCGCAGTTGCGATCCCACGGGGAAATATAGACACCGAACTTGATGCCGTTTTTCTTGCATGCTTTGGCGAATTCCTTCACCACATCGCCTTTGCCGTTTTTCCAAGGAGATTTCTTGATGTTGTGAGTCGTCGAGCTGCTTGGCCAGGCACACCAGCCATCGTGATGCTTGGCGGTATAAATCATGCCCGTCATGCCAGCTTTCTTGAAGGTTTTGGCAATGGCTGATGCGTCAAAATCCGTCGGGTTGAACAGCGTGGGGCTTTCATCTCCATAGCCCCATTCTTTGCCTGTGTAGGTGTTGAGGCCGAAGTGTACGAAGCCATACCATTCCATGCGCAACCAATCAACTTGCTGGGGCGTGGGTACAGCACCACAGGGGGCGGGAGCCTCTGCGGAGAATGCGGGAAGTGTCAGGGCTGCCAGCAACAGGCTTGTCAGGGTCTTCTTATTCATACTTTTAGGGGTGTGCGTGTTGGGAGGATGTTTTATTTACATGTCGAGGATGCTGCCTGCGAGTGATTGAGCATCGTTGAACTGAAGGGTAAAAAGTGCACCAGTTTCGCGGATGCGACCATAGAAAAGCGGCTTGTCGGAGAGTGTTTCTGCGGGGGCAATCTCGATGGTGATGGTTTGCTTGTGCGTTTTGCGCTCGGCCATGGCGACATTTCTCATCGTCTCTGACACAGAATCCTCTTCCGAAAGCATTTTTTCGGCCAGCTTGCGGCGTGAACCATCTACATCATCCAAACTGACGGAATCAACGTCTGTCGGTTGCTCGATAACAATCGCTTCTGCGTCGGAGTAATCCGTCATCTCCAAATCCAACTTGAGGTAGAATACAGGACTTTGCAACGCCTGTGTTGCGTTGGGTTCACCCTCGTACAGCCATTGGAAAGCCTTGAGTTTTTGCAGCTGGCGTATGTAATTTTCGGCACGGTGCGGGTTGATGCGCGGGGTGACATCTTCGCCATTGAGCTTGCCCGCCCACGTCTCGCCGATATAGTCGTACTCCAATTCGAGGGGGGCAGAGCTGAACCCAAGAGTGAGCTTGCGCAAGGCGGAAATGGGGAAGTGAAGAATGCCCCTGTGCTTCCAGTTTTCCGAGCTCATGGAGAAATTGCGCGTCAGCTTGGTGCTGAGTTGGTATATGGAGTTAGTGCCCATTTCCATGCCGACCCAAATCCCGCGCCCCGTCGTGGCATCGGCGTTGCGCTTGATGAGATAGGTGCGGGGTGCACGGTCTCGCACGAGGGGTAAATCTTGCCCGTACAGGCTGGTGCGCACAGCGCAGGGGCGAGGCAGCACAGACAAAACATAGTCCGGAGCATTCAACCCGTGGCGAGCCATGGCTGCGTTCACATTTTCACCGGGGGCAATATCTTCAACGAATCCAGCCACAGGAACACCGCTGAGGCTCTTCAACAGACGCTCTACCACGTCCTTTTCTGCCTCTTTGTACCCATGACCGGCGGCAGAATACATCCATGTGTCCGCGACTTCGCTTTCGGCATCGCCAGGAATACGAAGGATGCGCAGAGGCCAGGGGGCAAAGCGCGAACGCAGGGCGATTCGTTCGATGTCGTTAGCCTTGATATCCGTGAACTGCATGGTGCGCAGCTTTTCCATGCTGAGCGGCAGTTCAGACGTATACACCGTCCCCGCACCTGAGAGGATTTTGGCCATGGCTTTTTCTGGCAGCACAGGGAGCTGGCAAATGGTGTTGACAATGGCGGCGTAGCTTCCTTTGCGGCGCACTTTGGGCTCAGCCTGTAGGGTAAAGACCACGGGACGGTCATCAACCGTGGCGTAGCTGAGCAGTTGGTCACCAGATTCTGGTGTGAAGGGAGCGTACAACTTGAGTACAATCGGCTTTTCCCGCTGAGCCAAGGTCAGTTCAATGATGTAGGCGGGTTTATCCGGTAATGTGATGGACTCCGCATCATCTACCCGCAGGGCCTCCATGGAAGCCAAATCTGCCACGAGATTGTTCACCCGGTCTTGACCAGCCCCTGTCAGGTTGGGGGAAGTTATATTCCAAGGCGACTCTGCGCTTGCTCGTTGGACGATGAGAGGCTTGTCTGCCTCACTGAGGGGGGAGGAAATGGTAAGCTTGCGAACTTGATCCGGAGTGATGAGCAGGGGGTGCGAATCACGGAGTGCTTCCAGACCATTGCTGAAAAGGCCCAAGATGTTGCCTGTTACCACATGGATGCGCTTGTCTCGGCCATAGAAATCGGTGCGTAGATAGGTGGTGGGAAGCAGGTTCTCGCCATCTTCGGCATCAGCAAACCAAGGGGATACGCTACCCAGCGTGTAGCGAGCGATGGTGCTGTGGTCCCCATCGCCAGCCGACACCTTGAGCGTGATTTTGTGGGGAGCCGTTTCCACGCCGAACTCACGCATGCTGCCACGTGTCACTTTGTTGAGCGGCAGCGTGTCTACCACTTTGGCCGTGCTGGTGAATCCAAGAATGGACTGAGCCGCCTCCTGTTTCATACGGTCGTGGAAGGGCTTGGTTATCCACCATGTGCCGTCCTTTTTACGGGTGCACTCGATGCGGTCGTGCAAGGTCTCAATACGCATCCATGATACGTCTTTGAGCTGGGATGTGTTCTCCTCGGAGAAGAGCGGCATGCCCGGCTTGAAGTGGTACCACCCCGTCAAGCGCGCGATGTTGCCGTCCACCGCAAGAAAAGCTGCGGCGGTTACGCACAGGGCTGCAAGCAACGTCAGTATGATGGTGGAGAGTATTCGCATCTTTCAACAAGATTGTGTTTAGTGGCGGCGCACATTCCAAATGGAGAAGGCAACTAACAGCGCGAACAAGGGCATGAAAATCAGAGTCAGGTACTCCACGGCGTTGCGTGAGTGGCGATTGAGGTCGATTTTCATGGTGAGGTCTTGGTTGGCGCTCTTGCCAGAATATTCGGGGCGGTGGCTCATCCATGCCCACAGCGTGCGCATGTAGTCTCGTTGCTCAGTGCGAGCGTTGGCTTCGGAGAGCATTTCAATGTTGCCGAGAACGACGAGGGTTGAGAGATTGTTGGGGTCACGCGTGTTGCCTCGGGTGACAGCGGCCTCCAAGCAAAGGGGACCCTCACGGTCTTCCATCGGGGTAAAGGAGGGCTCCAAATCACTGCGGGTTTCACCGTAGTATTCTGCCGTCGTCATCAGCAGGGGATAAGCAGTCAGTTTGCGGATTGCAGCCATGTTCTCATCCCCGTGCTCCAAGGTGAGGGACATCGATTGACCTTCCACGTGGGTGGAGCCATTCCAGAAGCTTCGCGTGCAGTTGAGTCCCTTGGGGAATACTGCGGAGATGTCGTAGTATGCGCGCTTGCGGTCGCGAAGCAACACGCGGTCTGCATTGGGGCGAATGCCTTGCTCGCGCAAGAAACGGTACAGACGCGGCAGCTTCGTGTTGTTGGGATCCAATGCCACAAAGAGAGCATTGCGGCCATCTCGTTCCCAGAACTCGCGCACGACGCGCATTTCATCATCTGTGAAATCCGTTTGAGGGGATACAATCAGCAAGCCTTCAGCATTGGCGGGCAGCATTTCTACCTCTGCAATGTTCACCCAAGAAAGTTGGATGTTGAGGGAGTTTGTAATCTGGCCTATGCTCTCCAGCAGCTCTTGATCATCGCGGGATACGCCACCTTTACCTTCAACAACGTACATGTGGCGCATATCACCTTCAACAGCCTCGGTGATGGCAGAGCACACGACTTCGTCCATCATGAGTGCCACAGCACGCTTCGTTTCGTCGGGGAGCGTTTCATATTTGATGAAGGTAGCGCCGGGGCGGATGCGCACATGTTTGCGATCGCTTTTGTCTTCTTCAAAGGTTTTGAGGGAGATGGTGTGGTCTTTGCGTGCATCAATGACGCACAGGTTCTGGTTGAAATCAACCCCGTAAATTTGGGCGATTTCTCGAGCTCGGTTGGGCTGGCGCATGGGGTCAAAGCATTCCACTTGGATTTTGCCCTTGCCATAGCGGATATATTCCTCCAACAAGGAATACATGCGGGAGTAGTTGGGCGTGGAGCGCTTGAATGCGAAGATGATGCGGATGGGTGTTTCTCGCTTTTGGATGCGGTCGCTCGAGAGCACATTGATAGTGCGCTCAGAGATGGTGTAGCGCTGTTCCTCCGTCAAATCCTTGCGCCCATACTCGTTGCAGCCGATGTAATTGCATGCAATGACGATGATGCTCAGCAGAATCAGATTAATCCATGCCAAGGGATTTCCCTTGGGGCGCTTGGCATCTGGATGCCCTGTAAATTCACTCTTACTCATGTTCGGTTTAAAAGGGGATGGGGGTCAATAATTAGCGTCTCCAACGGCGGTAATCGACGATTCGCTTCGTCAGCGCCAAGGTCAGTATGGTCAGCGTCAGGTAGAGCACGACAGGTCGGGTGTCTATGAGCCCACGTGAGAAGGAGCTGATTTGTTCTGTGATGGAAAGATAATGGAAGGCCGGGGCAGCGGGGAACTCACCCCACAGCTCCGTCACACGCCCCATGAAGTAGTATGTAATCATGAGGCAGGTAGAGAGAATGCCTGCGATGATTTGGCTGCGAGTCATAGCCGAGCACATGATGCCAAGCGCGATGAAGAAAGCACCGCTGAGAGCCAAGATGCAGTAGGGACCCACCCAGTCGGCAAGACGGTAGGTGATACTTCCTTCTGGGTCAATACCATAGCGGATGCTGGTATACATGTTGCCCAAATCACTCATCCACGGATAGAGGAGCATGGGCAGCCAGAGGATGAGATAGAAGGTGTATGCGGCAAAATACTTGCCAAGCACGATTTGCGCCGTGGTAACAGGTGCTGTCAGCAGGCCTTCGAGGGTGCCTTGTCGTTCTTCTTCCGCCAAGCTGCGCATGGTGATAAGGGGGAAGATGAAGATGAAGTAGAACCAGAAGTTCACGTTGCTGAGCATGTAGTACATCACACCCTCACCGGTGGCCTTGCTCATGATTTGCAACACCGCTTGAAGGCAAAAGCCTTGCAAGCCCATGGTGCATGCCAGCACAACCCAGCCGAAGGGTGTGCCTAAGAATGCCTTAAGTTCTTTTCCGTAGATGGTACGCAAGGTGGCCAAGTAGCTACGCGTGCGCTTTACGGTGCTTGTTGATTCGTCCATGTTTCTTGGTCAGAATTGAATGAATAAAGATAGAGTTAGTCGCGGCGTGTCATTTCTACAAACACGTCCTCTAAATTGGGAATGTGGCGGTAGATGTGTCGCATGGGGAAGGAGTGCGCAGCGATGATGGCAGCTGCCTTTTCGCGCGTGTCTGTGCCTGGTTCGGCTCGCACAATCAAACGATGCCAGCCACCAGGAAGCGTGCCTTCGTGCAGCACCTTTTTGACGGGAGCAAAGGCCTCCAGCTCCTTCACAACACAGTCTAAATCGCCCTTGAACTCAATGGATACACGGCCAGCGGCGCGCAGACCATGCGTCAGGTTGGCCGGCGTGTCTGCAGCCTTAATATCGCCTTGGTCAATGATAATGACCTTGTTGCAAATTTGCTCCACCTCACTCAGAATGTGGGTGGAAAGGATGACGGTGTGGTCCTCGGCAAGGGAACGAATGAGCTCGCGAATCTGGCGTATTTGGTTGGGGTCCAAACCGTTAGTCGGTTCGTCAAGAATGAGCAAGTCTGGGTTGCCGAGTAGGGCGTCTGCCAGACCAACACGCTGCCGATACCCCTTAGAAAGCGTGCTAATCATGTTTTTGCGCTTGGGTTGCAAACCACAGCGGTCGATGACAAAAGCAATCTGTTGACGCACGGAGGAGCCACAGATGCCTTTCAAGCGGGCGCGGTATTCCAAGTACTCGTAGACGCGCATGTCGTCATACAAAGGCACGTTTTCTGGCATATACCCCATGTGACGGCGCGCCTCCAACGGTTTTTTCAACACATCATACCCTGCGATACTAGCTGTGCCGGCTGTGGGGGGCAGGTAGCCCGTAATCATTTTCATGGTGGTCGTCTTGCCTGCGCCATTCGGTCCCAGGAAGCCGACAATCTCACCCTTATCTATTGAAAAGCTTGCGTCTCTCACCGCTACAAAGCGCCCAAAGGCCTTGTGCAAGTGCTCTGCTATCACCATACTCATAATGCAGCACTATTCTACCATCTTCCGTCAAGCTTTCAAGTTGAATCTTCATGCTGACGAAGGTGAATGGGCTATATGACATGCCAATGCCCAAATGTCATGCGAAAATGGTGGATATTCATCCGTTACATGAATGAATAAGCATCGATATCGAGCGTGCAAATGATGTCTTCCGCCGATTTGTAGGGGGCAAGCACTCTTGCGCAGATGTCTGCAATGGGGCGAGCAGATGGGCCCTTCAGGGTGCTCATGAAGCGGAACTGGCCGTGTGCTTTAGCAATGGGGGCAGGCATGGGGTCGCACACCTCCACCGAAGCTGGGAGTTCTTGGCGTAGTTTTTTGCACAAGGTTTGAATCGTGAAGTCGGCTAATTCTTCCTTGGTCGAGCGAACGGTGAGCACTGCCATGTGGCTGTACGGGGGGAAAGCGAATTGCTGGCGCAGGGCCAATTCTTTCTCCGCAAAACCATCGGTATCGTGTCGCCGTGCAAACTGAATAGCAGCGGCTTGCGGAGTGTAGGTCTGAATGATGACTTCTCCATCAATCTCGCCGCGCCCCGCGCGTCCTGCCACTTGGGTGAGCAGTTGGAAGGTTCTCTCTGCCGCCCGTGGGTCTGGGATGCACAGCCCCAAATCGGCATTGAGCACCCCCACAAGCGTGACCCCTGGGAAATCTAGCCCTTTGGATATCATTTGTGTGCCAAGCAAAATGTCAATCCGGCGGGCACGGAAATCGTCCAAAATATCTCGCAAAGCGTTCTTGCGGGTCGTCACATCAGCATCAACGCGCTGTAAGCGTGCTTTGGGGAAGCAGCGGCGCAAAATAGCTTCTACCTTTTGCGTGCCGTATCCTTCGAGCAGGATTTTGTCGGAGTGGCACTCAGGGCAGCGCTTGGGCACAATGGCTCGGTACCCGCATATGTGGCATACAAGCCTATTCTCCGGGAGATGGAAGGTGAGGGGCAGGGCGCAATGCTCACAGTTGACTACATAGCCACAATCTGGGCATTGAAGGGAGCGCGCAAAGCCTCGGCGATTCAGCAAGAGGATGACTTGCTCGCCCTTGTGCATGCGTTCATCTATGGCCATTCGCAGTTTTTCCGACAAAATGCCCAAGTAGCGTTTGTCTTTGGGTTCACTGCGCATGTCGAGCACGCGGGTGAGGGGCAGGCGTTGGCCGTCTGCGCGCTTATCCATGCGCAGTATCGTGTATTTGCCGAGGCTCACGTTGTGCAGCGATTCCAACGACGGCGTGGCGGAGCCTAGCAGGATGGAAGCGCCTTCTAATTTGGCGCGCAGTACAGCCAAATCTCGGCCATGGTATCGGGGTGCGCTTTCTTGTTTGTAGGAGGAATCGTGTTCTTCGTCTACAATGATGAGGCCCAGATTTCGCACCGGCGCAAACACGGCAGACCGGGGACCAATGGCGATGCGTGCTTGCCCGCGGTGAATCGCATGCCACTCATCAAAACGCTCACCATCACTCATGGCGCTGTGCAAGATGGCCACGGCTCCCGGCATGTCGGCAAAACGGCTCTTGAAGCGTGCCATGGTTTGCGGTGTCAGGGAGATTTCTGGCACCAAGATGAGCACGCCTTTCCCCTGAGCTAGGGCGTGAGCCGCAGCTTGCAGGTAAACTTCCGTTTTGCCAGAACCTGTCACCCCTTGGAGGAGCATAGGCTTGCTGTCGCCTTGGTCAAAGGTCCTTTGAATGCTTTCTAAGGCTAGGGCTTGCTCGGCATTGAGCTCCAGAGGGTGGCTCAGGATGAAAGTTTCGCTGCCCGCAGGGTCGCGGTGCACTTGTTCTTCCTCAATGCGGACGAGCCCGCGCTTTTCCAGAGCGCGGCTAGGCGCGAGTGCGGCGTTGCCTCCCAAGTCATTCAGAGTGGCGCGCTTGCTCTCATCTGCATGCAAATAGCGCAAGATGGAAGCTTGGCGGGGGGCTCGGGCGTTTATTTTGTTCATCTCCGCGTCGTCTGGCCAATTTTGCAGCACGACCACCTTGCGCGTCTTTTCCTCATGTTTCTCGCGGCGCACAGATTCGGGGACAATGCAGCGCACCATCTGCTCCATGGGCACGGCGTAGTAGCGCGATGCCCATTCTGCCAGCTCCATCAGACGCGCCGAAATTGCTGGCTCATCGCCCACGGTGCGCAAGATGGGTTTCAGCTTGCCACTCCAGCCATCGCCACCATGGGGATTCAAGGCGATGACTGTCCCCGTAGCTGTTCGGTTTCTCAAAGGCACCTCAACTCGGCACCCTCTTTGTATGGCAGCCTCCATGCCATGCGGCACGGCATAGTCAAACACCATGTCGTCCATCCCATCCATGAGAACCCGAGCGGTCTGTTCTCGGGTTGAGCTGGGAAATAATTCCTGCATGGTGTCACAAGGGCAGGTAATCTGAGAATCAGATTGCTGCTTCTGCTTCCTCTCGCGAAAGAATGTGTACCACAACTTTGATATTGCGCTTCTCGCCGGCAGATTTGGCAAGAGAACGAATGGCCGAGGCCGTCATGCCATTGCGGCCGATGACGCGTGCCACATCGGCTTGCTCCAGTACCAAGCGAAAACGCACCATATCACCCGTGGGGGCGCTTGCCACACGAAGTTCTGCTTTCTCTGGCTGACGAATCAATGGTTTGGTCACTGCCAGTAAGTATTTGCCGATAGATTCAATGAGCTCTTGCATACCGTATCCTTTCAACTCATCATAAGCCAAGGTCTCTGCGCTGTCAAGTCTGCATCAGGGCAGAAAGCTTACTTGACCCAACGACCGTTGCCTGAGGGCATGCGCCCCTCGCCGACGGGTTGGTAACGGGTGGATTCGGTATTGCCCCAGAGCGGGATTCCAAGCGCTTTGTGCCATACTTGGCTCATGGACAGCCCTGTGTAGCAGCCAAAGCTACGGCAGTCGGCTTGGGGGGCAAAGGCTGCAGGATTGAGCTTGGTGGCAATGTCTTTTTCGTGCATCCAATGTTTGGAGGAACCAATGATGGTGTTGCTGTAATCCAGCATGAACGCATGGCAATTGGAGTGTCCAAAGTAGTAAAAACTTGTGATTTTATCTGCGCCCTTCGGGGCCTTGTTGATGGCCGCGTAGGCTTGGTCGGCCGTGTCGATAAAAACTAGTTTAACTTTGCGCTTAGTCGCTTGCTCCTTAATCATGGAAATGTAGTCTTTGTTCTCTTCTTTGCCACGAGAAATGTAGGCCGGGCGGTAGACAATCCACGTGAATTGAGCATCGGGACGCTGCATCCGCGTCAAGTCCATGTGCACGGTGGCTGCGCGGATGAAATTGGCCCACCAATTATCATGTGCAACAGGACCACGCAGTTTTTCCCATGATTTGAGTGCGACGCCACCGGAAAGAATCACATCTACAGCTTGAGCCCATGGGGTACACAAAAAGAAGGCCAATGCCGGTAACAGATGCTTGAGTATCATTGCGGCATGAGGATACCTGCAATGCTCTTTTCTGTCAAGCTTTGAGCGTGACAGGCTCTTGCCGCAGCATATAAGAAGCGAGCCCTGTCGCCAGAGCTCGCTTCTTGAAAAGAATGCTGTGATTCGTCTTAATAGTGACCACCACGCGGACCGTTGAACCACTTCCATGCGGTCTCAACAATCTTGGTCGCGTCTTGGTACTTGGGTATCCAGCCCAGGATTTCTGCAGCCTTGCGAGCATCTGCAATGAGGCGGGGCGGGTCGCCCTCGCGGCGGGGACCATACTCCACGGGAGCCTTCATGCCTGTCACCTTTTCGGCAGCGTCAATAATTTCCTTCACGGAAAGGCCCTTACCCGTGCCCAAGTTGAACCAGTTGGTGTCGCCACCTTTCATGAGGTAATCCAGCGCGCGCAGGTGAGCATCTGCCAAATCATCCACATGAATGTAGTCGCGGATGCAGGTGCCATCGGGCGTGTCGTAATCGGTACCAAAGACGGTGATGCCGGGCCGCTCGCCCTTGATAGCCTGCAAGATGACAGGGATAAGGTGAGACTCGGGCTCGTGGTCTTCGCCAATCAAACCATCTTCCGAAGAACCAGAGGCGTTGAAGTAGCGCAAGAATACGCTCTTGAGGCCGTAGGCACGTTCGCAGTCGCGGCACACCTTCTCCAGCATATATTTAGAGCCACCGTAGGGGTTGATGGGGTCCTGCTTTTCGGTTTCGGGGATGGGAACCTGAGTCGGCACGCCGTATGTAGCGCAAGTGGAGGAGAAGACAAAACGCTTGCAGCCGGCCAGAATCATGGCGCGCAGGAGCACCAAGGGCTTGGCAATGTTGTTCTCATAGTACTTGAGCGGATCGGTGACGGATTCACCCACTTGGATGAAGGCTGCGAAATGCACAACGGCATCGAACTTGCCATTAACCAGCAGGGGGTAAACGATGGCGGGGTCGCCCAAATCGCCTTTAACCAGAGTAACTTCCTTGTCAACAATGGCAGCGGGGTGCCCGTAGACCATGCTGTCGAGCACAGTCACTTCTGCGCCACTCTTCACAAGTTGGCGAACGGTGTGGGAGCCAATGTAGCCAGCTCCACCTGTAACGAGTACTTTCATGATGAATATGGGGGTGTGAAACGATTAAAGCATGGAGGTGAGCAGAGCCTCAAGCTTGCGGATATCTGCAGAGAAGCGGCGGATGCCCTCGGCGGTCTTTTCCGTAGCCATGGCGTCCTCATTGAAGAGGAAGCGGAAGGATTTTTCGTCTGCCGGAATCTTCTCGATGTCGCTAGCCTTGGCTGCTTCAGGGGAAAGCAAGGGTGTGACGGTTTCTTCGCTGGCAGCGAGCTCAGCCAAGAGATTCGGGGAAATGGTGAGCAAGTCGCAGCCAGCCAGAGCCAGCACCTCGCCCTTGTTGCGGAAGGAAGCACCCATGATTTGCACGGGGTAGCCAAATTTCTTGTAGTAGTTGTAGATTGTGCGCACGGAGAGCACACCAGGATCGGTTTCTGCCGTGTACTGCTCGCCCGTGTTCTTGGTGTACCAGTCGAGGATGCGGCCAACAAAGGGAGAGATGAGGCGCACACCTGCTTCTGCGCATGCTACGGCCTGCACCAAGCTGAAGAGAAGGGTAAGATTGCAGTGGATGCCTTCTTGCTCCAAGATGCGAGCAGCCTGAATACCCTCCCATGTGGAGGCAATCTTGATGAGAACGCGCTCGCGGCTCACACCAGCTTCTTCGTACAGAGCCATGATTTCGCGTGCTTTTTGCACGGTTGCTTCGGTATCAAAGGAGAGGCGAGCATCCACCTCGCTGGAAACGCGGCCAGGGACGCGCTTGAGGATTTCCAACCCAAATGCCACGATGACCTTGTTCATGAGGGCGGCGGTGAGCTCCTCGCCCTTCAATTCACTGTTGCGGAAAGAAGCAACCACTTCTTCGATGATGGGACGATACTCGGGCTTGGCAGCGGCTGCCAAGATGAGAGAGGGGTTGGTGGTAGCATCTTGAGGGGTGAATTCTTCCATTTGGCGGAAGTCGCCTGTGTCTGCTACGACGGTGGTATACTGCTTGAGCTGCTCTAATTGTGTTGCCATGGTAGTATCAGCGTGATATGTGTGGGGGGTAAAATGGTGCTTGGGAAGAGGATTTAGGGGGCAGGGGTAATGGGACACTGCTCCTTGATAGCACGGGCTGCGCGCCAGATGAGGTCGGGCCCATGGTAAATGAAACCGCTGTACAGCTGCACCATCGAGGCTCCTGCCTTAATCTTGGTAACAGCATCTTCTGCGCTCATGATGCCACCTACGCCGATGATGGGAATGTTGCCCTGCAAGTCTTTGGCAAAGGCTTCCAGCGTCTCGTTGGCGCGGTTGTACAGAGGCTTACCAGAAAGGCCCCCGCTCTGCGCCGCAGCTGGATGCCCCTCCACGCCGTGGCGGGTGGTGGTGGTGTTGGTGCAGATGAGACCGTCCAGCTGGCTTTCCAAGAACACATTGGCCAGTTCATGAATTTGACCTTCATTCATGTCTGGGGACACCTTCATCGCGATGGGAACGTAGCGTCCCGTCTCGTTGGCAAGATTAGCTTGCTCGCTCTTGAGGGAGGCCAGCAAATCTGCCGCAGAGGCAGCCTTGGCCAAATCACACAGATTCGGCACATTGGGGCAAGAGAAATTGATGGTCACATAATCAGCAACCTTCCACACAGCGCGCAGGCATTCCAAATAATCCATGCGAGCATCTTCATTGGGCGTGGTCTTGTTTTTGCTGATATTGACACCCAAAATGCCATCAAAGTGATGAATAGATGAGATGTTTTCCACACCTTCTTCCACACCGGGGTTGTTGATACCCATGTGGTTGATGATGGCTTTTTGCGGGATGCAACGGAACAAGCGCGGCTTAGGATTGCCCGACTGGGGGCGCGGCGTAAGCGTCCCCACTTCTACAGAACCGAAGCCCAAGTGCCCAAATGCCGCAAAAGTATTTGCCTCCTTGTCCATACCCGCAGCCAAGCCGACTCGGTTGGGGAATTTCAAGCCCATGATGGTCACGGGGTCATCCACCCTAGATTTAGCAAAGCAGGGAATAAGATTCATGCGATCTGCCATGCGCAGCCCTGCAAGGGTCAGCTCATGCGCTGTCTCGGGATTCAGACAGAAAAGGAACTTCTTGGCGATTTGGTAAAGAATGGGGGACACTGTAAATGAAGCCAGGGTATTTTTTATACCGGGCCGTGGGTTGTTTGTTGATTGTTCGTTGAGAATCTATGTTGAATCATTGAAAGCAATACCTCATCACTCCAGACGTGGAGCGTGCGATTTTGCGCATGCTGTTTAACCTGAGCTATCCTAACTTCTTTTTAGAAAAAAATCAAGCTTATACTCATTCTTGCACGACTGTTTGGCTGACAGAGCCAATCTGTTCGCACGAAAACTCGACGATGTCGCCTTCGCGTAGGTAGCTGGGGGGTGTCATGCCCATCCCCACACCTCCGGGCGTGCCTGTTGAAACCACGTCTCCTGCGTTGAGCGTCATGAACTGCGACACATACGCCACCAAGGATGCAACGGGCATAATCAGGTCGGCGGTCGATGCGCTCTGGCGCACTTCGCCATTGACCTTGAGTTGCAGATGCAGGTGGTCTGGATCGTGAATCTCATCTTTGGTGACCAATACGGGACCAAAGGGAGCAAAGGTATCATAGCTCTTTCCCTTGGTCCATTGCCCGCCGCGTTCCAATTGATAAGAACGCTCAGAGTAGTCGCACATGAGTGTATAGCCCAAGATGGCTTTGCGAGCTTCTGCCTCACTAGCGCGGTGAAGGGTATCGCCAATGATGACGGCTAGCTCCACCTCGTAGTCTAGCTTGGTAGCACCTGTGGGATTGAGCACATAGTTTAAATCCGAGCTAATGGCAGATGTGGCTTTGAGGAAGATAGAGGGTTCGTCCACGCTGGCATCGCCACTGAACTCGCGCGCATGCTCAGCGTAGCATTTGCCCAAGCACACGATGGTGTTTGGCTGCACATGCAAGGCACTCGATACGACTAGCCCCTTCATGTCCACTGGTACGCCATCTGGGGCGCCTTTGGAAATCCACGTTTCTATCTCTTTGCGCAGCTTTTTGCCATCAGGCTGCATGGCCGCCCAAAGTTGCTCATCTTGAGCCGTCACGTCGATAAACTCGCGACGCTTGGGAATCCAAAGGCCGATAACGCTTTCACCGTCTTCGTCTACGTAGTATTGAAGCCTCATAGTGTTAATGTAAAGTGCAGGTTAATCCCATTGGCTAATGTCATCAGGGATGTCGTTGAGGTAAGCTGGCGCTGCCTGAGATGGTGCGCCACTGGGCTGAATGGGGATGGAAGGCTCAGGGTGAGCCTCGATGTGCGTGTCGTGGGAGTCATCGTCCTCTTCCTCGGCCTCAGATTCCGGTCTGTCGAGCACGGGGGAGGGAAACTCATCATCTCGCATGTTGGAGGGCAATTCTTCTTCCTCCTCGGGCTGAGGCGTAGCAACCTGCATCGGCGCGACGACTTCTTCTGCGAGCGCATCGTTCGGGAGAGCCCCCTGATTTTCATTCGCCGAAGCGGCGATGTTGCGGTAGCGGAAGACTCGGTCACCTTTCACCACGGTGCCAGAACGAATATCTGCCGCGATGATGTTGTTGCGGGTTGGCTGCCCAGTTGAAATGACAAGATTACCGATGCGAGAATTAGAGCCATCCGCAGGGTGGGTGATGAGAGTATCTCCAGGTCCAGGCATGGGGCCAATGATGCGCAGTAGGGCAAAGTTTTGCTCTGGGTATACTTGGTGCACGGCCCCCAAATGCAAAGGTGGCGGGGGCTTGACCACCTTTTCTTCCTGCTCCTCAACTACCCTTTGCTGTTGCTGGCAGGAGCATGCCAACAGCAAAGGTAAAAGAAGAACGATGATAGGCTTGCGGCTCATAACTATAGAGTACACAAAATTTAACTTTGCGTCAAGCAGAACTCACAGCCGTGTCTTTTTGCTTGCATAGCGCCCGCAAGCGGGCTAGAATACGCCCATGCAGGTCGTTGCTCAGCTTGGTTCCCCCTCCCAATGGTTGATTCTCATTATCATTTGCTTGGTTATCTTTGGTGCCAAGCGTCTGCCTGATATTGCTCGTAATTTGGGCAAAGGGGTTGCATCCTTCAAGAAAGCTAAGCGCGAGTTTGAACAAGAGCTCCTTGCGGCCGACAAAGAGGAAAAGCAACAGCAGGCTGATTCTCAGACATCCGCTGAATCCCAAGATAAATAAAAAGCGCGAACATTTGCCCGCGCTTGATCCTTTTTATTTGCTTTCGCCTTGGCAGGGTCCAGCAGACCTGTCTTGGCTACACAAATCCTCTAGCGTGAACTGGCTAAGGTAATTGCGCACAGCGGCATCCAAGCCCTGCCAGATGGGGAGGGTTGCACACCGTTGTTGCATGGGGCATTCTGGAGCATTTCCATCCAAACATTGCACAGGAGCCAGATTCCCCTCCGCCGCAGCAATGATGTCGTATACGATATATTCGCTCGGTTCTTTGATGAGATGGTAGCCACCCGATTTGCCTCGGGTGCTCTGCACCATGCCAGAGCGCAGCAACAACGCCATGATGTTTTCTGTGTACTTGATTGGTATCTGTTGGCGATTGGCTATATCGCGAAGCGCTACGGGCATTCCACTCCCAGTGCGGGCCAAATCTATCATCATGCGTAGGGCGTAGCGTCCTTTTGTCGATACTCTCATCATAGGCGTCTTCATTAGACTACACTTAAACAGTAGGATTTGTCAAGTTCTCTTGTAAAAAAAGTCAACTTTTTTGCATACAAAATGGCATTAACGAGAAAAGCACAACTCCCTACACCAGAAAGGCGCAGGGAGTTGCAAGCGGCACGAGAGGAGAAGTGCCGTATTAGAGGGTAAGAGCAAATGCCAACTTGGCAGCAATGGCGCGTGCAATAGCCTTCACTTGGTCATCGTTAACGGCGGTTTCTGTCTTGATGACTGCCATGGAATCACCGCTAGCGTGGTCTTTGGGCGCCACGATGTTTTCGATGTTGATACCAGCTTGAGACAACAGCTGACCGATGGTGGCAATCACACCAGGACGGTCTTGGTAGCGGAACACGAGTGTGTGGCCGCGCAAAGCTGCGTACAGATGGTCAAAAGAATCGATACGAGACACCACAGGCTCACCATCCACGACCATGCCACGCACGCTGGTGACTTTTTGCACCCCGTTTTCTTCCATGAACAAGTCGAGCGTGAGTGCATCATCATAGAGTCTATCATCCTTGGGTTCACGGGCTTTGAAAACAATGCCGTGCTCGCGCAAGGATGCTTCTGCCGCAGCGGGCATGAGCCCCGTTTCCGCGCCAGGAACCGCACCAGAAAGAATCCACGGGGTAAACCACTTGCGGAAAGAACGCAGGTTGTTGTAGAAGGTACATTCAATCTTGCGGATGGGCTTGCAGCCGCCAGCTTGGTAGCAAAGCTTGCCCAGCATAGATGCCAACTGCAAATGAGCAGGGTTCAAGTCGGCTGGCTTTTCGGCGTTAATCACGCAGCTGGTGTCACCGCTGGTGAAGTAGGCATCCATCTGGCTTGCTGCACGCATGGCTGCCATCTTGTTGGCTTCAGCCGTGTTGGCGCCCAAGTGCGGGAGCATCACATCCGCAATATCAGCGCTAGGCTGCATGGCGGCGGTGTCCTTGGGGTGCACATCGGTGCAGTAGATGAGCTTTTTGCCAGCAGCCTTGGCTTCGCGCAGAGCCTCTTCATCAATGACGCCATAGCGGGCGCAGTTGATGAGCATCGCGCCATCTTTCATCTTGCTAATCAGCTGAGCGTTGATGAGATTGCGCGTGGAAGGGCCACCAGGCACGTGAACCGAGATGATATCGGCCGTAGAGAAGATTTCCTCTAGAGTGGAAGGGATAGCACCGATGTTGAGAGCGCGCTGGTGGGAGAGGAAGTGATCGTAGCCGAGTACGGTGCACTCAAAGCCCTGCAAGCGCTTGACGAGCATACGCCCAATGTTGCCCAAGCCAAGAATACCTACCGTCTTGCGGGTAAGCTCACGGCCCATGTATTTTTTCTTATTCCATTCGCCAGCGCGAGTCGTGTTATCGGCCGGGATGACATAGCGATATGCAGCCAAAATCATAGCCACAACCTCCTCTGCAACAGCGTTGGAGTTGGCGCCGGGGGTGTTCATCACATCGATACCCTTGGTGCGAGCATACACATAGTCAATGTTGTCGAAACCTGCACCCGCACGGATGACGCATTTGAGAGAAGGCATCGCGTCGATGATGTCGGAGGTCACTTTTTCGGAGCGCACAATGAGACCTGCGGCATCGGGGTGGGCTGCGACAAGCGCATCGATGGGGGTGCTATCATCTTGAACAACCTCGTAGCCTGCGGCGGCCAGTGTGGCGGCTGCGGCTTTGTCAAGCTTGGTTGGAATGAGTATTTTCATGATATGAAATGCATTCTAGAGTGTGTATGAGAAGTGAATTAGCGCTCAATCTCGTGCAAGAATAGGCCTGAGCGCAGCTTGGGTTCAAACCATGTGGACTTAGGCGGCATGATTTCGCCGTTGTCGGCCACGTTAAACAAATCGGCCATGGTGACGGGGTAGAGAGCAAAGGCAACACCCTCACCAGCACGATTCTGCAGCTCTTGCAAGCCACGAATGCCGCCCACAAAGTCGATGCGGGGACTTGTGCGGGGGTCGTCGATTCCCAGCACTGGTGCCAGCAGGTTTGTTTGCAAGATGGCGCAATCCAAGCTTTCGATGGGGTGTTCGGCGTTGAATGTACCCTCCTTTGCGGTGATGCGATACCATTTTCCGCCCAAGTACATACCGAATTCGTGCTTACGATTCGGCGCGGCAGGCCCATCACATGCGGCAGGGCTCACATCAAACGCTGCACCGATTTTTTCGATAAACTCACCGGGCGTCAGACCATTCAAATCGCTCACCACGCGGTTGTAATCCATGATGAAGAGGTCTTCGTCGCAGAAGGTGACAGCCATCAGGTAGTTGAACTCTTCTTCACCCGTGTAGTCGGGCTTGGCTGCGCGGCGCTTGGCCGATACGGCAGCACTCGAGGCCGTGCGGTGGTGCCCGTCTGCGATGTATAGTGTCGGCACCTCCTCAAACCCTTTGCGGATGCTTTCAATCACGTCTGCGTCTGTCACAGGCCAGAGAAGGTGGGTCACGCCATCATCGCTGGTGAAATCATATTCAGGCTTGTGGAACTTAATCCATTCGCGAATGGCGGTTGAGATACCTTCATGCTTGCGGTATGCCAAAAAGACGGGCTCTGTCTGGGTTGAGCAGGCATCAAAATGATTGATGCGATCCAGTTCTTTTTCTTTGCGAGTGAGCTCGTGTTTGAGGATGGTGTTGTTCAGGTATTCGTCTACGCTAGCGCAGCCCACAATGCCCGTTTGGACGCGGCCCCACATGATTTGGCGGTAGATGTAGTAGCAGGGCGTAGCATCTTTGCGCAAGAATCCCTTGCGGATAAACTCCTGCAGGTTGTGGTTGCTCATTTCATAGGTGCAAGCATCATGAATGCGCTCTTCATCCGTATCAATATCAGCGCGGCAAATGTGCAGGAACGAGGAAGGGTTGCCTTCGGCCATGCGGCAGGCTTCTTCGTGGCTCATGACATCATAGGGCAGGCTAGAAACCTGCTCCACATATTCCTTGGGAGGACGCAAGGCGGCAAAGGGGCGTATCGTGGACATAGAGATAAATAAGGCGTGTAGGTGAGAACTTAGGGCATTTCTACGGGGGCTTCCAATCGCATATCCTCGCAGTAGTTCAGGAGGAAAGGCTCTGTCTTTTTAGACGCAGGGTAGCGGTCTGTGTAGTTGACTTTATTGTTGCGGAAGCTCACGTCAGAGGCGGAGATGGCATAGAGCAGGGGTACCCTGTGGGTGTTGAACGTATTGCCTTCGATACGCACATTTTGGTGGTAGCGTGTGCGTTGTGCAGCGGGATTGCGCACTTCGGGGCAGATGGAGATGATGGCATGTGTGAATTGATAGAGGGCCGTGAGATTATGCTCAAAGGTGTTGTTGCGGATGCACACATCCAAGCATCTGCCGCTTTCGTACCAGCCCTGAGCGTCCCCTGCCAGCAAGATGGCTGAGCCAGAGGAGTGGTCGAAGTGGTTGCCCTCTACCAACACGGGGCGGGGGGTCGTGAACAGAGCCCCTCGGGCGCGGTTGTGGCGCACAGTGTTGTTGCGGAAAATGACCTGCGGATGCCAATCAGCATTCTCTACAGCATCACCCTCGCGAACACCTTTGGGCAAAGGCTGCTTGAGGTTCACAAGAATATGTTTGGGCGAAATCACCTTCACCTCCTCGACTTCACAGTATTCTGTCGAGTTCTCAAGAGTCTTGCCGTGGATGAATTGCAGTTTCTCTCCAGGGGCTGCAATTTCAAAACCATAGGCTTGACTATGCATGTAACGAGCAATGAAACGCGTAGGCGTGAGAATCTCGACAATAGCAGGGCATGTGGCATGCACGTTGATGGCGTCGTCCATCATGCCTTCATAGGTGGCATTTTCGACGAGAATCAACCCTGCGCAGTTCGAGAAATGTGTGGCATCTGCCGCCGTGGTGTGCACACGCCCGGGAGCGCGCAGACAACCGCCGCCGTTGATGTGGATATTCTTGCTTCGCTGAGCGATGAGTGCCATACCCAAGCTATCATGGAAGACAACATTGTTCAGCTTGGTATCCTCGGCTCGATAGAGAAGCATGCCAGGGTGGGGACGCCATGCGTTGCGCAGCACAAGTGTGTCGCCCACGCTCAGTTTGTATTGCTGCCATTTATTACCTGTCTGGAAGCGCACGCAATCTTGGCTTACTTGCTCGGCTGGGAAACCCCAGCCCATGTCTCCCCACAGGCCATGAGCCAGCATGGCTCCATCGGGGCGGAAACCCAGAGCATGGTTCGGAGCCAGTTTCCAATCCTTGCCGCTGATGGTGAATTTGCCGTTTTCAACGCACCATGCGGGAGAGGAGGAGAATTGCATGGTGACGCTGTCGTTTTCAATTTTCACAATACGCCCCTCATGAGCAAGGGGGGCATCTACTGCAATATTGATGTCTGAGATGCACACCCCAGAGCAATCCATCAGCAGAACGGGCAGCATCTTGCCGTGGAATACAAAAGTGCTACCATTCCCTTTCAGCGTAAGATTGCGCACACCTTGCAGCGGGATGCCAATGCGGTGGGTGGGTTGCTGATCGTGGTTAGAAATGTATATCTTCTGCTCAGGAGCTTTTTCTGGGTAAAAATGGTATACGCCCTTGGGAATATTGATTGTCGTAGAGTGCTTATTTTCTGCGGCTTGACGTATAAGAGCACGCAAGACAACGCCAGCGTCCTGTTCATGGCTGGGTACCTGCATTTCCAAAGCGATAGGTTCTGTTGGGCTCTCTGCATTCATGGCAAATAGAGGGCAACTGGCGAGACAAAGTGTAGCGTAGAGGGTAGGGAGTATTTTCATTGCCGTCGTTGGACTTTATTGCATGGATTGGATAAGGCGCACCAGTGCTGCCGGCAGGTTTTGGGAGCCATAAAACTCCGCAGCGGCGATGCGTTCACCTTGCGCCTTGATGTGGTTGTTCATCTGCCTGATGGTCGGCAAGTATTTTTCTTCGTACAGATTGCGTGTTTCTTCATCCAGAGGAGGAAGTGCGGCAAAGCCCCGCGCCCATTCTTGCATCTCGCGGGATAATCGCATGATGGGCCCCGTGGCGGCCTCGGCCGTTTCCTTGTCTCGCACACCCGCGAGCGTATCGTGCAAAATGCCTTGCAAGACAATACCAGCTCGGATGCGCGCTTCGCCCGGCTCCAGTGTGGGATCCTGTGCTTGTGGCACGGCTGCCGATTGATTTTTCACGGGCAGCAGAGGTTCTGATTGAGGCACACTCAAGCTACCCGCAGTATTGGCCATGGCTACCGCGGCACTAGCAGCTACGTATAGAATGAGATGCAGTGGTTTCATTGGTCGAGCATCATGCACAGCGTATGAAATTGTTTGAAAAAGGAAAAGGAATCATAGCACCGCGCTTTTTGCAAACGGAAGATGTGCTTGTACACCTCGCCCCATCGCGAACGCATCTCACTTTCGTATTTTTGCTTGAGTTGTTGCGCTACCTCCGGGGGAAGATTAGCTATTTTTTGGAGTTCGCTTCTCGTGTCGTACACCTTCGAAAGCTCAGCATACAGCTTGTCCGCGGCGGCATCTGCGCTGGCTTTATCGTTCACCCCCGCCATGATGGGCAAAAGGGAGTCTGGCAGCGCCACATAGTTGGCAAAAGCCTTGTCAATGTCCGCTGGTATGCTCGTCTCCGCAGCACAGACAACGGAGACACCCGCGACCAAGAAGAGTGCACTTGCGTGTAGATATTTCACCATGAAGAAGGGGGATTATTTCTTCTCTTCAGGAGCAGCTTCACCTGCCGGCTTTTCTTCCTCATCAGGTTTCTTGATGTCGACGGTATTTTCTCCCGCATCCATCTCCTGCTCGCGGGCAATTTGCTCCAAGAGGGCATTCAATTGAGAATCAGCAGCGTTTGTGGAGCGCTCAAGTTCAGAAATCTTGCGTTCAAGCTGAGTTTTGATTTGATTGTGCGCGCGGCTACGCTTGCGAATCTCCTGTTCCAACGCACGGCGTTCTTCAGTAAGCGGGCGCTTAAACTCCTCGGGCAACAGGTAGCGATTCAGGGAGGTGAGTGTCTTGTATGCAGGATCGCTGTCCAGCATCTTTTCTGCACCTTCAAAATCACCAGAAACCATCAGGCGACGAGCTTCGTCCATAGCGCCCCAGTACTGCTCAATCAGGGAGGGAACTGTGCCTACTTGGTCAGAAATCTTCATATTTTCAGAGCGACGCTTGGCATCTTTCACCTTGTTGATGCAGTTGCGCAGCATTTGCAAGTTGCGGGGGCTGGGGTTGTACCACACGCGGGTGATGTCCTCGCCATCCTTCTCCAACTGAGCTTGCAGTTTGTTGTATTCATTTTCGTCTGCATCGCGCATGGCATCCTTCTTAGCGGGCTGCAAGTTCTTGCGCTTCTTTTCTTCGTTGGCATACATCTTGGTCCATTTCTTTTCCAAGTCGTTGAGGGTCTTTACATACCACTCGTATGCCTGACGATATTCAGGAATGCCCTGATAGCGTTCGCGCATCAATTCAAACTTGTCCAAGCCACCAATCTTGCGGGAGCCCTTGCGCTGCTTCATGTCCACCAGCATGGCCTTGTGAGCAGCCTGCCCATTTTGGACATATGCGGAGCGCTGATCTGGGGTAATGACGCTGAAGATGTATTCGGATGTGTTGTTGTTGTATTGTTCCTGCAGATTGGCGACTTCCAGAGCGAGCTTGTCCATTTTTTCCAAGTCGCGGTTAACTCTGTTTTTTCCGCTGGTGCAGGCAGACTTCAGACGGGAAGTGGGTTTGGTGAGGGTGTTGAACTCCTCATCAACCTTGGTCAATTTTTCGCGCAAACGCAGGGTTGCGTCCTTCGCCTTGGCAGTGCGTTCTGCGTTTTCGGTGGCGTAAGCATCCATCACTGGCTCCTCTGTAGCAGCAGGTGCAGGCGTAGCGGCGGCGCTGTCGGCCGCAGGTGCAGCAGCATCATCGGCGGGAGCTTCTGCTGTTTCCGCTGCAGGGGCGTCTGTTGTCGTGGGTGTATCGCTAGCAGCGGGTTCCTCGGGTTCGTCCTTGGCCGCGGGCACATCGGGCGCTACCGGCTTCTTGAGCAAGATGGAAGCGGTTTTAACTTCCTTAGTCACAGTGGCACCGCTGCGGTCTTTACCTGTGAACTTGGTCATGGTGCTACCTGCATAGTGAACCGTGCATTGGGAGTACTTCTGGGCGTTGGAAAGGGTGATATCGTAGAGCTGAGCCCCTTGCAACAGAGAAGAGGCGCAGACAGCAAGGGCGAGAAAGAAAAGAGGACGCTTCATATTTGCTGGTTTAAATTTGAGTTACCCTATCCTATCACAAGCTATCTGCTAATGCAAACACCAAATACGCCAGTTCCCTGAAAATTATCGCATTCCGCGGGGGTGTTTGCCCACGCAAACGAGCCCCGATTTCTCACAGCGCACGCCAAAATACAATCCCAACAAGGCAAAAAGGGTGTAGCACCCCGCCAACCACCTATCAGCTTGGGCTTCCCCCATCAAAAAACTGGCGCACCAAGCCAAGCCCCCGCCCGCCACAAATCCCAGTCCCTGAGCCATGCCCGAAAGCGCCACGGTGCTGGCTTCATCAGCAGCGCTGACGACAATGAGGGTCATACCGATAGAGAATATACACCCAATACTGAGCCCCAATGAGATAGAGAAAAGTGGCCACAGCTCTAGATTGCCTTCCAAAAGCCCCCAGCAGGACACAATGGACAGCGGCACAACGATGTACAGCAATGATTCGCGTCCACCCACCCAGCGGCTGAGCGCAGCAGTAAGCAGGGAGCTTGGTATCTGGCATGCCGTTGCTAGCGCCAACACCAAGCCAGCCTCCACAAGCGGTAAGCCGCGATGACGCATCAATGTGGCAAGCCACACAATCAAGAGCCACGCTCCCGCAACCCGGAAGAGGTAGAAGAGTGAAACATCCCACGCCTTACGCTGCCGAAGCAGAGGAAGCATACTGCTGCGAAGTGTACTTTGTCTCACCTCCTGTGGGTGTTTGTGTAGCATGAGTTCTATCCACAAAATGACGGCCACCACGAGCGGGATCCCCCAAAAAAGCAGGCCCTTTTGCCAGCTACCCAGAGCCAAAGCTATGGGGTCGGATGCGCCGGAACCCACAGCTGTGCCCATGCTCACACAGGCTGTGTATGCCCCCATGAGTACGGGAATCTCGGTAGGGAATACCTGCTTCACAAGACCGAGGATGACGGAGCCAGTGACACCCAGTCCGAGACCAATGGCGACTGTGCCTCCGTACAAACCGGCAATACCGCCGTAGCTCCGCCACACTACCCCCGCTATAGCAAGCAATAGCGCATACACAATCAACAATCGAGGGCGAATCACATTGACCAGACGTGTACCCAAGGGCGCGGCCACACCCAAGCTCATGATAGGCAGCAGGCCTAGCAACCCGCTACTGCTTACGCTCAAGCCCAAATCCCGCATCAAAAAGACAAGCAGCGGGTCTGCGGCAGAAAAACACATGCGCAAGTTGAAGCTTACCAGCAAAAAAATGATGATAAAATGCACCCTGTAGCTGTGCAGCGAGCCTTCGTTCATAGCAAATTGATTGTACCCTTGCAAGAGCCGAGAGCAAGCTATCTTGCTAGCTGTTTATGGGGCGCTTATCCCCTATACAGCGTTTACACCCCAGAGAAGACGCCCTCGGGGTTACTCGCCAACAAATTCTCGGCGCAGGTACTGAATAAGCATATCCGTTTCTTTGCCTGGGGAGACACCCGGAGGAAGCATGGTGGCATTCCACTCTCGCCCCCGTACCGTGATGGGCCCCTGCAATCCTTGGTGCAGGATTTCTTGCAGGCGTGAGGGCGTGGCGGTGAGCCATTCTGAGCCCTGCAGCGGTGGGTAGCGGTCGTCTTGTCCCTCTCCCCGAGCGCCATGGCAAGCTGCGCATTTTGCGAGATAAAGAGCGCGAGATGCATCACCTTGACGCGTGAGAGCCAAGGCTTGTTGTTGCTTAGGAAGAGCGTATTCTGCTATGCGAGCTGCTGCGCCTTCTGAAACAAAAGAATGAGATTGGCTGATGATTTGGGTGAGCCGAGGGCGCAGCGCCGCGCCCGCCACGTGATGTTCGTTGATGCCGGGCAGGGGAGCATCAAAAAGGGCGGGGTGGCAGAGTGTGCAACCGTGGCTGCGTACGCTTTGTTCCCCCGGTGTCGCTGCGCTTTCAATATACAAAACCACCGCCAGCAAGCCTAATAGGGTGGCTATACCGGCGGTGATGATAAAGCTGTGCCTCATGAAAGGCGGGGTAAAATGCTTATGGCTCCACGTTGCCGCTCTCCAAATCAAGCACGCGCTGAACCTTAGCACCCAAACACAGGAGCTTCTCGTCCAGCATCTCATAGCCACGGTCAATGTGGTAGAGACGGTGAATCTCGGTCGTACCCTCAGCTGCAAGAGCGGCCAGCACCAGAGCAGCCGATGCACGGAGATCGCTCGCCATGACAGGTGCACCAGAGAGGCCTTCCACACCAGTAATGATAGCAGTGCCTGCATCTACCTTGATGTTGGCGCCCATACGCTTGAGCTCAGAGCAGTGCATGAAACGCTGCGGGAAAATGGTATCCTTCACCACGCTAATGCCAGGGGTCACTGCAAAGAGGGCGGTCATCTGCGCTTGCATATCAGTGGGATAGCCCGGGTAGGGATTGGTGAGAATCTTGCCGCTGCGCGGATTCTTACCTGGTGCAACATAGACGGATGTTCCATCTTCGTTGAACTGCACCGTGTGTCCACATTCTATCAGCAAATCAGCCATGGAGCGGATGTGCTCGCGGCACACGCGGTTAATCGTCAACCCATCGCTCACCATGGCGGCAGCCACCATGAACGTGCCAGCTTCAATACGGTCGGGGATGACGGTGTGATCGCAACCATGCAGTTTTTCTACACCGTGAATGGTGATGGTGCGGGAGCCAGCGCCTTCAATGCGGGCACCCATCTTATTAAGGAAGTTTGCCAAATCAACCACTTCAGGTTCGCGGGCTGCAGATTCGATAATCGTCGTACCCTTGGCAAGCACGGCAGCCATCATCAGGTTGTCTGTACCCAACACAGTGGGCCCATTGTCGCCTCGCATGTCAACGGTGGTGCCGATGAGACCATCCGGCGCTTCGATAACCATATTGCCACCCTTCACGCTTACCTTTGCCCCCAAAGCCTTAATGGCGCGCAAGTGCAAATCCACGGGGCGGTCGCCAATCACGCAGCCACCGGGCAGGGGCAGGGTGCAGCGGTGCATGCGTGCCATCATCGGCCCCAGCAAGCAGATAGATGCGCGCATCTTGCGCACTTGGTCGTATGAAGCGCTCGAGCTGATACCCTCAGGGGATTCGATGCGCACGGTACCACTTGAACGCTCAACAGATGCGCCCAACTGGCTCAATATCTGGAGCATGTAGTTAGTGTCCGATACGTCAGGCACTCGCGAAATTCGCACGGGTTCATCTGTAAGCAGAGCTGCTGCCAGAATGGGAAGCGATGCATTTTTAGAACCACTGATATTGACGGAGCCAGAGAGCTTATAGCCGCCTTCAACGATGAGCTTGTCCATGGTTTGTTAGAAAAAGAGGATGTTTGGTAGAACTGATTAGATTCTATCACGTCCCTTGCCAATTGCAAGATTAAAAGAGTCAGCGCCACAGGAATTCATGCGGAGAATACCCTACCGAAAACGCAAGAAGCATCTTGCAAACTAAAAATCAGGCATGCTGTCTGAATCGTGGCTTGCAATTTTGGGTAGCTAGGCTAAAATAGCCACGGCTATGAGTTGGAAACTGCGAAACGCCCTTGCTGCGCTGCTGTTGGGACTGAGTGTCCCTGCGGTAGCTGAGCCATCGGAGCAAGCAGCTTCTAACGAGGATGAAAAGCTTGGCCATGAGATGCTTAGAGTGACCAACGATATGTGGTTTCTACTCTCTGGCATAGGTGATAAGGAGGAAGCAGATGCTGCTGCGCTTCGCTTTGTGGCATTGGTGCAGGAAAGCGAGAGCATAGGGGATAAGCTCTATGCCCAGCAAGCCATGGATATTGAGGCCTTGGACATGATGCATTACCGCATCGCGGAGGTGTATGAATCTCTCAGCTACGAGTTTGCAAGCTTGTGCAAAGCCCGTTGCTATGGCTCACAGAACCTGATAGCCGCGTTCCGCGCCGCAGTGAGTGCAGGGTTGTTTGATGATGAAAGCATGCCCGAGCTAGAGCATCCCAAGCCCCCGCTGACCGACGCTGAAGCCCGCATGGAGTTACTGCGACTCAAGCGTTTAGTGGAGCCCGACCGCGCGGTGCTGAATGTGCTGCAAGAAGTAAAAGATGCTGGCACAGCCACCAAGGCAGCAGAGCAGTTGGCCACGTTGACCACACGGTTGCAAAAACTCATGCCCGAAAACGCCGTAGCCAAGCGCAAGTTTGCAGACAAAACAGCCCCCAATGTGCGGGCAGCCTTTGCACCGATAGAGCCTCTTTTGTGGGGAATTCGTAGCGAAATTGTGCGCATTGCTGCGCTGCCGGGCTACGATGATGAACCCTTTGACCTTTTTTCTGACGCGCTAGATACCATCTTCCAAAGCTTGGGTGATACGCACGACACATGCTTTGATGAGGTATTTGATGAATCATTTCGTTCAGATTTGGACGAAGCGCTCCATGAAAACGCAACAACTTCAAATTAAACTCTCACCATGCCTGTATCTGACTATCTCGTCACCATTGGTCTGGAAGTACACTGCCAGATAAAGACCGCTACCAAGATGTTCTGCTCGTGCAAGGCAGGATTCGGCTATGAGCCGAACACCAACGTGTGTCCCACCTGTTTGGGGATGCCCGGTGCGATGCCTGTGCTGAATGAATATGCTATCGAGCGCACCATTCTGACAGGGATGATGCTGGGGTGTAGCACGCCGCCCGTCTCGAAGTGGGACCGCAAAAACTACTTCTATGCGGACATGCCAAAAAACTACCAGACCAGCCAATTGGACTTGCCCCTGTGCATAGGGGGTGAAGTGCCACTGTACTCATGGGCTTTCCCCGCTGATAGCAAGGTGAAAGCCGAGGGTGCCGTGGTGCGCACGGTGAAGCTCGACCACATCCACTTGGAGGAAGACGCCGCCAAGCTTACCCACTACGGTTCCTATTCCTTGGTAGACTACAATCGCGGTGGCACACCGCTGATGGAGATTGTGTCGGCCCCCGATTTGACCAGTCCAGATGAGACCTATGCCTATTTGAAGAGCTTGCAGCAGATTCTCGTGTGCGGTGGCATCTCGGACGCCGACATGGAAAAGGGGCAGATGCGCTGCGACGTGAACGTGTCCCTGCGTCCCAAGGGTCAAAAGGAATTGGGAGCAAAGATTGAGATGAAAAACATCAACTCCATGTCTGCTGCCCGCCGCGCGCTTATCTACGAAATTGCTCGCCAAGCAGAGGAGTTGGATATGGGGATAGCCCAGGTGCAGTCCACGCGCCGCTGGGATGATGATTTGGGTGAGAGTATTGTGATGCGCACCAAAGAAAATGCCCACGACTACCGCTACCACACCTGCCCGGATTTGGTGCCTGTGCACACAGCAGCCATGGTGGAAAAGGTGAAGCAGGAAATGCCCGAGCTGCCAGACGCCCGCCAGAAGCGTCTCATGGAGCAGTATGGACTGCCCGTAGCCGATGCCAACACCCTGGTGGCGGATGCCCAGCTTTGTGCCTATTTTGAGACGGCGACGGCGGCATCCAAAGCACCGCGCAAGGTGGCCAACTGGCTCATCAACATCTTGCCGCCCATCCTCACCGCCCAAGAATTGGGGATTGAAGATTGCCCCGTGTCGCCCGCCACGTTGGCAGGGCTGGTTGATGTGGTGGAGGAGGGTATTTGCTCTACCAACCAAGCCCGCGAAATCTTGGAAGAAGACCTTTGGAGTGGCGTGGAGAAAGACGCAGCCGCAGCCGCAGCTAAGCGTGGCTACAAGAAGGCTGATTCTGGCGCGCTGGAAGCTTTGGTTGAGAAGGTTATCGCCGAGAACCCGGATAAGGTAGCCTTGGTGAAGGGGGGCAACATGAAACTCATCAATGCCTTGACCGGACAAGTGATGAAGAACAGTAACCCCAAGCCCAACCCCAAGCTGGTCACAGAGATTTTGATGTCTAAACTGGGTCTGTAAACGACAGTCCCATGAGCGGTATGTACCTGCTTTTTGACTGCAACAACTTCTTTGCCAGTTGCGAGCAGGTCTTCCGACCCGATTGGCGCAACCGTCCGCTGGTGGTTCTTTCCAACAACGATGGTTGCGTCGTTTCGCGTAGCCCCGAGGCCAAGCAGATGGGGATTGCCATGGGCGAGCCTTACTTTAAGTGCCAAGAGCGCTTAGAGAAGGCGGGTGGCATTGCGTGCTCCTCCAATTTTGCCCTGTATGGCAATTTGTCAGACCGCATCATGCAAATTTTGGAGGAATCTCTCCCCGAGGTGCACCAGTACAGCATAGATGAAGCCTTCGCTACGGTGGGCGCAGATTCTCACTGTGATTGGGTGGAAGAATGCCGCAAAATACGCAAGAAGATTCGCCGTTGGACCGGAATTACCGTGAGCGTGGGGATTGCACCCACCAAAACGCTGGCCAAGCTAGCCAATGAGCGGGCGAAGAAAGCCCCCGAGCACAACGGAGTGCTGTATTTGCCCGCAAATTGCGAGGAGGTGTTGCAGCAAACGCCAATTGAGGATGTATGGGGGGTGGGGCGGCGCTTAGCCCCGCAGATGCGCGGACTGGGCATCCGAACGGCAGCGGGGCTGGCGGCGGCTTCTTTGGATTGGATGCGACGGCGCTTTGGGGTGCACGGTGAGCGTTTGACGCTCGAATTGCGCGGCATCTCTTGCTTGGAAGACGAGCCCATGAGCACGCGTACACAGGTGATGGTGTCGCGCTCCCTCAAAGAAGGCGTCGATGACATGCAAAAGCTGCGCGAAACGCTGTGTGGGTTTGTGGAAAAAGCTGCGCGCAATCTGCGGCAGGAGGGGCTCATGGCATCTCAGGTGTATGTGGTGCTGCGCACTTCTCGCTACGCGGAGCATTCACAGCTCTATGCTGCGCAGCAGGGCTGCGTGTTGCCTCACCCCACGGATGATACGCGTATCTTCAACAAAGCGGCCACAAGCCTGCTCGAATCCCTTTACCGCCCGGGCTTTCCCTACCGCAAAATCGGTGTTTTGTTGGCAGATTTGCAAGAAGTGGGCAGCGTACAGCCCACATTCGAGCATCCAAACGTAGAACCCAACCGGCTCATGCAGGTGCTGGATACGCTGCAACAAGCAGGGCATCACATCCACTTCGCCAACAAAGCAACAGAACCACTTTGGCGGTGCTCCAAGGTTTCACCCTGCTACACGACCCGCTGGCAGGATATCCCCGAAGCCCGATAAGCTAACGTGAAGACGACCTTGGAGTGAGCTTTTGGGCTCTCTGGACTCATCATGAGGAGTGCAGCCACAACAGGCCGCGCTATTTTCCTATTTGGACACGAGCTTGCCATGAATTTTGCTCGCAGATATGGGGCGGGTGTGCTATAGTGAGGTCACCGCGAACAAGATACATATATCTGCAATATGAAACGTACATTGGTAAAACACGCGTTGGCGGCTACAGAAGCCGTGGATTCCATCATGGTAGAAGGATGGGTGCGCACGCGTCGCGACTCAAAGGCATTTTCATTTTTGGAAGTCAATGACGGCACGAGTTTGGCCTCCATTCAGGTGATAGTAGATGCAGGGATTCCCGGTTATGAAGATATCTCCCGCATGTCCACCGGGTCATCTGTGCAGGTGCAGGGGCGTTTGGTAGCAAGCCCTGGGCGCCAGAAGTGGGAAATTCAGGCCACGGCAGTTGCCTTGGTCGGCGAAGCCCCGGAGAGTTATCCTTTGCAGAAGAAGGGACACTCGCCAGAGTTCCTGCGCACCATCGCCCACTTGCGTCCGCGCACCAATCTATTTGGTGCCATTTTCCGCACACGTTCGCGCATTGCCGCCGCCGTGCATCAATTTTTCTTGGAGCGAGATTTTGTGTGGGTGCACACACCCATCATCACGGCTTCAGACTGTGAAGGTGCAGGGGAGATGTTCCATGTCACCACGCTGGATCCGCTGGCAGAGAATAAGAGCTACGACAAAGATTTCTTTGGCAAGGCCGCTAGTCTCACCGTTTCCGGGCAGTTGGAGGGCGAAACATTCGCTTGTGCTCTGAGCAACATCTACACATTTGGCCCTACCTTCCGCGCAGAAAACAGCAACACGTCTCGCCACGCTGCCGAGTTTTGGATGATTGAGCCCGAAATCGCCTTCTGCGATATCTATGGAGACATGGATGTGGCAGAATCCTTCATCAAGCACATTGCTAATACGATGCTGGCTGACACCAGCGGGGATTTCGAGTTCTTCTGCAAGTTTGTGGACAAGGGCTTGCGCGCCCGCTTGGAAGAGGTGAGCACCAAGCCGTTCATCCGCTGCTCGTATACGGAGGCTATCGACATCATGCTCAAGAGCGGTGAGAAGTTTGAATACCCGCCCTACTGGGGCATGGATATGCAGAGCGAGCACGAGCGTTTCCTGACCGAAAAGCATTTCAAATGCCCGGTTATCGTCTATAATTATCCCAAGGAAATCAAGCCTTTCTACATGCGCTTGAATGATGATGAAAAGACGGTGACAGCCATGGATGTGCTTGTGCCTGGCATTGGCGAAATCATCGGTGGTAGCCAGCGCGAAGAGCGTCTGGACGTGCTGGAAGGCAACATTGAGCGTCTGGGCATGGACAAGGAGGCCTACTACTGGTACAATGATTTGCGCCGCTATGGCACCGTGCCTCATGCGGGTTTTGGTGTGGGCTTTGAGCGTCTCATCATGTTTGTGACAGGCGTACAAAACATTCGCGACGTGCTGCCTTATCCCCGCACACCGCGCAACTGTGAGTTTTAATTCTCGCAGAACACTCGTTCTACTTTATGCAGCCACATTGAGCATAAGCTCCTTGTGGCTGCGTTCTTTTAGAGCCGAGTCGCGATGGCGCCACAGAAGCCAGGGGCAGGGGTAAAGAGTTGCACGCGCACCGTCTCGCTTTCCTCCAGCAGACTCACTCGGCCATGAGAATAGATATAGGGATAGTTGCCAGCCTCCCAAATAGTTGCACCGTGTAGTTTCACGAGAGCTTCAGCAATGCTCCAGCAGGTGAAGAACTCCTCCAGCGACGCGCCAGCCTCCCGAAAGCGTTCCAGTTGCTGGGCACACATGATACGCGGAGCCAGCTCCTCCAACCTGCGCACGGGTCGTATCTGCTGGATATCCACGCCGACGGGCGCATGGTGAAAAGCCAAGCAAAGCCAATGAGCCGAATGGCTTATATTGAAATGCTGCTGTGGCCAAGTGGGTTTACCATGCGCGTTGTATTCAAAATGAATGAGGTGAGCCGGTATACTGCTGCGGCGCGATAATTCCTTTTTAAGCAGGGCTCTCGCAATCAGATATTTTTCACCACGAGACGCATACTGCTCTAACTCATGCGCGTCCAGCAGCTCGGTGTCTTCTGGCGTGGCAGAGAGTGTATCAAGATTGTACAGCAAATAGTCCATGAGCCCGCTTATATTTTGTGGAAGGTGACGGTGTTGCTCAGCGGGCAGTATACCGCAAAGCCGGGAGATTCTCTTCTGCCACATATTTCGCCTGGATTGACGATAAGCGTGTTGTCTTGTGCTGCAAAGGCCGAAGAAGCGTGCGTATGCCCATAGAACACGGCATCGTAGATGCCAGCATGGAGGCCTTTGCTCAAGGCATCGTGCGGGGTGTGGGTGAAGAAGACGCGTCTCTCTTGCAAACACACATCGCCGTAGTACCCATGAAAACGCACATTTTCTCGTACGGTGGCCAAGTATTCGAAAGCCTCCAGCTCATACTCGTTGTTGCCGAGCACAAAATCAATGTCATGAGGCCAAGCATCCAACAACAGCTGCAGAGTGGACGGATGCACAAAATCGCCCAGATACAGGAGGTGAGAGCAACCGAGTTCCTTTGCCCGCTGAAGAGCCAGCTTCAGGTTCTTCTGCTGGTCGTGGATGTCTGACATGATGGCTACCTGCATGGCGTTACTGAAGGTTGGAATTGATGAATAATGGCGAATAGGGACGGGCTCCTTCAGGGAGCTTGCCTGGGGCAGAGGAGCGAATACCATCTTCACCCAAGAACCAGATGACGGTGTGTTCTTTCATCTGAATCTTGGGGATTACTTTCCCCGTTTCATCAGCTAGTCCTATGTAGTGGGGGGTTGCTCTGAACAGCGGTGCGGCAGCATTTGCTATTTCTTCCCCATATTCACGGTTCTTGAGCGTTTTGAACCATCGCGAGAAATCTTTTTCGGCGGCGCTTACCTGAGAAGTAGGGTGTAGCCACGCGCCACTGTGCATGACTTCCGCGTGCTTGGTGCGCAGCTTTTCAAAACGCTCCGTATCTGCCGCCAGAGTGGGAGCAAATTGCTTCAAATGCTGAGAATAGAAGGGGTGGCCCTTCAAAAGTTGCAAAATGCGATGGAAAACAAATGCTTTGGCCAAGCTCGGGCAATCTGCGTCTTTCGAGTTGATGATTTGCTCTAAAATCTGGGGAAAATTGGCATTCAAGAAAAGGGACTCGCGGTTAATCTTGCACTCCTGCATCAACTGAGCGCAGCATACGCTCCGCACGCTAACGCTGCGAGCGTCCCACGACACAACTTTGGTCGGGGATGTATTGAATGCTGGATCCATGGCAGAAAGGGCAAAGAAAACCTCTCTCTCCTTATCATTTTGTCGCTGGGGATACTCCTCGCTGATATGAAATGAGCCATCAGCATGGAACACTTGATAAAAGCGCTGGTGAAGGGAGGGTGCAGAGAACAACTCATTAGCCTGCGCATACAACTCTTGGGAAACAGGGAATGCTGTACTATAGGTTGCTCCACCTTTTATAAGCATGGCTTTCGCACTGTCGCATTTACCTTCAGGCAGCATCTTGTTGATGGGGCACATCTTTGCAGCCCATTCTTCTCTCGTGGGGAGCGTCTGAAACAGGCCGAAAAGCTTGCGAGCAGGTTCGTATTTTGTGGCTTTTCTTTTGCGAGATTGTGTGATGAGCTCGCTGTATGTCACCGCCTCTTGGATGTGTTCCTTGAAGCCTTGCAAGGCCAGAGCTTCTGCGTGGTATTGGCGCAAATTTTCCAAGTATTGTTCGCCTTTGGCCTTCAAATGCGGCGGGACATCATAAGCATGACAGGCTTCCAGAAAATCATCCCACTCATCTATCTTAGCTTTCAGAATGGCAATATCTTCTGTCTCATTCAGCGTCAAGAATGTGCTGATTTCTTGCTGAGAAAGAAGCTGCTCCATCACATAGTTCCTGTTCTTGCTAAAGAGTTCTCTATTCTTCGCATGCAGCATACTCCAGCGCGCACTCAAATTGTTGATATCAGCAGGCAACGAGCGCAAGGCACGCTCAATTTCTGCGACGGCATGTATGCTCAACGACTCTATTGTTGCTTTTCCTGATTCAATGGCAGTGAGCCTCTTGTTTAACGCCTCATGCACAATCTTTTGGCGTTGAATCCACGATTCTGCCAAGCTGACGCTATACTGCAAATGAGGGTTAAAGAAGTGAAAGACAGATACGTTGGTGAGGGCCAGTTTTTGGTGCACAGCTCTCCAATCCTCCGACTTGACAGCGGCCACCAAATCAGCCTCTTTTTGCTGACTGATATGCCGCAAATATTGAGCCGTGCTGATGATGGCACCGAGAGCCACAAGACAACATACGCCACCGAGTATGGCGCGACGATGTTTGCGAATGAAAGACGAATAGCGCGATTCTTCGGGTGTCGATTTATCGCATTTTTCTTTTTCCGATTTGAGCTCATGCCACTTCTCACACAAATTGGAAGGGATGACAGAAGCCAGCTTGGGGGCACGACGTTCATCCTCCACGTCTGGTTCGGCGACTACAGGCGGAGGGCTGCTTGTTTTGGCCTTTTTCTCTTTCCATGAGGCAAGGACACCACGAAGCGAGTGCAGGGGACTCCTCGCCTTGTGCTTTCTCGCTTTGCGTCGCTTCTTCATGGTTGCTCAGTTTTGCACAAAAGAAACTGCCACACAAGCTCACCGTGCTCGCTCACATAAACTTGCTGCAAGCTCAGCTGCATGGGAGACATGTCTGAGGCACGCTGAAGTTCTTGTTCGCGGCATTCTTCGTAGGCAAGTTTGATTTCTTCAGACAAGCGAGCAAGGACACATTGACGGATGCTGAGGCGGGCCTGTGCATCAGCCAAAAGCTTGTGAGCACCTTGTTCATCAATGTTGTGCAATCTGCCATTCAGCTCAGGCTCGTGTACCAGCAAAGAATCCACGAGTGTGGCAAAATCGGCATGGGCAAGGAGGCGAAGCAAGTTGGTCGCAGCATCTGCAATACCCTCTGCCTGTTCTGCATCTAGGCACAGGGTATAGAGCGATGCCAAGGAGTAGAAATCATCTTCTCCACTCTTAGAGCCCATGCAATAGGTGTTGGCTAGATGGTGAAAACGCTGGTGCAAGTTTGGTGAAAAATCGTAGATGCGCAGCAAATGACAATCAAAAAGATCTGTTGCGGTGTTGCTGGTGGGGATTTTGCTGTAGGACCAAGCATAATCCTGCATGCCTTGTGCTTGAGCCTCGGTGGAGAGCTTGTTGGTCCCTGCTATAATGGGTAGCTGCAACACAGCCTGACCTTGCTGCAAGGGAATCTCGCTGAGCATGCGTGTCCACGGGTATCCTTTGTTGGGGCATATGCTCAAATGCCGATGCTCACCTTGCTGTACGACAACATCTTTTTCAGCAAGCGCCCAATGAAGCTGCTCTGTAGATGGTGGTGCCACCACTTCGCTAGGGGTCAAACGGACTTCTCGTCGGGGCAGTAGCATGATAGGTGTGTACGTGGTATCACTGCTCATCAAGGGGATGCAAGCAGCGGCAGGCCCCCCGCTAGTGCATTGCAAATTTTGAAGTTTGCCGTCCGCCACGTCGAATTGCAGCGCAGGCACAAGGGCGCCAGACTTCGCTATTTGGGGCACAATAAGGTAGCGGCCTTTGGCCACCTGTTCGATGCGCAGAATGTTTTCCTCGCCATCCAGCTGACCAGAAAAACGCGTACGGGTCATGCTTTCAGCATAGCGGCGGATGATGCTCCAATGGCCTTTGTATAAAAGCACTGGGGGCTTCTCAAGCGCCTTGGCGAGCGGCTTAGGCAAAGGATCGCCCTCAATGCACGCAAGAGAAGGCAGGGCCTTCATCGGAGTGTCGACTTGGGTTTGCTCAGGCTGGAGGGTCGTCTCTTGAGGAAGAGACTCTTGCAAAACACGCTTCATGTACGGAGCAAAGCGAGCTTCCTGCATCACAGGACGTAGTGTAGGAGCCGTTTGAAGCAGGTGATGCCAGCGCTCTATCTCTGCGGGGGTAAGATTGCTCTCCCAATCCTGAACCGATGTTTGATGGATGGCTTCGTTGAAGTAGAGCCGGCTCAGACGGTCGGGATTGAGGCTCAAATCCGTAGCGCATTCGCGCAATCTCAAGATGTTGTCCGCATGCCCTGTTGTGTCAGAGTCGGCGTATTTGAGGAGCGCGATGATTTCCAAGAGTTTTTCCTTGTCTGGAGCTTGCTCCGATTCGGGCGCGGCATTCAGGTGGGCATAGATTTTGTCCAGCGTGCGGGTGATACTATCCGGAGAATACGGAGCTTTGCTTAATTCCTTCAATTGCAGAATGCTCTCATCGGCCTGAATGACCTCAATCGCTTTGCGCGTGACTTTGGCGGCATCATCTGCCGTCTCGCTCACCATAACATGCACGATGGCACCTAGCAAAAGTAAACCACAGATATAGCAGGTCCAACGCAACAGGGGGTGGCTACGCGGAAGTATGTTGTACATTTCCTCATCTGGGCACTCCTGATAAACGTAGGGGGTATGAGCATGCTCCCCAGCGCCGGTCTGCGGGCCTGTTTTCTGGGTGACGGCATCAATACTTTCTTGTATTTTTTGCAGGGTTTCCAGCACGAAGGGAGAACACAAATCCAACGTCGGCGCTTGATGACTCCAGATAGAGCCCTCGGCGCTGCCAAGCATGCGTTCTGGAATACAGATTCTGGATGTCTCTTCAAAGGAGTCTCCCATTTGCGCCATGGTGGTAAAGGTGCGCCCCCAGCCTCGATGAGAAGAAAGCCAATCGCTTTCATGCAAAAGCTGTAGCACCTTCAGGCCGTTGATATTGGAGGGGATGACAATGAGACAATCTTTGTTGAAAGGGGTTGAAAGAAATGCTCTGGCATTGTTCTTATGCCCGGTCAGTTCTTTCCACGTTGGCTGGAACTCGGCTTCAGGAAGCGCCGATGCAGGCAAACGCGGTTCTTCACAATGCAGGGAAGGAGTCTGCACATCTGCCGTCCAGAAGTTGTTGGCGCTCAGCGCAAGCATGATGCCAGCAGGTGTGGGGCGGTTCGCATTGCGGCGCAGCTTGGTGACCTCATCAGGCGTAAGGATGAGGTTGTGTATGCCACTCCCTTGTGCGCAGGACAAGATGTGGTATTCACCCGTCTCGACGGTGACGACGCGGTATGTGTACCGCAGGGGGGAATCCGTGCGTCCAATCACACGGCAGGAAAGCAGCACGATATCTGTCAGCCAACCCGGTATGTTTTGGCTTTTAAGCAGTACGCCACTTTGGTCGCCTTGCCGCCTTTGGCGGAGCTGGTGATTGTAGATGAGTTGGAAAGACATGAGCGTTGGGGGCGAGAGGTGTGATGCGGTGGCATTGCATCAGGTGGCAGAGATGGGAGCTTGAGCACAATGACTGAGCACCCACAGCAATGGGGCCGTCACCCCGCGAGGGCGCAGCTCGCCAGGCGCGGGAGCATACAGAATCTCCCCCGTTTCGGCATCTCGGAACTTGCTGGGCGATGAGCCAAGAGAGGAAACCGCAAAATAGCGCACTTCGTCGGCCATAGCCTCGGCATTGGTGCAGAGAGAGGGATTGATACCGAAGAGGAATTGACGGATGCGCCGCGAATTGGTAGCAATGTGTTCCGAAATGAGCTTGCCATTGTGAATTGTCGGCAAGAGGGGCTCTGGCCCGAGCAAGTGCTGCCAAAGATCGGCCTTACCAATGATGACGGCCAAGGGCAAAGACATTTTCGACCCAAGTGGCGTATTTTGGTACATCCGCAGCTGGAGTTCCAGTTCCGAAAGCATGGAGGACTGGGGGACCTCCTGTTGCGCTGTTGGTCTAGCGTCTGCTTCGGCTAACAAACGGCAGAAAGCATCATCTGCGCAGGGGTCATACAAGAACATGCAGCCCGATGGCGACTGTAGCAGCGTCTTGCGGCTGGACTCAGATAGGGTATTGCCGGGTTGAAAAGTGTTGCCCTCGCAGTCATAGAGAACAAGCGAATGGTTCTGAGTGTTCTTGTTGACGTTGAAAATGAGCGGGCGGGGGGAGTCTTGGAACTCACCATTGCGCCATATCCGATGATAAAATTTACCGTTGGAGCTCGTGCTGCCCACATAGGCCTGATGCGTCGTCTTAGCAGAGAAAATCTGCCGCATCAGGTGGGTGAGGATAGAGTTACCCGTTGGATCTGCATCGCGGAACGATGTGTTGAACAAGCGTGGCAGCTCTGACTCCAACTCATGAATGAGACTCAGCAGGTAATATGTCTTACCCGAACTGGGAGCCCCTACCAATGGCACAATGTGCTGGGTGGTTTGCTTGAAGAATGGAGGAAGGTGGGTGTGGCACGCTGGGCATGCGGTTTCGGGGCAGGCTGCACCGCATTCATCCATGGGGATGCCGCGAGCATTAAACGAAATGGGTGCAAAACGGCGCATAGCGTTGTGCCCCAATATGCTATCTCCCCGCAAATCGTGATGAGCAGCAATGGCCAATATCTCTGACGCGACAAACTTGTGCTGGCAGTGGGGGCAGGTGAGCTCGGCGCTCTTGCCTCCCGCGACGCTGGCATCCTCCGCAGGGGTGAGTATGGTTTGTTCTGACGTGTTATGGCTTGATGCCGGCACGGATGAACGAGACGGAGACACCGCGATGCTGCTTTCAGCGGCATACTTTGCGACGCCTTGAATGTCGTGCAGGTAGAAAGCTTGCCCCACTAAGCCCGGGAACGTGGCCAGCAGGGGGGCGTCTTGTTTATCAGGCATATCAGCCAAATCCTCCAGCGCGAAGGGGCCGGTCCACTCGGCCGTAGCTTTGTTGTAAATATACCAGTTGCTAGGGTCAAACGGGGAAAAGTCGGGGCGTTCGTCCTCCTTCCCCAACCACAGGAGGAAGCAGCCCTTGCCGAGCACCATCAAATGCAGGGTGTTGATGGCAATATCGCAATCTTCGTGGTATATTTTTCCGTTCAGCGAGAAGTCTCGTATGTGACCATTGGGATAAAAACGGCACTTATCACCACGGAGCGCAAACGCACCACCGCGCGGCTCGCTCATGTGCAAGCGAAATGTATTCTGGGGTGCCGCCCCCATGGTCATGAAATCACAATCGGAAGCCCTCAGCTTGCCCAAGCAGCAATCGTAGATGAATAATTTGTTGTTGAGGACTGTTTCCATGTACCATACCTTAGCATAAATGACGGCTTTTGTGAAGCTCAAATTCCGCGGCGAACCCTGCGTTTGGCGTTAATTTTAGCGAGGTGGAGAATGATGTACGTTCCTTAGTCTTGAAAGCGCCCTCTACCTGTGGTAGAATCCGCGCCATGCAAACCGCCCATACCAAGGAAGAACTGCGCAGCATGCTGAGGCCTGTGCGCGGTCGCCGTATTGTTTTTGTGCCCACCATGGGAGCCTTGCATGCGGGGCACGCTTCGCTGCTGCGCCAAGCCAGACACCTTGCAGGAGAGCAGGGCGTCGTCGTATCCAGTATCTTTCTCAATCCCGTGCAGTTTGACAATGCGGGGGATTTAGCCACCTACCCGCAAACACCTGAGGCTGACTTGGCCCTGTGCCGCGAATGCGGGGTGGATGTGGTGTTTGCCCCGACTCCCGAAATCATGTATTGCCCCGACCGCTCCATGGTGATGGAGGAGAACCACCTCTCGACCGTGCTGTGTGGCGCAAGCCGCCCCGGGCACTTTGCGGGTGTGTGTCTTGTGGTGTGCAAATTGTTCAATTTGGTGCAGCCTACCGATGCTATTTTTGGTAAGAAAGACTACCAGCAACTGGCTATTTTGCGCCGCATGGTGCGCGATTTGGATTTGCCAGTGGTGTTGCACGGAGCAGAAATCGTACGCGAGGAAGACGGGCTGGCGCTCTCGAGTCGCAATGTGCGTCTGCTGCCTGAGCACCGCGCCGCGGCCCCTCAAATCAACAAAGCGCTGCAAGCAGCTGCAGCAGCCTATGCCGCAGGTGCAGATGAGAAAACGGTTCGCGCCAGCGTCGTCAATGCGCTTTCCGCTATTGATGGGGTGCGAATCGACTATGTGGAGCTGGTAGATGCCGAGACCCTGCACACACCTGTGAGCAATGATCGCATGGCTCTGCTGGCCGTGGCCGCATGGTTTGGCGATGTGAGACTTATTGATAACACCGAACTTGTACGCGCATGATTACAGCATCCAATCTTCACCGCAGCTACAACATAGGTCACAACACGATTGAAGTGTTGCATGGCTTAGATTTGCACATCAACCGAGGTGAAAAGGTTTTCCTGTGTGGCCCTAGTGGCGCAGGTAAAACGACACTCATGTACACTCTCGCTGGCTTGGAGCAGCCCCAACAGGGCAAAGTCCTCATCGACGGCACGGATATTTACGCCCTCAATCTCAAAAAACGTGCTCTTTTCCGCAACAAAACGATGGGCTTCATCTTCCAAAACTACATGCTCATGCCTGAGTTGACTGCGCTGGAAAACGCATCCCTCGCCACGGCAGTGGCTGGGCGCGAAGCTACGGAACACGTGATTTCCCTCTTGGAACGCGTGGGCTTGGGCGACCGCTTGCACCACCTCCCCAATGAGCTTTCTGGCGGCGAGCAGCAACGCGTTGCCATCGCCCGAGCTTTGGCTCACAATCCTGACATCATCTTTGCGGATGAACCCACGGGCAACCTCGACTCCCGCAACGGCGGCCAGATTCTTGATTTGCTCTTCAGCCTTGCCGAAGAGGGCGGAAAAACGCTCGTGACAGTGACGCACGATGCCTCTATTGCCGCCCGCGGTGACAGAACGCTCATCATCCGCGACGGCGTGGTCGCAAACGCTTAATATTGTAACACATCATACAAAAACGCACCGCAGAATGATTCCTGCGGTGCGTTTTGCGTCGTAAAAGAGGAAAGATTAGTCGCGGATGATGTAATCATCCTTGCGGGGCTTGGCCGCTACGGTGCCGCCCTCAGCCTCGTAGCCCAAAATGCAGATACCCATCCCCTCGTACTCATCCCCCAAGCCCCACTTGGCTCGGTAGGGAGCACCCTCGGGCAGCTCGAACATTTCCTTGGCGCGGTTGATCCAGCAAGAGGCCAGACCGCAAGCGTGAGCTGCCAGCATGAGAGTCCCCATGACCAGCGCTGCATCCTGCCGACCCGTGGTCCAGGTCTTATCAGCAAACACGATAACCGCCGTGGGGGCGCCATACATCGGGTCATGCTTAGCACCCATGATGCGGGCGTTGAGCGCAGAAAGTTCAGCCAAGACAGCGGGGTCTTGCACCACTACCATCTTGGGAGATTGCTTGCCATGCCCCGTGGGCGTGTAGGTAGCGGCTTCCAGCACGGTGTTGAGGGTTGCCTCATCCACTTGCTGGGAGGTGTATTTGCGGCAGCTGCGGCGCGTCTTGATATCAGAGATGGTTTCCTTCATAACGCTCGCATTCTACCCTAACATTCCACTCAAGTCAATGAAATGAGCGGCAGCAGTGTCATGTTTCAGGTCCACGGAGAAGCCAGATAAGCCGCATCGATGGCGGCAGCTAACTTGGCATGCACCGCGACCACATCCGCCACATGAAGAATGCCACAAGACTGCAATTCGCCACCGTCTGTGGGTTGAGCATAGTCAAAAACGATGCTGCCCGAGCCATCAGCACAGGTTTCCACCTTTTGCACCATACCCAGCATGAGCGGCCATTCCTGCTTCACCACACCAGCATGGAGCTGCAACACACGCTTGGGTGTAAGGATGTAGAGGCATGCAGGCTGAGCCGGCTCAGACTCCACTGGGGCTGCGGTGGAGCACAGAGCACGCAAGCGCTGGAAGAAGCCCCCAGCGGGCTTTGATGGAGCAGGGGAGCTTGCGGCGGCACTGCGACCATGCCACAGCACTTCCTCGTCGGGGCGCAGAACTGTGGTCAAGGGTTGGTATTCTTCTGTGGTGAGAGGGGTAGTCATTGTAAAAAACAGTCATTAAATCCCTAAGAGGCAAGAGAGTAAGAAGCTAATCTTGCCTATACCCTTAGTGGGGCGCAAAACTTCAGCCTGGGGATGTGCTTTTGCAAGGGTCGCATCAGGGTTGACAAGCACCGCACCATCGCAAATGCTCAGCATGGGCAAATCGGCTCGGCTATCCGTGTAGCCAACATCGGCACTCTCAATCGAAAGCTTCTCGCGCAGGCGGATATTCTTGTTGGCCCCCTTGTTGTTGCCCGGTGCATCAATTTTGGGGAAAAGAGGCATACGAGCTGGCAGCTCTACGGGCGTGCCAATGGTGTGGGTGAAGCCCAATTTTTCTCCAACGAGGCGGGTCCACCAATCAGGAGATGCCGAGCAAAGCACTGTCGTATCCCCGTTTTGCTGGTGCATAGCCAGTTTGGCGCGTAGCTCCGGGTACATGGCGGGCAAAATCTCCTCATCCACAAATTGTTGGCATTCTTTCTCCAGCATTTCGCGCTTCATCCCCCAGGCGTAGGAGAGGAAGAGGCGCTTCATTTGCTCCGTGTTGAGTAAATGCAGCGCCCGCAAAAGGCCGCAAGGAAGCACCAGTAGCAGGTAAAGTCTCCGCCAGCCATGCCGCTTGATAATCCAGCGAGCAAAGCGCAGCTGCGAATCCCCGGCAAACAGGGTGCCATCCATGTCGAATAATGCAATCATCGGCCGTAGGTGTACTTGTAGCGCAGTTTCCACACAATCATGATGAGCGCACCCATGATGATGCCACCCAAATGCCCGGCCTCACCACCGGCATTGCTTAGATTGAAGATGATGGAAAAGCTCGCAATACCAATAATCCACATCGCAAAGGTTCGCAGCTTGAGGGTGACAGGCGGGAAAAGCAGAGAGATTTTGACATCCGGGTATAAGAATGCCACCGCCACCATGACACCATAGATGGCAGCACTGGCTCCCACCATCGGTATCATCTGCCACGGCATCACCATACCATCAAATCCCACATATTGGGCCAACTCGTTGACGGCAGCTATCGTTTCGGGCGTGGTGAGCACGGAAGCATAGAGCCCCATGTACGCCAGCAGCGAAGAGAAGAGCGCGCCAGCCACGCCACAAGTCAGGTAATAGGCCAAGAACTTGCGGCTCCCCATGATGTCTTCGATAGCGGGCCCAAAAAAGTACAGAGCCCACATATTGAAGAGAATATGCCCCAAATTAGCATGCACAAATTGGTAGCTTATGAGACGCCAAAGCTGCCCCTCCATGAAGCAGGAGAACCAAGAATATGATCCAAAAATGAAGAAGGCCGATTCCTTTTGCTCTGCCCAAGGAATGGACAAGGACAGGATGGAAGGTTTCTGCACCATCATCCCTACCAAGAAAACGGCAATGTTGATGATGATGAGCGAGGTGGTGACACTGATAGAACGCTGATTCATTGCAATGTACGAAAGGATGTTAGCGATAAGACTCCGTATGGAGCGCGGATGTTCAACTTTCGTTCCGCGGCATCTCCATGCGGGTAGCTATGCCATCAATTTCTTCTTTTGTAAGCACGTGCTCCAGCATGCAAGCTGCTTCGCCCGCGCGCTCCGGCTGCAAGCCAGCCACTTCCGTCATGAAGCGGTACAACACGCGATGTGCGCTGATGACACCCTCGGCATAGCGAGCACCTTTCTCCGTCAGCTGAATCGGGCTATATTGTCGGTATTCAATCATCCCAAGCTCAGCCAAACGTCGCATCGCAGCCGTGACGCTGGGCTTCTTTACGCCCATCATTTCCGCGATATCGCTCACTTGCGCACAGCCGTTCTTGTGGCACAGATGACCAATGGTTTCCAAATAGTCTTCTGCGCTGCGGCTTAATTTATGGGGAGTGTCGCTCATGCTTTCTTACGGAGAGTTGCTACACACTCCAAATGCTTGGTCTGGGGGAATAAGTCGAAGGGTTGCACCTCAATCACCTCGTAACCTGCCTTGTCGAACTCTGCCAAATCACGAATCTGCGTAGCAGGGTTGCACGATACGTACACCACGCGCTCCGGTCCAAAAGCGAAGAGCTGGTTCAAGAAAGCCATGTCGCAACCCTTGCGGGGCGGGTCAATAACAACGGCGCTCTCGGCGGCGGGGAAATCCACTTGCTCAAAGATGGCCTCTGCGCTGGCAGCCAAGAAACTGGCATGGGAGATATTGTTGCTGCGGGCGTTGGCGCGAGCCCAGTCTGCGCTGGTTTCGCTCACTTCTACACCCAGCACCTTTTCAAAATGCGAGGCCAGAGTCAGGGCAAACAAGCCACTCCCGCAATAGGCATCTACCAGATACTTAGCACCACCGGCACATGCTTGGCGTGCCACATAGTCCGTGAACGCTGGCAAAATGTAGGGGTTATTTTGGAAGAAATCACCCGCCAAGAAATTGAATGTCAGGTTCCCGACCTTTTCCGTGCACACCGCGTTGTTGTTGGTGATGACGCTCCCCTCGCTCACACGCATCAGGAGCGTGGCACCGCGCTTGTACTGGCTAGCAGCCTGCTGCACAGCCTTGCGCAGGGCGGGCAATGCTGCGTTGATGGGCTCCATGGCGATGGGACATTGCTTCACGTCACAAATCTCACTGCGAGAGCCAGCACGCAAGAAGCCTATGCTGCCCATGCGAGCGTCCTTGGGCTTTTGAAAATGCGGGGTGATTTTGGAGCGGTAGTTGTAGGTCACGGGTGAGGCGATAGCAGGCTTCACCGGCAGCTCCAACCCCGCTTGCAAGCGCAACAAATCTGCTACTTGGGCGGTTTTCCATTCCAGCTGGGCTGCATAGTCCAAGTGCTGGTACTGGCAGCCACCACAGTAGCCGAACACTGGGCACTGCGGCTGCACGCGGCGGGGCGAGGCTTCCAGCACCTCGACCAAATCAGCCATCGAACAATTCTTATCATTCCGATAAATGCGGGCGCGCACTCTCTCGCCAGGCAGCGTATAGGGCACAAAGACGACCCAATTGTTGATGCGGCCTACGCCATCACCCATGTTGGAAAGATTATCAATGACGAGCTCTACCTCCTCATGATACGCGAAGGGGGTAGGTACAAATTTACGTGGGGGTGTTTGCATATAATCAGTTTTTACCTTCTCCTGTCAGTTTCCCGTTGATATCCATGGGCAGCTTGTTGGGGAGGGAGGGGGAGCGGAACCCATATTGTTCTGCGCGATTCGGGCGCGGAGGACGCGCATTACCAGCGCTGGCGGCTTCTTCTGGCGGTGCATATTGGCCCATACGCAAGGCATTGCGCCCCGGAATACCAGAGGCATTGGGCACATGATCATCCAGCACTTCTTCATTCCCAATGGGCTCGGGCAATACATCCAAGCTTTCACCAGTCTCTGCCGAGCTATCTCCCTCAATCAGCATCTTTTCTGCGGCTGCTTGTTGCTCTTCCGTAGGCGCAACTACTTCGGAATCATCAGTTTGCGATTTATCAGCATCCGTTTGCTCTGCATCCTTCTGGTTGCGTTCTTTATCGCTCTTTTGTTCCTTTTTGCCATCAGCCTCCGCTTTGGCGGCAAGCTCGGTTACTTCAGAAGTCGGGGCCTCCATTTGAGACGAACAAGACACCACTGCCAACCCTGTGGCGATGGCTATCATGAACCGGGAAATCTTCATGCACCACATGTTAGCACTCAAAGCCCTTGGATGCAAGCCAAAAACACTCACCATAAGCCATAAGCAAGCGTTGGGGACACCCCAGAAGTGACAATTTACCCTTTCGTATCCACGGGAGGTGCGTACCTATTGTTCGTTCGCGCTTGCAATGTGTGGCGCTTTTTGGTAGAATCCACCGCGAAATCGTGCTTTCATTCCGCAAGTGAATAGTGCAATACTGACTTGGCGGTTTGGAAGAGATGAGGGCCCGCCAGCTCTCTGCCAGCAGATATAGAAAACGCATCACAGCCTGACCATGGAGCCAGAATCAGCACTGAACACACAAGGTCGTCCTATCATCCTGATTGGGTTGATGGGCTGTGGCAAAACGACTGTGGGTAAAGAGCTGAGCAAGCAAACAGGCATGCCCTTGTTGGATATGGACTCCGTGATTGAGGAGCAAATCGGCAAGCCTATTGCAGATATCTTCCGAGATGAGGGCGAGGCCCACTTCCGCGCGTTGGAAACAGCGCTGCTGCGTTATTTGGAAAGCGAGGAGGGCAGCAACTTCTGCCGCAACTCCATCATCTCGACTGGAGGTGGCGTGGTCTTGCGCCCCGAAAACCGCGAAATCTTGCGGCGTCTGGGCTTCACAGTATGGTTGAGCGTGGATGTGAACATCCTCATCAGCCGCACCCTGCGCAACAACAACCGCCCCTTGCTGCGTCGACCAGATAGGGAAGAGGTCCTGACTCAATTGCTGGCGCAACGCAGCCCCATGTATGCCGAAACGGCTCACCTGAAGCTTGATAGCTCAGACTTAGACATCCCCGGCGTGGTGAGAGAGGTGCACAAGGCCGCGCGTGCCTTCTTCTCGGCCTAAGGAGCGGGGCGTATAGAGGCAGAAAAAACGCTCCCCACATGAGGGAGCGCATGGTAATTTGTACGGATAAGCCAGAGCTTACTCAGATGACAAGCCCTCGCAACAAGAGCTCTGCATTGTTTTGAGTGCGTGCAATATTCTTGAGCAAGTGCTCCAGAGCCTCCCAGCCAGGCTGGCTTGCCAACTGGCGACGCAGCTGCAAGATGCGGGTCATCTCATCGGGGTGGTACAAGCGGTCATCGTTGCGAGTACCACTCTGGGGAATCGAAATGGCGGGGTAGATACGGCGCTCCGCAAGCTCGCGATCCAGACGAATCTCCATGTTGCCCGTGCCCTTGAACTCCTCGAAGATGATTTCATCCATGCGAGACTCCGTATCGACCAAGCAAGTGGCCACGATGGTGAGACTACCGCCTTCTTCCACATTGCGAGCCGCACCGAAGAACTTGCGCGGTTTTTCCAATGCGTTGGAGCCCAAGCCGCCCGACATGACACGACCACCTACTTGGTTGGCGTTGTAGCCGCGTGCCAAGCGGGTGAGCGAGTCGAGCATGATGATGACATTCTTGCCTTGCTCCACCAAGCGGCGAGCTCTCTCCAGCACCATATCGCTCAACTGTGCGTGGCGGCGGGAGGGTTCATCAAAGGTGGAAGCATACACCGGCACATCCACCGTTTCTTCAAAATCAGTCACTTCTTCGGGGCGCTCATCCAAAAGCAGCACCAAAAGCTCCGTGTCGGGGTAGTTGGCGCGGAGGCAACGCGCCATCGTCTTGAGCAACACGGTCTTGCCACCACGGGGTGGTGCCACCACCAATGCACGCTGCCCCATACCCAGCGGAGTAATCAAATCGAGCACGCGCATGGCGGGAGATTTAATATCAGCGTTTTCCAGAATCAGGCGCTCGCGTGGGAAAAGCGGTGTCAACTTATCAAACTCCTTCTTCTGCACAAAATCCGCGGCCGGTACCCCTTCAATCTCCAAAACTTCCGCAGCGCCCATATAGCGTTCGGCGCGTCCTTTATCTGGGCGGAGCGCCACTTTGACGCGGTTGCCGGCGCGCAGCTCGTGGCGGCGTATGAGGTCGGTGGATATGTAGATATCATCTGCACCTGGTCGGAAACTGCGGGCCTCATCTCGCAGGAGAGAGTATGAATCCTTACCCAATTCCAAAACACCTTCTACCTGCACTTGGCTTCCCTCAGCCAAATAGCCACGGGCTATTTCTGCCACCAACTCTGCGCGGGTCAAGCTACCGGAGCAGAGGCGGGAAAGAGCGGCTGCTTTTTTCTGCAATTCGTTGAGGGGCAGGGCGCGCAATTCGTTCATATTAACGATGACAGAGCGCGCGTGCATGACCTTGGCATCCTTGGCCAGCTCTGCATCATAGAACATCTGCACCTGTTGGCGCAATAATTCGGGCGTCCCCTCATTCCAGAAGACCACATCAGCGCGGTCAATCTTCTCCTGCGTGGGAAGTTGCGCGGCCATCATGGCCAAGGCCTCCTCACGGCTGAAGCCGTTGCGCGAGGCCATGCGGGCAATCTGCGTCTCGGCAGATGCTGCCACCACGCACACCTTGTCGGCGCCAAACTCCACAGGGCTCTCGTAGTACAGCGGAATATCCACCAAGAATGTGTGCACATCGTTGCGTCTGCGTGCTTCCGACTGGGCGGCCAAGCACATTTGAGCCAGTTTGGGATGCGTAATTTCCTCCAGACGATGACGACCAGCTGCATCATTTTGGACAATGGAGCGCAGGTAATCTTTATTGACAGCACCTTGCTCATCCAGCGCCTCAGCGCCAAAAGCTGCCACCAAATCACGGGAAAGACGGCCGTTCTTCTGCAATTCTGCCACAGCTCGGTCGCAGTCAAACAGTTCTACACCTTCGCCACCCATTTCTGCAAGCATTTGTACCACGGTTGATTTGCCGCTGGCAATGCCTCCTGTCACTACAATTACCTTCACGAGCGAGATTTTACCACGATACCCCGTTTGTAGCAAGCGGAAAGCGTGTATGCTACCCAAGGAATCCTACAGCGAATTTACCACCGAGCAGGTGCAAATCTCCTTTATATGACATATCCTTGGCTTGCTGACCCAAGGGCAGGGCGATATCATGCCTCATTATGACCCCCGACCGCAAAGAAATGGCCAACACCATTGTAAACGACCCCTCCAGCTACAAAATTTGTCTCGTCTGCGGGGTGATTGTCGATAAAGCGGTGGATGCATGCCCTGATTGCTTGGCCTATCGATTCGATGACAATGCAGCACATGTGGCAGACAGGGCCTTGGACATGGCGGTGCGCCCGCAAACCGCCGTCAGCCATTTGGATATGACAAATCCTAGCCAAAATGCTTAATTCAGCATTTTTTTGCTGCGCATTGCTTGTTTTTCATTGAATAAGCAGGGCTTCGGCGCTATACTGCGCCTAGCTATGAGCCGTTTTGATGCTATTGAGAGCAAGATGGAAGCTGTGGGGCTTTCCCGCGCAGCAGTAGATGCTTTTCGTCATTGTGTAGACGTATTGGAATCCAAACGCTCCATGATGATATCGGAGGCGGAGATTATGCCGGCAGACAACATCGCGGACTGGGACACCCTCGTGGCACAGAGTCCTGCGGCCGATGCGGAGCTCCTCTCCCAATCAGTTCTCATCAAGCTCAACGGCGGTTTGGGTACAAGCATGGGCCTGCAAAAAGCCAAGAGCCTGCTCGAAATCAAACCTGGCGTCACCTTCCTTGATTTGATTGTACGCCAAGTCATAAGTCTGGGCGCCAAAGCCGGTGCGCCAGTACGCCTGCTGCTCATGAACTCCTTCTCCACCAGCGAGGATACCATGGCCTACCTTTCCCGCTATGCAGAGGCCGGCTTTGCTGATGCAGAGAAGGTGGAAATGCAGCAAAACCGCGTACCTAAGCTTTGCGTCGACACTCTGGAGCCGGTCTCATTCCCCGCCAATCCCGATTTGGAGTGGTGTCCACCGGGGCACGGGGACATTTACCCAGCCTTGCTAGGGTCCGGGTGGTTGGATAAGCTGCTGGCTGCGGGTGTCAAATACGCCTTTGTATCCAACTCCGACAATTTGGGGGCGCAGATGGACCCCCGCTTCCTGAGCTGGTTTGCCAAGAGTGGTGCTCCCTTTGTCATGGAAGTAACACGCCGCACCGAGGCCGACAAGAAAGGCGGGCATTTGGCGGTACGCAAGAGCGATTCTCAGCCCATTTTGCGAGAAGTAGCCCAGTGCCCCGATGAAGACGTGGCCGAGTTCCAAAACATTGAAAAGCACCGCTATTTCAACACCAACAACCTCTGGATTCGACTCGACGCCCTGCGTGAATATCAACAGGCAAACGGTGGCGTCATCCCCCTGCCTGTCATCCGAAACACTAAGACAGTCGACCCGCGAGATGCCTCCACCCCGCAGGTCTACCAGCTGGAAACAGCCATGGGTGCCGCCATTCAGAGCTTCCCCGGAGCTACCGCAGTGTGCGTACCACGCAGCCGTTTCTTCCCGGTCAAAACTTGCTCTGATTTGCTTCTCCTGCGCTCTGACGCAGTGGAAATTGGCGAAGACGGACTCATGAGTCTTGCTCCGGAGTGCAACGGTATCACCCCAGTGGTGCTGCTGGATAGCAAAACATATAAGCTGGTCGACTCTCTCGATGCACTGGGCGTGCCATCCCTCAAGAACGTGAGCAAACTCATCGTAAAGGGGCCGCACACCTTCACTCCTGGTGAGCCGCTCCAAGGAGAGGTTTCCATAGGCTGATTCACGGCGTCTTCACTCACACCTTTGTATCAAGCGGTACTTCGGTACCGCTTTTTGTGTGTACTCACCTGCAAAATCCCTTGCTATTTCAGCAAGATAAGCGTATTATCATCCCCGATGAATACCCAACTTTTCAAACAGCTTTGCGAAGCTACCGGTGCTTCCGGTTTTGAATATGGCATCCGCGACCTCATCATCGAGGTGATGACTCCGCTCGCAGATGAAATCTCCGTGGACAATATCGGCAACGTGGTCGCTCTCATCAAGGGTAAGAGCAGCGCCAAGTCCATCATGTGCGCTGCCCACATGGACGAAATCGGCTTTATCGTGCGTCACATTGATGACAACGGCTTCATCCGCATCCTCCCCCTTGGCGGTTTTGACCCCAAGACCCTCACGGCCCAGCGCGTTATCGTGCACGGCAAGAAGGACCTCCCCGGCTGCATGGGGGTGAAGCCCATCCACGTGATGAGCCCCGAGGAACGCACCAAGATGCCCGCTGTAACCGACTACGTGGTAGACCTGGGCATGAGCAAGGAAGAGGTGGAGAAGTACGTTTCCATCGGCGATTCCATCACCCGCGTGGGCGACATGATTGAGATGGGCGATTGCCTCAACGTGAAGAGCATCGACAACCGCGGTGGTTGCTACCTTCTCATCGAAGCTATCCGCGCCATCAAGGCCGCAGGCAAGACCCCCGACTACGATTTGTACGCCGTGTTCTCCGTGCAGGAAGAAGTGGGCTTACGTGGTGCACAGGCTGCCACCTTGGCGATTGCTCCCACCTTCGCCTTCGCCTTGGACGTGACCATCGCGTTCGACACGCCTGGTTCTGGAGCACACGACAAGTGCACCGTCTTGGGCAAGGGCACCGCTGTGAAGGTGTACGATGGTACCCTCATCACCGATTCTCGCATGGTCAAGTTCATGACTGCCCTTTGCGAGGAAAACAACATTCCCTACCAGCTTGAGCTTCTCGCCGCCGGTGGCACAGACGCTGGCGCCATGCAGAAGTTCACCGCAGGTGGTGCTATCACTGGCGCCATCTCCATCCCCGTGCGCAACGTGCACCAGAGCATCGAAATGGCCCACAAGACTGATATTCAGGCCAGTGTTGACCTCCTCGAAGCATGCTTCACCTCCCTCGACCGCTGGGATTGGAGCTGGAAGCGCATGGAACGCACCCTCGCTCCTGTGGCAGCAAAAGCTGCACCCAAGAAGTGCGCTACCAAGAAATGTGGTTCCCGCAAGAAATAAGCATTTCTTCCTAACCTTTTGAAAACATCAGCAGGCCATACCTCCACGGCGTGGCCTGCTTTTTTGCCCTCTAACACGGGGCGCCATGCAAAAAAAATCCCCGTCTTCCTTGGTGAGAAAGCGGGGGCTTTTCTATACTCAATATCGAGGTCTCAGTGTTTCAAGAAATCGGAAGAGGGGCGAAACGTGAGACGCGCCCTTGCAGGATATGTTGTGATGCCGGCGGAGTTGATATCATAGCCTTGGCGGGCAGGGCGAGAGAGTGTCTCAAAGGTGCCAAAATGAGCAATATGCACTTTTTCCTCGGCTGCAGCCGCGAGAATAGACGCAAGCACAGCCTCTACTGCTGCAGAGGCTGTGTTTTGAGTGGTGCCAGCGCCCATGTATTGCCGGACCCTAGCGATGAGTTGTTTTTTATTCACTTGTTTTTGAGGGCATCGCGAATCTCACGCAGGAGGAGAATATCCTCCGGGGTAGGCGGTGGCTCCGGAGCGGGAGCAGGGGCGGCGGGCTCCTCCTTCTTGGCACGAAGTTTGCACACCAGACGCACAGCCCAGAAGATGGTGAGGGCGATGATGATGAAGTCCAACACCGTCTGGCAGAACAAGCCGTATTTAATCACGGGAGCACCCTCTTCCGCACTGATAGCATAGCTGAGCTCGGCCAGATTCTTGGTGTCGCCCGTGAGCATGGAGATTGCGGGCATGATGATATCATTCACCAAAGAAGTGACGATTTTGCCGAATGCGCCACCAATGATGACACCGATTGCCATGTCGACCACATTGCCTTTGAGGGCAAAGTTCTTAAACTCGGCAATCCAAGCGGGTTTGAGTCTCTTAATCATGATAGTAGGTGTATTGTTGGTTGAGAATCAGATGTGTTTGAAGGCCTTGACACCCCATTCACGGCAAGTCCACGTGCTGCCATCCTCGCTGGTGAAGATGCACACGCCGCCGGTAGCCACCTTGATGTCGTGCTCGGCGCAGAATGCATCATAATCCCCCGTAATGCAAGGAGCAAAACGGATGGTGCCGTTGGAGGAAACACAGAGCAGCGTTTCGCCGTCCTTCACTTCGGCGGTAAGAGCCTGCCAGTTGGCGCAGATTTGGTCCACATCAACCTTCCAGCCCGGGGGCACGATGGCCTTGGCATTCCAAAGGTCGATGATGGCTTCGCCCTTGGCCATGATTTCCTCGGGGCTGAGGGTGGCGGGGTCGGTGCCCTCAGCCTTGGCGGCATCGGTGCCCAAGCGGGTCATCACGGCGTCTTCCGTTTTGTTTTCATCGGGGCCGTAGTCTACCTCGATGAAGCGGTGATCCGACTCCACGGGGCAGGAGCATCCCAGAGCCTCGGCGGCAAGGGCTGCCGTACCCATAGTGCGCTTGAGGGGTGCGGCCAGGATGCGGGTGGGCATCAGGCCGAGCTTCTTGAGGTACAAGCCGACACCGCGACCGCGCTCTTCTTCAACGAGCTCAAGGTCGGTGTTAGCACCTACGCGGGTGGGCGTTTCGCCTTTGCGGAAAGTGTTGCCGTGGCGGGCAATGATGAGTGTTTTCATGGTAGAAATGGTATTGTGATTATACTACACCAGCCGGGGGCGGATTGTCAAAGAAAAAACACCCTGAGGCCGGGCTTTGAAAGTTGCAAAATTAAATGCGACACCATGAGGGCACAAAAAAGGTGCTCTTCAGAATAAAAGGTGGTATAGTCTATTCGCTAAATCAACGCTTCCCAAACCTTTGGGACACATGTGAATTCATTCCCACCACAGGGTGCACAAGGTGCGGCGGGCGCGTTTTTGTTGCGCGGGCGGCGGTGGTGCGCTATGGTGGGGGCTTATGAATACTAATAACAACAATGCAGGCATCGCTCTTGCGAGCGATGAGGGTTTCGTGGCCATGGCGTCCGCTGCTTCTTCTCAGCAACCCGTGATTTTGGCGAGCGGGGTGTTGAAGGATGAGCAGCCGTCTCTCCCTGGCGAGTATCAGCTGGACCCCGTCTCTTTTGTCGTGGATAAAAGGGGCGCGATGGTCCCGGCGCGCATCACGGCAGATGATGAGGGTGTGCTTTCTATTGTCGATACGTCCAATCGCGAGGTCCTCTCCGTCGCGGGTGGGTTGGATGACTGGACGCTCACGGGAAATCCCGATCACTGGCACAATGAGGCTT
>JAZTYM010000004.1:0-5906 GCA_045637025.1 Akkermansia sp. | reverse complement strand
TTGCGGTCAATTTCGACGTACCAGCGCCTGAAAGCAGATGATTGACACCACTAAAGACGGCGGTGGAAGTCTTCAAATCATCTGCGGCAGTGATGTTGCCATCATGCAGCTTCAATACGCCACCCGTTTGAGCAAAATCGCGCGTTACCGTCAAGTGCATGCCATCTTTCACCTCTACCACACCAGCTTTCTGGTAGATGTCGATAGCTTTAATCAAACGAGAGTTTGCTACATCGCTCGCCGTGTAGTTGGCGTTCAATCGAGCCAAATCCGCTTCGGTGTATTGACCAGAGAATGTGATACACCCCGTGTTTGTAGCCGCATTGTTCAGATACAGCGACGACGCCACAATAACCGAATCATGAATGTTATACTGTTGTCCAGCATTTGCACTCAAATAGGTGTAATCTTTACCATAAATAGCGTTGAGGATGTAGCGACTGCCATTTGAAATGTAGTTACCACGCATGGTGAGCAGATCGTTGTTGCTGAAAGTCAGCTTACTTTCCGAGTATATGGCTCCACCCAAGGTTCCCGTCAACGTATTGCTCAGTGCAGCATTGTTCGTAATGCTCACAATACCGCTATCAGAAAATACCAATTCATCTTCCGCATAAATGGCACCGCCCTGCACAATCGAAGACCCGCCTGTAGATACTGCTGAGTTGTTACTAAAGGTCGTGCTTTCAGCAATCAGCTGTAATGCTTTTTTGGTATATACAGCGCCACCCCTCGCATCGGTAGCCTTCGCCATGTTCCCTGAGAAGACCAACTCTCCAATCCCTTCCTTGAGCACTAATTCATAATTAATATAAACGGCTCCACCATCCGCATGTGCTGCACCTTCAGCCTTGTTGCCAAGGAAACCAGCCTTGTCACAATTCTTAATGTAACCTGCTGCGTTTTGTGAATAAATAGCACCGCCACGCGCATAACTGCCGCGTTCTGTCGAAATCGTTTTGTTATTTTCAAGCAACAATTCGTCAACCGTATCAATCTTAAGGGAAGAACAAACAGCGCTACCATGAGCCAAAGAATCGTATGACGAGCCATCAACTTCATTGCGAATGCTGTTTCCTTTAAATATCACCTTGCCTACATTGGACAACGTGGTGTAACCATTGAGAATCCCCATCAGCGTGCAATCCGCAGAGGCCGAATCAGATTGTACAATGCTGCTATTGCCAGAAAACTCGACACTCGACGCGCCTGTAACACTAAAGGAGAGCTCTTCTTGCTGCGATGCACTTGTAGAGGTCAACGTGTTTCCACAGATTGCAATGGTAGCCCCAGATTCAGGATTTACCGCGCTAAACGAGCCAAAGAGAGTACTGACACGCCCCGAGCCTGCCGTAATTGTATTGTTGCATACAGAAATGCTCTTGTACCCATCAACGGCTACGGATTCTGCCAACCACTCAGCCTTTTGGGTGTTAGTATACACATTGTTGTCTATCTTAATAGCCCCCACATCGGTGACGGCTAAGCCTTTCATGAACCCATAAGCATAAGACGTGCTCAATTCCGCCGTATTACCACAAATACTCAGCGTATCAAAGTGCGAGACCTTTGTAGTATCGGTGAAGAATGCATATCTAATGTCATCATATGACTTATTGTTGCCAATGGTCAGCAAAGCCGCACGTTGTTCTCCAGCTCCCACACCCGATATGGTGATTGGACCTCCCGAAAAACCAGCCGACTGAGCCCCATCCGAATTGCTCGTATAAGTCACCTTGTTGGAACTAATATCAAATGTTCCTTCTATACCAGTAAAGGTTAATCCTCCCGCACCATTGATTCCACTGGAGCCAATAAGCAACCCATCTGTGACAGTATTGGACGCAAAACTGATATTCTTCACGTTTTCGAACGTGATGGTGCGACACTCAAACAAATTCGTAGTGTACACATTGCTAGAAAAGGTCACAGAATCACTATTACGGAAGCTTATGCTACTACCACCGGTATCTTTGATAAACAAACCGTCCTCCGCAGTATTGCCAGAAAAGACAAAATCGCCGCAATTCTCTAAAACAAACGACACCTGCTGATTATAACCACGAGCAAAACGTGCGGAATTATTCGAAATGAGCACATGCTCAACATGATTGAACTCTAAGGTACCGGGAGTGTAGAAGAGGTTCACACCTCTATTTTCTGATATCTTAAGCGTATCAGTCACGTTGGATACTTTGAAGCTTTCTCCATAATGAAGATATGCAATAGCTGTCGCATCACTGGTCTGCTTTGAAAAGGTGACATTCTTGGCGTCATCAATTTCGAAATTCACATTATATACTATGCCATTGCCCTCATTTTTCATGGTGTTGTCTTCAAACAATATCGTGTCGACATTCTGAAAACGCACCAAATCAGCCTGAGAGACCAGCACACCTTTTGCTTCAGTGTAACCATTGCGGAAAGTAAAGGATTTTGTATCCTTGATCAGCATATCAAAACCAACACTCGGCATGGATATAACACTCGGATTATCATAAAGTCCACTATCGAAATGTTGTAATGTTTCCGTGTATGATACGCTCCCGTCGGCGTTAATACCAGTCGCCTTGCCAAACACATAGCGATGGTCACAGCCATCTACAACCATGTTGCCATAATTGCGGAAAACGATGGGAGCCTCTGGAGCGGTAAGCTCAGCATCGGCCAATATCCACACACCAGGTGTATCTTCGGTGGAGCAATTCCATGTGATATCGTTCCCCTTTCCGTCTTCCACGCCCGTAAATGTGAAAGAGTAATTGGAGCCATCGCTCACTCTATCCCCATCTGCATTTTCGTAACAACTATGATGCGAGTGAATAGTAAAAATGAGCTGATAACTGTACCGATGATAGTTAGGAAGGCGATGTTGATTCCCCTCTGCATCGTAAACAGTGGAGTATCCAGGATCAGCCCAAACGGAATAATCGCGCCATGAACATTCACCTTGCGTGGTATGACCAACAAGTGTTCTGTATGTATCTGCGCTTGTGAGGCTATACCCCCCAGTCGACGTTCCAGCCACGGCAGAAGAACCAACGGCATATAAAGCCATAAGCGCAACGCGCAAAGAAGAAGGCAGATGTAATTTCATAAGCTATAATCGTAGAAAGTAAAAAAAATGAAAAACCGTGTTTACCCGTCCTGTTAACTAGCATATTCCCGGCAAAATATCCAGTACAAAATCCACGCTATCTCGCAATAAACGCAAAAATGGTGGATATGCCGATTGATATGCAAACATGAGAGAGGCGCAACGAAAAAAAGCCGAAAAGCGGTTCTCGGGAGAGAGAACCGCCAACGGCAGAAATACACAAATGGGTCGCGCTTGACCCGCAGCGCTAATTACTTAACGCGGTAGTACTGGTAGTGAACGCGCTCGTCGATAGCGAGAGCCTCGCGCACGGTGCGAATCACGGTGGGTTCGGCGTCGAACGAGAAGAGCATGTACTGACCGAACTTGAGGTGGTCAGACTCATAAGCGAACTCACGGCGGCCAATGTTCTTGGTCTCCGTCACTTTGGCGCCAGCTTCCGTCAGCTTCTCCGTCATCGCGGCGGTCAGCTCATCGAGCGTGGCAGATCCCTTCATGTTCAGGACGATCAGTGCTTCGTACTTTCTCATAATGATGTTTTTGTAAGGTGTCTTGCAGTCTGCGTAAATAACGCGCTGCGAAAGAATGCACCTTTTTTGGATAGAATGCAAGCCTAAAATGTGTTTCGGGGCAATTTTTCTGTGTATGCGACCAAAAATCAGATAAGTTTGAGGCGTACAAGGTCTTGCGTATCGATGAGGCCGACGGGTTTATTGGCAGCATCGAGCACGACAAGGTCGTCGATACGGCGGTCGCGCAGGGTCTTCACAGCGACGATGGCGAGCTTATCGGCCTCGACGTAGACAGGGTTCTTGGTCATGACGGAAGCAACGGGCTGCTCGCCACAGGCAGAGTTGGACTGGTAGGCACGAGCAAAGTCGCCATGTGTGAAGACACCAGCCAATGTACCATCAGGATGAGTAAGCACGCATGCACCCGCGCGAGCCGCGGTCATAGCCACGATGCAATCCATGATGGAAGCGCTCTCGGGCTGGGTGGCGAACTCCTTGCGCATGATATCGCTGATGCGAGTGAGCAAGGCACGGCCGAGAGAACCGCCCGGGTGGCTGCGGGCAAAGTCTTCCTTGGTGAAATTGCGAGCTTCCAGCAGAGCCATGGCCAGAGCATCACCCATGACCAACATGGCGGTGGAAGAAGAGGTGGGAGCGAGATTCAGGGGGTCGGCCTCGCGCTCCACAGCGGTGTCGAGCACGACGTCGGATTCCACGGCAAGAGTAGACTGGAGCTTGCCCGTCATGGCAATGATGGGCATGTCGAAACGCTTCAAGAAGGGCAACAGGGTGAGGAGCTCGGCCGTCTCGCCCGAGAAGGACATGGCGATGCAAGCATCACCATCTTGCACGATAGCGAGGTCACCGTGCATGGCGTTCATGGAATCCAGCACCACAGAAGGAGCACCAGTAGAAGTAAGGGTAGCGGCAATTTTGTTGCCCACCAAGCCGCTCTTGCCTACACCAACCACAATAATCTTGTGGCCAGTCTCGACAGCCTTGCGCATGGCATTAACAGCCTGCACAAAGGGATCACCCAATCTATCAGAGATGGCTTTGAGGGCTGCGATTTCGTCTTCAAATACTTGTTTACCGCGAATGGTGTGGTCTGTGGTCATAACTGTATAGAGCTCCTATTAGGTTTGTCAGAATCTACCATAGAGACTTGATTTCTGCAATGAAAAAAGCTAATCTGGTGAGGAGAAAGTGAATTTTTTTGCAACTTTTCTTCGCAGCGGGGGTTATACCAAGCAAAGGGCCACCCATCGGAGGTCGGTTCGCAAACTTCACAAACACCCAAAAATACTATGAAATCCGCACTCATCGCACTCGCATTTGCCGTGCTACCCGTGCTTGCACAGGAAGTAGCACCGGCACCCGCCCCTGCCCCAGAAGCCCCCGCTCCCGTAGCTGCTCCTGCCGCTCCCGAGGCGCAAGCCCCTGCTGCACAGCCCTGCTGCAGCAAGAAGGATGGTGCACAGCCTGGCTGCTGCAAGAAAAACGACATGAAGCCCGGTCGAGGCAAGAGAGGTGGCAAGAAACACGGTTTCAAGGGTGCCCGCCGCGGCATGATGATGAATCCTTTTGCGCTCGCCTTCGGTCGTGGCTATGAAAAGGGCTACGAAGCCGGCTTTGAAGCTGGTATGCGCATGGCTCGCAAGATGCAGAACAAGCGCCGCCACCACGGCAAGCCCGGGCATCGCGGTCACAAGCATGGCATGCGCCACGGGTTCAACGGTCACCGTCCCGAGTTCAAGGGCATGCGCCATGGTTTCAACGGTCACCGTCCCGAGTTCAAGGGCATGCGCCATGGCTTCAATGGTCCCCGTCCTTGCTTCAAGGGCATGCGTCCCGGTTTCAATGGTCCCCGTCCTTGCTGCAAAGGCATGCGCCCTGGCTTCAATGGTCCCCGCCCCTGCTTCAAGGGCATGCGCCCTGGCTTCAAGGGTCCCCGCCCCGAGTTCAAGGGTATGCGCCCTGGTTGCTGCCCCATGCAGGGGATGAAGCCCGCCATGCCGATGCCCGCACCGGCTCCCGCCCCTGAGCCCCAGGCTTAATGGAGAGCACAAGCATTTTTGATCGAGTAGGGGGCTTTCGCCCCCTCTCACACCACCGTACGTGCCATTTATGGCATACGGCGGTTTCCAATCAGCGTTTGAGGAGTTGATAAAACGAGATATATCCCTCTGCTCGCAGCCATGCGTTATCCATGCAGATATGAGCAAGTTGTGAGCATGATATCCACCACCATCGGCGCCCCATTGACCCGATACTCTCGCGCCTTTTCCGCTCCACTC
>JAZTYM010000003.1:0-2753 GCA_045637025.1 Akkermansia sp. | reverse complement strand
CAACCCTGCCACGCACATCGGCGGGGTGTGCCGCGGAGGCTCCAACCCGGGCCACGCGGGCATGAACCTGAGCGTAGGCGCTACACACGCCCTCAACGAGAGCTGGAGCCTGAACGCAAGCTACAACATGGAGCTGCAGCCACGCGCCAACGCGCACAACGCCAACATCGGCGCGACCTACCGCTTCTGATTAATAAAGCAGCACAAGCACATGCCGTCCTCTTCGGTTGCAGAATGAGGACGGCCTGTTTTTTTTGTGATGCGCGGTGGTACCAATGGTATTTCCAACCGTTTTTGGCTGTTGCGGCGTGGGCGAGCATCTCAGGGAGTATATGAAACCTCGACTTTCACGCTCCCTGCGGCGCATTTTGGCAGGTATGGTGGTCTGCGGGCACACAGCCTTTGCAGCTAATATGGATTGGAACAGCACAAGCGAGCCCCCAGTGGGTGGCGCGGCGCAAATGGAGGTCGCAGGCGCCCCTGTGGTGTGCGATGTGATGAACCTAGGCGCGATGGCGGAGCAGGGCTCCATCAATGTGCAGGGGCTTCTGGTGACAGCCGCTCCCGAGCAGGTGAATGCTTTGCCGAATGTCGCGCAAGCCGATGCTGATGTGCGCTCGTGGCAGGGGATGAGCACACCCCTCATGCCCGAGAATGCCGCGGAGGTGGGAAAGCAGAAGAGCTCTGGCCCCAGCTTCTCCAGCAGCTCAATGAAGCTCAACGCGAGTACATCGAGTGGTGGAGCTATTTTGGCCGATACAGCCAATCGCTATGGTGAGGGTATGTATGCCCTAGCTGCGCCACACCGCGTGAGCCAGCGTGCGCTCTCAGCCAACGCGAAAGCAGGTGCCCGCGTGTTGGCTGCGGCATTTGGGCAGCGCATGCAGCAAACGGGAGATTTCTGGGAGAAGAATCCTGATTTGGTGGGGGTGATGGAGGCTATGGGACGCTCCATCTACCAAGGCAACAAGAGGGCAGCCAACAAGCTGGCGACTGCGGTTTCTGGTGCTGCGGTCACGGCCTTGGGCGCGGCATGGCGCGACCAGATGGAACGCCAATTGCGCTCTATTCGCAACCGCACCACCACGCTCAGCGGGGGCATGCCCTGCGAGTTGGTGCTGGATGAAAAGGGAGAGCGCTGCTTGCCACCGCCGTACACGGTGTGGGCCAATGCGGAGATGGATTATCACCACCTCGACAACGATGGCAATGCCCCCGGATACAAGCTCAACAGCCTTGGCGGTACGGTGGGCTTCTCTGCCCAGAGCTCTGAGGATATGACGCTGGGTGCAGCGTTTACCGGTATGGCGGGACGCATCAGCTCCAAGGGCTCGGGCAGCAATGCAAGCGGGGATTTGGATGCCTACTACGCCAGTTTTTTTGCCCGCAAGGAGATGGGCTGCGTGACCCACACGCTGATTGGCACGGTGGGCTTTGCAGACGCGATGCTGAAGCGCTATGTTGATTACGGCACGGGGCACTATGGCACCAAGGGCTCGGCCGACGGCATTGGTTATGGCTTGATGTATGAAATGGCAACGACTTATCGTGTGAATCCCGAATATATGAGCAATGCGTGGTGGCAACCCGTGTTCAATGTGTCCTACATCCACAGCAGCATGGATGCTTACACGGAAAGTGGCTCTGATGCCGCCCTGAGAGTGGGCAAGCAGGACCGCAACAACGTCATCTTTGGGCTGGGCGCGCGTTTGCAAACGCAGGTGGACCACGAATGGCTCAACCGCTCCGCTATCTGGGAAATGCGCGTGTTGGGCAAGGCTACGGCTGGGAACCGCCGCCAAAAAACGAGCGTGAGCTTCCCTGGTGTGAGCCAAGACGCCGGAGTGCGTGGCGCTGAGGAGAGTGTAGTCGGGGTGGAGCTTGGCATTGGCATGACGATGCCGCTTGGCTACGAATGCGGCTCCGTTTTCATGGATTGCTCGGCAGAGTTCGGCAATCACTACAGTTCTGTGAACGGCGTATTGGGCTACAGGATTGATTTCTGATAGTCCGCGTCTACACAGCAAGCGCCTCCGTTGCTGGTCAGCGGGGGCGCTTGTCTTGTTGCTGGTTGCACGCCCAGCTTTAGCCGAGTGTGAGGGCGGTGAGGAAGAGAATCATGTGCAGGGATGAAAGCCCAAGCAGGACATTCATGCGCTTATCGGCTGGGGTGCGAGAGAGCTTGAGCATGATGAAGCCACCCAGCACGATGGCGGCGAGCCAGCAGAGATTCCAGTTCACCCCGGGAAGGAAGAAAGCGGTTTGCTTGAGGGTGGCGTAGGGGGCCACGAGGAATGCCATGGCGAGGCCGCGGGCGCGTTTTTCACCGATGCGGACGGCGAGTGTGCGCTTGCCTGTGGAGGCATCTTCCTTGCGGTCTCGGATGTTGTTGACCTCGATGAGCAAGCAGGAAAGCAGACCGCATTGCACGCCGAGGATGAAAGCCGCGCCGTAGATGGGGAGGAGTGCCTCGCTCCACCCGATTTGCACAAAAACGGTGCCCGCAACTGCCACAAGACCAAAGAAGAGCAGAACGAAGAGTTCACCCAAGCCATGGTAGGCTAAGGGGTAGGGCCCCCCGGTGTAGCAGTAGGCACAAATCATGCAAGGAATGCCGATGGCTATGATGCCCCAGCCTTGCGCCAGAATGAGGGGGATGCTGAGGGCTGCCGCAGCGGCCAAGAAGAAGCAACCCCAGAGCTTGACACTGAGCGCGCTCATGTCTCCGCTGGCGGTGATGCGGCGCGGGCCTT
>JAZTYM010000002.1:0-8856 GCA_045637025.1 Akkermansia sp. | reverse complement strand
GTTGTAGCCCGAACGGAGCGGTAAACTGCTAAAAATGGCATTTTTTGCAGTTTTGGTAAAATAAAGACATTGATATCAATGTCTTCGTTTTTGGTTCTGCAAAAATCGATGTAAGGAGTCTATTTGAGTTCGACCCCCTCGAAGGGCTTTTTCGTTGCCCAGTAACGAGCACGCCGAAAAAATATATATTCGTCAGTTTCCGCTATTTCCCTCGCTATTCTTGATGACGACACACTCGGCCATGCCATCACATTGTGGGGTGTAAAGTATGACGAGGACGGCAACCTTACGACTCTGTTGCTGACAGATTCCGATGACAAGACCCACCAAATTTTCTCTGTCGATGTCTCATTAAATGATAAGGAGAATAAGATATACCTTGGCAACTTGGTAGATGGGAAATATATCTGCGATGCCTATAAAGGCTATGAAAATGTTTATATCGGTGGGGTATATGCCATTGATACATCCGAAGCTGTTGCATGGCAGCTTGTGCCAGAGCCCACCACGGCGACGCTGAGCTTGCTTGCCTTGGCAGGACTGGCCGCCCGTCGCCGTCGCTAAAGCTTCCGCCTGCGCTGAAGCTTCGGCGTGATAAATTGGCGTGACAAGCCGTCGCCGTCGCTAAAGCTATGGCGTGACAAGCCGCAGCCGCGCTGCTTGATAAGGGGTTCTTTCCGGCTCAGTTTTAGCAAATATTGAGCCGTTGCAGCCTGAGCTACGCGCCAAAAAAACATATTGATAAACATTCAAACATCAATATAATGACGCACGTCATGAGTTCCATTCTCTTTTTATGTACGGGCAATTCCTGCCGCAGCCAAATGGCAGAAGCATGGACCCGAGCCATTTGGCCAAGTGACTGGCAGGTGTATTCTGCCGGTCTGGAGAAGCATGGTCTTAACCCTAACATGTTAAAAGTAATGGAAGAAGCTGGGGTAGACATGACAGACCATTATTCAAAGACGCTTGAGGAGCTACCCTGCGATGTTACTTGGGATGTTGTGGTGACTGTGTGTGACCATGCGGCGGAGAATTGTCCAGTCTTGTCGGCCAAAAAGGTATTGCACATCCCTTTTGCAGACCCTCCACGCGAGGCAAAAAACTTGCCCGAACAAGAGGCATTGTCGGTGTATCGCCGCGTGCGTGATGAGATTCGCAGTGCAGTGGGCCAGTTGATAAACTCTTTGCGCGTTGGCATCATGAGAGATTAGGCGGATAAAGTATAGCGAAGTTGGGACAACGAGCGCTTTCCTTGATAGTTTACATGCTTAAGAAGAGCAAATAAGGTTATTTTTGAAATTGCTTTCAGAAATATCGACAAACCACAATAGGCATTGAATCAATAAGCCTGATAGTGCCCTCATCATCATGGGGAATACTCTTGATGATGCGAGCCCAGATTTGTTCGATATGAAAAGCTAGATGGTGGCGGCGGGGTTAAAATCGCGGCCTTCGCCAAGGTGGACGTAGCCGAGCTGGTTGGAGAGGCAGGGGGTGGAGCCGATGGTGGTGCAGATGTTGCGGTGGGAGTGGCCGTATATCCAGGCGCTGGCGCCGCTGCTTGCGACTAAGTGGGAGAGGTCGGCATGGTAGGCGCCGTTGAGCCTGCTGCCGGCAAATTGTGGGTCGAGCAGGAGGGGGCTGGGCAGGTGGTGGGTGACGACGATTTTGTGCTGCGCGGTACTGGTGGCAAGGGCGTGTTGCAGGAAGGTGACGCAGCGCAGGTGCTCGCGGTTGAATTGGGCGGGGGAGATGGCGTCGCCCTCGTAGCCAATGCGGGCAAAATCGGCCACGCGTTCGGCGCAGAGGCTCGCATCTGCTGGGTCGATGTGCCCCCACAAGGTTGAGAGGATGATGTCTGTGTGGTCCACGCGCACGGTGCCGTTGTATACCCGCAACACATTGGGCCGGATGAGCTCGGCATGGCCATTGGGCATGGTGGCGAGATCGAATCCGCGGTAGAACTCGTGGTTGCCGGGGCAGACGAGCACTTGGCGATAGTGCTGGGAGCACCAATCCCAGAAGGGATGCTGGAGATGAGCAGCCGAGCCCATGTAGGAAATATCCCCCGCGAGCACAAGAATCTCACCGCAGACATCGAGCGGGTGCTCCAGCAGATACTGGGTGTTGCTTTTGAATTCCAAATGCAGGTCTGAGGCGTATTGTATGTTCATGGTGGGCAGGGGGGGATGATACACCCGGGGAGGTGGGCTTGCTGAGAGATTTAGCCCGGCTGCGCGTGGGTGAGAGACAAAGCCCCACCAGCTCCAGAATCACGGCGCGGGCGGGGCTTTGGTGGAGCGCGCGGGCTCCTTTTATTGAGGTGTTACAGAAATATCGCCCCAGGTGCTGCGTTTATCGGCGGCGTTGCCGTAGGTGATTTCCAACGCAGGGTTTTTGAGGCTTTGCTTGACGGTGAAGGTGTAGGTTTGCTGGGTGTTGCCCCAGGAGACATCGCGCGGGGTATTATCTGCCACGATGCAGCGGTCTCCATCCATAAGGCGGAGCTTGTTGATGCGGATGCCGTCTCGGCCGGTCTTGAGCTTGAACGACACGGCGTATGTACCCGGTTTGTTCATGGGGACATCGCGCATGAGCAGGGGGGCGCTGGTGCTGGGGATGATTTCGGGGCTCCAGCCTTGGCCGTAGTGGTATTGCTGCACCCAATCTCGCATCACGACGGGGGCGGAGAGGCCCAGGGCGGAGTCGGGGTCGAGTTTGTGCATGGCTCGGGCGTATTTGGTGATGAGGCGGCCACCCGCCATGGCGCCCAGGCTGCGGCGCAGATGCCCGATGGTGACGGCGCAGGCGCGTTGCTTTTGCCAAGGGGTGTAGCGGTCGTTTTGCAGCACCTCATCGAGGCGCTGCAAGAGGTCCTCCAGCGATTCGTCTTGCTTGAGAGAGAAGCCAAAATTGAGCGCGGCCACGTAGCCGTGCGTGTCCTTCGGGTCGGCGGCGTTCATGGCGCCTCGCAGGCCACCGGGCCACTCTAGCCCCGAGATGCGAGAAGACTCGAGCAGCAGGCGGGCTTTTTCAGCGGCATCGGTCGCCGAGCGGGATTGCTGGAGGAGGGCGTCTTGCTGTTTTTTGGCGGCCAAACGCTCTTGAATTTTGGCTGCAACCTGTTCTGGTGTGGAGCGCATGAGCTCGCGGCCATGCAGGGTGGCATACTGCCGCCCGCCTTTTTCGTAGAAGACGAGGGCTGGGTAGGAGATATCAGACATGTCGCCAGGGTAGCCAAGAGACCCCATGATTTGTTTGGCTTTGGCCTTGTTGGCCTCGTTTCTGTTCTGGTAAAGGGGGGCCAGAATCAGCGCAGCATCGGCCGCTGCGGTCCTGACGGCCTCGTGCGCGATGAGCTTTTTGCAGAACTTTTCGCCGTATTTGTCCCAGCCCTCGGGGTGGATGAAGACGATGTAGCCTGTATCGCTCACCCGAGCCTGAGCTTTTTCGAAGGTGGCGTATTGCTGGGCGGCCTCGGTAGGCATGCCTATGGTTGCCAAAAGGGCCAGAATCCATGCCAGAGACGTTGATTTCAGAGTCATGTTTTTACAGAGTTGGGGGTTCATCAGGCTGCGGGTTCACCGAATACATAGATGCCGTTGGCGTGGAATACCTCGGGCCCGCCCGGGCGCAACACGCGCACATAGAGTGCCTTGGGTCGCTCTTTTTGGAGATCGAAGGAGATGATGTAATTGGCGGTGTTGGGGATGGGCTCGCCCACGTCGTGCCAGTCATCGCTGCGCCCAGTGTCCGATACTTGCACCTTGACGGGGCGGAAGCGCCCGATGAGTTCCCATGAGTTGGTGCCCGCAAAGACCACACCGGTGATGTAGGCGTGTTTGGGGAGTTTGACCGCAATCCACGGGTCTTTTTCACGCGCGGTGTGGATTCTACCACCAGATTTGGTAAGCAGGCCTGAGTGGGTGTGCGGGGCATCCCATTGGCTGGTCGAGCTCGCAAAGGGCATGCCGCCTTTCGATACGAGCTTGCCGGGGAAGGTCCTGATTTCGGGGATGGCGGCAGAGCCGTGAATTTCCTTGGGGTCGATCATGCTGCTGATGGCATGGAACGTGGAGGCATCTTGCGCTTTCTCGGCGGAGAGGATGAGCCCGCCCAGCAATTTGGCTTTTTGGGCATTGTCCAACGATTTGCCGCTCGAGAGGGTGGCTATGGTAGAATCCATGAGCTTTTTGCGGCCCTCTTCCCCAAGCGACTCTGCAATTTGGTTGCCCCAAGCCATCATGGTGCCGGAGTAGGCATCGTGCGGGGCTGCCGCGCGCAAGACCTTGGCGTGCAGGTCAATGATAGCGTCCTCTGCGTTGCTGGCGGCGGCTTTGCACATGTTTAATTGTCTGTTGGTAAAGTGTTCGATATACCAACGGTCCGGGCCCATTTTGTCTGCGTATTTCCAGAAGAGGGCGCAGGCGGAGGCCAGCTCTGCAGCCGACAAGCCACAGGCCTCCAAGCGGCCGTATACATGGTGCTTGAGCAGCTCGGCCGCTTGCTCTGGGTAGCTTGCGGCTACACCTTGGCAAAGAGAGGAGTTGAGGGCCTGCCATGCCTCTTTATCCTTGGGCTTTTTGTTGGCAAGATAGCCGGCGTATTCTCGCCAGACGGGGTAATTGAGCGGTGCGATTTTGGCCGCGAGCCCATAGCACTCCACGGCCTTGTCCACATTGTCCGCAAGCTCATACACATGTGCCAGCACGCGGTATGCTTGGGAGAGCCGGGTCCTCTTGGCTGCTTTTTTGGCAAACAAATCATCTGTGAGGTGGAGAGAGCTGTAGGTATGGTTGCCGTTCCACGGGGTCCAGTGCAGCCCGCGTTCCCAGCTCAGCGAGTAGGCAGGAGTCCACTTGCCATCCACCAACACAATATAGGAGCAGTGGGCAGGCTCGCCCGAGGTGAGGGCGGGCACGCCGTTGGCACAGGCCGAAGCTGCACCAAAATGCGACAAGCCACCGCACACGGCACCCACATTTTTGGCCAGCCACATGTGGTTGTCGGTGCTCACCCCCACCCAAGGGGCATAGTACCAAGGCCCCTGCACGCTGTCGCCATACACGTTGTCCGACACATAGCCACAGCGCCAGCAACTGGCGGGGTATTGCCAATCGGGCAGGTGCACATTATCAATCGCCCATTCAAAAGCCTTGGGCGTGCCGCTGTTGTGGTGGTGTTTCCAGCCGCAAGCGATTCTGCGGTGGTGCATGGGGAGCTTGTCGAACGTTGTGTTGAGGCGCCCCTGTCGCCAGTATTTGAGGAAGTGCTGAGCTCGCGCCACGGCATCGGTGAGGCGTGAGCCATGGAGGGCGTATTCCAAAGCGGTGGCGGTGGTAGTGTCGCGTTCCACCCCTTTGCGGAGTGCCTGCGCATCGTCTGCCGCGATGGCGGCGATGATTTGGACGACTCGGGTGAAGTTTTGCATCTCACCCGAGAAGGCGATTTGCTCCATCCACGTGTTGTCTGCCAAAATGGCGTTGAGCACTTGGGTGCATTTTCCCAAACTGGCGGGGTAGGCGGCCTCCTTTTGCTGGGCTTTCAAATCAGCTCGCGCGTTGGCCAGAAGGTATTGAGCTCGCTTCTTCTCTGGGCCATTTTTGGCTTTCACCTCATTTTCCAGACGCTTGATTTCCTCTTGCTTGCGCGAGATGCCTTGGGTGAGCCCCTCGTTGTGGCGGGCGTAGCCTGCTTTGTTGGCCACTTCGGCATCCGCCAGTCTGTACAAGAGCAACAAACGCATGTTTTCCGGGGATTTGATGAATGCGTTCACCTCTTTGGGGTCGAGCCCGGGCAAAACCTTTTCAATTTTTTTTGCAATCTGCTGCCGCAGTTTCTCGGGGTCTTTCCATGCGGAAGATTCGGGGAGAGAGGCGGATGAGGCAGGAGCAGACTGTGCCATGGCCGCTAATGGTGCACCCAGAAGCAAAGCCGCGAGGACGGAAGATATAAGCGGATGATTCATCAGAACGAACAAAGTTGATGTAGCGTTTATTTTAGTTTTTTGGCGTGCTTTTTCAAGCAAAAAGATGCCTCTAGTGGCCGTGGATAGGAGATTGTAGCTTGATTCAGACACGCAAGGGTGATATGATGAGCGTTGGACGAGAGATTACTCCTTTGCCACGCCATGAAAAAGATAAAGATGGGATTAGTGGGGCGAATCATTATCGCCATGCTGCTGGGCTTTTCCTTGGGCGGTATCACGCCGCTGTGCATCACCCGTGTGTTCAGCACCTTCAATGGCTTGTTTAGTCAGTTTTTGGGGTTCATCATCCCGCTGTTGATTGTGGGCTTGGTGGCACCTGCCATTGCCGACATCGGGAAACTGGCGGGGCGTATGTTACTGGGCACCACAGCGTTGGCATATCTTGCTACGTTGCTTGCCGGCTTTGCCTCCTATTTTACTAGCGTGTGGGTGTTCCCCGCTCTCATCGAGCCTGGTGCGCTGGCTGCGACCTTGGGCAAGGGGCAAGAGGCTGCGCCTTATTTCTCCGTGCAGATTTCCCCGCTCATGGGGGTGATGACCGCTTTGGTTTTGGCCTTTGTGTTGGGGCTGGGCATGGCATACGTGCAGGGGAATGCGCTGCATCGCGTGTTTGATGATTTCCGGGAAATCATCTACCGCACCATCGCCAAGGCCATCATCCCGCTGCTGCCGATTTTCATTTTTGGCATTGCCTTGAACATGGCCTTTTCTGGGCAGGCCTTTGTGGTGCTCTCCGTCTTTATCAAGATCATTGGCATCATCTTCTTGCTGCACATTGCTGTGTTGCTGTTCCAATACGGCGTGGCAGGGGGCATCAGTCGCATCAATCCGCTGCTTCTGCTGTGGCGTATGCTGCCGGCATACGTGACGGCCTTGGGCACTCAGTCCAGCGCGGCGACTATCCCCGTGACCCTGCGACAGACCATTGCCAACGGCGTGAATAAAGATGTGGCGGGTTTTGTGGTGCCGCTCTGCGCCACGATTCACCTATCTGGCAGCACGCTCAAGATTGTGGCCTGCGCTATCGCCATCATGATGATGCAGGGCACCCCCGTGGAGTTCGGGCAGCTGGCGGGTTTTATCCTGATGCTGGGCGTGGTGATGGTGGCAGCACCTGGTGTGCCAGGCGGTGCTATCATGGCGGCTCTGGGGGTGCTGCAAAGCATGTTGGGCTTTGGAACCCAGGAGCAAGCACTCATGATTGCGCTCTACATTGCCATGGATAATTTTGGCACGGCTTGCAACGTGACTGGTGATGGCGCTTTGGCGGTCATCATCAATCGCTTCTACAAAGCAGGTGCGCCTTGCGCGGCGGATAGCCCAGGCGGGGGGAATAAGCAATAGCCCCCTCGGCTGGTTTTCTTGCCGCCCCGCGGGCCTTTTCTTTCGCCCTGCTTGCCAAAAGCGCTTCTTTTGGCTTGACGCGCTGCCCCAAAATAGGTCAAATAGAGGGGTATGAAGAAATGGCTTGCATCGATGGCTCATCGTGTTGCCGTGTTGGGGCTGTGCTTGGGTTCAAGCGCAGTGGCCATGGATATTGATTCCACGAGCAACTCTGTGTTTGATTTGTACTTCTTCGGCAATGGCGAAGCTGGCTTGTTTGGCACCACCAAAAATGACTATACGGATGCCATTCGCCAGACAAGCGGCACGGTGAGAGACAGCTCGACCTACTATTGGAGCGACGCTTACAAACAAGCCATGCTCAACGCGGTCAACACGTGGACCTCGACCATCACCACCCCGTACGACACCACCAAGCAAACCCGTAAGCTGCGCATCGGCTTCTTTTTGGACGACGCATCTACCCCCGGCGGGGTCATGTCCTCCTCCATGGCGGGGTACGCCCAGACTCAGACCGTGACCACGAATTTTGACCCTCAATATGGCTCGGGGGTGAATATCTATAGCGTGGCAGAGTGGGCCTGGCGCGACAACCGAGACCCCGTCTATACCAGACCATCATGGGTGATGGATGGCTCCTACTGGGAGGATAATGTCCTTGCCGCTGAATCCAATAGCATTGATATCGCCATTGTGCTCAACCCCCTTGTGACCAGTTCGGGGTGGGATGCTCAGGGCAACTATTACTTCATTCAAACCGCGCGCAGTGTGGATGAGCTGCAAAACGTGGCTACCCATGAAATAGGACACGGCTTGGGCATGGATTCTCACCTGTATACCCAGCAAAGCAGCGGGGCTGTGCTTTCGGACTTCGTATCGACTTGGGATAGCCTTGTCACCCTCGATGGCGAACACATTGTCACCGTGCAAGACGGCGTGATTGATGCCAAGTACGCCACACTGGCCGCGCTGCATGCCGCTGGCTGGGTGTGCAATGGCGCCGACCCCACAGACCCATCCAGCTACGACATGACCGAAATCCAATACGACCCCGCCCGCCGCTTAAGCTTGGAGGGCGAAGTGGGCGTGCATATCGCGGCCGTGATGCTGGAGGGCGATACTTTGGAGCACATCTCGAGTGGTGATGGCACCAATGTCCTGGGGCCGGGCGGTAGACTCAACGGTGAGTTCAGCGCCACCGACCTGCGTACCATGGAGTTGCTGGGGTGGAGTGTCATCCCTGAGCCCACCACCAGCACCCTCTCTCTACTGGCTCTCGGCGCCATGGCCCTGCGCCGCCGCCGCAAGTCATAATGCCATCTCCAGTGCTGGGACGCAAAACTCCTAGACTGAACGAGCGCCCTCATCGGACGCTCGTTTTGTGTACGACCGACGCGATATGCGCACTGCGGTGAAAGTCCGCGCGGAGCCGCGATGATGCGGAATCCCAGACCTGAAGAACAACTGCGGGGAGGTAACAAACCGTGGGAAAGGAAGTTCGAGGGGAAATCCCGACTGTA
>JAZTYM010000001.1:0-76596 GCA_045637025.1 Akkermansia sp. | reverse complement strand
GACGCGATATGCGCACTGCGGTGAAAGTCCGCGCGGAGCCGCGATGATGCGGAATCCCAGACCTGAAGAACAACTGCGGGGAGGTAACAAACCGTGGGAAAGGAAGTTCGAGGGGAAATCCCGACTGTACGAACAGGAACTCGGTTAATTTTTTGTGGTAATATGCGGCTGTTCGGAGTAAAATCCGAGTCAGCGGAGAAGTCGATGAGAGATCGCAACTAACATCGACCGACTGGGGGTACACCCGATTCAGAAACAAGGGGAACTTATTTTCCCGATATGCAGTCAGGGTCACCCCAGTCCCTCCAAGGAGGAGGCTCCGCGATTCGTCTCGAATAATTGAATGGACTTAACGTCCGTAACCGAGAATGAGACAAGTCATGATACAAAGAAAATCGGTAAATAGCAAGTCGGAAGGTGCTCAAGAGCTCCAAAAATCGTATGTAGGCGTAGATCTTTCGCGCCCGAAACTGGATGTATGGATGGAAGGTAAATACCATCGATATGAAAACACAGAAACAGGATTCAAGAAGTTTCTTGTTGCCCTGCAAAGACTTAAGAATCCGGTGGTGGTCGTTTTTGAGTCAACCGGTAGTATAAGCCTGTATTTTGCAGAACAGTTAGATCGAGAAGGCATAGCAAGAGCATGCCTGAACCCGGCCTGGATTCGGTATCACGCAAAATCCATAGGGCGTGTAGCCAAGACGGACAAGATAGATTGTGAAATGATAGCAAATTACTCCCACCTACATCAGATAAAAGAAGATAAACCAATGAGCTCGGATGTGTTAAAAATGAGACAACTGCAAAGATATCGCACCATGCTCATCAAACATCGTTCTCAGTTGAAAGCCTCTCTTTATACCTACCGCGATGCTTATGCAATACAAAGACTGACAGATCAGATTAAGCATTTAGATGAAGAAATCAAAGAGGTGCAAGGCGAGCTGGAAAAAGTCATTGAATCCAATGAGGAGATGAAAAATCGCTACCGTATTTTCCTTAAAGTCGGGGGCATAGGAGAAAAGACGGCCAAAGTGTTGCTTTGCAATCTACCGGAGCTGGGTTATCTGAGTCGACGGGAGATAGCGGCACTAGTAGGAGTAGCCCCTTTCAATTGGGATAGCGGAAGAAAAATAGGCAAGCGTATAGCCAGATTCGGGCGTAGAGAAGTGAGAACTCAGCTCTATATGGTTATCATAGCCAGTATGCGGATAGAGGATAATAGCATTCATGAATTCTACAACACACTAAGAGCAAGAGGAAAAACACACAAGCTGGCAGCAATAGCCAGCATAAGAAAATTACTCGTACGGCTCAATGCGCAAGTCAGAGATTGGATAGCAGCAGGCATGCCTCCCATTAAAGAAGAGACCAAAAAGCCATCGAATAAAAAGAAGCAAAATCAGCAAGAAAAAAGTGCAGCATAAAAGTTTTCCCGAAGGGAAACCCATACTACCCTAGCCCAGGGGGAGAGGGTTTGGGAGAGGGGGAAGTGGCAATGCACTTCCCCTTCTCCCAAGTCTAGCTACCGCATTGCTCAATTTTGGGCAATGCCGAACCACCAAATCGATTTTTTACAAAAAAATCAGATTTTGCTCAAATTATAATTGACTGCCCTAATATCGTTAATCTCTCCGTAGGGTTTTGGGTTTGTTTTTTCACCCCCCGATTATGAGTTGTAATCGGGCAATTCCAAAACACCATTTTTGTCATCTGGTATCTTTGTTTGCCGTCCGGCTGGTCTCCCTATTCGTTTTTATGGGATGGCAATGATATGAAAACTCAAATTCCACATTGTTTGGGCTTGACCCGTGATTTCAGGGTCATACAAAAACCCGCCTCCGTTTGTTGCGGAAGCGGGTTTCTTTCGTCGGGCAAGCGGGATTCGAACCCACGACCCCTTGCACCCCATGCAAGTGCGCTACCAGACTGCGCTACTGCCCGTTTTGGTTGTGTTAACCGCTTGAGGCGGTCGACAGGCGAAGTATACAACGAAATTTTGCAGTTGTCAACACATTTTTTTCATGATACACTCTTTTTTGCCATGAAAAAGGTAAAAACAGCCATTGTGGGGGCCAGTGGATACACGGGCCAAGAGCTCTTGAGAATTTTGTTGCGCCATGAGGGTGTGGAACTTGTGTGTGCGACCTCGCGCCAATATGCTGGGCAAGAGCTTTGTGATCTTTTTACACGTTTTCGTCATGTACCGGGCGCTGAGCTGAAATTTACGGATTCAGATGTGGCCGCCATCGCCGCCACCGGAGCCGAAGCAGCGTTTTTGGCATTGCCACACGGTGTATCAGCCTCGTACGCGCGCGGATTAGTGGAAGCAGGCATCCGCGTCATCGACCTCTCGGCCGATTTCCGATTGAACGACCCTGCGGTGTATGAAGAATTCTACGGAAACGAGCATCCGGACATTCCGCTGATGCAGGAGGCCGTGTACGGCATGCCAGAGTGGCACCGCGCCGAGATTGAGAAGGCGCGCATCGTGGGTTCGCCAGGTTGCTACCCCACCAGCATCATCTTGCCGCTGGTACCGCTGCTGAAGGCGGGGCTTCTTTTGCCGGAAGATATCGTGGTCAACAGTGGCAGCGGTGTATCTGGCGCAGGCCGCAAGGCCGATGTGAGCCTGCTCTTCTGCGAATGCAACGAGAGCATGCGCGCGTATGGTGTACCCCGCCACCGCCATCTTTCCGAAATCGAACAAGAGCTCTCCCTTGCCGCCAACAGCAAGGTGACGATTACCTTTACCCCGCACCTGATGCCCGTCAACACAGGCATTCTGACGACCACGGTGGCCAAGCTGGCCCCGGGCGTGACGGTGGAAGACCTGACAGCTTGCTACCAGAAGGCCTATGCGCAAGCTCCCTTTGTGCGCTTGCTGGGGGCCGGAAAACCCGCCGACACGAAGAATGTGACCCGCACGAATTTTGTGGACATAGGCTGGGCCATCGACAAGCGCACCAACCGAGCCGTGCTGATGAGCGCAGAGGACAACGTCATCAAGGGCGCAGGCGGCCAGGGTGTGCATGCGTTCAACATCATGTTCGGGTTCGATGAGACCGAAGGGCTCTGGCTCATCTAATAAGTAAACATAGCCCCTTCTCCGCCCATGCTGCCCATTCTTCTGATAGTAGATGATGAGAAGCCGACGCGAGACGCGCTGAGTCTTGCGCTGGAGGACGACTACGAGGTATTCGCTGCCGCCAACGGGCGTGCAGCGAGAGCCATCATGGAGAGCGAGCCTGTGGATATCTTGCTCACAGACTTGCGCTTGGGCGGAGAAAGCGGCATGGATTTGATTGATTTTGCACAGGGGCTGCCCAAGCCGCCCAAGTGCATCATGATGACGGCTTATGGCAGCCCGGACACGGCAGCCGAAGCCAAGCGACACGGCGCTTATTATTTTGTCACCAAGCCTCTCAATCTGAATGAGGTAGAGCTTCTTCTTCACCGTGCGGCCCACACAGTCGAGCTGGAGAAAGAGAACAAGCAGCTAGTTTCGCGCTTGCAGCCAACACAGGGGCTTGATCGCATGTTGGGCGACAGCCCGCAGATGCAGACCATCTTCAACCGTATCCGCCAGGTAGCCCCCACAACTGCCACCGTGTTAGTCAGCGGCGAGACGGGTACGGGTAAGGAGCTAGTGGCCAAGGCCATCCACTCGCTCTCCCCCCGCCAGAAAAACAAGTTTGTAGCCGTCAACTGCGCTGCGCTATCGCCCCAGTTGATGGAAAGTGAATTGTTTGGGCATGAAAAAGGCGCCTTTACAGGCGCTATCCAGCGCCGTATCGGCCGATTTGAAGAAGCGGATGGCGGCACCCTCTTCTTGGACGAAATCGGCGAGATTGATATACCCACCCAGGTCAAACTCCTGCGCGTGCTCTCCGAGCGCACCATCGAGCGCGTAGGCAGCAACACCCCCATCGCCGTCAATGTGCGACTCGTGGCGGCCACCAACCGCGATTTGGAAGCCATGGTACGGGAGGGCACCTTCCGCTTGGATTTGTACCAACGGCTCAATGTCATCTCGCTGCAGCTACCACCGCTCCGCGAGCGCAGTGGGGATATTGTACTCATGGCCAACGCTTTCGTCAAAGAACTGTGCAAAGAAAACAACAAGGAAGAGAAGCATCTCTCCCGCGCCGCGCTTGAGCAACTGCGGCAATTTGCATGGCCCGGCAATGTGCGCCAACTGCGCACAGCTATCGAGCACGGCGTTGTTATGAGCGATACACCTAGCATTGAACCCGCCGATTTGCCAGAGTATATCGCGCAACACACCCTAACAAAAACTCTAGACATCAAGCCTCTGCACACAGATTTTGAGCTTGATTCATACCCCTCCCTTAATTTACAATACGTGGAGCAACAGACCATCCTCAAAGCGCTCCGCATCACCGAAGGGAACAGATCTGCCGCAGCAAATCTGCTGGGCATTAATAGACGTACCCTTCAACGCAAGATGGCCGAACATAAAGAAGTTTTCCGAGAGTATCTATCGTAACACCTCACAACCATGGCTGAGCTAAGCATCACAACCAGTAAGAAGACGCGTTGGATGACGCGTGTCATTCTGTTTTTGATTATCTTGGGATTGTCCATTTTCAAGCTGGATCTTTCATACAAAGGGTTGGATCAACCCATGGCCATGGACCAAGCGCAAATTGCGCGCAATCTCGCGCAGGGCGAGGGATTCACAACCAACTACATGCGCCCCATGGAGGTGCAAAATGTGGGCAAAAAAGCTGGGCGAAAAGCTGTTGATTTCAAGAACTTTAAGGATACTACCCACGCACCGCTCAACATAGCAGCTATTGCCGTGGCGCTCAAACTTTCTGGGCATGACAACCCCGAAAAAGGCCGCATGGTCGAGGGGGATTCCTACATCTACCTACCCGACAAAATTGTATCTGCCACGAGCATGATATTTTTCATGGTGGCCATGGTGCTGGCCTATACGCTGAGTGCTCGCTTATTTGATGAGACCGTGGCCTTTGCCACAGTGGTTTTCCTAGCGCTGTGCGAGCTGATGCTGCAATACGCAGCCAGCGGGCTGCCACAACCGCTGATGATGTGCTGTCTGCTGGCCTCGGTGCATTGCATGCTGAGCGCCATTCGCGCGCAGGAGCAGGACGATGCCCTCCGCCTACTCGTCTACATGGGACTTTCGTTCGTCTTCATCACGCTCATGTGCTTGGCAGGCTGGCTGAGCATCTGGTGCGCGCTGGGCTTGTTGATTTTCTGTGCGTTCTATTTCCGCCCCTTCGGTGCATACGCCATACCGGGCTTGCTCATCCTAGTTGTCACCTTGTTTATCGTCACCACAGGTAACAAGAGCTTCACGGGCAACATTTTGGGCAACGCCTACTACAACTTCTACAACTGCTTGGGCGGCAATGAGGAACTCATCTTGCGCACAACAAACGAAAGCAATATCCCGTTCGATAGCTCAGGGTTCATCCTCCGCTTGCTCGGGCACATCTTGTCCCAATTCAGCACCATGTATACCAACATGGGCGCTATCTTGGTGGTGCCTTTCTTCCTGCTGGCCCTCCTCAACCGCTACAAATCTCCCTCGGTAGAAGCCATTAAGTGGGCTACCTTCTGCATGTGGAGTTTCTCCTGCATCGGCATGGGTATTTTCGGCGTCAACTACCCCTACAATGGTGCCCAAACAGCCATTCTCTTTGCCCCGCTGTTTACGGCATATGGCGTGTCTCTCATCTTCAACATGCTGGGACGCCTCAAAATGGATTCCCGCACCTTCTTGGTGGCCCGCGGTTTGGCCATCTTCCTCATGGTCATCATCTCCAGTGGGCCGCTCCTCTTCAGCCTGCCCAAAGCCATTTACCAAGGCATCTGGTTGAGTGATAGAGGGCGCCCCAACTTCCCCCCGTACTACCCCCCGGCCCTCAACATCAAACTTGCCAGCTTGAGCAATGACCGCGACATCATCGTGACGGATCAACCCTGGGCCGTTGCGTGGTATGCAGACCGCAAAGCATTGTGGATGCCGCTTCATGTGGACGATTACGTCAACTCCTTGCAGCCCATCTTTGCAAAATCAGGGGTAGATGTGCAAGGCTTCTTGGTGACGCCCAGTTCGCATTCCCCCTTGGACATGCCGTATGGCAAGAGTGGAGGCATCACGGGGATTAGCGAACGCATGGGCGACTTTGCGCCACTGGCCATGGAGGGCAAGCTCCTGCTCATGGTGCCCAAGCACAACATGGCTTTTGCAGACTTTTTCGCAGAACCCACCACCAGCAGCAAGGACGCCATCCCCATGGGTCACATCGTTTCCTCCCGCGGTCTATTCTCACGCAGACACTTCCTGCTGGGCACCGAGATTGTGTACTACAGCAAATAAACCAAACTCACCCCAAAGCTTTCGCCATGTCATCATCTCAGAAGAATAAAAAGGGAGCGCTCAGCTTTGAGCAATCCATGGAGCGTTTGGACACCATCGTCAAGCGCATAGATGCCCCTGACACCGCACTCGAGGAGATGATTTCACTTGTTGAAGAAGGATTACAACTCATACGCAGCAGCCGAGAAACACTCCGCAAGGCTGAATTGCGCATCAGCACTTTAGAAAATGAAGCCACTCTGCCCCAAAACGAGAGTAGCACAACCCCCGACCCACGAGACAATGGATTCTCCCTCTTCTAAATTACCGCCCCTGTTGGCAAGCATCCAATCACCAGACGATGTCAAGGCCTTGACACCGGAGCAGCTGCCTACACTCGCGCAAGAAATCCGCACGACGCTGATTGATACACTTGCACAAACGGGCGGGCACTTAGCACCCAATCTGGGGGTGGTAGAACTGAGCATTGCCCTGCACCGCGTGTTCAACACCCCCCGCGACAAGATACTCTTCGATGTGTCTCACCAGTGCTATGTGCACAAAATGCTCACGGGGCGCGCCGACAAATTAAACCACATACGCCAATTTGGGGGCATTTCAGGGTTTTCCAAGTGTAGCGAATCTGCGCACGACGCATACGGCGCGGGCCATGCTGGCACAGCACTCTCAGCAGGCGTAGGCATGGCCGCAGCGCGTGATTTGTTGGGAGATGATTACCACATCATCTCCGTGATAGGAGACGGAGCCTTCACCTGTGGTACAACCTTGGAAGGGCTCAACAATCTCGCCTCCACAACACGCAAGTTCATTCTCATTCTCAACGACAACAAGTGGAGTATCGACCGCAACGTGGGAGCACTCTCTCGCTATTTCTCCTCGCTGCAAGAGACCGACACCTACACCCGCTTGCGTGACCGAGCCAAATCCTTTGTGGAGGGTCTGGGCAGCAAGTTAATCCAAGAGCAAGCTGCCAAGCTGGTGCAAGCAGCGCGCGCCTTCATCTCCCCGCTGAGCTTTTTCCGCCAAATGGGGCTGAGCTACTATGGCCCGATAGATGGGCACGATGTTCACCGCCTGGAGCGGGTGTTGCGCCTTGCGGCCCGCAGCGATGAACCGGTGGTCTTGCACGTCATCACCACCAAGGGCAAGGGCTATGCCCCCGCTGCAGATAATCCACCAAGTTTCCACGGCGTGGGGCAATACAACGTCCTAAATGGCACCCCCGTCAACAAAGGCGGTCTCACCTATTCCGAAGTTTTCGGGCGCTGTGTCACCCAAATGGCAGCAGATGACCCCAACATCACCGCCATCACGGCAGCCATGCCGGGTGGCACCAAGCTGGATATCTTCCGCGAGAAGTTCCCCAAGCGTTACTTTGACGTAGGCATCGCAGAAGAACACGCAGCCATTTTCGCTTGTGGCATGGCGACACAAGGATTCAAGCCCTATCTGGCCATCTACTCCACCTTCATGCAACGCTGCGTGGATATGATTGAGCACGATGCCGCCCTGCAGAACCTGCCCGTCAAGTTCTGCATGGACCGCGCAGGGCTTTCCCCGGATGATGGCCCCACACACCATGGGCTCTTCGACATCAGCATGCTGCGCGCCATCCCCAATTTGGTGATGATGCAACCCAAGGATGAGGCCGAGATGTGCCACATGCTCTATACCATGAACAGCATCAACGATAAGCCCTCGGCCATACGCTATCCGCGCGGAAGCGGCGAAGGGGTCGCGCTGCCAGAGGAATTGCAAACACTCCCCGTTGGCAAAGCCGAGTTGCTGCACGATGGCAATGAGATTGCCCTGCTGGCGCTGGGCAACATGAACAGCGTGGCCGCTGTAGTTCGCCAAAACCTGGAGGCGAAAGGCATAAGCTGCGCCCACCTGAATGCGCGTTTCATCAAACCCTTGGATGAAGCCGCCCTCGCAGAGTATGCCAGCCGCTGCAAACTCATTGTCACCTTGGAAGACCACTCCATCTACGGTGGGTTTGGCTCTGCCGTCATGGAAAAAATTGGTGAATTAGGCAAGCGCACCCCCGTCTTGCGCATTGGCTGGCCAGATACCTTTGTGGAGCACGGCAGCTTGATGCAACTGCGCACCAAGCACCGCCTCACGGCTGAGCACATCACGGCAGACATCCTCGCAGCCTACACCACAGGACAAAGCAAATGAAACAGGCTTTTGTGATAGCGCTGGCCTTGTTTGGCTTGGCTCATGCGAGCATGGGCCAAGGACTGTTGCCCACGGCGGTAGACGATACGCCGACTGAAGAAGAGCAAAAGGCCCAGGAACAAAGTGTGCCCCAGTGGGTGATTGAGTTGTCCAACCTGGCAGAGGAAGACCGCAGAGCCTACCTGACCGCCTTTCAGGCAGCCAAGGTAGCATACGCAGCCAATCGCTTCGCGGTGTGTCAATCACACCTCAACACATGTGAGCTGTATTTCACACGCAACCCAAACGTGTGGCTCCTGCGCTCAAATGTGTGCATACAGCTCGGGCAATACGAACTTGCCAAGAAATACATCCTCCAAGCGCAGCAGGCTCATTTGGAGAACGATGTGGTGTTGCTCACCCTCTCCCTGCTGCACATGGCACAGGGTGAATACGAAGCGGCTCTGGGCGAAACGGATGAAGTGCTGCGCAAGTGTGCCCTGAGTGCAGAAACATTTGGCACACGCCGCAGCCTGACCTTCCGCAAGTTTTTGTGTCTCATCATGCTGGAACGCACAGAGGAGGCCAAGGAATTGGTAGCCGACCTCTCCCCCATCGATGATTCGCCCCTGTACTACTACAGCCAAGCAGCTCTTTTCATGCTGCAAGGCAACCCAACGGCAGCCACGCGAGAGCTCAACACGGCAGATGCCATCTTTGCCCGGGATGGCCACTTGCCCAGCTACAAAACCAACCTCTCGCTTTGTGGCTTGCGCGAACTGATGCTCAAAAAGAAAAGCCAGAGCAAATGAAATGGCGGGATGAAGGCAGCATCCTTCGGCTCACTCCCTTGGGTGAGCATGGGCTCATCATCACTTGGAGCACGGCTCAACACGGCATCGTGCGCACCGCGGCCCGCAATGCCCGCAAGCCTGGCAGCGATTTGACAGGGCGTATCGATTTGTTTCACCATTGCGAGCTGGTAGCCACCGATGCCAAACGGGGAGATTTGGGCACGCTGCACGCAGCAGAACTGCTAGATGCTCGGCTTCCGCTACGCAGCCACTTGCTCAAATTGCGGCTTGCAAGCTATTGCGCGCGCTTGGTAATGGCCACGGTAGAGGTGGGAGACACCACCCAAGCGTGGCATCAGCTCATGAGCGGGGCTCTTGACTACATTGCCGAGTCTTCCCCACGCGCCAATATCCTCTACCACTTTGAAAAGCGCTTGGCGCAGCTGCATGGTCTCTACAGCGAGGTCATGCCCGCGCACCACGCGCTGGCACAGCACTTCCAGCATATGCCTGCTGGCAGGCAAGAGTTGCTGGAGAAGCTACAAGCCTCATCCCAGCAGTAACTCCTCCTCAATCTGAGCGGCGGGTATGCGAGCCAATTCACAGAGCAACTCAGACGCCACAAGAGCGCAGCTCTCAGTCTTATCAGCCACGCGCTGCATGATATGGCGCAGCTCCACCACAGCAGACGCCTCACCGGTCTCCAACAGCGGCAGCAAGGCCTTGACGGCATCAATCACATAGCGGTTGCTCTCATGCGGCAAGCGCCGCCCAGAGCACGCGGGGTTGTCCAACAAAAAGCGTTGGCCTTGGCGGTACACACCTGCGAGCCTGAACGGGCGCGAATTGATACCTTGGGCATCCAAATGCAAGCATAACTGCCCGATTTTGTTCAACAAGTCCACCATATCTGCACACCTGATGCTTTGCTTGGCTGCCGCCGCAAAATCAAGTGAATCCGTGCCATTTCCTTCGCACACCAAGTGCCACGTATCATCCGCAGGCAGCAATTCGAGCACAGCAGAGACAAAGGGCAACTGCACGCGCGTACAAGCTCTGGCATCCTCAATAAAAGTATGGCACAGCGTGGTGTCCAATGCCATCTCGGCATGCAAGGAATGCACCAGCACCTCTCGCTGCGTATCCTTTTGAGTGGCCTCGTACATGATGCCATCAGGAGTTTCGCAGCGGATGGAGGTCAACACGTATTGCTCCGCCAACAAATGCGGGAGCATATAGGTTCTGCCGGTGATTTCCCGCATACGTTTAGTTTGCGTTGGAGAATTTGAACACGGGCATCCCCTCCACGGCATTCTCCCAAGCAGATGCAGGTATGGTAAACTGCATGAACGCCTTGGGCTCAATCTCGCCGGGTTCCTCTACGCGCTCCATTTCAATGACACAATCGGGCTGCCCCAGCACGCTGGGCTCAACGGTATCAATCTCATGCGCGCGGATGCGGATGACCACATCTTCCGTGGGCTGCATCTTGGGCGGGAAAATGTATGTTTCCTCGTACACAATGCTTGCCATCCAGCCCTCCGGCAGGTGCACAGAGGGCACGGGGCTGCTTTCATAGATTGATTCACCATTCACCTCCATCCATGCACCCACGCGGCGGAACACATCTTCCACACCTTCGGGGATGGAGCCATCAGCCTTGGGGCCAATATTGAGCAAAAGATTACCCCCGCGCGCAGCACACTGCTGCAGCTGCTGGATGATGACGGCAGGCTCTTTCAAGTTGACATCATAGCGATTGTAGCCCCATTTATCCCCCACAGTCATGCAAGCCTCCCAGTCAATTCCGGGGTAGCCCTGCTCAGGGATTCTTTTTTCCGGCGTCGTGTAGTCGCCACAGCGCAAGTCAAGCTGCACACCATCGCGGCTCTTATCAAATCCAGAGAAGGAATAGAGGCGATTATTCATGATGATGGCAGGGTTGATGCTGCGGCACATTTCGATGAGGGCTGGTGCTTTCCAGGCGCGTTCACCTTCGGCCGCGCCCTGCGAGTAATCCCACCAAATGATATCCAGCGTGCCATATTGAGTCAACAGCTCGCGCACCTGCTCATGCAGGTATTTGCAGTATTCATCTTGGTTGCGCGGTATGCCCTTCTTCTTCAACATCTCTGCTTGGTTCACAGGATAGCACAAATCCGGGCAAATCGTGTTGTCGTAGGAGGGGTGGTGCCAATCAATCACGCTGTGATAAAGCCCCACGCGCATGCCGTGTGCACGAGCAGCTTCGCTAAACTCCTTGACGATATCGCGACCAAGCAAGGCCTGCGAGCTATAATCACTTGTTTTTGTATTGAAGAGAGCAAACCCATCATGATGCTTGGAAGTGAGCACCATGTAGCGGCACCCCGCAGCCTCTGCCAGTTCGGCCCACTTTTCCGCACACCCTGGAGCAGGAGCGAAAAGCGGCTTGGCCTCCGCGGCGTAGGTGTCGGTATCAAGCCCCAAATTGGTCTGTATCCATTCCGTGCCACCGGGACGACCTTGGAACTCACCCGCCAACCCAGAATACAAACCATAGTGAATGAACATGCCAAACTTGGCCTTGCGCCACCAATCCATGCGCATGTCTCGCTCTTCCATGGTCTCTACCACAGGAGCATGGTTTGCATCGCCAGCTGCGGGTAACTTCTGCTGGGCTACGGCGTAGCCAGCCAACAGAGCCAACATGGTCGTTATCACAGGCCATTTCATAGATGCCTATGCTAACAGAGTGGCCCGCCTATGTCAAACACCAATTGAGACACGCCCCGTGCGCTCAAGCTTCGCGCTGCAAGCGGGTCTTGATGAAGTAGAGCCCAGTAAAAATGCGCGGATCAATGGATACACCGGCGGCATCTTGTTCCATCAGCCACGATTCAATGTCACCCAGAGGCACCTCGTGCACGGTGATATTTTCGTTTTCCACACCACCACCGGCAGCTACTTTTTGAAGCCCCTTGGCCAAGTAGAAAGAAAGCGACTCGGAGGTCAATCCTGGGGAAGATGGTCCCGTGAACAAATATTGCATTTCCGCGGCGGCATAGCCCGTTTCCTCCAGCAATTCGCGGTGGGCTGCAGCCTGCTCCGATTCTGGGCCCTCATCTCCGCTCAAGCCCGCAGGAAAACACAGGCTTTGCTTGCCAATAGGGGGGCGAAACTCCTCCACCAAGAGCACCTTATCATCTGGCGTGAGCGCAAAAATCATCACAGCCCCCGTCTGGTTCACACGCTCGCAGTATTCCCAACGACCCTCGCGCACCATGTTCAAGAAGCGGCCACTATACAGCGTTTCCATGTTGTATCAAAAGTGAGCGGGTGGATACAAGCTCCACCCGCTCGGTAAGAGGTTTTTAGATTCACCCAAACGTATCAGCACTCAGGCTTACTCGCGCACCAACTGCTGGTAGCGAGCCAAAATACGCTTGGTGATGGGGCCAGCCTGCCCCGTGCCAATGGTGCGACCATCCAACGATGTGGCTGCAATCACTTCGGCAGCCGTGCCGGTCAGGAAGCATTCATCAGCGCTGAGCACGTCAAAACGGTTGAGAACCTTCTCCACACAGGGGATACCCAATTCGACACAGATATCCATCACCGCATGGCGGGTGATGCCACCCAAAGCGCATTCAGTCAGCGGGGGCGTCGCAACCACACCATCGGTAACGATGAAGATGTTGTCACCGGTGCATTCTGCCACATTGCCACGCTGGTTGAGCATGAGGGCCTCGCCTGCACCCTGCTGCACAGCTTCAATCTTGGCAGAAATGCCGTTGAGGTAGTTCAGGCTCTTCACCTGCTGGCAGAGGACATCGGGGTTGGGGCGGCGATAGGAGCTGGTAATCATGCTCAGACCATTCTCGTACATTTCCTTGGGGTACAAGGCAATGTTCTGCACAATGATGAACATGCTAGCCTTGGGGCAATTGCGGGGGTTGAGACCCAAATCCCCCTTACCGCGTGTCACCACGAGGCGGATGTAGCCATCTTCCATCCCACTGGCAGCCACCGTCTCCTCGGTTGCCTTACACACTTCCTCAAAGCTCCAAGGCAGGTCCAGCATCAGATAACGCATGGAGTTGAACAAGCGGATGATATGCTCCTCCAAACGGAATACCTTACCAGAGTAGAATCGAATACCCTCAAAGCAGCCATCGCCATACAAAACACCATGGTCAAACACGGAAACCTTGGCCTCCTCTTTATCTACCAACTTGCCATCAAACCAAATCTTCATAAACAAAAAAGTTGTTGAACAGGCACATTATAGCCAGTTTTGCCCGCATGTGAAGCAGAAAAACCGCCTCATGCCTTATTTTTTCTCTTTCCAGAGCATTTTTTGCAATGCATCAGCCGCCGCTGCCATCTCGGCCTTGTGTTTGCTGGTGCCCTCGCCCACGCCGATTTCCTGCTCATGCCAATAGGCGAATGCGCGGAAAGGCCCCGCAGGCTTGGCTTCATCTACCAAGCTCACTTGGTATGTGGGTCCACACCCATCCACAGCCTGCAATTCCTCCAACAACGAGCCCTTGGAGTTGACCTGCACAAAGCGCTCGGCTTGCTCCAAGCTGTCCTGCAGCAAATGCAGCGACACCTTGCGCGCTGCATTGTAGTTTGAATCCATCATCACAGCGCCAATCACACTCTCAAATGTATTGGCCTGCACAGAAAGCGTCTGGCGGCCACCAGATTTTTCAAGCTGCGTGCTCATGGCCAAGTGCTCCATCCACCCCAACTTCACGCAGAGTAGCGCCAAGTTTTGGCGGCTCACAATACCGGCTCGCATCTTGGTGAGCAAGCCTTCATCAGCCTTCGGATAGCGGGTAAAAAGCTCTCGACTCACCACAAGCTCCAACACCGCGTCCCCCAAAAACTCCAAGCGCTCGTAGGCCAAGTTGGTGCTGCGTTTCTGGTCCACGCTAGGATGCGTCAACGCTTGGCTCAGCCATGCGGCGTCCGTAAACACATATCCAAGGCTTTTCTCCACTATCTCTCTCTGCATGAGCGAAGTCTAGCACAAGATGTAGCATGATGCGAGACAATATTCTTGCCAGCATCGCGGATACTCTCCACACGAGACGCCGCCAATGCCCAATAGATGCGCCGACTGGGTTCCCCCTAAGAGCAACTCTCGCCACAACCATGTCATTGCCCATTTCATTATGTCATTTACTGGAAAATGCTTGATTCTGGGCGGGAATAAGGGTAGACTTGCGCGCATGATGACAGAGGAAAAACGAGACTTTATCCGCGACTGGGTTGCACAGGAAGTGTCTGAAGGGTTCTGCAAGGCTCCCATCACGCGTTTCCCCCCGGAGCCGAACGGATATTTGCACATCGGCCACGCCAAAGCTATTTGCTTAGATTTCGGCATTGCCCGCGAATACGCCCACCTTGGCGCTGTGTGCCACCTGCGTTTTGACGACACCAACCCCTGCAAGGAAGACGTGGAGTTCGTCAACTCCATCCAAGAAGACATCCATTGGCTTGGCTTTGATTGGGGCGAGCACCTGTACTGGGCTTCCAATATCTTTGATTTTTACTACGACTGCGCCGTGCACCTCATCAAGAACGGGCTGGCCTACGTCGACCTGCAAGACCGCGAGACCATGCGCCAACAGCGCGGCAATCTCGTCACCCCCGGCATCGAATCCCCCTACCGCAACACAACACCCGAGGAAAATCTGGCGTTGTTTGAAGCCATGAAACGTGGCGACTACGCCGAGGGTGCCGCCGTGTTGCGCGCCAAGATTGACATGGCCAGCAGCAACATGAACATGCGCGACCCCGTCATCTACCGCATTTCCTACGATCACCACCACAACACGGGCGACCAATGGTGCATCTACCCCATGTACGATTTTGCCCACCCACTGGAAGACGCCTACGAGCATATCACACACTCGCTCTGCACGCTGGAGTTCGAAAACCACCGCCCGCTCTACGACTGGGTGATTGACAACAACCCCGTGCCTTCTCGCCCCCGCCAGCGCGAGTTCTCCCGCCTCAACATCACCTACACCGTCATGAGCAAGCGTAAGCTCCGCCAGATGGTGGAGGAAAACTACGTCTCTGGTTGGGACGACCCCCGCATGCCCACGATTTGTGGTATGCGCCGCCGCGGATACCCCGCCAAGGCGATTGTGGATTTCTGCGAGGGTGTTGGCATCACCAAATTCAACGGCAACACCGATGTAGCTCGCTTGGAAAATGCAGTACGCGCTGAGCTCAACGCCAACGCAGAGCGCCGCATGGCGGTGCTGCGCCCCCTCAAGCTGGTGCTCACCAACGTGCCGGATGGCTTCGAAGAAGAGGTAGAAGTCGTCATCAACCCCGAGAAACCAGAATTGGGCAACAGAAAGCTCACGCTCACCAAAGAAGTGTGGATTGAGCAAGACGACTTCATGGTCGAGCCGCCCAAGAAGTACAAGCGCCTCTCCCCCGGGGCCTGCGTGCGCCTCCGCGGTGGCTATTGCATGATTTGCACCGGCTACACCGCAGATGCCGAGGGCAACGTGACTGAAGTGCAAGCCGAAATCCTGCCAGGCACCGTCGGCACGAACCCACCCGAGGGCATCAAGTGCAAGGGCGCCATTCATTGGGTATCTGCCAAGTATGGCGTGCAGGCCGAAATCCGCCTCTACGACCGTCTCTTCAAGGATGAAGCACCCGATGCAAATGAGGCGGGCTTCTTGGCCTCCCTCAACGAGAACTCTCTGACCACACTCTGCGATGCCGTGGTAGAACCTGCCCTTGCCGAAGCCCCGGCAGAGTTCCTCTGCCAGTTCGAGCGCACGGGTTACTTTGTGGCCGACCGCTACGACCACAGCGCCGAGCATCCGGTTTTCAATCGTTCTGTTGGTCTGCGCGATTCTTGGGCAAAAATGAACAAATAAGCCATGAAGCAGGTTGAATTTACCGCTACCAATGGTGTCTTTGACATCAACTCCTTCATCACCCAGTGTGATGCGGCAACCATGGGCGAAATACCCGCAGAGGAGCCCGCTCAACCCACTTGCAGCTGCTGCACAGAGGGAGCCACAACCTCCTGCACATGCGAGGCGCCGGCCGCAACAGAGAGCAGCGTGCCCGTGGCAGATGGCACAGACCCCATCATCTATTCTCCGTTGGAAGAAGTGCTGGAGGATTTGCGCATGGGCAAGCTCATCCTCATGACAGATGACCCCCAGCGAGAAAATGAAGCTGATTTGGTGTGCGCGGGGCAATTTGCCACGCCGCAGAACATCAACTTCATGGCAACTCATGCGCGTGGTCTCATCTGCGTGCCGATGGCTCCCGAAAAGGTGGATGCCCTTGGGCTCCCCATGCAGGCTCAACACAACACGGAAAAGCACCACACAGCCTTCACCGTGAGCGTGGATGCCAAGGAAGGCACGACCACGGGTATCAGCGCTTTTGAACGCTCGATCACCACGATGAAGCTGGCGGACACCAAAGCCACGCTCGACGACTTTGTGCAGCCTGGCCACTGCTTCCCCCTGCGTGCCGTAGAAGGCGGTGTGATACGCCGCGCGGGCCACACAGAAGGCACTGTGGATTTGCTCCGCATCGCTGGTATGGAGCCCGTGGGTGTGTGCTGCGAAATCATGAAGGAAGACGGCACCATGGCCCGCCTCGGTGAGCTCGGCAGCTTCCAGAAGAAGTACGGTCTCAAGGCATGCTCCCTCGCCCAAATCATCGAGCACCGCCAGCATACAGAAAAGCTGATTATCCGTGAGGAATGCGTGAAACTGCCGACTGACTTTGGTGAGTTTGACTGCTACTCATACCACTCCAAGGTGGACGGCAAAACCCACCTAGCTTTGGTGCACGGGCCTATCGACCCGGAAAAGCCCGTGTTGTGCCGCGTGCACAGTGAATGCCTGACGGGGGATGTCTTTGCCAGCCGCCGCTGTGATTGCGGCAGCCAGCTGCACACGGCCATGCGCCGCGTGGCGCAGGAGGGCGGCATCATCCTCTACCTGCGCCAAGAGGGGCGCGGTATCGGTCTTTCTGCCAAGCTGCATGCCTACAAGCTGCAGGAACAAGGGCTTGATACCGTAGACGCCAACATCGAGCTGGGCTTTGCCCCCGATTTACGAGACTACGGCGTGGGCGCACAAATCCTGCGCGACCTCGGCGTGCGCCATCTGCGTCTGCTCACCAACAACCCCCGCAAGATTGTGGGGCTCTCCGGCCATGGGTTAGACGTTGTGGAGCAGCTGCCTATCTGCATTCCCGCCCACGAGGACAACAAACACTACCTCGATACCAAGCGCGAACGCATGGGGCACCTCATCTGACCCCGCGCAAACACGCACCATCTTTCATCCAAGCCTTGGCTCCCACAGCCAAGGCTTTTATTTCAATACAGCAAGCGAATCATCAGAATCCCTTTACCTGCATCTTTGTTGTGTAAGAGAGTGAACGAGTACCCTCGCCAGGAAGCAATGTCACCTTCGTTTTCTATTTTCCCCACAACTTGTTCCAAATCCTTTCTCTGCCACTCTGCAGTATACACATCCCATTCCGGAGATGCGGTATCAAATGACCAACGGCAGGCATCATCGTTAATCATATTCGTCCACGATGACAGCGAGCGGCGGCCTGTTTCCAGCAAAGACAGGCGTTGAACAATCTGCCGAGCTTCTGGCTCATCAAGAGAAAATGCCACCACTTTCATAGCCAGGCCGATAATAGCAGCAGGCGGGGTCACATCATGAGCATCGAGCTTACCAGCCAGTCCTGTCAGGCGGTGAATGTATCGCTCATGATTAGGCTTATAAGCTATCACCAACCCACGATATTGCCGCACTTCTTCCTCGATGCGTGGATTCACTATCAGGAAGAAATAAGCAAGAAACAACACCAGCACCCCGGCCAGCGCACCTAACATGGTAAGACACCCTTTCATGACCTTCTCTGGCTATAATCACTTTCAAAAAAAAGCCCCGCTGGGATTAAGCCAAGCGGGGCAAATGATTTCAGAAAATACTGATAAAATCAGTATTTCTCGACAACCTTCATCATAGCATCCATCTGCTTTTCGATGGATTCCACGAGAGCCATCTGGGTGCGGGTGCGGTCGAGGTTGTGCTCGGGGCGCTTAATCTTGAAGTATGTATCGCCTTCCAAGTAGTCCGTCAGGAAGCGCATACCGCATTCCATAGTAAGCAACTTGCCGGAGAACGGAAGAAGTTCCTTTTCAAGCGGAGTGAGGAATGTAGCAGCCTCGCAGTAGCCCTTAGCCAGAGCTTCGAAGTACTCCATGCGCATCGTCACAAGAGAAGTGTCCTTCTCGTCCTCAGCGGCAGGAGAGGTGGAGGTGCGAATCATATCACCGAAGTCATACAGAGCGGAACCAGGCATCGTGGTATCCAAGTCAATCACGCAGATACCCTCACCCGTCACGTCATCAAGCATCACGTTGTTGAGCTTGGTGTCGTTGTGCGTGACACGCAGGGGCAGCTCACCAGAAGCGAGGTAGTTGACCACCTTGTGGCAATCAGCCTCGCGGGAGAGATACCAGTCGATTTCCTTCTGCACCGTCTTAGCGCGCCCCAAGGGGTCGGTAGCAATAGCGTTCTGGAAGTTCTTGAAACGCTTGGTCGTGTTGTGGAAATCGGGGATGGTTTCGAACAGGGGCTCACCCGGCAGGTTGGCACCCAGTTTCTGGAAGTTACCGAAAGCGCGAGCCACCTCGATGCACTGACCTGGATTCTCAATCATGTCGTAGGTACGGGCACGATCGATGAAGGGATATACGCGCCATACGTTGCCTTCAGAGTCCTGAGCATAGGGCTTACCATCCTTAGCGGGGATAATGGTAAGGGTACGGCGGTAGGCCTCCTTGCACCCTTCTTCCAAGAGCACGCGCAGAGCTTCATCCGTCACGCGCTTCACATTCTCCATGAGGGGAATGGGCTGCTTGAACACATTGCTGTTGATGCGCTGCAGGATGTAGCTCACACGCAGGCCAGCCTGGTCCACCTCGATACGATAAGTATCGTTGATGTGGCCAGAGCCATAGGAGGCACCGCACACATAGTCTGCACGCAAATCAAACAGATTCGCAATTGCTTTGAGGTCGTACATGGTAACTAAGGGAGGAATTAACCAAGTTTAGCGGGGTAGACACCCTCTTCCACCAGCTTAGCGATGCTCTCCACCACAGCGGGCTTGTCGCTGGGATAGGTCACGCCGAGCCAGTTGGCGGTGGTCTTGATGACGTTGCAATCAGCCTTACCGTTGTGAATGAGTTCATCAACCACGGTGGGGATGTAGCACTCGCTCTTCAGCTCTGCACCGTGGGCAGCCATGAAGCGGGTGAAGTGGTCTTCAATCTGATCGATAAAGCTGGCGGGGAACACCCAGAAGTTCATGGAGACAAGCTCCTCGGGGTCCACGGGATTGCGCTCGCCGGAGAGGCTGTCACCACGGCACACGCCGTCTTCTTCCATCATGATCTTGGTGTACTCTTCAACGCTGTCGAGGTAACCTTCCTTGATGCCGCAGATACCGCGGTTCACATCACCGTGGTCGCTGAGGGTGTTCTTGAGGGGGTAGCCAATCATGCCGTAGTGTTCCTTGCCATCAGCAGGCTGGGTGGCAGTCAGGAACTCAGCAGCCTTGGCAAAGGCGTCTGCACCGTAGAAGTCGTCGGCATTCACCACACCAAAGGGTTCCTTCACCACGTTGCGAGCAGCGCGCAGAGCGTGGGCGGTACCCCAGGGCTTCACGCGACCTTCAGGCACGCTGTAACCTTCGGGCAGGTCATCCAAGCACTGGAATGCGTAGTCTACTTCAATCTTATCGGCAAAGCGAGCACCTACTTGGCTCTTGAAAGCTTCTTCGAAATCCTTGCGGATGATGAACACAACCTTGCCGAAACCGGCGCGGATGGCGTCATACACGGAGTAATCGAGAATCACTTCACCATTGGGACCCATGGGGTCCAACTGCTTGAGGCCACCGTAACGGCTGCCCATACCTGCTGCGAGAACGAGGAGTGTCGGTTTCATGGTATAAAAAAGAGTAATCGGATGCAACATCCGGTTCTACGCGGGGTATTTTATCGTTTTCTGTAGAATTTGCAAGAGCGAAAAGCGCAAGTAGCTCATTTGTTGGTCCGCAAAGTGCTCATTTTTGCTCAATGAGGCTCTGGACAGGGCAACAAGTACTCGCCCCAGCACAATACAACACCGCTGTCTGGCGCCAACACCTCTACCCGCACAGCACAAAAACCACCTGGAGCGGGGCGGAGTGGGCCTAGCTTCTGGGGAGCTTGCAGAGGGAGCTGTCCATCTGCTCGCCGCGGGTGGGACACAGGCAAATTCCGCATGGATTCAGGTGCTCCTTTGCCTGTTTGCAGCACAGAATCCCCGCTCATGATATTGAGCACACGGTATGCATACCGAGGGCGCACAGGGTTTCCCCAATACAGAAGCTCGAACTCACCGGGCGCATACTCCCGCAGCTTCACCACCGGGACGGAGGATGCCACGTGAGGCTCAGGCGCATACCATGCACCATGCGGCACCTGCAGCACACGCTCGCTGGGCAAATCACACACGCGCAGCTCCATCCCCTGCTCCACCGCCCAAGGGAAACCGCAGCTCGCCCACACCACCACAGTCAGCATCACGCCCACCCAAGCCAGCACCATGGATAGAAGCGAGCGAACCCACCACTGATTCAGCCAGCGCATGCTCAGCTCATGTGGCGCAATGCACCGCGTATCAATTCATCTGTGCTAGCCTGCGGATTCTCCTTGAGCAGAGCCTTGATAGCTTTGCGGGATTCCGTCTGCTTAAACCCGAGGGCAATAAGCGCCAACTCGGCATCTGCGGCAGCCTGTGTGGTGGTACCTTCCTGCTGAGCCTCCCAAGTAGAGGCAAGGCCAATCTTATCTTTCAGCTCCAGCACAATGCGCTCCGCCGTTTTTTTACCAACGCCCTTGGCCCGGGCAATAGACTGCACATCTCCACTGACCACCGCGCTTTTGAACGCTGTCACATTCATGCCACTCAAGATGGCAATGGCCGTTGCGGGGCCAATTCCACTCACTCGGTCAATGAGCAATCGAAAAATATCGCGCTCTTCATCTGTGGCAAAGCCATAGAGGACCTGCATGTTTTCGCGGATGTGCAGATGCGTTTTCAGCATGGCCGCCTGCCCTACCACGGGATTGATGCGGTCATAGGTAGACAAGGGCACATGCACTTCATATCCCACGCCCCCTACATCGAGCACGATGGTCTGGGGCAGAGCGTCTGCTACGGTTCCTCTCAGAAATGCAATCATGCAAGCATCCTACACCACAGGCGCGTCCTTGGCAAGCTACGATTTTGTCAAACGCTTGCCACCCTCAATCAGATTTGGAGGCCGACTGTGGCGGCTCATCGATTTCTGGCACCCCTCGCCGCAAGAGGGGACACCCCAGGCATTTATTGGCAGCTTCTATACGCAATTTGCGTTCATGATCATAGAGTTGTTCGTAGCGTTCAGCGCGTTTCATTTCTCGCCACAGGAACATGCCCATCACAGCCGCCACAGATGCCCCATTTTGCACGTATTCCAAAAGAGGATTAAGCTCTGTTGTTGCCATGCTGACCACGGCCAAGGCATTGGCCACCACAATCGTACTCGTCACCAGGGGATTTGTCATCTTCTCTCACAGGAATGCGGCACCCCAGCTCGGGGATGTAGCGCTAGGGTGCCGCTTAGACTATGAATATTAATTTTTCCAACGTATCAGCTCTCGCTGCACTGAATCTTCACAAACGCCTCCTCCTGCAAGCGCGTGGCACCGCAGGCAAACTTGGCGCGTATCTGCAAGGCTTCATCCAAGTCGTCTCGCACGGAGATTTTGACCTTGAAATCATCCCAAATGCCGAATTGAGCCTTGCTCTTGACCCATGCCAGGCAGGAACGCTCACCCGTCTCGTCATCCAGCGGCAACAACTCGGTGCGGATAATGCGGAAGCCGAGGAAGGTATCAATCTTACCCTCAGCCAAGGCGCGCACTGTGTTGTAGTCGTAGCTAGACACCTGCGGTTCTCGGAGCAGAGAATCAATCTGGCTGCTGGTACAAGCCAGCACCAACTCATCGCCATAGGCGCGGCGTTCATCACTCCAAGCCTCAGCCTTATGCAGCATGGCAAGAGCCTTGCGCAGCTTTGCCACGGTGAGGTTGCTGCTCGTTGCGCTTCCGGAATCCACATAATCGCTCTCCACGACCTGATTCTCGCTAAACGGTACCGCCACGGTACCATTCTCGCCGGTGTAGTTCTCACCCAAGAAGGCATCAAGCATCACCTTGTCCATGCTGCGACCTGCGGCGGCGCGCAAGCCCTCAATCGTCTTGCTCACGGGCACATCAATGTTGGCCAACTTCTTGGCATCAAACTCATCAAAGCCGATGGCCTTGGTGTAAATGTGCGGGTACATGACGCGGCGGTATGTGGGAGCCTCGGCCAGCACAGTCTGCCCCATGCGGGACACCTTCTCCTCGAAGGCGAGCAAGCCATACTGATCAAAGGTGACCATCTTGCCACTCAAGCCGTTTTCCACGCTCACATACTTATCCAAGCGAGAAGCCTCCTGCTGCAAGTAGGAACCCCATTTTTCCGTGTACTTAATTTGGTAGTTCTGTTCGATAGCGGACATTGTATCTATTCTTTCTATGTGTAAATATTGGTAGAATGTGGCAAATCGGCAATCAGAGATTACCCATACGGGGTCAGGCCGCTCGGCTCACAGATGGGAGGTTGGCTACGCGCTCAAAACACGTGTAGGCAATTATTCCTCACCCGCGGCTCTTGCCAATATGAAAATAAGCATAGAAACGCCGCGCTGTCATCCATTCTGCACCCGCCGCATCTGGTGCACCCTCCCCATCCTCATAAAAAAAATCTATCGACCAAAGCCACCAATGCCGCATTTTAATCTTGACAAAAAGAATCTTTTTCGGGCATCTATAGAGACAAGCGGAGCGCTCCAAGACTAGTCTCCGGGCAAATTTTCATCCAATTTTCACATGGCCAAGACCCTCATCATAGCAGAGAAACCGAGTGTAGCGAGCGACCTTGCACGCGTGCTGGGCAAAAAGTTGGGCAAATTCAAAAAAGATTCGGCTACAGGAAGTTACGAAAACGACAAAGCCATCATCACCTCGGCAGTTGGCCACTTAGTAGAACAGAAAAAGCCGCAAACAGAAGATGGCAAGAGCCTGCCATGGAAGATGGAATACTTGCCCGTCATGCCGAGCACCATGGAGCTGGAACCCATCACCAAATCGGCAGACCGCTTGCGCAAGGTGCTGAAACTGGCGCGCAGCAAAGAGGTGACAGATTTGGTCAACGCATGCGATGCTGGGCGAGAAGGCGAACTCATTTTCCGCAACATCATCCGCTATGGCAAAATCCGCAAGCCTTTGCGCCGTCTGTGGATGCAGAGCATGACAGATGATGCCATTTTGGAAGCATGGGATACCCTCAAGAGCGATGCCGCCATGGCCAACTTGGCAGATGCCGCCGTATGCCGCTCCGAATCCGACTGGCTGGTGGGACTCAACAGCACCCGAGCCCTCACCGTGCTGCAATCTGCCGGTGGTGGATTCAACATCACCCCGACAGGCCGCGTGCAAACCCCCACGCTCGCTTTGCTGGCCGCCCGGCAAAAAGAAATCCTGGCGTTTGAACCTGAGACTTATTATGAAGTAAGAGCTACCTTTGCCGCCGAAGCCGGCAGCTACGAAGCGCGCTGGTTCGACCCCAAGTGGAAAAAGAACGAACAAGCCCCCCACCACACCAAAGAACGCATTTGGGATGCCGCGGCAGCAGAGGCCATCGCCGCGCGCTGCAAGGGACAACCCGCCGAGGTGACGGAAGTGCGCAAGCCCGTGTCCATGCCGCCGCCCCTCTTGTTCGACCTGACCTCCCTGCAAAAAGAGGCCAGCAACCGCTTTGGCTTCTCTGCCAGCCGCACGCTGCACTTGGCCCAAGAGTGCTACGAAAAGCACAAGGTGCTCACCTACCCGCGTACGGACTCCAAGTTCCTGCCCAATGATTACCTGAAGGTTGCAACCCGCACCGTGGCAGATTTGAAAGCCGCGCTACCCGAGTACGCCGCCTTTGCAGAAGATATTTTGAACCACGGGGGAATACGCCCCAGCAAGCGCGTGTTCGACAGCAGCAAAGTGAGCGATCACTTCGCCATTATCCCCACGGGCAAGGTAGCCAACTTGAGCGGAGATGCCGCCAAAATCTTCACCTTGGTGGTGCAGCGCTTCTTGGGCGTGTTCATGCCCAATGCTGAGTTTGAAGACACGGAGCGCACCACCATCATCAAAACACCCCACGCCACAGATGCGTTCTACACCCATGGGCGAATCCAGCTCAAAGCGGGTTGGCGCGCGCTCTATAGCAACATGTCCCGCAAAAAGGACGAGCTGTGCAAGGTAAACAAGGGCGAAAAGGTCACCAACACGGCGGCAGAATCCATCACCGACCGCACCAAAGCCCCCTCTGCATACTCCGAAGCCACCCTGCTGACCGCCATGGAAACCGCGGGCAAGCTGGTGGAGGATGAAGAGCTCTCCTACGCAATGAAGGAACGCGGCTTGGGTACGCCCGCCACACGAGCCTCCATCATCGAGGGGCTCATCACTCAGGAATACATTGCCCGCGATGGCAAAGACTTGGTAGCGACCCGCCGCGGCATGGATTTGATTGACTTGCTGAGCAAGATTGGACTGAGCACCCTCTCTAGCCCTGAGCTCACCGGCGAATGGGAATACCGCCTCAAGCAAATGGAGGCCGGTAAACTGGAGCGCGACTCCTTCATGAAGGATATCCGCACCTATACCGCAGAGATTGTGGAATCGGTGCAAGATTACATGAAAAATGGCAAAAACCCGGATTTGGTGGAAGCCTGCCCTGCCTGTGGCACACAGGGGCTCACCAGCCGACTCGATGCCATCGCCTGCCCGCAATGCCGTTTCCGCGTACGCCGTGTGCATGCTGGATTGAGCCTGACGGATGAGCAAATCAAAGAACTCATCAGCAACAAGGAATTACCCGTCATGGATGGCTTCCGCTCCAAGTTCGGCAAGCCCTTTAAGGCAGGTTTGCGCCTTGTCCCCCCCGCCACGGATAAGGGCAACTGGAAGACTGATTTCTTCTTCGACGACGAAAAGAAAAACACCACCGAAGCTGCACCTGAAAGCGCCACGTCCCTCGGATTAACCCCTGTTGCCAACCAAGGCGAGCTGGAACTTCAAGAGACAAGCAAACAGTGGATGGTGCCCGATTTCGCCCGCAAAAGTGGCAAAAAAGGCTTCACCATGGCCAAAGTCATCTTGGGCCGAGCGCTGGAAACAAATCACCTGCACCAAGTGCTCACCCAAGGGAAGACCGAACTCATATCTGGCTTCATCTCCCAGCGCACGCACAAGAAATTTGACGCCTTTTTGGTGATGGATGAGGCCAAAGGCAACGTGACCTTTGAGTTCCCCCCCAGAGAACCCCGCAAGAAAGATGATGCAGCCAAGGCAGCCGAACGCAAGTTTACCGCGGCAGATGCCACGCAGGAAGATTTGAGCCAAGCACGCCGTCATGGCACCATCAAGGTCAAGGGCAAGGGCGAACACGAGCTACTCGAAACCGAAAACGCTTGGCATGTGGACGGTGTCGTCTACGGCAAGGGCCGCAGACCGCTTGTCATCCCCCACATCATGTGTGGTGTCAATCTGGAAGCGCCCGTCGTCGCTCAACTCCTCACCAAGGGGAAGACCGAACTAATTAAAAACTTCACCAGCCACAAAACGGGTAAGAACTTTGAGGCCTACCTCACCTTCACTCCCAGCACTGGTAAAGTGGGCTACGAATTTCCCCCGCGCAAATAAATGGGTTTTCTGCGCCACATCCGCTTCTCGCCAGACCGGTTCACCACAGGCATCGTCATCAGCGTGGTGCTGGGGCTACTGCTCCCCTGCACCGGCTGGGTGGCCGAAGCCTTTGGCGGGCTCACCAATGCTGCCATTTTTCTCCTTTTCTTTCTGTATGGCGCCAAGCTCTCTCGCGCCTCGGTGCTAGAGGGGCTGCTCAACTGGCGGCTGCAAAGCATGGTGTTCTTTTTCACCTTTGTCTTTTTCCCGCTGATTATCCCGCTGCTTCGCCCTGCCTTTGAGCCGCTGGTGGGTGCATCCCTTTACCTCGGGCTGCTCTACGTCGCGTGCCTGCCATCCACCGTCCAGAGCAGCATCGCGTTCACCTCTGTGGCCGCGGGCAATGTGCCAGCGGCAGTTTGTTCAGCCTCTGTATCCAGCTTACTGGGTGTTTTTCTCACCCCCATGCTCGTCAGCCTGCTGTTTAGCACCGATGCCACCACCCAAGCAGATATTGGGGTGGACACCATCATCAAAATCAGCTACCAAATCCTGCTACCCTTCATGTTGGGCCAAATGACCCAACGCTGGCTGCGCCGCTGGGTGCACCGACACAAGGAACTCATCCGCTGGAACGACCAAGGCACCATCTGGCTGGTCGTCTACACCTCCTTTTCAGGAGCCACAGCTCAAGGCTACTGGACCCAACTGTCCGCCACACACTTAGCGGGCTTGGTGTTTGCCTGTCTCGTGCTGCTCTTCATCGTGCACGCCTGCACTTATTTTAGCAGCAAATGGTTAGGTTTCTCCCGCGAAGATTGCATTGCCATCGTCTTTTGTGGCTCCAAAAAGAGCCTAGCTGTGGGGGCTCCCATGATGATAGCCATCTTCGGAGAAGAATCCAACAACCTCTTGCTCCCCCTGATGATTTTCCACCAAGTGCAGCTCATGACCTGTGCGCACTTAGCCAAATTGTGGAGTCCCCGCAAGCTCGTCAGATAACGCACCGCATACGCATGGAGCGTGTCTCCAATAGCCGAGTGCCGCCAGCACCACTTATCTATCACTACACGCAAAAAGGCACACCCTTGCAGGTGTGCCTTTTTTCAAGTCTTTTTGATTGGAAATCAGGCTTCAGCCTTAGGAGCTGCCTTCTTCTTGGCAGGAGCCTTCTTGGCCGGCTCAGCTTCAGCCTTGACGACCTTGGTTGCAAGCTGCACGGGAACAGCATTGAGGCTGTTCTTGGCGATTTCCTTCTGACGCTTGATATAAGCGCTGCGGCGGCGGCGCTTCGTTTCCTTACGATGTTGTTGACCCATCTTGGTGCTTGTGATTTGTAGAGCAGGCAAGCCGGCCCGCCCGAAATTAAGTGAAGTGCTTATTTAATAATGCTTTCCATCACACATATCAAGGCTAAAGTGTGTGCGTTTCCGTTTTTTATTGCAAAAATGTGCATTTTGCGCTAAAGTCGGGCGCATGAGAATAGCTATTTTGGGAGCTGGCGCCTTGGGTTGCTACTACGGGGCCAAGCTTGCACAAGCGGGTGAAAACGTGGCATTCATCCTGCGCTCCGCCTACGAGTCCGTGCAGCAGAAGGGGCTCATCGTGGAAAGCGTAGGGGGCGACATGCACATCAAGAAGCCAGAGATATACCGCAGCACGCAAGAATGCGGGTCCGTCGATTTGGTCATCGTGAGTTGGAAGGCGATTTCCAACCACCTGCTGGCCGAGCATCTTTCCCCGCTGCTGCATGAGGGTACGCGCATCATCACCCTGCAAAATGGCATGGGCAATGCAGAAGCCTTATCAGCTTTCGTAGCACCGGAGCGCATCCACATTGGGCTGTGCTTTGTATGCTGCATGATGGACACCCCAGGCATCATCCGCCATCTGGAGGGGGGCGACATCCAATTTGCCCCCTTTGTCAACACCCAAGAAGGGCTGGTGCAAGCACAACAATACGCCGATATGTTTGCACAGGCGGGTATCACCACCATGGCATTTGCCGAGGCGGAAAAAATCTTGTGGTGCAAGCTCTCGTGGAATATCCCCTTCAATGGTCTCTGCTTGGCACATGGCGGTATCAGCGTACGTCAACTTTTCCAAATGCCCGGTGAGGCCGAGCGCGCGCGCCACATCATGAACGAGGTGTGCGCGGTAGCACAAAAACGCGGCTACCCCCTGCCCCTTGATATCGTCAACTCCCAAATGGAGCGCACCAGCCTCATGGGTGATTTCATACCCAGCAGCGCGGTGGATTACCTACGCGGACGCCCCGTCGAATACGATGCCATCTGGGGCATTCCCTTGCAGCGCGCACACGAAGCGGGCATGGCTGTGCCCTACTGGGAGCAACTGAACCGAGATATCCAGCAGAGAATCCAAGGCAGCAAATGATGGGGCGCTGGCAGATGAGTTTGCGCTATGCAGGAGCAGTCATTGCTCTTGCAGCGGGCGGCTTGCTGTTGCATCTACCCAGCAGAGCCCTCAAACAACATGAGTTGAGCATTGGTCTGCTGCACCCCCCAACCAACTTGAACCGCAAAGACGCCCTCGCGCAGCAGCTTGCCTTCTTCTCCTTGGGCGGACTGCGCTCCCTTGCCGCGGAAATCTTGACGCTTGACGCCACCTCTGCGTGGATTGATAGGGATTGGCGCCGCCTGCAAGATCGCTGGGAATTTATCACCACGCTCAACCCGCAGCGCGTCAATTACTGGATTTCTGCCGCCCGCGATATGGCCACCAACGCGGCGTCAGATGTGTCCAACGACAAGCGACTGGGGATTCATGAGCGCGCCACTCTCACCCGGCATTACATCAACCGCGGGGAGCAATTCCTAAAAGACGCGCTACAACACAACCCCGACAATGCCCTACTCTATGCCCAGCTGGGCGATTTGTACAGCGATTTATACCGCAGGCCTCGCTTCGCTCTGGCAGCGGAGGCTTATAAAAAAGCCGCCCAGCTGGGTGCACCGCAAATCTACCACAGGCAATATTTCTACAACCTCTGCCGCATACGCGGGCGAGAAAAGGAGGCGTGGGAAGTGGGCAAAGAGCTCTACGCCAACCCGCGCAACCGCTTACCCTCCGTGCGCTGTCTCCTGTTCGTTTTGCAGCAAAAACTGGGCATCCCCGCAGAACAGGCGCTGAGCATTGAGCAATTGTTCGGCAGCGAAGAAAAAGCCCTGCGCGATTTGCGCAGCTTTGAGCGCAACAGTCTGCTTTTCCCGGTGTACGGTATCAAAGATTATCTGCAGCGTCACTGATATCGCCCGCACGCGGGTGTGCTTGCATGTAGGCCGCTTTCATGCGGCTCTTCGTCACATGTGTATAGATTTGCGTGGTCGAAAGTGAGCTGTGGCCCAACAACTCCTGCACGGCGCGCAAATCGGCCCCCGCATCCAACAAATGCGTAGCAAAGGTGTGTCGCAACTTATGCGGTGAGATGTGAAATGGTATGTCCGACAAGCGCAGGTACTTATCGAGCATGAGCTGCACGCTGCGCCCGGTCATGCGCCTTCCCAAGCGGCTGATAAACAAGGGAGCCCCCGGCTCTGGACAACGCAGTTCAAGGTAGCGGGCCAAGGCCTCCTTGGCGTAGTCACCTATCGGCACCAGACGCACCTTGCGCCCCTTGCCCAGAACCCGCACACAATCAGTCTGCTGCACCGCATCCGCATTCAGGCTCACCAACTCGCTCAAGCGCATGCCGCTCGAATAAAATAGCTCCAATATAGCAGCATCGCGAAAGGGCAACCAAATCGGGCTTTTTTTGTCTACAGGAGTGCGCAGCGGGAGTGAGAGGAGTTCTTCCATCTGCCGCAAGCTCAAATGCACCGGCAAGCTATGGCGAGCTTTGGGCAACACCACCTCAGCCAACGGGTTGGAGCCAAGCCCCTCCCTCTGCAACATATAGGTATACAGCGAACGCAAAGCCGCAAAGCGAAGGCGAATAGATGCTGGCTTGAGCTGCTGCTCCAGAACCTCGTACAACCACGCACGGAAATCCGATTCACCGCACGCAAACCAGCTGCTAAAGCGCCGGTTCATCCACTCGCGAAACTGCCGAAGCGAGCGTTCATACGCCTCAAGCGTGCGGGGGGAGGCATTGCGCTCCCCCTCCATGTACTCCAAAAAGCGGAGCACAAGCGCATCTTCGGCATCTTCTAAGCGGGTGGGCATATAGTCTGAGACACGCTTAGCCCCATCAATGTTGCATCAAGCCTGCTCGCTCAGCACATCTTCCACGCTCACGCCCTGAGTGCAGCTACCTTTCGCAGCATCGCACGTCTGGCGGTAGCAGGGATGGCACGCCACATGGTTGGAAAGCACGCGGTGTCCCTCGCCCATGGGGGCATAGCGCTCGGCCTGGCGGCTTGCCATCAAGACGGTACATGGGCAGCCCACCTGTGCCGCCAGCTGCGGCAGCAAGCCGTCCACTGCATAGAGCTTGCTCTTACTGCCCATGAGGGCGGGCACGCCTTCGGGAGACACAGCGCAGGCCTCCACTCCCAGCGTCTTGGCCATGGCAGCTGCGGCAGAGGCATCTTGCGGCAGGTGCAGCAACTTCACCGTGTCGCCAGCAGCTTGGAGCTTCTGCACCAAAGCAACCCAATTTTCCTGCGGCCAAGCATCTGCCGAGCCCAGTGTAGAGAACGGCGCTACATACACAGTGCTGCATGTATCATTACCCGGGAGGCAAGCCGTGAACTCAGGGGTCTCCCACGCAAATTGGTGAGAGCTCCCCACGCGGCGCAAATGCTCGAGAGCACGGGGGAGAGGCTCCTTCTCCAAAAGTCTCTTAATGCGGTAAGTGAAGCGGAACTTCTTGGTGAGCGGATTTTCGGCAAAGCCGGAGATGTAAATGGGGCTCAACTTGCTCAACTTGCCCAGCACTTTCTTATTCTCGCTGAACATGAACAAATAGTCAAACGGACCATCCTTGTAAATCTCATCAGAATCCAGTTGTGCCATCAAATCCACCTTTTCATCCGTGGTGGCTACATAGGCCACGCAGTCCTTCATGCTGCGCCAATAGGCGGCCTGCTCTGCGGGGCACACAACTGTCAACTGGGCATCAAAACGCGATGCCTTGATAGCGCGGATGACGGGCAACATCGTCACCGCCTCATCAAATGACTCAGGCACACACACGATGATGCGGAAAGGCAATCGCATGTACTTGGCAGCCAGTTCGAGCACCTCGGGGCTCGCCTCGGGGGCAAAGCGCTTGCGCGGTTTCCAGCGGTGGTGCATCCAGAAGCCATCCATGATGTTCTGGTTCTGGCTCTTTTCCAACGCCAAGTTCACCTGCATGGTCACAGCCAGCATCGAGTCACAATCCGCTGGCAATTCAATGGGATGCCCCAACTCAACCTCCCACTTACCCAAGGATACATTGCGTGTGAAGACAGCCAGCAATGTCCCCTTCCCCTTGCATCGCTTGTGCAACAAGGCTGGCAGGGGAGTCACATTGGTCATCTTGCCGAAGTAGGGCAAGAAAAGCCCTTCTTGCGTGTACTGGTCGCACAGCACGCCCAAGCAACCACCGGTCTTGGCAAACTGCAACACAGATTTGAGGCCGTTCTCCTTGCTATACATCTCGCAACCATAGCCCGTGCGAGAATTGTAGATAAACTGCTCCAGCAAGGGGTTGCTCATCTGGCGGTACATGGAGCCAAATCGCTGCACTTTGTCGCAACAAGGGCGAATGCGTGCAAGAAGCTCCCAATTACCTGCATGGGGGATACAGCAGATACCTGTGCGGCCTTCCGTACCACTGTGCTCAAAGATGTCTTTGCCCTTCAGCTCAATGGCTCGGTCCAGTTCTTTGGCCGTCATCAAGCCCGTTTTGAGCGAGCACGCCAAGTTCATGCTTGTGCGCACCATGTTGCGGCGCACCATAGCCGACAACTTGGCGGGACGAAGAGTCGGGTCAATGATGATGCGCATGTTGCGCGCAACAATAGCGCGGCGAGAGGGGAAAAACAACCACGCCAAATACCCGATGCACCGCCCCACCACCGCCACGAAGCGAATGTCGGTCAGGCGCAGAATGAAGCACAAGATTTTATACGCAAAGAGCCCCAATTTTTGACTCGCAGATGCACGGGGCGTTTTCTCCTCAGCAGACATAGCTTGGCTTTAGTTGAAGGTATATGCGCGGGGAATGTAGAAAGGCTTCTTGGTGTAGGGGTCATAGACTTTTGCACCCACGCCTACACCCGTGTAATCCAGCTGGCTATAGGGATGATAGGGAGAAACCACCACGTTGCTAAACTCGGATGTGAGGCCGTAGGGGATTCCATCATCAGCCGTGCGGATGCGCCCCTCAATATGCCCCGAAGGCGGCAACATGGTGGGGTCAATCTTAAGCCAATTCTGGGAGGCCGGCTGGCCATTCACATCCTCAATCACCATGGGAGGGCGCTCCCCGGGATATTCATCGCGAATGAACATACCAACCGTTTGCTGTATGATACAGGAACTCAGGCTCAATGAACCCAACAACCCAACACTCATCAATATTGTACGCATTTTCATATCTTTTTTAGTAAATTAAATCTCTGGCGTATAGGGCAAAAGCTGCACGCGGCCTTCTGCCCCGTTAGCACCCTTGGAGAAGTACGGGCAATACCCATACTCCTCTATAATCTGCACAAACTCAGGGTAACAATCCAGCAGTGTCTCCAAGGCTGGCTTGAGCATTTCTACCGGGCGCTGCGGCACATCCACATTGCCAATTTTACCCCCGCGAGGCACCGAGCCATAAAGCGGCTCTCCGCCGTGAAAATCAACCTTCAATTCGGGGCGTCCCAACTGCGTTTCTTGGCGGAAGGAAAGGTTGACCGAAGTGGTTTGGTGAATGTTGGCACCAATGATACGGTCGACCACCAATTCGACATAGCCGTCATGCACACGAACAGCTAGCCCCTGCACATGCGCTATCAGCGAAAAAAGCCCCGTCTGGCGCATGCGACATGTCTCGCGCAAATAGCGGTTTATTTCACCCTCGGTGAAAGTCACCTCGCCACCGTTGGCCTTCTTGAGCATCACCAACAAATCGCGAGAACTCCCTTGGTCTTGGTAACCGGCTACATCATTCAGGCTCTGTGGGCTCCACATACTCCACACGGTTGAAATCAACCATCCCGTGAAAATGATGAAAACGAGAGCCGCCACGCAGGTCAACACATTGACCCGTGCCAATATCTCTCGGAAAATCCCGCGTACAGGCCCTTCTTCCTCTCCCGTCGTTTCCTCCTCGTCTGCGTAAAACGACTTGGTTAAAAAGTTGGTGTTAGTGGCATCCTTGCGAAACAAAAATCCCCAGAGGGAGCGGTCGTCTGCACCACCCTTCTTTCGCTTCCTGCGCCTGTTCTGTGCCTCAGCCATACTCTTTCCTGTTCATTATAGCCACTTTGCCCTTGATGGAAAGAAAAAAAAGCGTCAAAGCACCCATTAGCGCTACATTTCGGGTTCGCGAGAAACATTTTACTTATGTTTACTATTGAGCAAAATGGGGAATTGTGCTAGCATGGGCGGCACATGATACGCATCTCCACACTCGCCAGCAGCAGCAAAGGCAACGCCGCTGTGGTCTCCACGGGAAACACCCATCTGCTGATCGACACAGGCATTAGCGCCCTGCGCATTCGCAAGGGGCTGGCTGAGTGCGGGCTGAGTGTCAAGGATATTGATGGCGTCCTCTACACCCACGAGCACAGCGACCACTTGTGCGGGCTGGGGGTGCTTGCCAAGAAAGATACGCTGAGCATCTATTGCAGCCGCTATCTTTCCCGCGACCTGCAAGCCATCGCCCCCTCGGCCAAGCTCAACTACATCGAGCCAGGCTGCGCTTTTGAGGTGGGAGACATCACCATCACCCCCATCGAAGTCAGCCACGATGCTGCCGATCCGCTGGGCTACCTCTTCCAACAGGGAGATGACAAACTGGGCTATATCACCGATACTGGGCGTATCACCCGCAGCATGCGCCACCTCCTCGGTGGGGTGCAAGCGCTCTATCTGGAATCCAACTACGACCCCCAGATGTTGCAGGACTCTGGGCGTCCCTATGATATCATTGAGCGCATAGCTGGCGACTGGGGGCATCTATCCAATGCGCAGGCCGCAGAGGTAGTAGCCACCGTAGCCCATGAGGAGTTGCGCCACATCATCCTTGGCCACATTAGCCCCGAATGCAACACCCCTGAAACGGCCCTGCGCTCCATGCAAGAAGCCGTCAAAACGCTTGGGCTTGCCGCGCAGGTGTATGTCGCGCCCCAAAGTTACCGCCTCGATTGGGTGGAAATTTAATTTTGTTGAAATAAAGTGCTTTTTTTCACCGTAGTCTTATGGTAGACTACGAGTGAATTCGTAGTTTTTCGAACAAACGTATATACCTACCACGCATGAAAGCTTCCTCACTACTTATGATAGCAGCCATGACCGCAGCTCCGCTCTTGGGCTCAGATTTGCAACAAGCAGCCAACTCACTTACCATGCCAGAACTTCGCCCCGGCGCATCTCGCTTGGTTCTCCCCAAGATTCCTGGCGCTAAGGTGGAAATTTTGGGCGCTGACTATGAGCAACTTCTCGACACCAAGGGCAACATCAAGCCAGTGCTGGCAGAAACCCCCGTGCTGGTAAGCTTCAAGGTAAGCAAGGGCGAAGAGCAAGTCATCAGTAAAGACTACGAGCTCATCCTCAAGCCCGACCAGCAGGCAGGTGGCAATCCTAAACCCACCGTCATCCCCGAGATTTTGCAGTGGGCTGGTGGCAAGGGTGAGTACAAGCTGCCCGACACCATTCTTCTCTGCTGCGCCAACCCTACCCTTGCAGCCATTGTCGCCGCCGATTTGCACGAGGTAACAGGCAAGGAGGTGAAGCTGACGGACGACCGCGATGCAGCCGACATCGTGCTCCGTGCCACTGCCACAAAAGCAAAGGGGGACGAAGGAAAAACGGATGAAGGCTACCGCATGAATGTCTCTGAAAAGCAGGTGCAGCTCACGGCCAACAGCTGGAAAGGCACCTTCTGGGGCTCCCGCACCCTGTTGCAGATTTTGCGCCAAACAGGTGGCACCGTCCCCTGCGGCAAGGCAGTAGACTTCCCGCGCTACGAACTGCGCGGCTTCATGCTCGATATTGCTCGCACTCCCGTCCCGATTAGCTATCTTAAAGACGTGATTCGAGCCATGTCTTGGTTCAAGATGAACGACCTTCACTTGGTCATCAACAACAACTACATCTTCCACGAAAACTATGTAGATGCAGGGCGCGACCCCTTCAAGGAAAGCTACACTGCATTCCGTCTGGAATCCAAGGTGAAGGGTGCAGATGGCACCCCCCTTACGGCGCAAGACCTCTTCTACACCAAGAAAGAATTCATGGAGCTGGTCAAATATGCCAAGGAGCGCAATGTGAACATCATCCCTGAGTTCGACACTCCCGGTCATGCTCTTTCTTTCACCCGCGTGCGCCCCGACCTCATATACAAGGGGCACATGAACCACGAGAAGCGACGCTGTGAAATGCTGGATGCAGCAAACCCCGAAACCGTCACCTTCGTGGGCGGCGTGTTCGATGAATACCTGCAGAAGGATGATGAATTGGGTGCTGCCGTCTTTGGCGATTGCCCCGTGGTTCACGTGGGTGCAGATGAATTCTACGGCGAGAAGGAAGACTACCGCAAGTACGCCGATGGTTTGTTGCGCCATGTCTTGAGCCGCGGCTACACACCCCGTATCTGGGGCAGCCTGAGCAGCAAGCCTGGCAAGACTCCGGTGGTAGCCAAGGGTGTACAAATGAACCTTTGGAGCCCCGGTTGGATGAAGGCTTGGGAGGCTGTCGACTTGGGATACGACGTCATCAACACCAACGACGGCGCTCTCTACATCGTACCCTTTGCCAATTACTACCGCATGGACAAGCGCCACAAGTGGGTCTTTGACCACTGGAAGCCCAATGTGGTGGGTTCTGAAGTATTGCCCGCAGGGCATCCCCAGTTGCTGGGTGCCACCTTTGCCGTGTGGAACGACATGACCGATGCCAAGCACAGTGGCTACGCCCCCTACGATGTATGGCCCGCCATCACCGAATCCATCGAGATTTTGGGCCAGAAGATGTGGGGCAAGGAGGGCATGCCGCAGGATTTTGATGCTCACAAGCAGCTCGTCGCCCGCATTGGTGCAGCCCCCTTCTGCAACCCGCTCTACAAGTGGAAGGATGCCCAACCCGTCAGCATCACCCCTGCTCTGCTGCCCCAGAAGTTGGCTCTACCCGCACTTGGGCCCAACTATCACCTCACCATGGAGCTGGAACTGGCCTCTGCCCCCGAGGGTCAGGAACAGGTGCTACTCTCTGCCCCTGAAGGCAAGCTCCTTGCTGTCATGAAGGACGGCACCGTTGGTTTCCGCCGCGACGACACGCTGGAGTTCTCCTTTGGCGCCAAGCTGCCCGTAGGCAAGAAGGTGAAGGTGGAACTCATCGGCCAGCCGGAGAAAACCCAACTGTTGATAGATGGGCAACCTGTTGGTGAAATGGTACTCAACACCTATCTGGATTCTGAAAACGGATTCAGCAAAAAGACCAAGGGAGTGCGCTCCACCTTTGTGCTGCCGCTGGAGGTCTTGGGCGAAAGCCTGCTGGGCAAGGTGTATAGCTTCAATCTCACCCCCGCCGCTCCTGAGCAAAAGTGACGATGAACGCTGAACAGGAATATGAGGCTGGAGCAGCGGCTTTCCGTGCCGGAGACGCCGCTGCCGGGGCCAAACACCTCCGCAATGCCGCATTTGCCGGGCACGCTGAGGCCCAAAACCAACTGGCGCGCATCTACTTTGCCCAGCTCAAAGACCGCAGTGATTTAGCAGATTTGGAAGCCGCCGCACAAGGCGGCGACCATGTGGCGCTTTTCGTGTTGGCTATGAGTTTCATCGATGGCAAATTGATAGAAAAAGACACCGAAAAAGCCATGGCTGCCCTGCGATTGTCTGCCGCCCAAGGCAATATCATGGCGCGCAACATGCTGGGAGCATAACACCCAAGCAGGTGAACAAAATCTACAGCCCCACACTCACTCGTGTGGGGCTTCTTTGTATCATCAAGCCAACACGCCGGGGAACTCTTCCTCCAGCGCGGCGTTGGCGCGCTCCAACTCAGCAGATACATCCTCCCACACTGTGAAGAGAGCATCTGTTTCGCGCTCCAGAGCTTGGTATTCCTGCGTCAGCTCCATGAGACGCTGATTATCGCTCATATTCTCAGGATTTTCCAGCTCCTCCGCAATGGCGGCTTTGCGCTCGTCTTTTTGGGCAATTTCCTCTTCCACCTCCGCCAAACGGCGCTCCAAGGGGCGGATAAGCGTGTTGCGGCGCTCCTGAGCCATCGCGCGCAAGCGGCGGCTTTCCTTGCGGTTGTTGGGCAATGAAGCCGGCGCACTGGCAGCACTGGGCGTCTCAGGTGTGCGCTGGGCGAGCTCTTTCTGGCGGCGTTCCTCTGCCTCCACCGTTTCCAAATACTGAGACACATTGCCATGGAACAAGCGCGGTGGCAACCCTGTACGGAACTCCAAAACCTTGTTGACAACGGGGTCGAGGAACTGACGGTTGTGGGAAACAATGCAATACGACCCTGGGTAATCGGCCAAGGCGCGTTGCAACACATCCTGACTCTGGAAATCCAAGTGATTGGTCGGTTCGTCCATAATCAGGAAATTGGCCGGGCGCAGCAGCATGCAAACAAGCGCCACGCGCGAGCGCTCACCACCGGAAAGCACGCCAATTTTCTTGAACACATCATCCCCGCGGAAGAGGAAACAGCCCAGCAGATTGCGCACCAAGGGGCGTGTTTCGCGCGAGGCGGCAGCCTCTACACACTCCAGCACCGTTTGATCATCGTCCAACACATCTGCGTGTGTCTGGGAGAAGAAGGCAACCTGCGTGTGGTGACCAAAGGAGAATGAGCCCGCGTCGGGCGCTTCTGTGCCCGATATCAGGCGCGTAAATGTTGATTTACCCGACCCGTTGACACCGACAATGGCGATACGATCGCCCTTGGCCATGGTAAAATCATATTGCCGCAAGAGGTGGATATCGCCGTAGGACTTACTCACCCCCTCCAGTTTCACCACGGTGTTGCCACCGGGTGGTGGTGGCGGGAAGCGGAAGCTCATCACCGCATCATCGTCCTCTACCTCAATGAGCTCCACCTTTTCCAGCTGTTTGATGCGGCTTTGCACTTGGGAAGCCTTGGTGGCTTTGGCTCGGAAGCGGTCAATGAATTCTTGCGTCTTGGCAATTTCTCGCTGCTGGGCTTTGGCTTGGCGCAGCAAAATTTCCTTGCGTGCCTTGCTTTCCTTCATATAAAAAGAAAAATTGCCGGCGTATTCTTCTGCCCGCCCGTGGTGGAAGGCGATGGTACGCGTGACAAGGCTGTCCAGCAAGGCGACATCGTGGCTGATGATGCAGATGGCCCCGCGGTAATGGCGCAAGCTCTGCTCCAGCCAGCGCTGACTCTGCAAATCCAAATGGTTCGTTGGCTCGTCTAACAGCAGCACCTCGGGCTCCTGCAACAAAAGCTTGGCCAAAGCGATGCGCATCTGCCAGCCACCGGAAAACTCTCCGCAATCTCGCGTAAAATCAGTCTCACTGAACCCCAATCCGCGTAAAATAGACTCTGTGCGCGGGCGGAGACGCGCAGCATCGCGGTCGTGCAAAATAAGCTCTAAGCGGCCTATTTCTTCAAGCGTTTCATGGTATTCCTTGCTGGCGGAATCCAATGTCTGCAAGGCGGCAGACATTTCTTCCACCGTCTGCTGCAGCTCCACAATATTGCCCACAGAGCCCAGCACCTCATCCAGCAGAGGCGCACCTGCAATGTGTATGCCGTCCTGCGGCAGATAGCCCACATGCGTATGCCGGGGCAAAAGCACTTTGCCATGGTCTGGCTCCATCACCCCCACGATGCATTTCATCAGGGTTGACTTGCCAGCCCCATTCTGCCCCGCAAAAGCGATACGCTCCCCTTGCTCCACGACAAAGGAGAGCGAATCGAAAAGCACGCGAGGACCAAACTCGATGTGCAGGTCCTGGACGGCGAAAACCATTACTTCTTCAACTTGCTATTCCAGCGGGTAATGTTGGCGGCCTGCTCCTCGAAGAGGTCGGCGCAGTCATCATGCACCTCAATGGTCACAATCTTGTCACCCTGGCGGATGTTGTTGACCACATCTTGGTCATCAGCGCCCAGCACCTCACCAAAGATGGTGTGCTTGCCATTCAGCCAATCTGTGGGCACGTGGGTGATGAAAAATTGGGAGCCATTGGTGCCTTGGCCCGTCCATGTGCGCCCTGCATTGGCCATAGCCAGCAAACCGGGGCGGTCAAACTTGAGGTCGGGGCGACATTCATCATCAAACTGGTAGCCGGGACCACCACAGCCAGTGCCTTGAGGGTCGCCACCCTGAATCATGAAATCGGCAATCACGCGGTGAAAGCTCAGCCCATTGTAGAATCCCTTGCTTGCAAGATTCAGGAAGCTGGCGGCAGTCATCGGGGTCTTGGAGGCGAACACCGTCAACTTGATATCGCCCTTGCTCGTCTTCATCGTGATTTTTTTGTCAGTTGCCATGTGCGTACACTAACAACGCTGCACCTTAAATGCAAGCACGAAGCATGACATGCAAGATTTACACCCCCGCATCCATCTTCAAAAACGCTGCTAGACAAACACTCGTTTGACCTTTTCACCAAAAATGTGTACAATCCCCTGCACCTCCCCGCCCACGCGTATGATTCGAGACGTTGTCCCCGCCGATGCCGCAGCCATTGCCACTATCTACAACCACTATATCGTGCACACCACTATTTCTTTTGAAATGGAGCCCATTTCCGCTGAGACCATGCTCCAGCGCATAGTGGGGTGTTGCTCAGGGGGCTACCCTTTTCTCGTCTGCGAATCTGCGGGGCAACTGGTAGGCTATTGCTATGCCCACCCATGGAAAGAGCGCGCAGCCTACGCTAAAACGTGGGAGATAACCATTTATTTAGCGCCCGCCGCCTGCGGAGCTGGCATAGGCAAGCAGATGCTGCACGAGCTTATCACCCGCTGCCGCGCAGCTGGCTGCCGCGCGCTTATCGCCTGCATTACTGGTGGCAATGTGCGCAGCCGCCGCTTTCACGAGCAAGCGGGCTTCCTGCAAGTGTCTCACTTCGAACAGGTGGGCGAAAAACTTGGCCATATTCTTGATGTAGACGACTTTGAGCTCTTGCTCAACTGATACCCCAGGGCACAGACTCTGCCCGCTCCACACAAAACGCCCTGTCCGAGCAACTCGAACAGGGCGTTTGTTCTAATGTGTTAGGAAAAAGCAGGACAAATTACTTGCCCATGGCTTCTTCGATGGCCACAGCCACGGAAACGGTGGCACCGACCATGGGGTTGTTGCCCATGCCGATGAGACCCATCATTTCCACGTGAGCGGGCACGGAGGAGGAGCCAGCGAACTGAGCATCGCTGTGCATGCGGCCCAGCGTGTCGGTCATGCCGTAGGAAGCGGGACCTGCAGCCATGTTGTCCGGGTGCAGGGTACGACCCGTACCACCACCGGAGGCCACGGAGAAGTACTTCTTGCCAGCAATCACGCATTCCTTCTTGTATGTGCCAGCGACGGGGTGCTGGAAGCGGGTGGGGTTGGTGGAGTTACCGGTGATGGACACGTCCACACCTTCCAGCCACATGATAGCCACGCCTTCGCGCACGTCGTCAGCGCCGTAGCAGTTCACCTTGGAGCGTTCACCATCGGAGAAAGCCTTCTTGCTCACCACTTCCACCTTACCGGTGGCGTAGTCGAACTTGGTCTGGCAGTAGGTGAAGCCGTTGATACGGGAGATGATGTAGGCGGCGTCCTTGCCCAGGCCGTTGAGGATCACGCGCAGAGGCTTCTGGCGCACCTTGTTGGCGGGGCGAGCGATACCGATAGCACCTTCAGCAGCAGCGAAAGATTCGTGACCAGCCAAGAAGCAGAAGCATTCTGTCTCCTCGCGCAGAAGCATGGCGGCAAGGTCACCGTGACCCTGACCTACCTTGCGGTCATCAGCCACGGAACCAGGAATGCAGAATGCCTGCAGACCTTCACCGATGGCCTCGGCAGCGTCAGCAGCCTTGGTGCAACCCTTCTTGATAGCGATGGCAGCACCCACGGTGTAGGCCCAGCCAGCGTTTTCGAAGGCAATGTTCTGGATACCGCGAACGATTTCGCGCACGTCGATACCCTTGGCAAGGCAAACCTGCTCGGCTTCCTCGCAGGAGTTGATACCGTACTTCTGCAGAACCGGGAGGATCTGGTCGATACGACGGGAGTAGGATTCAAAAAGAGGCATAATCTTATTCTTGTGTTAAGGGTTCTTTACTCGTGGCGGGGGTCAATGTACTTGGCGGCATCAGCAAAGCGGCCATAGGAGCCGGTGTGCTTCTTGAGAGCCTCGTTGGCATCCATGCCCTTCTTGATGTCTTCCATCATCGGGCCCATCTTCACATACTGATAACCAGTGATTTCACCGTCGGCATCCAAAGCAAGCTTGGTGATGTAGCCTTCAGCCAGCTCCAGGTAGCGAGCACCCTTGGCAAGTGTGCCGTAGAGCGTACCAGTCTGGGAGCGCAGGCCCTTGCCCAAGTCTTCCAAACCAGCGCCGATGGGCAGACCACCTTCAGAGTATGCACTCTGGGTGCGACCGTAAACAATCTGGAGGAAGAGTTCGCGCATGGCGGTGTTGGTGGCGTCGCACACAAGGTCGGTGTTGAGAGCCTCCAGCACAGTCTTGCCGGGAAGAATCTCAGAGGCCATAGCGGCGGAGTGGGTCATGCCAGAGCAGCCGATGGTCTCGACCAGAGCTTCCTGAATGATACCCTTCTTCACATTGAGGGTGAGCTTGCAAGCACCCTGCTGAGGAGCACACCAACCCACACCGTGGGTCAGGCCGGAAATGTCCTCAATCTTGGTGGATTGCGTCCAAGCCCCTTCCTGGGGGATGGGAGCGGGGCCATGATTGCAGCCCTTCTTGACGCAACACATCTGTTCGACTTCGTGTGTGTACTGCATAATGTGTGATTATGTTATGATGAGAAATGCTTAGCTAGAATAACACTCAACGTGATACCTTGCTGCGCTCATTATACCTGTTTCCCCAACAAATGCGAGCACAAAATCAGCCAGAACACACAAAAACGCGACACCGCCCTCCAAGGTTTTTCCACCTTGGAGGGGATGTTGCGTTATAGGGTAGCGGTCAGCGGCATCAGCAGCCGTAGCGGGCGGCGCTGCCAAGCTGCTCTTCGATGCGGAGCAACTGGTTGTACTTGGCCAAGCGGTCAGCGCGCGAGAGCGAGCCCGTCTTGATTTGCCCTGCGTTGGTCGCCACTGCCAAGTCGGCGATGAAGGAGTCCTCCGTTTCGCCGCTGCGGTGGGAGATGACCGCCGTGTAGGCGTTCGTGGTTGCCAAGCGCACCGCCTCGAAGGTTTCGCTCAGCGAGCCAATCTGGTTCAGCTTCACCAAGATGGAGTTTGCAACACCGCGTTCGATGCCCTTGCGCAGGAAATCGACGTTGGTCACAAAGAGGTCATCGCCCACAAGCTGGCAGCGCTTCCCGATGGTATCGGTGAGGTGCTTCCAACCATCCCAGTCATTTTCGGCGCAACCGTCCTCGATAGAGATGATGGGGTAGCGCGTGATGAGGTCCTCGTAGTATGAGGTGAGCTCGGCAGAGGTCAGCTTATCACCTGTGCTCTTTTTGAAGACGTACAGACCACTTTCCTCGTCGTAAAACTCGGAGCTTGCTACATCCAAGGCCAAGGCCACGTCCTTGCCGGGCTCATAGCCCGCATCGGTGATGGCTGCCACGATGGCATCCAACGCAGCATCCGCACTCTTCAGATTCGGGGCATAGCCACCTTCATCGCCCACGGCGGTGCTCAGACCAGCTTTGCGCAGCACCGCAGCCAAGGCGTGGAAAATCTCCGCACCGCAGCGCAAGGCCTCGCGGAAGGTGGGCAACCCACGCGGGATAATCATGAATTCTTGGAAATCGATGGGGGCATCGGAATGCGCGCCGGCATTCAGCACGTTCATCATCGGCACAGGCAGGATGTGCGCATTCGGCCCACCCAAATAGCGGTACAGCGGCTGCCCTGTTGCCCACGCCGCAGCGCGCGCGGTTGCCAACGATATCGCCAGCACAGCATTGGCGCCCACACGGCTCTTGTTCGGTGTGCCGTCCACTTCGCGCATGCGCGCATCTACCGCGATTTGTGCTGTGGCATCCATGCCTACCAGTGCCTTAGCCAAGTCGGTGTTGGCATATTCTACGGCCTTCAGCACACCTTTGCCACGGTAGCGGGTCTTGTCGCCGTCTCTCAACTCGCAAGCCTCGTGCTCACCAGTTGAGGCGCCACTCGGCACGGAGGCTCGCCCAAACGAGCCACCTTCCAATGTGACCATGGCTTCTACTGTCGGGTTTCCGCGGGAATCCAGTATCTCCCGCGCCTCTATCTTGCTGATTGTTGTTTTCATTGTTTGTTTCTCCTAACTCGTTGCGCTCTTTTACCACATCGTTGCACCTTTGGCAAGTCTTTTTGTGAGTTTTTACTAACTTTTTTAGAATTTTTCTTATTTTTGCGCTATAAAAGGGGTTACTCACATGTCATACAGGGAGCACGAGCGCACATTAAGATTGACTAGAGAGTCTAAACACCATATACTTGCGCGCACATTTAATTCACACGGCTGAATTTTCAACATTCGGCAGTGGCCGAATGCAACTGAAAACTCACCATAAAACAACAGAAGCATATGTCAGTCGTCAAGTTCTACAAAGAAGAACACCAAGTACCGTTGGAAATGCACAAAGTTCGCGTTGTGCAAAAGCTGTTTTTGCCCACGGTAGAAGAGCGCGTAGCCAAGCTGCGCGAAGCCGGCAACAACACATTCTTGCTGCAGAACAAGGATGTATTCATGGACATGCTCACCGACTCTGGCGTGAACGCTATGAGTGACAACCAGGTGGCAGCCTCCATGCAGGCAGACGACTCCTATGCAGGCTCCGAGACATTCAACCGTCTTTCCAAAGTCAGCGAACAGGTGTTCGGCACCAAGTACCTCCTGCCGGCTCACCAGGGTCGGGCTTGTGAAAACATTTTGGCGGAAACCTTCGTGAAGGAAGGCGACGTGGTGCCCATGAACTTCCACTTCACCACCACCAAGGCTCACATCACCCGCAAGGGCGGCCGCGTGGAAGAACTCATCACGGAAGAAGGTCTCGACCCCAACTTGGAGCTTCCCTTCAAGGGCAACTTCGACATCGCCCGCCTGCGCGCACTCATCGAAGAAGTGGGCGCCGACCACGTTCCCTTTGTCCGTATCGAAGCCGGCACCAACCTCATCGGTGGTCAGCCTCTCTCCATGGAGAACATGCTGGAAGTCGCCGCCATCTGTAAGGAATACGGCATCATGTCCGTGCTGGACGCCTCTCTGCTGCAGGACAACCTGTACTTCATCAAGACGCGCGAAGAAGCAGCCAAGGACATGACCATCGCAGAAATCATCCGCAAGATTTCTGACCAGATGGACCTCATCTACTTCTCCAGCCGCAAGCTCGGCTTCGCCCGCGGTGGTGCTATCGTTTCCAACAACGAAAGCCTCATCCTCAAGATGAAGGCCTTCATCCCGCTCTACGAAGGCTTCCTCACCTACGGTGGTATGGAAGTGCGCGCCATGGAAGCCATGGCCGTGGGTCTGCTGGAGACGCTGGATGAAGAAATCATCAACCAAGGCCCCATCTTCATTGAATACTTGGTGAAGGAGCTGTCCGAATACGGCGTGCCCATGGTGAAGCCCGCCGGTGGTCTGGGTGCTCACATCAACGCCTCTGAGTTCCTGCCCAACATCCCGCACGAGCAGTACCCCGCTGGTGCCCTCGCCACGGCTCTCTACATCGCCGGCGGTATCCGCGGCATGGAGCGTGGCTCTCTGTCCGAGCAGCGCAACCCCGATGGCTCCGAGCACTACGCAGACTTGGAGCTCGTGCGCTTGGCTTGCCCCCGCCGCGTGTTCACCCTCTCCCAAGTGAAGTACTGCGCCGACCGCGTGAAGTGGTTGTACGACAACCGCCACCTCATCGGTGGTCTCAAGTGGGTGGAAGAACCCGAGGTGCTCCGCTTCTTCTTCGGCCGCTTGCAGCCGCTCAGCGACTGGCAGGAGCAACTGGCCGCCAAGTTCCGCGAAGACTTCGGCGACAGCCTGTAAAGCTCGTTCACATTCGTCTATTTCCGCGTGCTGTTCATCTGGAACAGCACGCTTTTTTTCTCCATACAAATACAGTATCATCACCGCAGAGCTAGCGGCCCTACATACCAAAACTGCCCTCCCCCCGCATAGGGTGGCGACTCATCTCGGGCAAAGCCTCATTTACCCCCATCAATCCTTAGCGGATTTGGGGTCAATCGCATCGCGCAGACCATCACCCAAGAAGTTGAGGGCCAGCAGGGTGAGGCAGAAGAAAAGCGAGGGGAAAATCAACAACTCGGGAGATACCTCCATGCGGTCGGCGCCCTCCTTGATCAGCGTACCCCATGAAGAATTGGGCGCTTTGACCCCCAAACCAATGAAAGAAAGGGTGGATTCTGTAAGCATGATACCCGGCACAGCCAATGTGGTATACACCACCACCGTGCCCAGCAAATTGGGCGCAATATGGCGGAAAAGAATGCGCATGTGCCCCAATCCCAGCGAGCGGGCGGCCATCACATACTCCTGAGCCTTGATTTCCAGCGTCTGAGTGCGCACAATACGAGCCAGCGTGAGCCAGCCCAAGGCCCCAATGGCAATAAAGAGCGGCACCAAGCCCAAGATGGGCGCCACGCTCTCGCGGCTCCATCCCGTGGTCTCCACCAGCCAAGTAGTCAGCTCCTTCACAGGTTCCTCAATGCTCAGAGAGAACACAATCACCAGCACGATGAAGGGCAGCGCAAACAACACATCCACCGCGCGCATCAACAGCGCATCGGTGCGCCCGCCCACATAGCCAGACACCAATCCATACACCAACCCCACTACCAGAGATACGCCTGTAGCCACAGCACCCACCAGCAAAGAAATACGGCCACCATAGAGCACGCGGGCCAATAAATCTCGCCCCAACTGGTCGGTCCCAAAAGGATGTTCCCAGCAACACGGTCCCGCTATATTATCAAGATTCGTATCGTTGGGGTTGGCAATGAAGGGGAGAAGAGGCAACAGGAAACAAGCCGCCGTGACCAGCAGCAAAAACACCAGAGATGCCACAGCCGCACGGTTGTTGCGCAAGCGCCGCATAGCGTCTTGCCAGAGTGAATTACCTTGTGTGTAGACGGGAGAACTCATGGCGGGGATATCATGCTGTACCCTGCGAACGCAGGCGCGGGTTGAGAGCCACCAAGACCAAATCGACCACCAAGTTCGCTACCACAATGAGCGAACCATAGCAGAAGACTAGCCCTTGAATGAGGAAATAATCACGATCGGTCGTTGCATTCACAAAGTGCAACCCCATGCCGGGTACTTGAAAACAGGTCTCCACCACAAATGAGCCAGTGATAAGCGCCGCAAACGCTGGCCCCAAGTATGAGACTGCGGGCAACAACCCGCTGCGCATGGCATGCACATACAACAAGCGCACCGGCCCACAGCCCTTGGCGCGCGCCGTGCGCACAAAGTCCTGCGCCAGCACCTCTACCATGCCACCGCGTGTCAGGCGGGCAATGTAGGCGGCATTGATAAGCCCCAGCGTGAGCGCCGGCAAGACCACGCACAGAGGATTATCCCACCCCGCCACGCTAAGCCCCGGCACATGTGTGCCCAGCACCAACCCAAAGACGGGCGCTGTGACAAAAGCCGGGATACATATACCGGCCATGGCTGGCAACATGAGCAGAGCATCTGGCCAGCGGTTGCGATACCACGCCGCCAGCATGCCTGCGGGTATCCCCACGCACACGGCAATAAGCATGCCTACCACACCCACCTCCAGAGACACGGGAAATGCCTGCGAGATGATGGTGGACACCTGCACACCCTCTCGCACCAGCGAGGGGCCAAAATCACCATGCAGCAAAATGCCCTTCCAATAATTTAGATATTGCACCCAAGCCGGCTGATCCAAGCCATACAGATTGTTCAGCTGAGCCATGATATGCTCTGGCAGCTTGCGGTCGCCCAAGAAGGGGTTACCCGGCAGCAAACGCACCAAAAAGAAAGTAATGGTCTCCAGCACGAACACCACCAGCAGGCCTTGGGCCAAGCGTCTGAACAATAGGCGTATCATGGCTTGGTGGGTGCGGGGAGTTGTACCGCATCGAGCGGGTGGTTATCAAGCATGAGCGGATGCCACCCCTCTATGCCGGGGTGCTTCAAATAGGTGCGCTCACTCGTATACAGGGGGATGACTGGCTGAGCCTCCAGCATGATACTCTCCGCGCGGCTCAGGTGGGCGTTGCGCTCAGAGGCATCGCCACACACACGCGCCGCCTCGATGGCGGCATCGCACTCAGGGCTGCCCCAGCCCGTGCAATTATTGCCGCCGCCACTCCGCCACAACTCCACAAAGGTAGAGGCATCCAAGTAATCCCCGCTCCACGAGGAAGACGAAATATCATACTGCATGCTCTGCTGGGCAGATTTGTATGCCGTCCACTCGCAAGAGCGAATCTCCACATGAATTCCCAGAACCTCCTTCCACATAGCTTGGATTGTCTCGGCCATCACGCGCTGCACATCGCGAGAGGTCGTCATCAACTCCAACACCGGAAAATCCTTTCCTTCCGCATAGCCGGCCTCTGCCAGCAAACGCCGCGCGGTGGCCTCTCGCTCGCGCTGGCTACAACCTTGCATGAAAGCTGGTGGCTTGGCAGCATACCCAGCCCCAGGCGGCGTGAATACCCCCGCTGGCTTGCCTGCACCGCGCACCACCTTACCCACCAAAGTGTCGCGGTCGATGGCCAGCGAAAGCGCTTGGCGCACCCGCGCATCATCCAGCGGCGGGCGGGTCGTGTTCAAGCGGTAAAAAATGGTGCAATAATACGGATCTTGGCAAAAATGCTGCGGCACCACCTCGCAAGCGCGCGCCAGCATCTCCGGTGGCACATTATTGGTAATATGCAGCTTGCCACCCACATACATGCGCGTCTCTGTGTAGCCATTCACAATCGGCAAGAAGCGAATGCCGCGGTTGCGCACCTCCCCTGCTCTCCAATAGCGAGCATTGGGGCTCACACTCAAAAAGTCATTGAAACGGTGCCCGCTATATACATAGGCGCCATTGCCAACCCAATTTCCCAACTGAGTCCAGCGGCTGCTGCGATCCAGCATACCGCCACAAGCCTCCACATGGTGTTCTGGCAGGGGGAACCAAGTAAAATGCAGCACCAACTGCAGCAAATGTGGTGTAGGCCCATTCAGCGTAAGCCGCAGTGTGCGCTCATCCAGCGCCTGCACTCCCACCGCATCCCAGCCGCCGCGCCCCTTGTTGTATGCCTCTGCCCCCTTCAGCGGGTATAGCATCTCCGCGTAGCGCCCCGCAAACTCAGGATGCAACAAACGCTTGTAGGCATACACGAAATCCTGTGCGCGCACGGGCTTCCCGTCGCTCCACACCGCGTCTCGCAAGTAAAAAGTCCACTCACTCGCATCCGCATTGTGCTCCCAGCGAGCTGCCATGCCCGGGTGCACCAGTCCCTCCTCGCGAGCATCGGGCCGCACCAGCCCCTCCAGCAACGTCGAGATGATTTTGCCATCCGCTACAGCCGTAGCCTTGTGCGGGTCCAAGCTCTGGGGCTCAGCATTGTTGCCAATGACGAGAATCCCCGCCTCTGCAAACTTCTCTGCAGAGCTGCGTCTGTCGCCACAGTTGGTCAGCAGCATCGCCCCCAACAGCGCCACCATGATTCCCGTTCCTCGCACGCGCGCAGTATACCAGACCCTACCTGTTTGCGCAAGTTTTTAGGCCGCCCTCGCCCTTCTTCCCGACCCTGTGTCCGTGTCATGCCGCAAACCTACTCCCCGGCGAATAGCTTAGCACTACAACAATCTAAAAAATACCACGCCTCTGCATATCAGTCTTATATTGACGAAACGCATTGGCAGTGTTAGGATAGTGTCATGGACGAAACCATCGAGGGTTATTACGATCTTTTCCTCACACATGCGCTTAAGCGAGAACTACAAGCGCGAAAAGGCAGTTTCTTTAGCGAGCCCTTGCATAAAGAAGCATTTTGGAAAGAATTTCCCTCACACATTGCGTCAGAAGTCAGAAAATATCTGGAAGAACGCGATGAAGAAATACCAGATAAAAAACTATATGATACGGTGCGAAGCATTCTGACTGATGAACGCTTCATCCGTCACGTGGCAGATAGCATTATCCCCTGCGATGGCCGCAAATTGAAGGCCATTCTTCCTCCGCACGAGGAGATGAACGCAAAAGCGAGACCTATCTTGCCCGACACACCCTTGGCGACCTCGGCGCTATTGACGGGAGCCTCCCATACCCCCAAACTTTATGAGCAAATCAAGAAGGAATTGCTGACTTGCGACCGGGCCGACTGGCTGGTATCATTCATCCGCATGTCGGGCATTACGCCCATCATGCCTGCTTTGCGCGAGTTTACAAGCAAACACGCCCACGACACCACCCCCTGCCTACGCATTGCAACAACTGTTTATCTGGGAGTGACTGAACCCAAGGCCATAAAACTTCTCCAAGAATTGCCCAACACAGAAATTCGCGTATCGTATGATACGAAATCGACGCGACTTCACGCCAAAAGCTATATCTTTCACCGCAACACGGGCTTTGGTTCCGCCTACATCGGTTCCTCCAATATCTCAAAAGTCGCCATGGACAATGGCTTGGAGTGGAATGTAAAAATAAGTCAGCGTGAGCTCAAACACTTATGGGATGCCACGATAGCCTCCTTCGATTCGCACTGGGAGGATATCCGCACTTTTGAACCCTGCCAAGGTGAACAAGGAATTGTGCGGTTGCGCAACGCGCGCAAAATGGAACAGGGGCACAGCCCTGCAGGTTCCCCCATGAGCTTCTTTGATTTACACCCCTATCCCTATCAGGAAGAGGCGCTGGAAGACATAGCGAGAGAGCGCAGTGCAGGGAGAAATAAACACCTTATCATTGCTGCCACGGGCACGGGCAAAACCATGATTGCAGCTTTTGATTATAAAGCATTTCTCAAACAACACCCCGGCGCTACTCTTCTTTTTCTCGCGCATCGCAAAGAAATCTTAGAGCAGGCGCTCTACAGCTTCAGGCATGTGCTCAAAGACGGTAGTTTTGGATGTCTTATCGACAAAGACAATGAACCAACCAATACCACCCACTGGTTTTGCACCATACCCTCTTGGCTCAATCAAAAAGACAGATTCAGCGCAGAGCACTTCCAATACGTCGTGGTGGATGAAGCTCATCACAGCACAGCCACCAGCTATTTAAACGTGCTGGGCGGGCTCCATTCTCTCAGTTTGTTAGGATTAACAGCAACGCCCGAACGCATGGACGGGCTCGACATTGTACCTCATTTTGGCGGCAGTTTCACCCACGAACTGAGACTGGGAGATGCCATCAACCGAGCCTTACTTTGCCCCTTTGTATACTACGGCATGAGTGATGTGGTCGATTTTTCTCACGTACCGTGGAAAAGTGGCAAATATGATACGGCGGAATTGGAAAAGAAACTCGTTCACAATGTGCAGCGCGCAGGCTGGGTACTCGAACAAATGAACATGCGCGTGGAAGATATCACCAAACGCAAAACTCTTGGATTCTGCGTGAGCGTGGAGCACGCACGCTTCATGGCGCAATACTGCAATGAAAGGGGAGTACCCGCTCTAGCGCTGACGGGCACAAGTCCACTAGAAGAACGCAACCAAGCCAAGCAAAGGATAGAAAGTGGGGAGATTTGCATCATTTTCACCGTAGATCTCTTCAACGAGGGTGTCGATATTCCCATGATTGACACCGTCGTCTTTCTACGCCCCACGGAAAGCGTCACCGTGTTTCTGCAACAACTTGGTCGCGGGCTACGCCGCAGCGAAAACAAAGAGTGTCTCTTGGTGTTCGATTTTATTGCACGTCAGCACACCAAGTTCAATTATGCACAGCGCTTCAAAGCACTGTGTTCACGCAGCAGCACCAAGGATATTCAAAAAATGCTGCAACAAGGGTTTAGCTACCTGCCCACGGGGTGCTCCATCACTCTCGAAAAGGAGGCATCCGAAAGAATCTTGGAGAACATCAACCATTCCATTGCCAACCTATCGCGCAAAAAGATGGTACGCGAGCTCAAAGAGGCTTTGCGAGTGCATGGCAAAGACCACCTAAGCCTACATGAATTATTGGCGGAGTTTGGCCTTGAATCTCCTGAAGAATTATACGCCAAAGCCCTGCCTCATGTTTTACATCAATTAGCAAAAGGGGAAGAACTCCACGACGAACGAATCACCCCATACGAAGATAAGCTCAAACACGGCTTCATGCGCCTGATGCATCAAAACGATGCCGGTTTATTGCAAGCTGTGAGCACCAACTTAGACACAGATTCCGTATTAGACCCAGGGGCTCTCACATCGTTTTACAGCGTATTGTGGGGTGCATCTCGCCCCGCTGATACGCTCGATGGGCTGCACCAATATGTGCGCCGTTATGATGGACTACGCCAAGATTTGAAGGAGCTTATACAGTGGACGAGTGCTCGGAATGGTCTTTTCCGCTCGACTCAGTTCCCCAAGACGGGGAGCTTAAAATTACATGGTCACTATACCCGCGAACAAGTCCTCCAAGCGCTGGGCATGAGTACCTTCGAAAAAACATATCCTTCTCGCGAGGGTGTCCTAAAAAATCAAAAAATGTATGTCTTCTTTGCAGACATCAACAAAAACGAGGATGATTTTTCGCCGACTACCATGTATGATGACTATGCCATCTCGGATACGCTCTTCCATTGGCAAAGTCAATCTACCACAACACCACAAAGCGAGACTGGGAAGAACTTCATTCACCACGAGGAGAGAGACATCACCATCATGCTCTTTATCCGCAAACACAAGAAAACGGAGAGTGGTGTAAGCGCCCCGTACACTTTCTTGGGGCCTGTGCGATACGTATCACACACGGGGGCTCGCCCCATGAGCATCAAATGGAAGCTGGAGCACGCTATCCCCGCCCATATTGCGGCATGGAGCAAGAAGGCCAGCTGAAGGCACAACGCACGCGCCATGTTGAGCGCAGTAGAGACAAAACCACCCGCGAAGGCAAGCTCGGCGGGTGGTTGAAATGTTGTGTGATAAGCTAGCGCTTACACCTCTTCAGCCGTGTCGTCGTTTTCGAAGGGCGTAGCCTTGTCGGCAGCGGCGGGAGCGGGCGTTGCTTCAGACTCTACCTTGGAGTAGGTTTCAGAGTAGGCCTTCTCAGCAGCAGCGGTAGCGGCGGCAGCAGCCTTTTCAGCGATTTCCGTCTCCACGTCGAGCTTAGCAGCAGCGTCGGCGTAGGCCTTCACGGCAGCAGCATCGCCAGAAGCGGCGGCATCGTAGAGAGCCCAGAGGTTGAGCTTCTTCACAGCAGCCTTGTGAGCAGCGCTGAATGCAGCAGCGGTGGCTTCCGTAGCAGCTTCATCAGCAGCGGAGGCGTAGGCGTGCTTGTAACCCTGCACGTCGTTCCAGTGGCCGCGGGTGAAGTCGGGGAAGGTCACGGAGCAGTTGTTGTTGTCCATGGAGAGGGAGCCAAGCTCAGCAAGGCAGCACCATTCAGCCAGGTCATACACGTCCATGTCCAAGGGAAGACCATTCTGGAGGCAGTATACCATACGCACATCCATGAAGAAGTCCATACCGCCGTGGCCACCCACCTTTTCGGCCATATCGCCGTACTTCTTGATGATGGGGTGACGATAAGCCTTGCGGAGCTTCTTCATATTCTCCTCGCTCATGAAGGAGTGGGAGTCGAGGTCCTCGAGGTTGGGGGCGCCTTCAGACTGCTTCATGTGGCCGCTATCAAGCACGAAACCTTCGATGGGGTACTTGTTGGCAAAACCGCGGGTACCCGTCAACTGGAAGAGGCGGTTGTAGGGCTGGGGGTTCATCACGTTGTGCTGAATCTCCACCACCTTGCCGTTTTCCGTGCGCATGAGGGTCGTGGTGTGGTCGCCATTGCGGTATTCGGGGCAAGGCTTGCCAGTCTTCTTCTCCACATACTCCTTACCGTGTACGGACTTCGTGTCCATAGCCACGAGGGTCTTGAAGCGGTCGCCACGGTGAATGTTCATCACCTGAGCCACGGGGCCGAGGCCGTGTGTAGCGTACACGTCGCCGCGGTTTTCCATGTTGTACTTCATGCGCCAGCCAAGCTTCTCGGGGTCGTTGGAGGGGTTGACCCAGTAATCACCCCAGAAGGGGTCAAGGTTGTGGATGTAAGCACCCTTAGCGTAGAGCACTTCACCGAGCACACCCTGCTGAGCCATGTTGAGGGCATCCAACTCGAACCAGTCGTAGCAGCAGTTCTCAAGAATCATGCAGTGCTTGCGGGTCTTTTCAGAGAGATTCACAAGCTCCCAGCACTGCTCCAGGTTCATGGCGCTGGGCACTTCGATAGCGGTGTGCTTGCCATTTTCCAGAGCGCACTTGGCCACGGGGAAGTGGTGGTCCCAGTCTGTAGCCACATAGACCAAATCAATATCATCGCGCTTGCAAAGCTCCTGATAACCGGTAGCACCGTAGTAGATATCAGCGGGAGCCATACCAGCCTTGCGGAGATCTTTCTGGCACTTCTCGGCGCGAGCCTTCTCGTAGTCGCACAGAGCGACGATTTCCACACCAGGGATGTGGGTAAAGCGAGCCACAGCACCCGGGCCACGCATACCGAGGCCAACAAATGCTACACGGACCGTCTTCAACTTGGGAGCTGTCAGACCCACAACATGCTGCTGCCCTTCGGGGCGAGCGGGGGTCTCTACCACCAACGTACCCTTATCCCAATGGGTCTTGGTAGAAGGAGACAGCGACTGGGCATTGAGGGTGCTCACCGACATGAGCACGGCTACTGCCAACGTAATCACTTTGTTCAGTTTCATAATTTTTCGAAGTGTCCTGATTGTGTTCTGAGCCAGCCCAGCAGCGTATCTACTAGGTGGAGAGAACTGCCATAAGTATAGAGGCATCTCCCGCAGAGTCAAGCTAATTTCTCCGGACAGACACTATGAGCGCCCCTGCCCCCCAATGCCCGCCCCCACGCAAAAAATGCTCTCCACCTACGGCGCGCGGGCAATATGACGTTGACAGCGCACCCTCTCTTTGATACATAAGCAGCCATGAGCACACACCTCAAATCCATCTTCGTCCTGCTGGCCTTTGGCTGGCTGGTATGCCCGCTTTCTGCCCAGGACGATACCACTGCCAACGAGGACACCGCGGCCGAGGCACCCACCAAAAAGGAGACCAAGAAAGAAAAGAAAGCCTCGAAGGCACGCACGGCCGTCGGCAAGGCACTTGATGAGCTAGAGTACCAGACCGATGCCCGTCCCAACCCCAAGGCCAAGTTCTTTGCCTTCCTCTTCTCGGCCAGCTGGTGCAGATACTGCCCCCCGGTCATGCAGAAAATGATGGAAGAATACCCCAAGATGCAAAAGAAGAATGTTGAGCTGATTCTCGTCAGCCCCGACTCTGAGGCCAACATCGCCGCATACGTCAAAAAGTACGATGCGAAATGCCCCGTCATCATGGCATCTGGTGGCGCGCCCAAGCTGAGCAGCGTGCCCGGAGAACCCCGCGCTGAAAGCCTCCCCGGTATCATGATTGTGAACGGCAAGGGAGATGTCCTCGTCAATGGGCATGGTTCCCTCGGCGCTAACTGGGAGAACATCATCAAACAAAAGCCCGAAAAGAAAAAGGCCAAGAAAGGCAAGAAAAACGGCAAAAACTAAAGAGCCGCCCATCTCACCTTAACAAAGCAACACATTTTGAAACGCGCCCCTATCAGGTGGCGCGTTTTTATTTATCGTTTTTTTCACAATCTCTTGCCATTATCTTCTCTTTTTACTTGCAAAGTGCGCCTATTGAGGCTAAAATACGCCCCGTAAGATGCGTGCCTAGCACGCTGTAACGATAAACCCATACAGTACCATGCCTGTACCTACACAAGAACAGTACATCAAGATGCTCAACACGGCCAAGGAGAAGGGCTATGCCTATCCCGCCGTTAACGTTACCACCATCGAGGTTATCAACGGCGCCCTCAAGGCTTTCGCTGAAGCCAAGTCCGATGGTATCATCCAGGTTTCCCTCGGTGGCGGTCAGTTCGCCTCCGGCACCGCTGTGAAGGACTCCGCTATCGGCGCTATCGTCCTTGCCGAAGCCACTCATCGCCTCGCTGAGCAGTACAACGTCCTCGTTGCTCTGCACACCGACCACTGCCAGGCCGACAAGATTGACAGCTTCCTGCGTCCCCTCATCGCTGAGTCCAAGCGCCGCGTAGCCGCTGGTCTCAAGCCCCTGTTCAACTCCCACATGCTCGACGCTTCCGCTCTGCCCATGGCTGAGAACCTCAAGATCTCCCAGCAGATGCTCAAGGAATGCGCTGAAGTTGGCATCGTTCTCGAGCTCGAGATCGGTGTTGTGGGTGGCGAAGAAGACGGCGTGGACAACGGCGACGCTCCCAACGAGAAGCTCTACACCTCCCCCGAGGACATGCTGCTCACCTACGAGACGCTCAACGGCCTTGGCACCTTCATGCTTGCCGCTACCTTCGGCAACGTGCACGGTGTGTACAAGCCCGGCGCTGTGAAGCTGGCTCCCAAGATCCTGCGCGACGGTCAGGAAGTGGTGAAGGCCAAGCACGGCGAAGACATGCTGCTCGTGTTCCACGGCGGTTCTGGCTCCGACCACTGCGACATCCGCGAGGCTATCTCCTACGGCGTGGTGAAGATGAACATCGACACCGACACCCAGTACGCTTTCTCCAAGCCCATCGTGCTGCACATGTGCCAGAACATCGATGGTATGCTCAAGGTGGACGGCGAAGTGGGCAACAAGAAGGTCTACGACCCCCGTTCCTACCTCAAGAAGGGCGAACAGGGTATCTGCGAGCGTCTGCAGGTGGCTTGCGACGACCTGCTCTCCGCTGGCAAGACTCTCTACGGCCAGATCTAATCTCGCCCCCCGAGAAACCAACTTTAACGGAAGCTGCGGCACATGCCGCAGCTTCTTTTTGTTGCACAAGAAACACGCCAGTCCCCGCCCTACTGAACAACCCATCTTCGCATAATGATGCCCCCGCACCAATATCCTTGACATCAGGCCGTTTTGCATGTATGCTTCACGAGTTATTTTGTCGTGAGCAAGAAAAGAAAAAAAGAGAATTGGAGTTCAAATCTGGGCGTCGTACTAGCCGTGGCAGGCAGCGCCATCGGATTTGGTAATTTTTTGCGTTTTCCTGGGCTCGCCGCACAATATGGCGGTGGTGCATTCATGATAGCGTATTTTTGTGCATTTTTGCTGATGGGCATTCCCCTGAGCTGGGTGGAGTGGGCCATTGGGCGCAAGGGCGGAGCCTTGGGCGGGCATAGCTCGGCCTCCATTTTCTACCTACTTTCACAGCACAGGAGCTGGAAGTACTTAGGGCTTGTAGCCGTTATCGTCCCCCTCGCTATCAGCATGTACTACATGGCTCTCGAAGGCTGGACCCTGGGCTACGCATGGCACACCGCCGTGGGTGATTTGAACCTGGCCAGCAGCGCCGAATACGGGGCCTTCTTCACCAAGTTCACAGGTGCAGGCCAAGATGGCGCCGTCTTCATGGGCGGAGAAAGCACCCTCCTCATCTTCTTCCTCTTGGCTGTCCTTGCCAACTTCTGGCTGCTGTACCGCGGTGTGAGCAAGGGTATTGAGTGGTTCAGCAAAATCAGCATGCCCATCTTGCTGGTGACCGCCGTCATCATTTTGGTGCGCGTGCTCACCATGGGCACACCCGATGCCGCCCACCCCACGCGCAACGTGAATCAGGGTCTCGGCTACATGTGGAATCCTGATAAAATCGTGCTGGTCAACGACAAAGACAAGGTGCTGGACATGGTACCCGCTGGCGCAACAGAAGCAGAAAAAGCAGACCAACTGCAGCGCTTACAAACCGCCAACCCCGGCACAAGCATCAGTGAAGAACACATCACCCTGCTGAAAGGCCTGAGCAACCCTGAACTCTGGATTACCGCCGCAGGGCAGATTTTCTACTCCCTTTCCATCGGCTTCGGCATTGTCTGTTCGTATGCCAGCTATGTGCGCCGCCGCAAAGACATCGCGCTGGGCTCACTCACAGCCAATGCAGCCAATGAGGTAGCAGAAGTAGGCTTGGCTGGCATGATGATTATCCCTGCGGCCGTGTCCCTCTTGGGCGTGGCTGCCGCCGCTGGCACCAGCACCTTTGGTCTGGGCTTCAATGTGCTGCCGCAAGTATTTGCCAGCATGCCGGGTGGGCAGTTCTTTGGCACCTTGTTCTTTGTATTGCTCTCCATCGGCGCCATCACCAGTGCCATATCCATTTTGCAGCCCGCAGTAGCCTTTGTGGAAGAATTCTGGAATCTGCGACGCGTGCAGAGCGTGAGCCTCGTGGCGCTGTTGCTGGTGGTGGGCTCCATCTTGGTTGTCTGGTTTACCGGCAATGATTTGATTGCGCTGGACACCTTGGATTTCTGGTTGGGCACCATGAGCCTGTACCTGAGCTCAGCCCTCTTCCTCATCATGTTCCGCTCCGTGTGGGGCACACACAAGGGTCTGGCCGAGCTGCGCAGCGGTGCCGCCATGCCCATTGGCCGTGGCATTGCCTTCCTCATCAACTGGGTCACACCCTGCATCATGATTGCCATCTTCGTGTCTTGGGTTTACCAAAACCTCTTCATCAAGCAAAGCTACCACATCACCAACATCCTCAACGGCGAAATCGGCGCCATCTTCCCCTTGGTGTGGGTGCTCTTGGTCACCCTCTTCTTCTGCTTTGTGGTTCATACCTCGAGCCACTTCAAAAAGAAGCCCCATCTGGAAACCAAATACGAACGCGAACCTTTCTCGTAAGGCCATATGAGCACATCTCGCAGCACAGATAATTGGAAAACAAACTTGGGAGTCATGCTTGCCGTGGCTGGCAGCGCCATCGGCTTTGGCAATTTCCTGCGCTTTCCTGGGCTAGCCGCCCAATACGGTGGGGGCGCGTTCATGATAGCCTATTTCAGCTGCTTCTTGCTGCTGGGGCTGCCCCTCTGCTGGGTAGAATGGAGCATCGGCCGCCGTGGTGGCGTGCTGGGTGGCCACAGCCCAGCTTCCGTCTTCCAACTCATCTCCCAAAAACCGCTCTGGAAATACTTGGGCATCCTCGGTATCCTGGCAGGTCTGAGCATCAACGTATACTATGTGTACATGGAGGGCTGGACCCTAGGCTACGCATGGCACATGGTCGTGGGCGATTTGGAGCTCAGCAACTCTGCCGCCTATCAGGATTTCTTTGCCAACTTTGTTGGCACCAAGGCAGATGGCCACTTCTTCAGCGGTCACACCTCCGCCCCCATCTTTTTCCTGCTGGCCATGGGTGCCAATTTCTTCCTCATCTACCGCGGCATCAGCAAGGGGATTGAGTGGTTCTGCAAGTGGAGCATGCCCCTGCTCTTCATCGTCGCTATCGTGTTGCTGGTACGCGTGCTCACCATGGGTACGCCCGATGTCGCCCACCCCGAACGCAGCGTCAACGAGGGCCTCGGCTACATGTGGAACCCGGACAAGGTCGTGCTGGTGGATGCCGCCACAGATAAAACCATCGGCATGGTGCCTGCCTCTGCCACAGAATCCGATAAAACTGCCTTGGTCTCCCGCCTGCAAACCGAACACCCCGGCGTAGAAATCAAAGAAAAGAAGGTAAGCTTCCTGCAAAGCCTCTTCAACCCTGAAATGTGGCTGCGAGCCGCGGGCCAAGTCTTCTTCTCACTTTCCGTGGGTTCTGGCTCCATCTGCTGCTATGCCAGCTATGTGCGCCGCCGCAAAGACATCGCCCTGAGCGCGCTGAGCGCCGGTGCCGCCAACTCCGTGACAGAAGTCGGCCTGGCAGGTCTCACCATCATCCCCGCAGCTGTGGCTTTGCTGGGTGTGGCAGCCGCTGCCACCAGCAGCACCTTCAGCCTTGGGTTCAACGTGCTTCCACAAGTATTCACCGCCATGCCCGGCGGGCAATTCTTCGGCCTTCTCTTCTTCATCCTCCTCTTCATCGGCGCGGTGACAAGTGCGCTCTCTCAGGTGCAGCCAGCCGTCTCCTTTGTGGGCGAGTACTGGAACCTGAAACGAGGGCAAAGCCTCGCCCTCATTGCAGGGCTGGTGCTCTGCGGCTCCCTCATCATCATCTGGTACACCAAAGACACCCTCGCGCTGGACAGCATCGACTTCTGGGTAGGCAGCCTCATCCTCTACGTCACCACTGGCACCAACCTCATCTTCTTCAACCAGATTTGGGGCACCCAGAACGGCATGACCGAGCTGAAAGATGGCGCCCGCATCCGCATCCCGCGTGGTGTAGCCTTCATCATCCGGTGGGTGACACCCATCATCATGATTACCATCTTCACCGCTTGGATTTACCAAGAACTCTTCGTCACCCGCAGCAGCTATGTGGCCAATATCGCAGACGGTAAAATCGGTGCCATTCTGCCGCTCGTCTGGGCTCTTGGTATCACTATCTTCTTCTGCGTCGTGGCAGCCACGTCCCGTCGATTCAACAAATAAACACACCCCCACTCTACGTGAGCACAACAAAGAAAACAGAAAACTGGAACTCGAACCTCGGTGTCGTGTTGGCAGTAGCCGGCAGCGCCATTGGATTCGGTAATTTCCTGCGCTTCCCCGGTCTGGCAGCCCAGTACGGCGGTGGCGCATTCATGATTGCCTACTTCACCGCCTTCCTGCTGCTGGGCATCCCCCTCAGCTGGGTAGAATGGGCCATTGGCCGCAAAGGCGGCACCCTCGGTGGCCACAGCACGGTGAGCATCTTCTATCTTCTGACTGGCAAAGCCCGTTGGAAGTATCTCGGCATCGCCGGCGTGATTGCCACCATCGGCATCGCCATGTACTACATCCCGCTGGAAAGCTGGACCATCGGCTATGCTTGGCACTCGGCCATGGGCAATTTGCAATTTCAATCCCCCGATGAATACGGCAACTTCTTTGCCCAATTCGTTGGTCTGACGGGCGATGGCTCCATCTTCACTGGAGATGCAGGTCAGCTTATCTTCTTTGCGATTGCCATCTTGGCCAACCTGTACGTCATCTTCCGCGGCATCAGCAAGGGTATTGAAACCTTCTGCAAGTGGAGCATGCCCGTGCTGCTCATCACCGCCATCATCATCTTGGTGCGTGTGCTCACGCTGGGCACCCCCGATGCCAACCACCCCGAGCGCAACGTGAACCAGGGCCTCGGCTACATGTGGAACCCCACCAAGACCATGCTCGTGCTCGATGGCAAGGAAGTCGAAATGCTCCCTGCCAACGCTACCCCCGAGCAAAAGACTCTCATGGTGCAGAACCTTGAGAAAGCCAACCCGGGCAAGACCGTGCAGGAAAAAGAAATCACCCTCACGCAGGGTCTGCTCAACCCCGAGATGTGGATCACGGCCGCTGGTCAGGTGTTCTTCTCTCTTTCCATCGGCTTCGGCACCGTATGCTCCTACGCCAGCTATGTGCGCCGCCGCAAGGACATTGCCCTCAGCTCACTCACGGCCAACTCCGCCAACGAAGCCATCGAGGTAGGTATGGCCGGCATGATGATTATCCCCGCCGCCGTGGCATTCCTCGGTGTGGTCGCAGCAGCAGGCTGTGGCACCTTTGGGCTGGGCTTCAACGTGCTGCCGCAGGTCTTTGCCGCCATGCCCTGCGGCGCCCTCTTTGGCACGCTGTTCTTCTTCCTGCTTTTCATCGGTGCTATCACCAGCGCCATCTCCATGCTGCAGCCCTCCATCGCCTTCCTTGAAGAATTCTGGGAGCTGCGCCGCATTCAAAGTGTCGCCCTTGTCGCCTTCCTCGTGACCATCGGCACTCTGCTGGTTGGCTGGTTCACTGATGGCCTGATGGCGCTGGACACCATGGACTTCTGGTTCGGCACCATGTTCCTCTACCTCACCTCTTGCCTGTTCTTCACCATTTTCAACTATGCGTGGGGCACCAAGAATGGCCTGGCAGAGCTGCGCCAAGGTGCAGCCATGCCCCTGCCTCCTGGCATTGGTTTTGTAGTGCGCTGGGTCACCCCAGGTATCCTGCTTATCATCTTCGGGTCTTGGCTCTACAAGAATATCTTCATCCAGCAGAGCGCCCAAGTGCAGAACCTCCTCAACTGCGAGCCCGGCGCTCTCTTCCCCATTGTTTGGGTCGTGATGGTGGCCATCTTCTTCGCCTTTGTCATCTTTACTTCCCACAAGTTCCACAAAAATACCAATCCCGACGATTTTAACAACTAATCCCAACCTTTAATCTCATCATGACTATCGCAGGTATCATCACCATGTTGCTCTCCATCGGTATTGTATGGGGCCTTTTCATCGTTTGCTGCGCCAAGCTCGTCAAGAGCGACAAGGAAGACAACGATTCCAACGACGAAGCCTAATACAGTACTGCTCCCCCCCCCAAAAAAAAGAGCACTCTTCTTCTCTCGGCTGCGCTTCTCACCAAGCGCAGCCGACTTTTTTGATTTCAAATTTGAGCATTTCACATGGCAAATTGTAAAGCTCCGCTCGCCCCGCAGGCGTGCAGAGCAACGAGGCGGGCGGCATCAGGTAGCCCAGAGTGAAGCCACAGCAGTGGCGAAACGCTGGGTTGAGTCGGAAGAAGAGAGAGAACCCCGAACGAAGTGAGTGGGTGGCATCAAGCGGGGAATACCCAGCCGGTGTGTACCATGGGCAGAGGTGCAGCACAAGGCTACACTTGATGCCACCCGCTTCGCTGCGCTACGGGGTTCCATTCCTTTTTCTTGCCTATCCCAGCGTTCCGCCACGACCGCGGCTGCACGCTGGGCTAAGGGATGTCACCCGCTCACTGCGTTCGGGGTTCATCAATCCGCTCGCCTGCGGCTCGCAGAGGGAGGGCGGGTGATTCCCCACACGGATGCTCTTTGATGTTCCCCTGGCGGCAGCTATATTTTTGGCTTGTCGTGGCGGAAGCTTTGTGGCAGAGTGGGGGCATGAAGCAGATTCTTGCCAACTGTCGCCTTTATGGCATCGTCGACATGGGGTATACCCAGCCCGAACAAATCGTGGCGCGCACCCATGCGCTCATAGATGGTGGCGTGCGCATCATCCAGCTTCGGGCCAAGGGTGTGGAGCTTGGCTGCGTGAAAGAGTGGGCGGAGGAGATGCAAGCCATCTGCCGGGAGCGCGGCGCTATCTTTGTGCTGAACGACTACCCCGAAATGGCCGCCGACATAGGGGTCGATGCGGTGCATGTGGGGCAAGATGGCGGCAGCTTGGCAGATGTGCGCCGCATCGTGGGCTCCCAGATGCTTGTGGGGCGTTCTACGCACAGCTTGGAGCAGGCGATGCAGGCCAAGCAGGAGGGCGCCGACTACATTGGCTTTGGGCCGCTGTTTCCCACAGGCACAAAACCGGGGAGAAAGTCCATAGGGTTGCAAGATATCGCCGCTGCGCAGGCCGCCGTGGGGGATATGCCCTTGTTCTGCATAGGCGGTATCAATGCCGATACCTTGCCTGCTGTATTGCAGGCGGGTGCTCGGCGTGTGGTCATCGTCTCTTGGCTGTTGCAGCAGGCAGACGTGGCGCAAGCGGCTCGCGATGTTATCCGCCAGGTGGAGCAGGGGGCTTGTTGAGCATCCAGCGGCGGCGGAGAGGCCTTTCGTCATGAATTAAGGGGTGTTTTGTGCCCCAAAACAGGTATAAATGCAGCGCTTTCAAAATGATGTAAGTTGTAAAAAAAAAGCGTGTTATGCCGCGCATTTTGCTTGCCAATATGCGCTAGGATGTGATACAAAATACCCCGCGCGTGTGATGCGCCATCGGCTGATGAACCCCACTGGGTAGGCCGATGGCGCATCACATGTGTTTAACCCGCAAACTGCATGAAATTTCACCTTCCTCATAGACTCTTCAAGGCATTGATGGCCGTGGTATGTGTACCGAGCACCACGCTGGCCCTTGCTGCGGCAGAAATGGAGCCTGCGTTGCGCTGGGATTCTGCGGTGGGCGAACCCGCGGTGTGGGATACGGGCACCACGGCCGTATGGGAAGATGAGCAAGGCGTTGAGTCGACCTACACGAGCGGCTCCCACGTGGTTTTTGGCGAGGATGATGCGCTGAACAAGGCGGTGGAGATTGTGCCCGAGGGCGTGAACGCGGCGGCGGTGGAGCTGACCGGCAGCGGCTACAGCATCAGCGGCGGCGATTTGGTGGTGAGCGATTTGGTGAGCGCGGAGAAGTCTGCCACGATTGAGAGCACGATGGTGATGGGCTCTACCACCTCGCCGTTGGCGATTCGCGTGGCTGAGGGCCAAACGCTGACGACGAATATCTTGGAAACTTCCTTTGCGGGAAGCCACGAACACCATATCTACGAGCAAGGCTCCTTTGTCAAAACGGGGAGCGGCACGCTGCGCATCATGGAGGCCGCGCATGGCTCCATCACGGGCGTGACGGTGCAGGAAGGTGTGCTGGAGTTGGGGCAGTCGGTGTCCTTGGACATGGGTGCCTACGCCATCCACGGTGGTACTCTTGAAAATGTGCAGATGCTGGTCTCGGGCGACATGGTGCGCACGCTGACGGGCGTGACGGTGTTGGCGCACAATATGATGGTCTCGGCAGATGGTGTGCATGCGGCCGTGTTGCGGGATGTGCAGCTGCATGCCGGTACGACGATTGAGTATGCTAGCATGCAGAACGTGGTGTTTGCGGGTGAGAGCACGCTCACGGGTTATATCACTTTTGAAGAGACGCAATCGCAGCGTGAAATGGGTGTGGCCACGGACAGCACCTTGGCGGTGGACAACGTCGTCTTCGACTTGCGCGGTCTTTCCGCTGGCACGAAGGTGCTCATCGTGAACGGCGAAGTGGCTGATGCCGCCAATGGCTTGCAGAGTCGCATAGAGTTGCCCAGCAGCATCAACGGGTTATCGGGTACCATCACTGGGTGGGATACCGCCAAGTTTGTCTACAGCGGCGTGGCGGTGAATAAGTCCGCCGTTCAGTCCACCGTGGCGGGCACCGTGACTATCATCGAAGATCATGAGGGTAATCTGTACTGGGATGGCTCGGAAGACGACAAGTGGAACCCCACCTCGGCGAACTGGAGCCTCACAGAAGGCACGCAAGGGGAAGAGGTGTTCACCGCGCTTTCCAATGTATACTTTGGCGGGGGCGATGAGGTCGCCCACCGCGATATCACCGTCACCCAAGACATGGTGGTGATGAAGCTGAACGTCACCAACGGGGACTACAACTTCCGCGGTGCGCGTGTGGCGACCCTGGCCGATGCGACACTGGCCCCCAGCTCGGGCAAGGTTACGTTCCATGACCAACTGGTGGTGCAGGGCTACCTGACAACCGGTGGCGCGGGCACGGTCGAGTTGCTTGGTGCCACGACGGTGGTGAAAGACGCTGAGCTACAAGGTCTCACGACCTCTATTGCGGGGGATATGAGCATCCTCGGCTCCTTGATTGTGAATGCGGGTGATGCCACGGCAGCAGGGCGCTTGGATATCTCTGGCGATGTGACGGCCGCGGGGATGGAGATTGTGGTGAACGCCGGAGACAAAGATGGCAGCGCCTACGACCAAGCGCTGGTGAATGTCACCGGCACACTCTCGGTAGGGAAAACCGGCACCATCACCATTGGCGGCACGGCAGAGCAGCATTATACCGAGAGTATTACGGCTGGCCAATTGATTGTCAACACCCAGCAGCACGAGGTTTATTTCGGCAACATCCATGTGAACAGCCTCACCGTGGCCGAAGGCGCCTATGTGCATGTGCAGTCGGCCTCAGAATCGGTGGCCGTGTCCTCCTCCTCCTTCCCTCTGGTCAATTTGGCTGGCACGCTGGCTCTGGATGCCTATGGCACCACCTACAACCACGGCTATGAAATCCTAGTGCAGAGCGATGCCGCCCAACTCCGCTTTGGCACGGGCTGCACGGTAGAAAATATGGCCATACGCGGCACGGCCGATGCCGATGGCTATACGGATTTGGGCCTTATCGTGCAAGCTCGCAGCGCTACCGTGACCCAGATGCAGGATTTGGGCAACTTGACTGTGCGCGTGGGTGCTGTGACGGTGAAGAACGCCACGGGCGCGATACATGGTTCCCTGACTCTGGACAACGGCAAGCTGACACTGGCGGAGAATGCGAATGATTTCATGGCGGCTGGGTCTGGTGCCATCGTGCTGAAGAATGGCTCCCGACTCGATGTGGGCAGCACCACCCAGTCTATCTCGACTGGCAATGCCATCTCCCTTTCGGGTGGTAGTGCCATCAACGGCGCGGCAAATGGGGCTGGCTTGCAGCTGGCAGATGGGGTGCGCATCTCCTATGCAGATGCGGGCAACGGCATCAAGGCCAACCTCTCTGTCGGTGATACGCTGACCCTCCATGCCGACCAGCCCACGCAGGACGACCAGCCCACTAGCACCCTGAATATCAGCGGTACGCTCTCCGGCGATGGGGTGGTAAGCCTCACCGGCGAGGGCACCGTGGCACTTTCTGGCGCTCAGTCCTTCACCGGCACGGTGCAGGTGGAGCAGGGAGCTACGCTGGAGATGCTGAATGCCACCACTCTGGCACAGGCGGGAGTGGCCTTGGGCAATGGCGCCACGCTGGCTCTGGATACCGCCTCTGCTGTGCAGTTGAACAGCCTCACCCTGTCCAGCGGCTCCACCATTTCTTATTCTACCATCACTGACACGGATGAATTCTCCGCCGCCGCAGCTGCCCTGCAAGTTGGTTCCACCCAAATGGCTGCCGGTGAAAATACACTGGTGCTCAACGTCTCCTTCTCGGATGAACTGAAGACGATGAGGACTTACAACCTCATGACGGGCCTGTCTTCTATCGACATCGACAATATCAGCCTCAACGTGCAGCACGATAACGGCGTGGAGCTCGGCGCATCGCAGTACAAGCTGGGGCTTGATGCCGAGAGCGGCTTGCTCTACATCCACACCTTGATGGGCAACGTGTGGGAAGGTAAGGGTGAAAAAACCTACGGTTACTACTACGTGTGGTCCACGACGGACCAAGGCGGCAACTGGAGTAGCGGCAATGGCAATTACGATGAAAACGCGGAATACAAAGCTGCCATTTTCGGTGATTTGGATGGTGGCGCCAGCGACATAGCCGTCTACGGTACGGTGGATCCGGGGTATATTTATTTCATTGCTGATTCCACCGATTATGAATTCAATGATCATGGTGCATTTGCGGCTGGTACCCATATCCACAAGGATGGTGAGGCTCGGGTCGAACTCAAGTTGTACAACAACATGAGCGCAGACAGCGCCTTGGGCAATATCGATATTCAGGCCGGTACACTGGATATGTATGAAGCTTATGCTGTGGGGGGTACAGTGACGGTGGACCACGATGCACAACTTGTGCTGCAAGGCGGTAGCAGCTTCGGCGTCCCCATCGAATTGAAGATGGGACCAGCGGCCGATGGTTCATTCAAGTACACGGTAGCCGGTGTGCGAGATGACGAGATGTCTCCGCCCACATACCGCGATGCGGTGCTCAGTGGTGTCACCTTGGATGCGACCGGAATCCGCGGCACGTCCGAGGATTTGAGCAAGGTGGCGCAGGCTACCATCAATGGCACGGCCTCTGTATCCCATCTCACGCTGGAAGATACCCACGTTTTGGGCGATGTGGACCTGACGCATGTGAAGCTGACCACTTCTGACAAAGGCGCTTCTCAAAAAACAGGTTATTACGCGGTGAAGGACGCGACCATTGGCCAAAACGTGGTTGTCGATGAGTCTGGTAGATACTATTTTACGGGCAATCTGACCTTCAACGACGTCTTGGTCAACAAAGGCATCATTTACCTGACGGATGCCACCATCGAAATTGGCCAGCTCAAGTACGAATTCGCGACAGACGCCGCTCATCCTGGTGCTGTGACGTACCAGTTTATTCAGCACGAAAAGAATGCGGAGCTGAATACGGGGCGTTTTGACATATACAGCCACCAGTCGTTGAAAGCCTATCAGGTTTTGATTAATGGCGTGCGACTTGCCGGTACGAACACGGCAGACGGAAAGTATGTAACCGGTCTTGCGGATGGTATTGTGGCTGATTTTGAGGATAATCAAGATGGTTCGGTTACCTTGAGTATCGGCAATGACACCAATGGCGACGGCATAGCTGATGATACCTCTGTGGGCATGCCGCAGTGGGATGAGCGCTGGGGCAAGATGGAGAAGTCACCCGCGCTGTCGCGCCGATATGCTGGATCGGATGAAAAATTTTTCATGGCAGCTGGGGGCGATTATTACACCTATGCTTTCGTCGTGAATGAGGCCAATGCCGAGAAGGTCAACGACGGTAAAGCCATCGTGGTATCTCTTACCTCTGCTGCTACTGGTTCGTGGGTAGCTGGTGGTACATGGGGCGCGACACGGCCTGATTATGAAGTGTGGATACACGACCGCTCTGCCATTGAACGTGTGATTGGTGGTCAGTATGATTGGGTGGATACACCCCAATCCGCTGACACACATGTGCTGGTGGATACCGCGGCCGAGAAGACTTTGGTCGTGGGTGGTTCCTACCGCATGGAGCAGAAGAACGCGGAGAGCTTTGTCACCGTAAGAAATGGCAATATTCACCTGCTTGTAGGTGGTTCATATGAGTGGGGCTATTCGCAGAAGGGCACGGCACACGTGTTTGTGGATGATGGCACGATAGGTGAAATCTTTGCCGCAGGGTATGATGTGAACCTGACCGGTACTCAAGTGGTAGATGGCCGGCTGCGCGCCGTGGAGATGGTGCTGGCTGGCGGCACATTGGGCGCGGTGAGCGAGGGGAGCACCAAGCGCGTCTTTGGTGGTGGCCATGCGTATACCGTCACCGGGGATATATACATCCGCATGGAGGGGGATGCCTACGTCCAGTCTCAGCTCGTGGGTGGCTCTAACGGTGGCACGGTGAACGGCAATATCGTGCTGGACCTCATGAGTGGCGGCGCCATGAGAGTGGATGCCGCGGGTATGGGCTGGGTCGATGAGGGGAACGTTACCAACAGCATCACCAATGGTGATGTGCTGGTCAATCTGTACCGCGATTTTCATCTGGGGGCGCTCGATGATGAGGGCCATTGGGTGGGTGGTCAGCTCTATGGCGGCCGCGAATTGACGGAATCTTACGTCGTGTTGGGGGCTGGACACACCAGCACGCTGCATTTGGCAGAGGCCGGGGTCTACGAGCTCGGTCGCCTCGCGGCGGATGGCTTTAGCACCTCTGCCGATTCTGTCACCGTGACGGGGTTCGACCGCATCACCCTAGCGGATGGTGCGCACGCCATCGTGGCGCTGGGTGCCTTCGACAACGACATGGACACCGCCACCACTCTTGAAATCAGTGGCCAAGGCGTGGTCGAGGTGATTGGCCATGGCGAGAACTTTGGACGCGATATCCTGCTCACGGATGCCGCCACCCTCAAAATCTCCACCAGTATCATCGGCAAGACAGATGATACCACCGATGACCGCACTGTGACGGTAACGGCTGGCACGACGGTGGATTTCTCCGGCTACCCGGTAGAGTCTTCCAAGTACGAGGCGGATTCGATGTACGCCGGGTTGGGTTTCAACCTGATTATCAGCGGCGATGGTGTGGATAACAAGGGCGCTATCTACAAGGGTAAGCCCACAGCAGAGGTAGATGGCAACAAGAACGCCGTCAACATGATTTCGCTCCCCTCCGTCACTCTGGCAGAGAATGCCTCCGCCAAGGTGGAGCGCGACGAAATCCTCTACATGAACAGCAATGAGCTGGGAGCCACGCATCTTACCCTCAATGGCTATACCTTCACCAAGTTGGGCGCGGGTAGCCTCATTGCCCGCGCCGTGCGGATGTCGAAGGGCACTGTGCTGGTACACGATGGCATCTTTGCGGTGGATTTGGAGAGCACTGGCACGCAGACGGATATGGTGCTGGCGGCCGATGCAAGCTTGCATCTGAACGCCACGGCGGAGAAGGGCGACACCAGCTTGGTGGTGCGCTCGCTGAGTGGCTCGGGCGTTGTGGCGTTGAACGACAGCGCTCTGACCCTGCAAACTACCGGTACTGCTAGGTACCACGAGTCGTACATGGACGAGACTCAGTCCTACGGCCAGTTCATGAACACCACGGGCTTTGCCCACGCGGTGTTCGGCGGCACCATCACCGATGGCAACAAGACCGGCGGCACGCTCATCAAAGACGGGGAAGGGGTGCACTATCTCTCGGGCAGCTCTAGCACCTACACTGGTGGCACCCGCTTGCAGGGTGGCCGACTGTACCTGCTGGGCTCCTCCTCCAGCACGGAGGGCGGATTCAGCAAGGGGAACTCCACCGTGGCCTCCGGCGTGGTGGGTACGGGCACCATCGTGTGGGCGAGCGACACCGCCGAGCTTTATCTGGGCCATGAGGCGCATATTTACAACGCTGGTACCACCCATGTGCAGGGTGGGGGCATGACCATTGGCGTGGAGGGGGCTCCCGCCGGCAAACTGGCAAATTTTGTGGGTGTGCACAGCAAGGATGCGAACGGCGCCCTGACCTATGTGACCATGGGCGGCGAGGAATATGTGGAAATTGAGACGCACAACCTCTACTCCATTGCTGTGAATGCCAAGTATGCCGATGGTTCGGACTACGTGGCAGGCTCAGAGATTAACCACAACCTGATGCTGCTGGTGAAAAAGGCCGATTGGGCAGCAGCCCAAGCCACGGATGTGACGGGCTTTGCCGACACGGGCTACAACGAGGCCATTTTCTCGGGCGAGCTTCGCGATACCAAGGAGGGTAACACGGTGCTGGCAGCTACTCTGCACAAGGTGGGTGTGGGCACCCTCGTGCTCGACCAAACCAATTCCTATTCTGGTGGCACACGCGTATCTGAGGGCTCGCTCTGGCTGCGTGGCTGGGGTACGGCGGGCAAGAATGAGAAGACCAACGCCGTTGTTGTCGAGGCGGGGGCCTCTCTGCTGCTCACCTACAAGGGAAGCTATGGGGATGAACCCACCCTGATGAACAATGATATCACCATCGCCGGCAGTGGCGATGCCCGCTGGCTGAGCTACTCTGCCACCGATGGCAACTCCGCCGCCCTTATTTCGGCGGTGGGCCGCGATGTCTCCCTGACTCTCAGTGGCGATATTGATGGCTCGGGCGATGTGCTGCACTCTGGCGACGGTACGCTGGTGCTCTGCGGTGATTCGTCTTACACCGGTGGTACCCACGCCATGCGCGGCACAATCGAGGTGCAGAGCGCCAAGGGTCTGGGCGATACGGCGACAGGCCAAGGGGCCGTGCGCATCGAAGCTGCGGCGGATTTGCGACTCACGGTTGAGGATGGCTACGCAGAATCGAGCCGCATGGTCACGACCCTGGCGGCAGATGAGAATGATATTCGGGGTGAGGTGTATATCTCTGGCACAGACACCACCGAGCGTGTGCTCCACATGGATGGCAATGGCTACAACGCCGCTTGGACCTACCTGGGTGCCAATGGTACCTTCGTGCTCAACGGTGAGGCTATCGGCGGCAAGGCTGTGAGCGCGCATTCCGAGCTGCTCGAGGGTGAGGGCACCGTTGTGGTGTCGGACGCCAGTGGCTCGGGGGCCAACATCGTGTTTGATTCCATGATTGACTACCGCGGTGATTTCCGCGTGGAGGGCGACAAGGCTTCCATCACCGTGGAGGCGGGCTCCTTCATCGATGGCAGTGTGCATGTGGCAGGGCAGCAGGCTTCCCTCCATGTCAGTGGCGATATCACCATCGCCGACGGCGAGAAACTGAGCCTGAGCTCCACGGGCGATGCCTCTGTCTCGCCGGCAGAGGGCGAGTCCGCCGGCGTGGGCACGAGCGCGGCCATCATCACGACGGGTGCAGTCAATGTGACCGCGGGTGCTGTCTTCTCCGTGAGCAAGGCAGAGACGGTGTATGAATACGACCTCAGCTCGCTGCAGAAAAACGTCAGCGTTGCGGTGGCAGACATGGTGCAAGGGAATGCTGTAGCCGCCGTGGCTGATTTGGACCACACGGCAATGGGCAACCCCACCGTGGAGTATAGCGGCAGCTTCAACCAAACGCTGGCCATGAACCAGCAGGCCGCCGCCGCGGTGCAGACAGGCACTGCTGCGGGGCTCACGCTTGCTGGCGGCGCCACTTATGAGACGAAGCTGGCCCACACCAGCCTCATGGGCGGTGCGCTCACGCTCGATACGCTGGAAAACAACTTGATTGTCTTCCATACCGAGCTGGATACCCTCGTGAGCGCTGTCACGTCAGACATGCAGCTCATCCTCTTCAGCGATGTGGGGAGCGTGAACTTTGTGCTTGATGGCGTGATTGCAGATGCCAACACGGGTATCTACTACGCACAGGCCGACCGCTACCTGACGGGTAGCGAATACATTGGCGATACCACCCTGCTGGTCTACGACTCCAACGCTGCCGTGGTCTACCTGCAAGATTTGGCTGTGCCAGAGCCCACCACCACCACCCTGAGCCTGCTGGCGCTCGCAGCCCTGCTGGCTCGCCGCCGCCGCCAAGCCTAAGCGGCGCTTGCGCCGCTCCAGTTTCGTGCAAAAATGGGGGAGTATTGTCTTGCTCTCTCCTTGAAATATGGTATTTTAAGGATAAGATGAAGAGAAAAGTAGTACCCTCCAAATTTGTGCGGCAGCTGCCCGATGCGGTGAAAGAGGCCTATGCCCAGTGGGCAGATTATATGTACGAACATGTGCCCTTCAACATGCCCGACAGCGTGCAGCACTCCACCGCACACAGCGAGCGCGTGCTGCTCTATGCGCTGATGATGGGGTACCAATTGCTGCCCGGGGATGCCGCCGCTCTCGAGGTGCTGGGCCATGCGGCCATCTTTCATGATACCCGCCGGGTGAACGAGTGGCGCGACTCGGGGCATGGTGCCCGCGCCGCGAGCTTTTACGGTGAGTTTTGCCGCGCCCATAAGGAGCTCACCTTCCACCCCGAGTCCACCTGCTTGATGTTCTTCCACGATGGCGACGATGAACGCGGCATGGAATCCATCAACGAGCTTTTTGCCGCCCAAGTCGAGCGCGTACGCTTGCTCTTCCAAATTTTTAAGGACGCCGATGGGCTCGACCGCTGGCGCCTTGGACCCCGCGGGCTCAACCCCAAGTACCTGCGCACAGATGCCGCCCACGACCTCGTGGGCTTTGCCCGCACCCTTGTCGCCAATACCCGCCAACCCGCCCGCGGAAATATGGATTGGTGATGCACCGCGGCGCGGTGGCTGCCTGCGTATCGATGCCAACGAAGCTCCCGGAGCCGGGGCGGGCTAGAGGTAGCCGTATGGCTTGCGGAAGCGGAGGATGAGGGCGGCAGAGATGAAGAGGGTGAGCAGCTCTGCCACCGCCGCGCCCCACCAGATGCTGCTGGCGCCAAACAGCAGCGGCATCAGCAAGACGGCGGCGGCTTGGAACAGGAAAGTGCGGGCAAAGGCGATGAGCGCCGAGATGAAGCCATTGTTCATCGCCGTGAAAAGCCCAGAGGCAAAGATGTTGTAGCCATGCAGCAAAAAGAACACCGAAAACGCGCAGAACGCATACTGCGCCAGCTCGGTGAGGGCGGGACTGTACCCCACAAACAGGTATGCCAGCGGATAAGACAGGCAAACGGATGCCACACACAGCAGCACCCCGGCTCCGCTGAGCAGCACCATGCTCTTGCGGAATAAGTTTTGCAACTCGGCGTGGTTTTCTGCGCCGTGGTTGTAGGCAAAGAGCGGGTTGCTGCCGATATCGTACCCAAAAATGATGGAGCTAAACAGGAAGGCCACATACATGACAACCCCGTAGGCCGCCACGCCGTGTTCGCCATAGTACTGCAAGAGTTGGTAGTTGTAGAGCATGCCTACAAATGAGGCGGACACGCCCGTCACCAGCTCTGAAGCTCCGTTGCTGCAGGCTTGCAGCATGGGCCGCAGCTCCAATGTGGTGCGCACAAAGCGCAGCAAGCTGGTGTTGGGGCGGCTGAAATACAGCACCGGCACAAGCCCGGCTATGGCCTGGCTCAGCCCCGTGGCCAAGGCGGCACCCGCCAACCCCCATCCGAAGATGACGATAAAAAGCAAATCCAGCACGATGTTGGTCGCACCACCTGCCACACTGAGCCAAAACGCCATCTTGGGACGCTCGGCCGCCACCAGCAGGGATTGAAACGAACACTGCAAGATGCAACAGGGCAAAAAGCCCAGCATGATGCGCCCGTAGAGGACGGCATCGGGCAGCAGCGCATCGGTGCCCCCTAGCAAAATGCACACCTGCGGGAGAAACCAGATGCCCCCAGCAGCCATGACGCTCCCCACGATGCCAGCCAATAGGCTTATCTGCGTAAAATAGCGGCGCCCGCGCTCGGCATCCCCTTGCCCAAAGGTTTTGGCGACGAGCGCCGTGCCTCCTGTGCCAAACATGAACCCCAGCCCGCCCAGCAACATGATGACCGGAAACACAAAATTGACCGCCGCCAGTGCTGTCTCGCCCGCATAGTGCGAAATAAACAGGGCATCCACCATCGTGTACACGGAGGTCAACACCATCATGGCAATGGTCGGCCAGACAAACGCTCCCAGCTTGCGATAGGTAAAATGATCGGATAACGGTATGTTCATGTGATAAAGGGACGGGATTATACTGACCGTGGCACATAAAGTCAAGAGGGTAAAACAGGGATGCCGTGAGCCCCGTCTCAGGGGATTTTTGGGTCATGGTGCGTGAATTTGCTTGTTCCTCTCTCTCAGAGTTGTAGTATGAGGTGTTGTTATTCAGCATTTTCTCTATCATGAATCGTTTTTGCGCCAATCTTCTGCTGTTCATCATGGCGGTCGTCGTTTTCGTTGCTGGCATGCTTGCCTGCAAAGCGGGAATCATGGCCCCAGACTGGGAAATGAAAGCAAGAATACAAGCGATACTCTTCGGTGGCTTTGCCGTATTGGCTGGGCCTCTTTTAGGCTTCGCCGCCTTCCTTGGATGGCGTAAAGCTTGGGATGCGGAAAACCTGTTTGGCAAGCCCATTCCGAGGGAGGATTATTGGCATGGCTGTGCGATTCCCTACACAGAACTTCCACTGGCTCTCACTTGGGAGGAGCTCTCTTCACTTCCCGGAGCCAAACAGAGCGAAGATGGTGCCATCATCCTGCCCGCGAATCAGGGGAAAGCCCACCTGCTGCTCTACCCGGCCGCTTATGAATACCGCCCCCATGCTACGGTGACCAGCGATGCCACTCGCCCGAAACGCTCCCGGAGTCGCCAGAAATCCACCACTGAAGAAGAGTCCAGCCCGTGGAAGTGGTGCGGCATTCTTCGCTCCGATGGCTGGTTGCCTATGCAGGACACCACGCTCTCCCACATATACTGCGGATTGCACATTAAAGGGCTGGAGGTTCTCTTCGGTAAGAAGGCCAATGCTGTTCTCATCTCGAACGGCAGCAAGGTGCTCGTTTACACCCCGCGCAAGCTGGCCAGCGTGCAGGCTATTCTGCAACACCACGGCCTTTGCTAACTGGTACCGAAACGTGTAGATAAATGAGACAAATGAAGCATTGTTTGATGGGGGGATTTGCCGCGCTCGTTTGGTGGGGGGTCCAGTTCTGCACAACAGAAGCGCATGCGGAAACGACTGTGGTAGATATCCCGCAAGCCGCAACGGAGTTCCGCGTCAAACAAACCGATTTGAGTGACTTGCCCATCCCAGATGCCGAGGCTCCGCGGTTCTCTCGCGCGCCCAAGCCCACCCACGTTTCGCCGTATCACACGGTGGTGATGGAACACTATGCGCCCCCTGTGAGAGCGCGAGGTGGCTCTGCTTATTTCAAAATCATTCACTACACCCTTTCATCCGATGGCAAGCAATTGCTGGTAGAGACCTACCGCTTAGCAGCCCCTTCGGCCAGCGTGAATATCTCCCATACCACCAAGGTTCTCCGCAGCGATACCCCGTATCACTTCCGCGAAGGTCGGGAATTGCTGCGATTCGGCATGGATGCAGAGGGCATGCGGATTCTGCGCTTTGAGCGTTATACCATCAACCCCACTACAGGCGAGGCAAGCCTGAGCCAGACTCATTATCCCGCAGAGCAGCCATGACCATGCACCAGTTCCGCCGCATCTTAGCCTTTCTTGCGTATGAAGGATAAAGATATCATCACATTGCTTGCTCATGCCGCCGCAGGTCTGTTGTTCTTGGGCGTGGCATTTTTGCTGATTGAACATGGCCACGAGTGGTTGGCCCAAAGGTTGGCCGTGTCGGCTTTTGCTGGGTATCTATGGTATAGTTTGTACATGGGGTGCAAGGAGGGTAGAATAAGACCTTTTACCCAAAAAGATAACCCTGTCGGTTTTCTTTGGATTAAGTGCACGAGCTTGCTTATCAATATTCTCGTCACAATAGGCGCATGTTATTGCTGGGTATGTGCATAGCCCCTTAGAAGAATCAAAATCTGCTGCAAATGCAGGCTTGATATTCCCCCTCTGAATGCCTATAATGCGGTGCAAAGGTATGAGCAGATGTAAGTTTCAGAAAATAGGGCGTTATGTGGGCTACAGCTTAGCAGGTATCCTGGTTATCTTGATGCTGGCTGCGAGTGCTTGCGCCATCTGGCTGTGGGGGTGGACCTGGAAAGGCACGCCAGCGTTTCACGAAAGCTGGACACCGGAGGAACGAACGGCCATCACAGAGTTTGACCGCTATCTTCGGCAGCAATATGCAGAGGATATGTTCGGCTCCATGGTGAATGCCCAAGCCACCCTTTCTGTGTTTGACCTGAGCGTTCCTCCGCCCTCCTTGATGGACAAACTACTGGCTGCTTATACCGCCAGATGCGTAGCTGCCCCCGTCTCGGGCATGCTGCATGAGGCCGCAGAGAGTGGCAGCGCGGCTCAGCTTGGTACAGCCAGTTTTCATGGTATCTATGGGCTTACTCCAGCAATCCTTGCCGCACAGACTGCGCACTTGAAGGCGCTAGAGACCCTCGTGCAGCATGGGGCCAACCCCAATGCCATCGCCTACTGCCAGATGG